>CAZOEL010000022.1:0-84975 GCA_964578835.1 uncultured Syntrophobacteraceae bacterium | reverse complement strand
GACGTATTCGTTCCTTTTGTCACCGACGTCTCGCTTGTCGAGCAAAAGGAATTCACGGGGAGCGCCTACGAGCTCCAGGCGGTTGCGAGCTGGAAAGCCCCTGCGCTTCCAACGAACACGACTGCCGTGATAGATCGCTACGCGGTGCTTTGGGCAAAGTGGGACGGAGTAACGAGGGAATCGGCCGGGAGCCCCCTCGTGGGAGACTCCTGGCAGCTCGATGGCTACGCCGACGAGTCGCCCTATCTCATCCGGGGCGTCGAGCAGGACATGACCTACTTTGTGTGCGTGAAGCCGATCCTCACAAACGGCTTAACAAACGACATCGAGTATTCCGATCACGCCTACGATCATTCGATCGCGATCAACGGCTTTAAAAACGTGCCCGTTCCCGATGTCCCGAGCGTGAGCGCCGTCTTCGAGGGCGCCACATGCATGATCGACTGGGAGCCGGTCGTGGCCGTGCATCCCGAGGACATGACCGAGTGGCGCATCAAAGACTACATCGTAACGATAAAGACTCAGGGCGGCCAGGTTCTCAAGACGGGAGGACAGGGCAATTACCCCTTTACCGACTCCAAATTCTCTCTTACGGACAACAGAAAGGCTTCGGCCGCCTACTCGCTGCCTCCTCAGCGCACGCTCGTTGTCGAGATAAAAGCTAAAGACGAGAACAACAAACTCTCGGAGAACCCGGCAACGGCCACGGCGACGAACTCGACTCCGGACATGGCGGGCTTCTATCCGACGCTAACGAAACAGACGAGCGGCTTCGAGCTTAGCTGGGAGGAGTGGGCCGAACCCGCGGACCTCAAGAAATACGAGGTCTACTTCGGAACGACGAATCCGCCAAATACGCTAAAGGCCACGTTGTCTGCCGGTACGCAACACTGCGTCATAAAGCAGAAGATCAAAAACAGCGCAACGGTCTACTACGCCCAGGTGCTTCCTTACGACGAGTTTGGCGTGGGCGCAGAGTCGGGCGTTATCAGCTCGACGGGCGACAAGATCACGCAAGACGAGCTCTCGGATGCGATCACGCTCTCTATCACGGGCTCAGAAACCGCCATCCTCGAGATGGATAACGCGAACAAGATCACGAAAAAAGAGAAGATCAACCTCTATCCGCAGTGGCTCGACATCATAGCGGAAGGCGCTCTCGGGACGGGATATCTCACGAGTCAAGCGATTGAGATGGGCGTCGATAGCGGAATCATAGAGACGTTCAACTCGGCTTATTCCGATCTTTTCACCTACATCAACGTGACTCTCAGACTCTTCGAGGACATGACGGCGTCGACCAATGTAACGAGGGGCGAGTGGGACTCTTTCTGGAGCGACTACTTCTCGGCGAGGCAGGAGCTTTTAAAGGCGACCACGCACACGGCCGCGACCTACTACAGCCAGGAGATATCGGACGCTCAAGAAGCCATCCTCGAGATGGACAATCAGAACAAGATCACGAAGAAAGAGAAGGTGAACCTCAAGCCCGACTGGGATGAGATCAAGCTCGAAGGCGCTCTCGGGACCGGCTATCTCACGAGCCAGGCGATAACGCTGGTTGGGGCCGGGCACGCGACGATCACGACCTTCGATGCGAAGTACGCGCAGCTCGTCAGCTATATCGAGGGCACGCTGCATCTTTTCGAGAACATGACCGCTAGTACGACTGTCGATCGTCCGACATGGGATAGCACCTGGACCCAGTATTTCGACGCAAGGCAGGCGCTCATCCAGGCCATAACGACCGGGGCCGCGACCTACTACTCAGAAGAGATCACGCAGTTCCAGACCGATATCACGACCTTAGACGACCAGGGCAAGCTCGCCAAGAAAGAGAAGGCGTCTCTTAAGCCCCAGTGGGACAAGATCGTTACGGAAAGCGGCGTGGGCGGCACTCTCAGGGCGCAGGCCACAGCGCTCGGGTTGACGGGAAATGCGGCGTATACGGACTTCACAGGAGCCTACGCGGCCCTTGACACCTACATCAACACGACGCTCCAGCTCTTCCTCAACATGGGAACTTCGACGTCCGTGAATAGAGCCTCGACGACCGTCGGGCAGGGATGGGACGCGACCTGGAACAATTTCTACGCGAAGCGCGCCAAATTGCTCGAATGGCTGACGGTCGAGGCGGGCTCAAGGGCGATTTGGGCAAAGGTTACGGGCGACGGGAGGCCGGAGGATAACGCCACGGCCGGTGCTACTCTCGGACAGGATTTACTGGATCTTTCTGGAAACGTAATAGACCTTGAGAGCAAGTTCGAGTTCGAGCTTATGCGGGCGAACTTTCAATATATCTCATGGGCGCAGCTCGCGGTCTTCGATACGCTCGAAGACGAGACAAAGCGTCTTAGTCCCGATACATCGACCTACAAGGCGTCGGTTGAAGATTGGAGCTTGACGAACGGAGGCGATGCCACGGCGAACAGGGCGCTTTGCTTCCTATCTAAAGTCTACGCGAACATCAACGTGGTCGAGACGGGCAACGGCAACTGGACGGGCCTGGACGTTCTCGAAGACACCTCGAAGAGTTGGTTTGCAAACGAATGCGCGGGACTAACTCTTGTCGATCGCACGGGCGGCTCTTACCCGGTCGTTGGCAACACGTCTAACAGGCTCTTGCTTGCAAACGGCTCGGGCGTACCGGCTACGGGCGCCTATAGCCTAAAGGACGCCCCGTGCAGGTATGGCGTCGCTTTCTGCTCGTATAAGGACTCGACAAACGGAGGCTTTGGCTTTGTGAAGCTTGAGGCGACCTTCGATGGCGGCTCGCACTGGCTCACGTTTTTAGACACACAAGCTGGCGTAAACAACCTGGAGGCGACAATCGCCATTCCCTATCCCGGAACCTCTTATCAGGTGCGGCTAACGGTAAAGAACGACGCGCATGGATACGGCGCCGAGATTTACAAGTTCCTTGTCTGCACCGACCCATCCCCTTGGCGCTTCTAGCAAGCGCTTTAGGCTCAAGCCAAAGAAAGGCTGACAATTCATGATACTGGAAAACGACCTTGTAATGGGCACGTTCACGCACCGGACCGACTATCTGCCGGGGCTCCTCAATTCGGTCAAAAAGCATCTGCCGCATGTGCCTTTTATCGTGCAGATAGCCGACCTTCCGATCAATCGCAATTTTGAGGAGCTTAGCAGGAAATTCAAGGAGACGGGCAAGCGCTACTGGCTCTTCCTGGACGACGACATCGAGTTCGTATCAAGCGATACGCTCAAAGTGGCGCTTAAGACGATGATGCGGGGAAGATACGCCATGGTCGGCTGCTACTCGATCTTCGACACGCTCTATCGGGTGCAGCCCGAAGAGCTTCAAGAGCGCGAGATCCCGTGGATGCCGGGTTATTTCCAGCTTGTCGATTCGCACATGGTCGGGCACATCGGGGCGGATCTCGATCTGCCCGACCCAAACACTTCGATCGATACGAGCTACTCGGTTGCGATCAGGGCCGATGGCTTTAAAATCGGCATGGCCCCAACTTACGTCTATCACACCTACAAGCCCGGGAGCTGGATCAAAGAGGAGGTTATAGAGCCGACGAACCGCTACCTCATGGAGAAGTGGGGCCAGTTCTACTTCGACTCTTGCCACGGCTACTATCATGTGCTCGGGCCATGGCCCACGCACGACTTCGATATCCGCCCAGGGTTTGTCTCGATAGACATGCCGAGCCTTCGCGCCAACACGGCAAAGCTTGTCGAATTCCAGCGCTCCCGCTGGTGGCGGGATGAGCCGGGGAAAGTGAAGCTGCATTTAGGGAGCGGCGGGATAAAACTTCCCGGCTTCATAAACTGCGACTGCGACGACAGGGCAGACATGAAGGTCGATATAACGCGGCTCCCATTTGATACCGGATCTATTGACGAGATCATATGTCACCACGCCCTTGAGCACATTCCATATCGCCACATAGAGCTTACGCTCAAAGAGTGGGCGAGGGTATTGAAGCCCGGAGGAGAGCTCGACCTAGGCATGCCCGATCTTGAGCTTGTATGCCGCGCTTTCGCTCTCGTTCCAGAGGAGAAGCGCTGGAACTGGCTCATCTATGTCCTGTACGGCTCTCAGTGCGAAGAGGGCAAATACCCATGGGAGGTCCCGGAAGACTGCGAGATCGTCTATCCCATGTGCCACACGGGAGGCTTGAGTCTCCCCAGGCTAAACGAGCTTCTCCCCGCTCTCGGCTTCGATATCATAGATAGCTACAACTACGACGCGAACGGCTTCCCCGGGCCTTCTGTCTTTGTCCATGCAAGGAGGGTTTAACGAATGGCTTCGATATCTTTGGTCATGA
Source organism: uncultured Syntrophobacteraceae bacterium (assembly GCA_964578835.1). Taxonomy (GTDB): domain Bacteria; phylum Desulfobacterota; class Syntrophobacteria; order Syntrophobacterales; family Syntrophobacteraceae; genus CAZOEL01. The sequence continues at coordinate 80,671 of CAZOEL010000022.1, read as the reverse complement.
TCGTAAAAAATGAAGAGGAGATCCTCGATCGCTGCCTTGAGTCGGTAAAGGCCATCGTCGATGAGTTCGTGATTGTCGATACGGGTTCGACCGACCGCACAAAAGAGATCATAGCCAAATACGGCCAGGTCTTCGAGACGCCCTTTGAGAACTATGTTGATACGAAGAACAAGGCCATAGCGCTTGCAACCGGCGACTATATCTTGTTTATGGACGCAGACGAGCGGGTGTGCGAGGGCCTGGATCGGCTCAAGGCTTACGCCGAGCAGGGCATAGACGCTCTCTCATGCCACATAGTAGAGGGGCTGAACGCCCCTAAAGTCATCACGAACGCCTATTACCGGCACCGCATGTGGCGCCGCGACCTCGGCTGGAAGTTCGATGGTCCGCACGTTCACGAATATGTCTGCGGCCCCGGAGAGGTCATTTGGGACAGCTCTATCCGGGTTGCGCACGAGCATACGAAGACGACCAAGGGTGATGAGATCGCGGCCAAGCTCCCGGCCTATGTCGCGTGGCTTGAAGCGGCGATAGAGAAAGACCCCAATGACGCCAGGGCGCGGTTCTATCTCGCCCGAACGCTCAAGGACATGAACTATCCCCTCAAAGCTATCGAGGCCTACAAGAGCTATCTCGCAATCGAGCCCAATTATTTCAAAGACGAGCGCTGGCAGGCTGCATATGACATTGCGGCCATCTACAAGTCTTTGGGCGAGTACGGGAAGGCCGTCTCCTGGTGCTCTGAAGCCATTTTGATAGATGAGCGCAGAGCAGAAGCTTTCGTCCTCATGGGGAGGATTCACTACGACCTGCAGGAGTGGGAGGAAGCCTCATATTGCTTTCTTGCAGCTGTGAGTTGCGAGATCCCAAAAGACGTCATTCTCTTTCTCGACCCGACGCAGTACGGGACGATCCCGGCCGATCTACTCGCCTTCTCGCTCCATAAGCTCGGACGTCATAACGAGGCGCTTCACTGGGCGGAAAGGGCGAACGCCTCCAGGGGCTACTGCGATGCAAGGCTTCAGGGCGATATCTACTGGTACAGGCGGGCTGTTCAAAAGACTTGGTTCCTGGCTCTCGGCGCAACGCCCGAACCCGTCTACGGCGGCATGATAGACGATGTGGGTGTTGGAGGGGTCGAGACGACCTATCTTGAGCTTGCAAAAGAACTTGCGGCAAAAGGGCAGCAGGTCTTCCTCTTTTGTCACTGCGAGCGCGAGCACAAGCACGAGGGCGTCTACTTCATCCCGTATCAAAAGATGATTGATTACGCTTCTCTCAAGCCCGACGTCCTGGTCGTCTCACGCTGGTTCGAGGCGTTCTCGATGTTTGGGAGTGACACAAAGAAAGTGATCTGGCTTCAGGACGCCTACTTCGCGCCCCCAGGCGACTCCGGCATGTGGGCGGCAGCGGACATGATCGTCTGCTCGTCTTCCTGGCATAAGGGCTACACGGCGGAAAACTTTGGCCGGCTCATCGACATACGCAAGATGCGGGTCATCCCGCTTGGCATCCGGAAAGAATTCTTCGAGGGCGAGCGCCATCGAGATCCCAACAAGATCATCTACTCGAGCAACCCCGACCGAGGCCTCGAGATGCTCTTAAAGCTTTGGCCGCGCATCCGGGAGGCCAACCCCGACGCCTATTTAGACGTCTACTACGGCTGGGAAGGCTTAAAGACATGGGGCGGTGGCGATCCGGCCTGGATCGACTCTGTGCGCGCGAGAAGAGACGCCTATCTTTCCATGGCCGAGCAGGCTGGCGGCGTCAACTTCAAGGGACGCTTGAAGAAGGCTGATCTTGCAAAAGAGATGATGAGCGCGAGCCTTTGCCTATACCCCAATAACTTCTTCGAGACGTTCTGCATAACGGCGCTTGAGACGCAGGCTGCGGGCGTTCCCATGGTGACATCGGATATGGGCGCCATGCCAACGACCTTGAAAAGAGAGTGCAACGTGCTCATCGAGGGCGACCCCTTGAGCAGCGAGTACGCCGATCGCTTCACCCAGGCGGCGCTAAGCGTCTTGGAATCGTCAGACCGTTTGAGGGAAATGTCAGATAAGTGCAGGCGCCATGCTATGGAGGGCGAGCATCACTGGCGGGATATAGCTGATATGTGGCTCGGGGCGGTGAACGCCTTGTAGGCCGCGCGTAAATATAACAACCCATCTACCGGCTTTGAGAGGCCCGGTTGTCCAGATTCCCTGGATGGCCGGGCCTTTTCTTTTCCAAAAGAGGAGAAACGGAAAGTGCCGAGGCTGTTCGTAGATCAAGAGGGGGTTTTAAGAAAGCGGCGCGTCGTTGACGAGATCGCCGGGCCTACCGGGCCGCAGGGGCCTCAAGGCGCCATCGGCCCTCAAGGCGTTCCGGGACCGCAAGGGGTGCAGGGTCCCGCCGGACCTACCGGACCAATGGGGATCACGGGAACGATAGGAATGCAGGGGCCGCAGGGGCTTCAAGGAGAGGCGGGACCTACCGGGCCGAGGGGCATCACGGGAATGATGGGCGATCAAGGCCCACAGGGGGAGGCGGGACCTACCGGGCCTAGAGGCATCACAGGAACTGTAGGCCCTCAAGGCTCTCAAGGACCGGCTGGACCGACAGGACCGGCTGGCATCACCGGAACAGCAGGAGTTCAGGGGCCGCAGGGATCGGTCGGACCGGCCGGGGCAACTGGTCTTCGCGGTCCGACAGGAATGCAGGGAGACCAGGGCGTGCAGGGGCCTGTCGGCTCTACCGGGCCACGGGGGCCTACGGGAACGCAAGGCGTTCAGGGCGTCATGGGGCCTACGGGAAGCGCTGGCGCGACCGGGCCAAGAGGAGTTACCGGCGTTCAGGGAGTCATCGGGCCGCAGGGGCCGACCGGCATTGTCGGACCAACCGGCCCGCAGGGCGAGCAAGGAAGCCAGGGCGTCCAGGGAGTGATGGGGCAGACAGGCCCGCAGGGAGCTCAAGGACCGGCTGGCGTTACCGGCGTTCAAGGGGTCATGGGGCCGCAGGGCTCTATTGGCGCTATCGGCTCAACAGGTCTTCAAGGCAGGACGGGGCTTCAGGGCATACAGGGCGTTCAGGGGCAGACAGGCGTCCAGGGTATCCAGGGTAATCAAGGCATTACCGGGGTTCAGGGAATTCAAGGGGTTCAAGGCGAACAAGGCGCTACTGGCCTTAAAGGCGCCACGGGACTTCAGGGAACTACCGGATCTCAAGGGGTTCAAGGAAGCCAAGGGCCGACGGGCGTGATGGGCGCTACCGGAATCACGGGGCCTCAAGGCGTTCAAGGAAATCAGGGCAATACCGGCCCTGTAGGCGCTATCGGAATCCAGGGCTTGACCGGAGCACAAGGCGTTCAGGGGCCTCAAGGCTCTACTGGAGCCATTGGTGCCACCGGCCCTCAAGGTCGCACAGGCGCACAAGGGGTTCAGGGAACGCAAGGGCCGACCGGAGTTCAGGGTGCGACCGGAATTGACGGCCCGCAAGGCATTCAGGGGGCTCAAGGTTCTACGGGAGCCATCGGGGCAACCGGCCTTCGAGGGATCACGGGAGTACAGGGGGTTCAGGGGAATCAAGGCAACACCGGAGTCCAGGGACCTCAAGGAATTACCGGACCCGAGGGCGATCAGGGGCCGCAGGGCGCAACGGGACAGGCTGGCGCAACGGGTCTTCGAGGCGTTACGGGAGCGCAAGGCGTGATCGGGCCGCAGGGGCCGACCGGAGCCGCTGGCTCTCAAGGCCCCACGGGCATTCAGGGCGTTCAGGGGGCTGGCTATCGCACGACATCTACGACGACGCATGCAATCGGTTTGGGCGGAAGGAGCTTCATCACGCCAACAGGTCTCGCCTTTGTTGCAGGGCAGCGTGCTCGCGCCACAGACGCCCTCAATCCCTCTAAGTTCATGGAGGGAAAGATCATTGGCTACGGCCCGCCGACAAGCAACTTGGTAAATTCCTCTGTTTGGGTCGTCGGCACGACCGGCGCTACGCCTCCCTCGGGTTTTACGCTCGATGGCTCGACAGACGAGTGGGGAATCGTGGCGGGCGCTGACCCCTACGGCAACACGGGCATCGCGCTTTGGGAATGCAGGCCGAACGGCGGCAGTGGCGGAGGCGAGGGCGGCTTCAACTATGGCAGCTTCGTTATCGACAAGACGACGACCTATCGGTTTTCGTGCTTCGTAAAAAAGAACAAGACGGGCGGAACGACGTACATGGGACCGAGGGCCACCGACCCTGTCGCCGTTATGAACACCGATGCGTACAACTCGAACCCGTACCTCATAAGCGCCTACGCAATCGCGGACTTCGATGTCTGGCTGCTCATGGTGGGCTACGTCTACCCGACCGGATCAACGGGAAACGTCAAAAAGGGCGGGATCTGGAATTGCTCGACCGGCGTCAAGATAGCTGACGCAGCCTACAGTCTCAACTGGTATTCGGCTGGCTCGGCCACGGGCGGCATGCGCGTAAGGCTCTGGTCAACGACTGATACGACCGTCAGGCAGTGGATCTTCGATCCGCGCATGGAGATATGCGACGGCAACGAGGTCGCAATCGAGACGCTGATCGACTACCCGAACCTCTATGCTTACGATTGCCTTCTTTCTATCGACGCGGATGCTTACAGCGGATCTGGATCTGTAAGCAACTGGAACATCACGCAGATAGGCGAGCCTGGCGTTCAGGGGCCTCAAGGCGCGACGGGCCTTCAAGGGGCGCAAGGCGAACAGGGAATTACGGGAGCCCAGGGCCTTCAAGGCCTTCAAGGCAACACAGGGGTCATAGGCGCAACCGGCCCTCAAGGTCGAACCGGCATTCAGGGCGTTCAAGGCATCACGGGACCCGAAGGCGATACCGGGCCGCAGGGGCCGACCGGAGCCCAGGGAGTTCAAGGGCCACAAGGATTGACGGGATCTCAGGGAGCCACGGGTCTTCGCGGCATAACGGGGGTGCAGGGCGTTCAAGGCATCACCGGACCCGAAGGCGATACCGGGCCGCAAGGGCCGACAGGTCCTCAAGGCGTTCAGGGTCTTCAGGGAAATACCGGATCTCAAGGACTCACGGGTCTTCGCGGCATAACCGGCGCCCAAGGCGTCCAGGGGCTTCAGGGCATCACGGGAGCGCAAGGAGCGCAAGGGCCTCAAGGCATTACGGGAGTTCAAGGCGTTCAAGGCATTGAGGGCGAACAGGGTGCGACAGGAATTCGCGGCACAACAGGGGCTCAAGGCGTTCAAGGTCTTCAAGGAACTACCGGGGCTCAGGGCGAGCAAGGGAATCAAGGCGCAACCGGCGTTCAAGGCGTTCAGGGCTCAATGGGTCCTACTGGCGTTCAAGGACAAGCAGGTTTACCCGGACTTGGCTATAAAGCATATTCGCCAACTTCGCTCACTATCGGAAACGGCGCGAAGGTCTTTGCCATAAATGAAAGGGATCTTGCTTACTCTCCAGGGTGCAGGGCAAGGGCGACTTCGGGCGCAAACCCGCTAAACTACATGGAAGGCTATGTAGACGGCTTTAGTAGTGGCCGCAACCTCTGCCAAGACACGCAGGGGCCGACAAGTAGTTGGGCGGGCAGCGGCAGCATATGGCTTGGAATCTCAGATGGCGTTCTCGCCTTCAGGCTTCACAACAACACGACGGCCCAGGTTTATCGGAGAAATAATGGTATCCGCTTTGTCCTGAAACCCGACACCACTTACACGGTTTCTTATTTGCTCAAGGGGTCTGGGAATTATACGACGGCGGAAATCTTTTGCCTTGCAAGAACGACAGGCGCAGTAAGCGACTACGACCTTATCTATGGGTCGGGCATGAAGACTCCGACCGATACCTGGACGCAGCACTCGCATACGTTCACGACGCCAGCGACGGTTTACGACGCCTATCTGCGATTCGATAACAATGCAACGAGCGTAAACGGAACCGACGCCTACATCTACGTCGCCAACCTTCAGATCGAAGAAGGCGGCATTGTTACGAGCTATAGCGTTGCGCCCGAAGATTTGGGCGGAACGACCGGCAACGCAACCCTTGCGCTTGACGTCATTGCCACGGGCGGAAGCGGAACATATGCCGATTGGAATCTTAACAGCATAGGCGAGCCCGGACCGATAGGAGAAACAGGGCCGCAGGGGCCGACAGGCCCTCAAGGCGCACAGGGAAATCAGGGCATCACGGGCGCAGATGGGCTCCAGGGCATTCAGGGCATCACCGGGGCCGTTGGCGCAACCGGCCTTCAGGGCAGGACAGGGCTCCAGGGCTTAACAGGGGCGCGAGGCGTAACCGGGCTTCAAGGAGCGCAAGGCAACCAGGGCATCACGGGGCCTGACGGAGCACAGGGACTTCAGGGGCAGACAGGGCCAGTCGGCGCTCAAGGAGCGATAGGACCCACGGGGGCTGTCGGCGCCGCTGGCGCTACCGGGCCAGTTGGAGCCAAGGGAGCCACGGGTCCAACCGGAGCCGTCGGAGCCGCAGGGCCTACCGGGCCAGTGGGAGCGCAAGGTCCAATGGGGCCTACAGGGAACGTCGGACCTCAAGGACCAGAGGGGAACGTCGGGCCGCAGGGGCCGATGGGGCCGACCGGAAACGTCGGGCCGCAAGGACCGGCTGGCACAACTGGAGCGGCTGGGGCAAGAGGCCCTACTGGCCCTAATGGCGCTCAAGGACAAGCCGGACCTACCGGGGCAGTAGGCCCGCAGGGGATACCGGGACCTACCGGAAACCCCGGCTCTCAGGGCGCACCGGGGCCGCAGGGACCAACGGGCTTGCTCGGAAACTCCCTTGCCAATACCGTGACGCTTCTCACAGGCGGCGCTTTCTACAGCTCTAGCGCATATCCCAGGATCGAGATCACGACCGCCGAAATAGTTGGCAAGTCCAACTCCACGACCAAGCAGTTCTACATCGCGGGCTCGGACGGCAAGGCGTATGCGGGCGGAGGCAGAGTGTGCCTTAGCAGCAACGGCATTGAGATCACCACGGTAGACGACTTCTACAGCACGTCTTCGGCTGTAAACTTCATCAACGGCGCAACGGACATCGCCGTGATCTACGGGCGGTATTCGAGCACGCTCGGGTGCAGGCTCACGCTTGAATCGCAGGGCGGCGCGGACAGCTATGTCGGAATCTATTCGGTCTCTGGGACGGGCCGCTATTCCAGGGTCACGCTCGGTGCGAAAACACTGAACGCCTATTTCCCGTTTATTGCGATAACTCACGATGAGACGTTGGCGACAGACAAGGCGAGCATAGGCATCGTTTCAAGTTCAAGGCGCATAGCGGACGGCAGCCTCAATTTCGACACATTGAGCGGCCCCTCGAACCTTGTCACTGTCTCAGTGTCGCTCGCCGATGAGGCCTATATCGACCTGCCTCCGCCAGGACTGGGAGGGTGGGGGGTTCTCACCTTCGGAGACGACGAGGGGTACGCCATGTTCACCTTCTCGTCTACAGCGAGCATAACGAACATGACGGTAAAGACCGCAAACGTCGCCTTTACCAACACCGACACCAACCTCTGCGTCTATGACGCCGGTACGTTCATTCGCGTGCATAACCGCAGGGGGGCGGCAAAGAGCGTTAGAGTGACGCTCTTCTATGGCGAGTAACATCAACCGGCGCGGGCCTAAAACCCGCGCCGTTTCTTTTTAGAAAGAGGACAGCTCATGGAAGTAAGACCTGACATTTTGCCACCTGTAGCCAACAGCCAGAGCCCCGATATGGAGGCCGCCTACAAGCTCATAGAGGAGGATCGATTGAAAAGGGCCGAGGCGTTCCAGAAGGCCATCCACGAGGCCCAGCAGAGATTCAACTGCGTGCTCGATGTGGAGCTCGAAAAGCAGGGAGCATCTTTCACGGCGAGAATCGTTGTCGTTGCGCGATAGGGAGGGACTCGTGAGGATCTACGCAACAGGGGCGGAGGTAAATCCGGACGGGCTCGCCCAGCAGACGTCATTCGTCATGGAAGACGATCAGGGCGTCACGCGAAAGTGGGAGATAGAGACGCCCGTGCTCGCTGGGGCCGAGCTCCAGGCGCACCTCGATTCGCGCATGGAAGAGGTCATGTGCGACATCTTGCGCAAAGAATACAAGCGGGCGAGCGTGACACAGATAGAGGGCGAATCGCTCTACCAGGCGTGGCTCCGGTGGATAGCGGACGGCGCTTTCAACACGACGGAAGATGGCGTTGAGATCGTGCCGCACACTCCTTTCCAGTGGGTCGAAAAAGACGTTCAGGTCGCAAGGCTCAATCGGGAAGTGGGCGAGTACATCTATGCCCGGTACGACCAGGGCACGCAGGCGAGCTTCCTTGCACTCATGCAGGACGCACGCATGTCCCAAGTGGTCAAAGACCAGATCACGACTTTCTGGGATTGGACGAGGCTTGTCTTGGGCTACTACTACCAGAAAAAACAAGAGATCCTGACGATTGAAAACTGGGCGGGAGTCGAATGGGACTACGCACAGTTCGACGCCCTGGACCCGCAGGTGAGCCTGGGCGCCCTCATGATGCTTCAGATGCAAGCAATGGAGGCAATGCAGCAATGATTGAGACTAAGCACATCATGGCTATGGTCGAGCAGTACGTAAAAGAGAGGGTAGACGAGGCGCTATCGGGCATGAAGCCCCCCATGTCGCTTATCGAGCGCATACGGGAGAAGGCGGCAAAGTTCGGGCTCGATCCGGCCATAGTTTATGGCGTCTGCAAGAAGGAGTCGGGCTTAGATCCAAACGCCTCAAGATATGAGTCCGAGTACAGGTGGGTCTATGAGCCCTCTGTTGTCAAACCAAGGATTTGCTCGCTCGATACCGAGCGCACGCTCCAGAAGATGTCGCATGGGCTCATGCAGGTCATGGGCGGGGTCTTTCGCGAGCTTGGCTACAAAGGCTGGCTTACGGCTGTCTATGCCGACATAGACTTGCAGCTTGAATACGGCTGTCGGCATCTATCGAACAAGATCAAGAAGTACGGCTTGAATGCCGGGATTGCCGCCTACAACTCAGGGAGCCCCAGCTACCTCACGGACGGCTCGTTCAAGAATCAAAGCTATGTAGATAACGTATTAGCCTTCGCAAAGGAATATCCGGGCGCATAGGGCACCCGCTCACACAACTCTTCGTTGTTTAGAAGGAGCAGCATCATGAACTTCGGAAGCTTTTTCTCGGGCCTTAAGGGGATCTTCACAACGGTATTCAAGACTGCGGCAAAGACTGCAGTCGGGCAGATCGCAAGCGACATAGCGCCCATCGCCACCCAAGTCGTCGAAGAGCTCCAGGGCGATCTCATCATGGGGAATGCCGACAAGCGGCAGCTCGCGCGCGATCGCATCGAGGCTATCGCTAAAGAGCAGGGAAAAGAGGTCACGCAGCATGCCGTAAATATCGCAATCGAGCTTGCTCTGGCGGTCGTAAAGCAGGGCGCTTCGAGGGCCGTAGGCGCTGCCATGAAAGCTCTCGACTAAGTCTCTTCCTAGGGGCCGGCCAAAGACTGGCCCTTTTCTTTACAAAAGCAGAGGGCACCACCTTGAAGATAACTCAGTATACTTTCGCAGACAGCATCAATCTCTATAACCTTGGAGACATTCATCGGGGCGACAACGCCTGCAACGATCAACTCTTTCGCAAGATCATCGGGATTATCGAGAAAGACCCCATCGGCTACTGGGTCTCGACCGGCGACCTTCTCAACGTGGCTCTCAAGAGCAGCAAGTCAAACGTCTATGGCAGCATGAACTTAGAGGACGAGAAGGCAGTCCTCGTGCAGGAGCTATCAATCATAGCCAAGAAATGCCTCGGGATCGTGAAGTCAAACCATCACGCCCGCTTTGACAGGGAGGTCGGCATGAGCCTTGATGCCATTCTCTGCGATTGCCTCAAGGCGCCGTTTCTGGGATCTCTCGGGATCTTGAACATCACCTGCAACCGCACGAGCTACTTTGTCGCCATACATCACGGGACGGGGAGCGCCAAAGGAAGAGGAGGGAAGGCAACGAGCCTCGAGAAGCTCGCCCTGATCGTCCCTGGCGCTGACCTCTACCTCGAAGGCCACAGCCACAGCTATCAGGCCCTCTACGACACCGCCTACTACATCGACCGCAAGCGCAACCTCATGACCGAGGGGATCGCTCACTTTTGCACTACCGGTCACTCCCTCAAATGGGACGAGTCTTATGCGGCAGATCACAAGCTCCCCCCGATGCCGCAGGGCGCGGCCATGATCGAGCTCAAAGGGTGCGGCCTCGGAACCATTTCGAACAAGAAGATCAAGATCGATCTCATCTATTGAGAGGGCTATTCACAAGCCAAGTTCACTATGTGATCCGATGCGCACCAAATCAAGGTGATCTGGATCGGGCTTTCGGTAGATCAATATGAGATCGGGTTTGATATGACAGTCGCGGTGATCGGCCCATTCTCCTGACAAGGGATGGTCAAAGTGATGATGGGGCAGGGAACTGTCTATGACGAGAAGCTCAAGAACTTCTCTCAGGGCGGCATCAAGGGTTTTTCCGTGCCGCCCTGATTTTACCCTCTTGTAATCACGCTTGAAGCGTGTGGTTTGTCTAATCGTCCGCATTGAGTTCCGCAAACAGATTATCGATGGAACCCACTTCGGTCAGTTCACCGCGCCGTGCGGCCTTTATCGTCTCAATGGTTTCCTTGTTGGGGATGAGCGGTGTAAAGGGCAGCTCTTTTTCCTTTGCAATACGCATCATCATCATTCGGAAGGCATCGGAAACGGTAAGCCCCATGGAGGCAAGTACAGCCTCAGCTTCTTCCTTGATCTTCCCGTCAATTCGTGCACGCACAACCGAATTTTGAGTAGCCATGATTCATTCTCCTTGAGCTACATTGTAGCCCAGTAATGCTCCTAGGTCAATACCCATGCGGCGTTGAGCTTAGAGGGTGCGCGCTTGGCGCCATCAGCAACAAAAAGATCAAGATCGACCTCGTCTACTGATAGGCCGAGTCATGGCCTGGGTGAAGCGAGAGAAAGCGCATTAACTGACCTTCCCTGCAAACGAGGCGGGAAGCTTTCCGCTAACGCGGACGGTGTAGAGGCAGGCTCCATGAGGTCCCTTTCTCGACTGAACGAGTTCCCAGTGAAGCGCCTTGTCGCTGTAGACTTCAGGCCAGGTGAGTTTCCTCACGCTTCGAAGGGTTGCGAGAACCCGCAGGGCTTCCTCCTTCTCAAGGCGAAAAAGGTCATATTGAAAGACAGAATTGTTGAGATCGAGCAGCACGCTAAGAGATTCGGCCACTCAGCTTCTCCAGGTCGGTTTCTTCGGGAGGATTCTTCTCGGCCCAGGCAATAGCCCGGTCTATTTTGCTCTTTCCGGGCTCGGTGTGCATCCATGCCTCGTTTTCCGGTATGACTTTGGCAACCTTGATGAGCCAAACGCCTTCCTCGACCTGCTCTATGAGTACCCTTTGCCCGGCGTATTTTTTCCCCAGGGAAATCTGACCGCTCGCTCCTACGACCTTCACTTCCTGACCGTGTTCCATCCGCAAAACCTCCTGCATGTTTGTGCTGCACTATAGCGCGAATACAAGAGTTCAACAAGAGCGTCTCCGGACCCGGTTGTCCGGGGGAAACCAGAAACCGACAAGGGCTCGGGTAGCCCAAGGAGGATTCTTTTCAAAGAACGAGCGGGCAAGCTCGTAGAAAGACAGGTGCGCCATGCGCAAAGCTCTTAAAATCCTGTCCATGTGTTGTGTGTTGGTTTTGGCAATCTATCCTGCAATAGCCCTTCAAGTGAAGGTCACCGCTTACACGAATGATCAGCGGTGCACCGATTCCACCCCCAATGTCACGGCATCGGGCCTCCAGATCAAGAAGAATCACTACTGGGGGATCATAGCCCTCTCCAAAGACCTCGCCAGAGGCCACAAATTCGGGGATCTCTTCGAGCTCAAAATCGGAGATAAGACCTATGTCGTAGAGTACCAGGACCGCATGTCCGCTAGAATGCGGAAGACCGTCGATCTCCTTCTTCCTTCGATAAAAGACGCTCTGAGATTTGGCGTAAAGAACGGCGAGTTAAAACCCATCGAAAAGAACGATTAATCCAATTCCTGTATGCCTTGTAGCACCTCAAGTATATTCAGGGAATTTGCCCACATAGTTCTTGTTGGCCTAGTGGGCCGTCAACTTTGAATGTTCAGGTTGCGGTTCTTCCCTCTCCCTCAGCGAGAGGAGGCCTGCTCCAACCGGAATAAACGATCTTGACGGCCCACTAGCACTCCTTGATCATCTTTTCTCCCTCGATTGAAGGAATCCCTTGCGGTCTGGAGTTCGGCTCAGGCCGCAAGTGGCCATAAGTTGCCAACAGACAGTATCTTCTTCCATGTACGGCTCTATGGAACAAGCCACTTCTCTGCCAGAGACCCCATGATCTCGATCCACTCCTCGAAAGTCGCTGGTTTCGTGATGAACGAGTCTGCTCCGGCTGCCAAGCTGGAGGCCATATCGCTTTGCTCCCGGGATGTTGTTAGAATCACAATTGGGATTTCCCGGAGGGTCGGATTGGATCGTATTTCGAGCAGAGCCTCGCGCCCGTCTTTCAGCGGCATGTTTTGATCGAGCAGAATCAAGTCCGGCAGTTTCTTCGCGTCAGATCGGGAGTGTTCCCAGAGGTAGTCCATGAGCTCCACTCCATCCCCGACCCGGGAAAAGAAGACTTCCGCTCCACTCGCTCTAAACGCTTCCATTGCGAGAACACAGTCTTCCTCATCGTCGTCAGCCATGAGAACTGTCCATCGAGCCTTGGAGATCATTCTATCCCTTCTCTCCGATTGTGCTTGACGGGAAGCACCACTATGAATCTTGAACCCTTCCCTGGCTCACTTTCCGCTCTGATACTTCCCCCGTGCCACTCGACGATCTTGCGGCAGATGGCCAGCCCCATACCTGCTCCCTGATACTCGTTGCCGCGATGCAGCCTCTGAAAGGGCTTGAAAATGCGTTCGGCATATTGCTGATCGAACCCGATGCCGTTATCCTCCACAATGATCTCGCACCGCTCCCCGTTGCGCTTTGCGTAGATCTTGATTTGAGGGGCCTCCTCCCTGCGGTATTTCAGGGCATTGCCCATGAGATTCTGAAATAGGCGCATCATTTGAGGTTCATCGGCTTCGATGGCGGGGATCTCCTCGACTTCAATTACGCCGCCCGATCGGCTGAGGTCTTCTTCAAAGAGCTCGGCCGCTTCCCCGACAATCTTTCCAAGATCGACTTCTTTGAATGGCCCCGGCTTCTCGGCCACCCTGGAAAACTGCAGCAGGTCATGCAGGAGCTCCCGCATACGGCTTGCCGACTTGACCACCTTGTCCAGATACTCCTTCCCGGTATTGTCCAGAGCCGGTTCGCACCTCTTGATCGCCATATCGCAGAAGGTTTGGATCTTTCTTAGAGGCTCCTGCAGATCGTGTGCGGCAACGAATGCGAAATCCTGGAGCTCCTCGTTGAGTCTTTCGAGCTTTGCCGCATACTCCATGAGTGCTTTATTGGATACCTGAAGCTCTGCTGTTCGCTCCTGAACCCGCAGGTCGAGCTCGTCACGGGATTTGCGAAGCTCTTCTTCCATTTGCTTTCGTTCGGATATATCTGTTGATACCACCAGACCCATGATCACTTCGCCGCTCTCGTCTCTTATCGGCACGTAGTCAGAAAGCAAGGCGCGTCCGCGGTAGTCTGTCTCGAACCGCAGCGTCTCTCCTGATAGAACCTGGCGGTAGCGCGGCTCGATTATTTCCCTTGTTTCCTCATCAAGGTCTCTAACGCTCAGTCCTTCCAGCTTGGTCCTGTTCCATCCGATGGCATCCAGCGCCGTGCCGTCAGCTACAAGGAACTGCAGATTACGGTCGAATACGTAGACAGCTCCACCGGGAAAGTTCGTAGCGATGGAGCGATAGACAGCCTCGCTGCGCTGCAACTCCTCCTCCATGCGCTTGCGCTCCGATATGTCCGAGAAGTACACATCGAGGTGACCGTCCCTTGGATACAGGTGCATCTCAGCCCAGAATCCCGAACGAAGGCGGGACTGGGCTTCGAAGTGGACGGGCAGTTGCTTGCTCACAGCCTCATGGAATTGCTGGTAAACTACGGCGTCCCGGGGTATTTCGGTCATCTCCCAGATGTTTTGACCGAGCAATTGACTCGCAGACCTGCCAAAGTGTTTTTCAGCAACAGGATTGGCTGCAACGAAACGCCACTCGGAATCGAGCGCATAGTAGCCGTCGGTAATACTGCCGAGGGTACTCTCCAGGGTCTCTTTGGCTATGCTCAGGGCTTCCTCGGCCCGCTTTCGCTCGGTGACATCCTGGACCACACTGAGCATGCACACCTGGCCATGAACCTCGATGTTCTCAACAGATAGGAGTACGTCTTTGATGTCGCCGGGCTTGGCTCTAAGGCGGCACGGGAAGTCACTTATCCTGCCTGTCCGGGAGAGAATATCCCGGATAGCCATGCGCTGTTCCAGGTCAGCCCAAATGCCAAGCTCAAGCGCGGTCTTACCGACAATCTCCTCTTTGGTGTAGCCGATCAGGCGGCAGAAAGAATCATTGACTTCGAGATAGTGCCCCTCTTCAAAGGATGCCAGGATGACCGAATCCGGACTGGAATGAAAGAGCCTCCGGTACTTCTCCTCACTCTCATTGAGTGCCAGTTCCGCCTGTTTTCGCTCGGTGATATCGAGGTTGATCCCAAACATACGAAACGGGGTTCCATCCGGTGCAAACTCAACACGGCCCACACCGAGTATCCAACGCACTCCGAGCTTCGGGTGGATGACTCGAAACTCCGAATGGTACTCGGGCGTGCGGCGCTCGACTGCGTCCCGGATCGCCTGGTTGGTGGGGCCAAGGTCATCGGGGTGTACACACTGCTCCCAATCCGAGTAAACAGGCAGACCATGATCCGAGTCCAGACCATAGAGGCTATAGTTTTCCGGTGACCAGACAATCTCTCCCGTTTGGATATTCCACGACCACACCCCTGCCTGCGCTGCACTCAAGGCCATCTGGAGCCTGTCCTCACTCTCCCTGAATGCCACATCGGCAAGCTTTATCGGTGTGAGGTCAACGGTGGCGATGCCGACTCCAGTCACTTGGCCAGCCTCATCGTGGATGGGGGCAAAGGAGACATCGAGGAATATCCTGCCGCTCGGCCTGTCGAGCCACATCTGCTCGCGTATCTCGATATTCTCCTCGATCACGCGTCGCTTAATCGCAGTGAGCATTTCCGCCTCTTCATGCGTGAATATCTCGGAGTCGAGGTTCCCGACTATCCCTTCAAGGGGCGCCGTTCGCTGGTTGTAGGCCCAGATGTAGCGCAGATCGAGGTCCTGTGCCGCTACCGAAACCGGAGCGTTGCGCAAGGCGAGGCGGAATCGCTCCTCGCTCTTCCGCAGCGATTCCTCGGCCTGCTTGCGTTCGGTTATATCCTGCTCAATTCCAACTACGCGGGCAGCCTCTCTTTTCTCTCCTTCGCCTGTGAAATGAACACGTCCTATCGCCTTGTTCCAATGGATTGACTCATCCGGCCACACAATGCGGTATTCGGCCAGGTAGGAGCCATCACCTTCCGGGCTTATCGCTTGCTCAAAGATCTCAGTGACCCGCACACGATCCTCGGGATGAACCCCCTCCAGCATACATGATAAAGTAAGGTCCTCATCCGCTTTGATGCTCCATATGTGTTTCAGCGTCTCGTCCCAGAGGAGCTTGCCTGATTGGGGATGGTAGTCGAAGGCGCCGAACCCTGCCGCGTCCAGCGCAAGGCGTAGACGTTCCTCAGTCTCGCGCAGTACCTGATCGGCCAGTTTTCGCTCGGTTATATCCCGAATGACTGTGAGACGAAGCCGCCTGCCTTTGTGCTCAAGCGTGCGCCCATGCGCCTCAACTGAACGGAGTGAGCCATCCTTTCGGATCAAGTCATGCTCGATGGCGCTATTTACTCCTGATTCGATATTTTGGATCACACGCGGGAAGTCTTCGAGTGGGATCATAGACGAGATTTCAAGGCCAATCATTTCTTCAGGCTCGTAGCCCGAAATAGCTGAAAACTGCTCGTTTGCGTCGATCAAGCGACCATTCTCGGTAAGTAAAATTCCCTCGAAAGAAGCCGCCGCCAGAATCCGATATCGCTCTTCACTCTCGCGGAGCGTCTTTTCTGCCCGCTTTCGCTCGGTGATATCCTGAACCGTACCCACCAACCGAACAGGTCTCTCTTCCTCAAAAAAGACCTTTCCCGTTGCGGCCACCCAGCGTTCCGTCTCATCGTCTAAAGCCAATACCCGGTATTCTGCATGGTATTCACCGTCCCCTCCGGGAACGAGTGCCCTGTCCACAGCGGATTGAGTCCTGAGGCGATCATCCGGATGCAGACCCGACATGAAGAGCTCATAGGTAATGGGGTCGTCCGCGCCGACACCCCAGAGCTCCCTTACCCTTTCGTCCCACTGGATGTTTCCGGAAGCGACATCGTAGTCGTGAATGCCGAGCCCTGCTGCTTCCTTGGCGATACGCAACCGCTCTTCGTTCAGTCTCAGTGCATCCTGTACTCGCCTTTTCTCAGTGACATCATGGAAAACCAGGACCACGCCAATGATATTTCCCGCTTCATCCTTGATCGGGGCTGCGCTGTCCTCGATGGGAATTTCCCCACCGTCACGGGTGATCAGGGCCGTGTTGTTGGCCAGATTGACTACCATGCCTTCCTTGAGCACACGTTCTACTATGTCTTCTGCAGGCGCCCGGGTCTTCTCATTGATGATATTGAAAACGTGTTGAATTGGCTCTCCAAGTGCTTCTTCGGAATCCCAGCCGGTTAGCTTTTCACCGATAGGATTCAAGAACGTGACCAGGCCTGATGCATCGGTTGCAATCACCGCATCGCCTATGCTGCTGAGAGTGGTCCTAAACCATCTCCTCGCCTGGTGCAGTTCCTCCTCTGCACGCTTTCGCTCCATGGCCATCCAGTTCATGGCCTCTGCCAGGGTTTCGGCCTCCTTTGGTCCCGAGACATCAATCCTCTCATCCCAATTCCCACGACCAAGGGATAGTGCATGCGAATGGATTCTCTCAATGGGTGCGGCAATGGTCCTGGATATCCAGAGGGCGAGGAGAAAGGATGCGAGTGTGGCGCAAAGAAAGCTGCCCGCATGCCAAAGAAGAGCCGAGGTCACGGGCTCCATCGCCTCATCGATTGCGCGGCTTGCAGCACTCACCCATCCGATGGATGCCACGGGGGTGAAGCCGACCAGTCTTTTTATACCGGTGAGATCCGATGTGACCGTTGCCGCAACATCCTTTCCTTTCAGGGCTTCTCCAACCGCCGGATAGAGCTTGAGCCAGTTTCGCTGCTCCCAGGTGTACTTTGTCGTGGGATAGCGATAGACGTGCATTCCCTTGCTGTCGAGAAGACTTACTCCCGCATCTCCCGGCCGATGCAGGGCAAAGACACTATCGAGCCTCTCCGGGACAATGGCGGCAACCACCAGCCCCAAGAGCACTCCCTCATCATCTCGAATGGCTCGGCATATCGCAAAGGTGGGCTCTCCGGTCAGCTTGGAACGATCTAGGTCATTTACCACCCACTCTCGCCCTGAAGTCAATTCCTTGAACCAGGTCCTGTCCGAGCCATCCATGCCGACAGCTTTCGAGGTGCTACAGGCAAGAACGCGCCCCTGTGGGCTGAACCAGAAGAAATCGCGCACTGCGGGGACTTCACGGGCACTCTTTTCAAGAAGCCGGGTGAGGGCTTCGTAAGTGAGAGGAGATGGACCTGTGGCGGCGATACCTATGGCGAGCTCATGATGAAGAACATCTTGAATAAAGGCATCAAAAGCTCTGCCCATCGCACGAGCCACTTCGAGATTGGCGTTGAGCTCTTCTACCCTCCTTGTCTGGTAACGGTCGTAATAGATAAAGGCCTGAATGGTCATGATAGGAATGAGCATGACAAGCAGGAGCACGATAAGCCTGCTCTGAATCCCGAGAGAGCCCTTCGAAGCGGTTCTTTCAGATGCCATGGCTTAGCTCTCTCCTTTCACTCGAAAAACGGTGAATCTAAGGAGCATATCTTCAAATCCTTTGCGAGGGCGGCTCATCTTTGCCATGCCGGAAGCCGAATGATAAAAGTCGCCCCTTCACCCGGAGCGCTCTTGGCCGTAACCGTTCCTCCATGTCTCTCGACAATCTTCTTGCAGATGGCAAGGCCCATTCCCGTTCCCTCATACCGGCTGCTCTTTCCGTGGAGCCTCTGGAATGGCGCAAAGATCCTCTCAAGGTAGGTTTCCTCAAAACCAATTCCGTTATCCTCGACGGTGATTTCGCAGACTTCGGGCGCCCCCTGGTGACAGTGGACTCTTACAACAGGCTTTTCTCCTTCCCTGTGGAATTTGAGTCCATTGCCGATCAAGTTCTGGAAGAGCTGGCGCATCTGGGTGGGGTCGGCATCAAGGGTGGGGAGCTTGCCTACATCCACCATACCTCCCGTGCTCGCAATCCTCACCTCGAGATCCGAGAGAACTTCGCGGACGATTTCGGCAAGGTCAACGGATCTGAAGGGCTCGGCTTTCGTGCTCACCCGCGAGTAGTCAAGGAGGGATTTGAGCAAGGACTGCATGCGGTCGGTGGCATCCAGCATCCGCTGGAGGTAGTCCATTCCTCCTTGTCCCAGTACATCGCCATGCTTTTGCTTGAGCATGGACCCAAAAGTGGAGACTTTCCTAAGAGGCTCCTGTAGGTCATGAGAGGCGATGGAGGCGAAGTCCTGGAGAGCCTGGTTGCTCTCCTTAAGCTTTTTCATGTAAGCCTCGATCTCGGCGGTGCGCTCCCGAACTCGAAGCTCCAATTCATCCCTCGAGTGTCGGAGCTCTTCTATGAGCTTCATCCGATGCATGGCCGAAGCAACCTGATCGGTCACCGTCTTCATGAGGGTCAGATCCCCGGGTGAAAAGTGGGGTCTTGACCTGGTTCCAAAAGAGAGGGTGCCGATGAGCTTGCCTTGGACCATGAGAGGATGGCACGCATAAGCCTGAATGCCGTAGGATTTTACAAGCTCGGTTCGGATATCGGGGGTATGGAAGATGTCTTCCGCCACCATGCGCTCTCTGGCTTGAGCCACACATCCACACACCGCCACTCCGTAGTCCAGCCACTCGATCTTGCGCGCTTCCTCCTCTGGAATACCGGCACAGGCGTTGAGATGTAGCTTGCCGACGGACTCATCCACCAGGAAGTTGAAGAAAGCATGGCAATCGAGCCGATCCATGACGTCTTTACACAGCTCTTCGACAATCCCCTGCGGGTTCTGGGTTTCAAGGAGCTGCCCGGCCGTTTCCGAGAGCAGTCTGAAGCCCGATTCGCTTTGCTTGAGAGCCTGCTCAGCCCGAAGCTTCCCCAGGCTGGTCGAAAGCTGCTGGGCCAAACGCTCGAATTGAGCCATCATCTCTGCCGAGAACTTGCCGATCTGCGGGTCAGCCAGGTGGATCAGCCCGAAGGTGTCATCGCCTATCCGCAGAGGCACCAGCGCCAGAGATTCCCATCCGACCTGGTTGCAGACGTTGCGGGTTTCGGCCTGGCGGTCAGCTGCCGAGGTTGTAGCGAGCAAATTCGTCGTGCTGTTGGTCCAGAAGCTGCCGCCGCTTGTGAAGAAGGGCTTCCTGGGATCGGTTCTGCCGCACAGCACGTTGCCGCACATGCAAGAGATATAGGGCTTGCCGTCGACGCCCGTGACAATGCTGCCGTTCCGGTCGATCCTGAAGAGCGAGTTTTCTTTGCATAGGAACTCTTCCGTCATGCCGCGCTGATCGTAGTACGGGAAGTCATCGCCCTCGCGCAGCCTCAAGCCCACAACCGAGCAGTCCGAAAGATTCACAAGGAAGTCGATTGCTTCCCGCGCCAGCTCGCGCGCAGTCCTTGCCTGATTGGCGATTTTAAGGAGCTCGACCGTGGCAGCCTGCTCCTGCTCGGCCCGTTTGCGCTCCGTAATGTCAAGAATGTGGGTTAGGAATTTAAAGGGCTGCCCATGCGGGTCGCAAAGGAGTGTAGTGACCACTTGTGTCCATACGATGCGCCCATCCTTTGCGAGATAGCGCTTCTGCATGTCCCAGCTGTCGCGCTCTCCAGCCAGCAGTGCGCGAACGCACTCCTTACTCATGGGCAAATCGTCGGGATGGGTGATGTCGACAAATGACACATTGGCCAGTTCTTCGGCACTGTAGCCGAGCATCCGGCACAGGGCCGGGTTGACACGCTCCAGGACCCCTTCAGGCGTGGCTAAAGTCTTGCCCAGCGGCGCGTTGTCAAAAAAGCGCCGAAACATCTCCTCGCTCTCGTGCAGTGCCGCTTCGGCTTGCTTTCGCTCGCTGATATCCGAGAACACGACCGCAAACTGCCGGGGAGTGGGTCGGTAGGCGAACACCTCGTACCAGCGGTCCAGGGCCGCGCTGTAGTCTTCGATGTACACCGGCTCTCCCGTCAACGCGACCCGACCGTAATTTTCAATCCAGTACGGCTCGGTGCCGGGAAGGACCTCCAGCACGCATTTGCCGAGCAGATCTGAGCGCTTCAGTCCCGTCAGCTGCTCAAACGCCGGGTTTACTTCGAGGAAGCGGTAGTCCACCGGCTGGCCCATCTCGTCGGTGACAATCTCGTGCAGCGCGAAACCTTCGGTCATGCTCTCGAACAATGTCCGGTAGCGCTCCTCGCTCTCGCGCAACGCCATCTCGGCGCGTTTGCGCTCGGTAATGTCCCGAACCAAGCCGCGGATAATCGGCTCGCCGGCAACCATATCCACCGATATGTCGGATTCCAGCCAGACCGTGGTTCCGTTGGAGCGGATGAAGCGGTACTCGTCCTTGTGGTCCCGTACTTGTCCTTCCGAGCGACCGCGCTCCAGCAGTTGAGCGGCGTTCTCCACCACCCGTTCCCGATCTTCCGGATGCACGCCTTGTAGCCATCGCTCCCACGACACCGGCGAGTCGGACTCGAAGCCGAAAAGCTCGTAGTGCTCCGGGCTCCAGTAGGCTGTGTCCTTCGCCGCATTCCACTCGAAAAAACCGATGCGCCCGGCATGCGCAATGCGACGGAGCCGGGCTTCGCTTTCGCGCAGGGCCTCTTCTGTCTGCTTTCGTGCGGTAATGTCAGTTAAGATGCAGTGGGTCTGCTTGAAGCTCCCATCGCTATTCCTGCCGATCCTTCCATCAAAGGACGCAAGGATGCGTCGCCCGTCCTTGCAGAGCATTTCAAACTCTACGCCATGGACTTCACCCTCTCCCTTGAAGCAGGGAAACTTCTCCTGGAAGGCTCCTACGCAGGGAGCGGCGAGGAAGCTTCCGAACCATTTACCGACAACCTCCTCGTGAGAGTAACCCAGTCCATTCAGCCAGGCCTGATTGACCATGAGGATGCGCCCCTCCTCATCGAGGGACTGGTACGGGGAGGGGGCTTGATCGAAGAGGGCACGAAACCGATCCTCGCTCTCCCGCAGCGCCTCTCGGGCACACCGGTTCTCGGTGACATCCTTGAAAACGAGTACGACCCCGATGATCTGCCCGGAAGCATTCTTGATCGGTGCGGCACTGTCCTCGATGGGCACGGTGCGGCCGTCTCTGGCCACAAGTGCTGCATGATTGGCCAGAGGTACCGCATGGCCTTCGCGAAAAACGCTCGTGACGGGGTCCTCCATCTCCTGCCCTGTCAGCTCGTTTATAATGCGAAACACGGAAAGGAGAGGCCGGCCCATTGCCTCCTCGCTCTTCCAACCGGTGAGCGCCTCGGCAACAGGATTGACGAAGGTGATGCGGCCCTCACCGTTCGTGGCTATCACCGCATCTCCAATGCTGGCGAGAGTAACCCGCAGCCACTCCTCTCTCTCCCGGATTTGCCGGTCGGCCTGGTGCTTGTAGAGGGCCAGCTCGATCTGGGTTACAAGCTCCCGTTCCTCAAAGGGTTTAAGGATGTACCCGGACGGTCCGGTGAATTTGGCTCGCTCGAGAGTAGCAGCGTCGGAGTGGGCTGTGAGGTAGATCACCGGCACGTCGAGGCGGCTTTGGATCGCCTCTGCCGCCTCGATGCCGTCCATCGATCCCTCGAGTCGGATGTCCATCAAGACGAGGTGCGGGCGAAGACTGAAGGCAAGTGCAACGGCCTCCTCGCCTTCCATGGCGGTCCCGCAAACTTCGTAGCCGAGCCGCTCAAGCTTACGGGACAGGTCCGTTGCAACGATTGCTTCGTCTTCAACGATGAGTACAGTGGCCTTGCTCATGTTTTCGATCCCTTGAATGTTATCTCAAACTCCGTCCCTTCAATGCTTGAAACCTTCACAGTGGCGCGCAGTTGCCGTGAGAGCATCTGCACCAGGTGCAGCCCCAGGGAACGAGCCTGCTGCCAGTCAAATCCTTCTGGCAGACCGATGCCATCATCGCGTACGCATAGCCTCACCTTGCTATCCGTGTCACCGCGAAGCACCACGGAAACCTCACCGCCATCATGGCCGTGGAAGGCATGCTTCAGCGCATTGACTACCAGTTCATTGAGGATCAACCCACACGGCACCGCCGTGTCCACCGGAAGGGATACCGGCTCCAGGTCCAGAGCCAGCCGAACACGGGAGGCTGCACTCCCGTGAGCACGCCACAGATAACCGAGCAGGCTTTCGGTATATTCGGCAAACTCGACACGCGCCAAATCAGCTGATTGGTACAGCTTCTCGTGTACCAAAGCCATCGAGCGTACCCGGTGGCTCACTTCCTGGAGAATCTCACCCATTGCGGCATCCTCCACTTCGTCGGCCTGCAAGGAGACCAGGCTTGAGATGACCTGCATGTTGTTCTTCACCCGGTGATGGATTTCATTGAGGAGCACTTCCTTCTCGGTGAGTGACGCCTTCAATGCCTCTTCGGCCTGCTTGCGTTCGGTAATGTCCTGTACCACGCCCGCAACGCGACTGCGGCCTGAGCTGTCCGTGCGATGTTGTCCGGAGAACCAGATCCATCGGACCTCGCCGTCGACGCGGCGGATTTTGCACTCGTGAGTCCATCCGGTCTTCCCGGCCGTGGCCTCATGCACCATCGCCTCAACCGGCGCGCGGTATTCCGGCAGCGCATGTTTCAGGAAATCTTCAAGCGTCCACGACGGCAGCAGTTCCTGGTAGCCAAAGATGCGGTCGTGCTCCAGCGAGCGATAGGCGGTGTGGTCCTCAAGATCAATGTCCCACGCCCCGATCCGGCACGACTCCAGCGAGAACCGCAGTCGCTCCTCGCTCTCGCATACGGCTGCCTCGGCTTCGCGCAGCTTCGTGGAATCATAATAATAGCAGATGACGCCGTATTGGCCGTCCGGAAGCGTCATGCGATGGAGCTCCCACTCGTAGGATTCGGTTTGGCCCACATCGGCTCGCGGGTTGATGAACCGAGGAGAATAATAGGGCTCGCCGGTTTCAAGGGTGTGGCGGAACACTCCGATGATCTCACGAGCGACCTCTTCGGGCCAGAGTATGCGCATCGCCTCGGTGAAATCACGCCCGATTACAGGCCGCACGTTGCGGAAAGCTCCCTCTTGCGAGCTTGCGTTCATGTGTGCGATGCGGAACCGGGCATCCACAACGTAGATACCGAACGGGGCGCGCTCGATCGACTCGGCAAACGTCCTCTGGCTCTGCCGCAGCGCCTCCTCGGCCCTCTTGCGCTCGGTGATGTCCTGAGCAACGGCGACCCCGCCGATGATCCTCCCTTCGCTGTCTCGCACGGGGGCGGCGTTGTTGAGGATGGTCCCGCGGTCCCCGTTGAACCGTTCTATGTCGATGATCTCTCCGGTCGACACTTCGCCCTTGAGTATGGCGCGGGCCAGCGCCCAGTCTTGCGCGGCGAGCGGTTGCCCGGTGTCGGCCCACCAGCCCTTGTACTCCTTGTACTTCCTCAGGCCATACGGGAGGGAGGGCTTACCCCAGATGTTCTCGACTGCCCCGTTGGTCTGAATGACCGTGCCCTCGTGATCGCCGATCCACACCGCCACCGGTAGCGAATCCAGCACCGCCTGAAGCCGTGCACGCTCTGCCTCCAGAGCCGTCTCCACCTGCTTGCGGCTGGTGATATCCATGTTCACGCCAGTCAGGCGCAACGGCTTACCGGCAGCGTCCTTGAAGCCTTGAAACCGCCCTGCAATCCAATGCACGCTGCCATCGCGCCAAATGATACGCCATTCGTGCTCAACCGGCTCGCCCGTCTCCAGCGTTTCCTCGACCTTTGCTACCGCTCCTGCTCGGTCGTCAGGGTGGACCATCTGCTCCCAGGCAGGCTGCGTCCGCCCAAATTCACCCGGCGCCAGGCCGTACATCGCCTCCAGCTCCGGCGTCCAGATGTTCACGCCGGTCTGGATGCTCCAATCAAAAGCGCCGATCTTTGCAGCCTCCGTCGCAATCCGCAGCCGCTGCTCGCTTTCCCGCAGGGCATTCTCAGCTTTCTTGATGCTTGTAAAGTCCGCACCCGTGGTAATGAAGTAGTCGCCGAGAGGGACGCTGGTAAACCGGAAGTATTTGTCGAGATGTGGGAAATAATCTTCAAAGGCAAACGGAGCGCCTTCCGTCATTATCTTTTCAACAACCGGCAAGTAGTGCTCAGTAGCGCCGGCTCCGAAGATCTCATCGGTGGTCTTTCCCTTGATCTCATCAACCGAAGCTCGGCCCCAGGTCTTGAGTGTCGGAGGGTTGGCATCCACCAGCCGCCAGGTCTTGATTCTACCTGCCTCGTCTTTGACGAGCTGCCAGAAATGCACTTCCTCTGTCATGTTCTCGAAGAGGTTGCGGTACTTTGCTTCGCTATTACGCAGCGCCTCCTGTGCTCTCCGCTTCTCCGTCACATCATGGAACACCAGCACCACACCTATCGGCTGTCCTGTTTCATCTCTTATTGGTGCAGCACTGTCCTCGATGGGGATTTCGCGCCCATCGCGGGCTATGAGGGCCGTGTTGTTAGAGAGCGTAATAATCTGGCCGTTATCCAGAACAGTCTTGAAAATATTACTCCCGGGCTCTCGAGTCTTTTCATCAATCACTCTGAAAACCTGGTCGGCCGGCTTGCCCCACGCTTCATTCTCGCTCCAACCCGTAAGGCCTGCGGCAACGGGGTTGATGAAGCTGACCCTTCCGGATGTATCGGTTGCAATAACGGCATCTCCAATGCTCGAGAGTGTGACATTAAGCCATTCGCGTTGTTTTCTCGTCTCCGCTTCCGCACGAACGGTGCTCCTGGCAGAAATGAATGAAATAGCTGCATTGATGAAAATGAGTAGAAAAACCAGGAGAATGACAAGAGTGACCGTCTGCACCTGTGCGGATTCAATTCGAGAACTGTTGAGCTCAACAAGCCGGTAAGTGTCATCAAGGATAAACTGCGTCTTCAACCACAGCTGGGAGGTAAGGACATTCTTGCGTTTGGCTTGATTTCCTTCCTTATCAGTAGAGGCGGCGATCAGTCTGTTGAGAGAATACCCGAGATCCTCGTTGCTTGCTCGTATCTGCCTGATGAGCAGGCCCTCGGATGAGTCGACGGATGTCAGCTCCGCAAGAAGGTTTCCCAGGGAGTTGTGGACTTCGGTAATCTGATGGATATACCCTTTATCGGGTTCTCCTTCGTACTTTGCCGAGAGCTGGTTTAGGGCGTGCGTTTTATTGATGATTTGGTCGTATACGCGGCCACGTGCAGCCTCCCTGTTCATGCCCTGCAAGATCCAGAATATCCCTGAAGCAATCAGCAGGGAGACTGCCAGTGAGGCCGTTATTCCGATGAGGATTCTTGACCAGTTTTTCATTAGAGCCTACCTGAAAATAGTCACGGACTTGGGCGATACATCATCCAAGGCGCCGGTATAGATGTATGGAAGAACATCGGGCGGATCGCCGGTTTTCCCTTCCGAATCCATTTTCCAGCGGAGATAGTCCCTGAGGGAAGTAACCACAGATTGGCCCAGGGAGACATTGAGCCTGACCTTTGACCATGTCTGCTGGACCGTTTCAGGATCGAGATTGAATTTTCGGACCACAATGCTCCTCGCATTCTCTTCATCGGCCATGGCGAACCTCTCCGCCTTTATGAGCGCCCTCAAAAACCGCCTTACGGGTTCGGGCGATTGAGAGATGCTCTCATTGGCCGCCAAGACCCACTGGTAACCGAGGTTATTCTGGCAGTCCCAGGCAATAGCGCCCTCACCCAGCTTCTTTTTTGCCTCGTAGGCAAAAACATCGAACGCCGAGACTGCATCCACTTCTCCTTCGATGAGAGCTTTGGCCTGTCTGTCGGCTGGAATGGGAACTGCGCGGATTTCTTCAGGTGGAATGTTCTCTGTCAAAAGGAAGGTGTAGAGGAAGTAATCGCTTGTGGTATCCAGAGTGAAGCCGATGCTTTTCCCTTTCAGGTCAGAAGGCGACTCAATGAACCGGTCTTTTCTCGCCACGATCTGGCTGGCGGTCGAAAAACCGATAGAGGCTACTACTCTGATGGTTTTTTCACGGACCATCCTGGTAGCAAGAGCTATGTCCGCCACTGTAGCCAGATCTGCTTCTCCTCGGGACATGGCCCCGAGGGCCAGAAGTCCGGCCGGAAAAAACTTCATGGAAACCTCGACCCCGGCTTCCTCGAAATAGCCCTTCTCATCCGCTATGGCGATGAGGCCGGAGTCTGAAGCAGCCCTAACAGCTACCGTTAATTTGAGCGGAGGGGTCTGCGCTTCCCGCGCTTCCTTTGACTGGCATCCACTCAGGAAGGAAGCGCCGAAAGAAACAAGCGCAAATGCAAGGACCGTTCTACGACCAACCATCTCGTCTTTCCTTCATCAGGTAGTCCATAACTGCCCGGCTTTCTCCCATTCCCGTTTCCTCATACTGGCTGCTTTATCCGAGAAGCCTTTGGAAGAGGCGAAAATCCTCTCAGTGTGTCTCACTTCACAGGGCTGATGATGTGAAACACTCATTGGGCGTTCATCGCTCATCATCCGTCTCCTCCAGCGGCTCCAGCTTCAGAACAAGCCGGCATCCCAGAGCTTCCGCGTATCTTTTGAGCGTCATCATTTTTGGAAGCATGCCCCTGCCTCGTCCGGCAAGTGATTCCAAGCGGGCTATGGCTGATTCCTTGGTTCCCATGATTTCCGCTACCTGCTTCTGGGTCATACCTGCGCGTTTGCGGAACGCGACGCACTCTCTGAAAAAGAGGCATTCCTCTGGGCTTAGCTCCTCGAGGGCGCTCTGTTTCAGAGGCTTTTGGCGTTCTGGCATCTTTTGTCTCCAAGTGGGTGATAATGGGGCTTATGCTCCGTTTCGTGCGCAGCGATCGTGATATGTCGCAGACGGAGAGGGGTGTTTTCGCAGTTGCACGACGGCTTTTCTTAACATAGATGTTAAGTTGACACAATGAAGACGTGTTGACTGCTCTCCTGACCTCTCATTTTCCTGCTTCTTTGATACGAATCGGACCTGATTCTGAGAGACAGCTTTGAAGCGGGTATTCGGTTCACTGTATAGGCTCTCATTACTGGGAATGCCCATATCGCCTTTGCGGATGCTGTTCGATGGGTTTTGGAAAGAAGTCAGGCAGGGAAAGGCTTTGCCCATTTATGCATTATTCGCTTCCGCAATCAGGGAGCAGGTGCACAAACCGGTAGTTTCTTTTTGAGCGGCGGTTCGGATTGGCCTTTGCCTTCATGCGTGAAGCGAAGTCTTTCTCGGCCAGTTCGATAGTGTCGAATGACCATGCTTGCCGGTGCAGGATCTTTCTTCCCGCTCCGCTTTCCTTGCAAACACGAAACCTTCCGCCATAGCTCTCGATCCAGATGATGTAGAATGCCTGCCGTGGACTCTCCGGAGCGACCAGGTGAGCGCTTTTTATGAGACTGGGACCAAAGATCCTCAATGGGACTAAAGTCGCCACCTCCTTCATGAGGAAAATGCACTTGCGCGTTACCTGTCTATAGTCGGCAATCTAATTACAATCTGATCTGAGCCGCTCGTACCCTGTCCGAGCCTCAATGGACCGGGAGCCCAGAAAGACGTCATCTCCTGACCGCCATCCAGGGCGCTTATGGTAGACGCCACGAACATAAATTGCGCCATGCTCCCGCAAGAATGTCGAAGTCTTCTCCGACTCGCACCTCCGGCCGTTTTGTCCTCGAACAACTTCAGCCTTACTCTTCGGTTCATTTTGCATGCTTCGGCTTTTTCTGTGCCTTTATTGTAGCGCTCATTATAATCAAAAGATGTCGATGCCTTGTACACTGCCAAGTCTTTTTGAAAGCACCTATCCTCAATCAGTGGCAGTCCTTCTCGTGTATGAGAGGATGTCCTGCATGTTGTCATCATCGCTGAACACCCAGTCCCGCGCTATCGTTTCGGAGTAGACCTTCGCTGCCAAATCCCGCAGCTTGTCTCCCAGCTTATTGCCACCGGTGCGCTTCTTGACTCCTTTGGATTTCAGCGCAGATGGTCACGTCGTAGTCGTCGGTGTAATCCCTAGAAATTTCAGCTTTCTGGACTATGTTAAATTCCTGGTTTTTCATGATCACTACGTGTGGGAGAACAAGGCCAATATCGGATTTTAGCAGTTGGATGAAACAGGAACTTCTTCATGAATGTTGGGAAAGCGTCAAGGTGTTAAGGGGCCAGGAGAAGGGACCATGATTCAACAAGGGGCGCAATCTGCGCCCCTTATTACTGAATTAACCTCGGTTTCCTTCATATCCCGGGGTTCAGTTCTGCCCGAGAATCCTCTTTGGTCTCACTGCGGATATAGCTCATCCTTCCTCAAATAGATCGGAAATTTGACAGACTCTCACGTCTTTAAAACTGATCTGCACAGCACACTGGTGAGCAAGATATATGATAGAAGAGGTTTGGTGATTTATGAAAAGTCTGTCCAACCTTGTTGGCTCAAAATCACCTGAACAGACGACCGAAGGATCTACTACTTCGAACTTGATCATTGGTTTGCTCCGATCTAAGCCTGTCATATGACAAGCGGAAAGCTTCGAGAGACACCCCATAAATAGCCATTCTATTATGGAGTCTCGGAAGTGTTTGGCTTTGTGACTGTGGTCCCTGAACTGCCCTATGAGCACTCCCTTCCTTTTCTGCGTCATCTGCAGGAACGTGGATTTGTTCCATGTCGCTGTTGCTGAGCCCTGGTTCAACCATGCCATCATGTCCGTAAAATAACCTTGAGCGTGGCTCTCCATATGAGACTGTCGCCGGCAGCTATCACAGCCATACTGACCTGTTTCTGAATTATGCCGCATTCAACTATTGGCCGGAGACACCCTTCTCTCGCTGCTGAACTGATCCAAGTAGAATTGCCCTATATCTCCTATTTACGAATTTTTTCAGCGGGATTATACTCAATGTGAGAATTATTCCAAGATGAGTGTGTAGAAAAATTGTAATTTATTCGCTTAATGCGTATAATGAAAAGCATGAGAAGAGAATTGATAAGTGAAATATTTAGAGCGGCTCTCCAGAAGTGGGTAGATGAAAGAGGCAGAGGTTCGCAGGCTTGGCTTGCCAGAGCTACAGGTTTGACTCCAAGCCAGATTAACGATTGCCTGAAGGGAAGAAGAGGCGGCCCTGAAGAGAATAGGCGAAAGATCTGCAGGGTAATTGGGGTAGACTACGAGGCCTTCCTTGAAAGAGGAAGAGAACTGCTTGGGCTCTCACGGGAAGAAGAGGAAGAATCCTTTCCCCATGCACAGGAGATAAGACGATTTCCCGCATTTAGCGACGAGAGGGCCTGGGCTATCATGCTCGCTGCGTGTGAGCACGCTGGAATCGAATCCCCGATGCTTAACTACACTGCCACCTCTATTGGCCAAGCCGACCCTGACTACCTCAAGTATGTCAATGCTGGGCTGAGCGATAAGGAATTTTTCGACCTGTGCCTGGAGAAGGTTCAAAAGAGAGCCCGCTTAATTGATGAGCAAATGGAAAAGATTGTGAAGATCCGTGCTCAGCTCGGTCTCTAAAGGCCGCGCAAAGAGTAGGAGTATAAAGGGTGGTGTTTTGCCATGGTACGCCTCTGCAATGAATTCGTCCGCATTCAGCGCAGGTATCCCTTCTTCAATCAGGATATCCTGACCTCGGAGGATCTCCTTGTGTGGGCCGAATCCATGGGGATCTTCACTATCCATGTAAATGACGCCAGTGTGCCCCATGCCTGTATCACCAGAAGGAATGGCAATCTTGTCATTCTCTACAACCCTCGCCTCTCCGAGACTGATCTAACCCTTGCTATCGGGCACGATCTCATGCACGCTCTTCTCGGCCATGTAGGGAAAACCGGCAAACTCAGGTACTCAAATCCTGTTCTCGCACTTTACGGCCATAACAGAAAAGAAAAAGACGCCTCCATTGGAGCGCTCCTATGCCTTTTGCCGGCCAACAGGCTCATGAAACTCAAACTCGAGGGGAGGCTTTCCCCTGAGGATCTCTATGCTGACCTCGTACCCCAGTTCGGGGACTATGAGGGGGATATAGGACTCTGTCTGTGCCGGGAAAGGATAAAGATCTTTCATCAATTTATGGAGATGAGCGGTGGGGAGTGCTTATAGGAGACGAGCACCCAGAGCGCAGGCAAGTGGAGGAAACGAGCAATACGCCAAGATGAGCAACTCGGAAGATTTTCCACAGTCACAACTAAAGGATGATTCGCTTCATGATCCAGCTCAAGCTTCAGCCCCATACACCTCAAGACCACCTATCTCTTCGCGCCAGAGAGCTGCAGACAGGCCTTCTACGCAATCTGGATCGAGCCTTCCCCTAGCGGTGGCTTCAAGGTCTGCAAAAAATCCGGAGCATTGGGAATGGTGTGGCAGCGCTGGACATAGGAGTGTGCGGCTCTGGAGGAGGCCGAAACATTCTTCAGCCGGCGCATTCGCCAGAAGACCAATTCCAATCAGAAATCGAGGAGGTCGCAGGTAAGCGAAAGGGACACAAATGCACAAAGGCTACATCCATTGTTCAAATATTATGTGCTGAATGCAACCGGGTAAAGAAATCGACAGCCAAATGAGCGCCAAATTGACTGCCTCAGGCGAACCCACAACCACACGAGGGACAGGGTGCCTGTAGACAGAAAACTGTAATCGGAGCAATCAGATATTCCGAACTCACAAACTTACCTTAGCATTCGGGAGAGACATCCGGGAAGAATTCCTCAATACGGCCCGTCGCATCAAGGAAAGCTAGAAGCTCCTGCTTAGTTGGACCAAAGCCAGCATCCAGGTCTAGCCCAAGCAGCTGCAACTTGATGCTGAATGCTTCCCATACTTCTCTATTAGGGTGTTCGAGAGCTACATAACGCTCCTTGAAATAAAGGAGTTCTTGCCGTTCGCTCGATTGGTGATCAAAGATGTCCACTGACTGCTGCTTGAGGTTCACTTTAATTCGCTCGATCAACTCCGGTAGAGGAGCACCTTCGAAGTCGTCGTAGCGCAGCAACGAAACCTTCCCTGAGCGCTTGTGCAGTTTGATAAGGTCTATTTCCCGAAGGTCTCCGGCGAGCAGTTCCGCACACCCGACATAGATGCGCAGGATTGGATGAAGATCGGGGAGGAGTGAGTGGTGGATGAACAGGGCTTGTGCGGTATGATAACCAACCGGCGTCTCATCGCAGAGTTTTGTAATGGTCTCAGGATTTCCTGCGGAGAAGAGCAGTGAGATTCCCTCTTCGAGTCCTCGTTTGTATCCACCAAGGAAGGTCTTTACATCTGCCTTGATAGATTCAGGTAGGTGTTTGAGCGGCACTGGTTTCTTGAAATTGGATAGGGCGATGTAGACAAGAAGGTCGTTTCGGCGCACCTCGAATGCCTTTTGGATAGTATCCTCTCCGAAGCGACGTGTGAAGAGCGCCATAGCTCTGGCTGGCGAACCCACGGCATTGCGCAGCTCATCGTAGCGTTGGAATTCATTTAAAAGTGGTATGCGCCCAAGGTTGAGCATTCTAGCCCAGAAGGCGTCAAGGATCTCCTGGTGCAACTCATAGATGTCTGGTTTCGGCAACCGCTTGACCCGTTTTGTGTGCTCAGGACGCTTGGATGGTGGGTGGAGCCTCTCACTAATCCTCAACCAGTCGATCGCACGGCGACTGCGGCGGGAGAGAAACACCTGTTGCTCCTCAATAGACCGGAATACATAGAAGATGCCAAGGCCTACAGCAACCGGTGGAATCTCGATCACGTCCTCAATGTATTGGCGCAATTCATCCTGTCGAAAGTACTTTTGAAAGGTGTTACGGTTCGTGAGAATACCATCTTTGTAAGGACGACCGACGGCTGCGGTTGAGGAAGTGGCCACCAAAGTGGAAACGACGAGCAGGCGGAGGGTCAGGTCAAAAGCTTCGCGCAAGACTTCTACTCGCTCGATAGGGTCTTCGATGACGTTGAGGACGAAGCCAAGGTTCACAATATCGACTGGCTGCTTCGGACCGTCAGGAAAGTAAACAGGGTCCCAAGCTGAGACAGTGTACCCCATCCGCCGGAGTCGCTCGACATCATCTCCTTGCCCGCACCCATAATCCAGGAAGGCGGTCTCCTTCGATAGCAGACCGTATTCCACGAGCGTCTGCACTGGACGAGAAAGGCGGGTACGAATGATAGCAGTCTTGTGCCTGTAGACAGGGCCGGGACTGATATCGAGTTGATCAAGCTTTTCCCTCCCTTCGCAGCTCACTAGCTCGTGGTCACTGTAGCAAAGCCCTCGCGCGGCGAGCAGAATCTCCCAGTTTCTCTTGAACCCGATAGTGCGGCTTTGCTCATATAGTCCTTTGGCCTCTTCAGCCTCTGTTAGGACACGGAACATATCCCGCTTCGGATGATCGGGATCGAGCATTGTCTCTTTGCGGTGAAGAATAGGGGGATTGTGGGAACTGGAGTAGTCTTGCCGCCGCACTTTGCCGCTGGTGAGATCAACCGCCAGGGACTCCCTTAACACAGGATGAGGCTCCTCTAAGAAATCGGGGTAAAAGAGGAACGAAATCTTGAATTCCGAAAGATAGAACTTCACGATGTTAAACTTAGTGTCAATGCCGAGATTATCCCGAACTTGCTTTACAAAAGCATACAGTTCGCCTCCCATAGAAGCAAGGCTCTCCACATAGACATAGAGAGCGTTGTTTAGCCGCTTGCCGAAGGGAAGCTCATTGATCAATTTACAGAATTGATGGTAGTCCATGCCGGGGCTCAACCATAACTTAAATTTATCATTGCTGCCCAAACTCGGCAGTAGCAACCTCTAGAAACTGTCTCTTAAGCTCAAAGGGCAAACTGCGAAACCCGGCAAGCACTCCTTCGACCTGGAGTTGGTCGAGGCGTTTTTTTGCAGCATCCCGTAGTGCTGCCACTCTCTCCAGGTGTTCGGCCTCAA
Organism: uncultured Syntrophobacteraceae bacterium; assembly: GCA_964578835.1. GTDB lineage: Bacteria > Desulfobacterota > Syntrophobacteria > Syntrophobacterales > Syntrophobacteraceae > CAZOEL01. Next base: position 47,271 of record CAZOEL010000022.1, on the reverse strand, counting down.
GGTAGGCGGGAGCAAGTTCCAGTCTCTGAAGCAGCCCATGACAGTCCTTACCGCTCATCTCGATTATGTTTGCAGAGGTGGTGTTCAGTCGATTGAGCCACTCATTCGCAGCAACTCGGCGGTTGGCAATAAGCGTTTCTCCGAGTTTGCGATAGATCTCATCGGCAGGCCAGCCTCCCTCGTATTCATCTGCACATTCCTCGCATTCCCGCACTCGGGCTTCTATCAGGGAGTGAAGTGTATCGGTTGGAACGCTTAAGTCATTCCAAACGATCAGATCCTTTTCGAACTCTGTGATCTGACGATTTAATAGCTCTAAGTCCTCCAGATCCGCTGCTCTTCCTCCTTTATAGACTCTGAGAAGATCCTGCACCTCCGGTCTTGCTGCTCTAACCTCTTCGATATCACAGAATTGGCATTCACGGAGGGCTTCAAAGCGTTCCTCATGCTTCTTCATTTGCTGCTGGCTTCGATCTTGGAACGCTTCGACTTTCTTTATCAGCTCTTCAATATCTGGAGCATGTCCATTATGAGCCTGCACTTCTTTGAGGATGTCATTTAGTGCATCACACCGATTGCTCCAGTCACTAAGTTCGGCTACGCAGCAACGCGGTGTTACCCGATGCGTTGACAAGAAAGCTCTTGATTCTTCCACTACTCGCAGCTGATCAAGTCGTCTCTTGGCAGCATCCCGTAGTGCTGCCACTCTCTCCAGGTGTTCGGCCTCAAGGTAGGCGGGAGCAAGTTCCAGTCTCTGAAGCAGCCCATGACAGTCCTTACCGCTCATCTCGATTATGTTTGCAGAGGTGGTGTTCAGTCGATTGAGCCACTCATTCGCAGCAACTCGGCGGTTGGCAATAAGCGTTTCTCCGAGTTTGCGATAGATCTCATCGGCAGGCCAGCCTCCCTCGTATTCATCTGCACATTCCTCGCATTCCCGCACTCGGGCTTCTATCAGGGAGTGAAGTGTATCGGTTGGAACGCTTAAGTCATTCCAAACGATCAGATCCTTCTCGAACTCTGTGACCTGACGATTCAAAAGTTCTAAGTCCTCCAGATCCGCTGCTCTTCCTCCTTTATAGACTCGGAGAAGATCCTGCACCTCGGGTCTTGCTGCCCTAACCTCTTCGATATCACAAAATTGGCATTCACGGATGGCTTCAAACCGTTCTTCATGCTTCTTGTTTTGTTGTTGACATAGTTGCTTAAATGATCGGACTTTCTTTAGAAGCTCCTCGATATCTGGAGCGTGCCCGCTTTGTGCCAATATTTTTTGAAGGGTGTCGCTAAGAGCGTCGCACCGCTTGCTCCAATCATTAAGTTCGGCTACGCAGCAACGTGGGGTCACCTGATGCGTTGACAGGAAAGCTTTTGATTCTTCCACTATGTAACGGAGCTTTTGCAGATCCTGTATCTTGGAAGTTACTTGATTGATGTGAGCCTCAAGCTTACTCTCCAGCTTCGGCAGATCCAAGACCTTCAGGTTGCCTCCGATCTGCTGAATCATTCTAAAACGGAAATCGCTGAGTTGTTCGGCGGTGCGGCAGATCTGATATGGCAACCATGAGTCGAAATACTCCACAACTGCGCTCCTCGCACGATCAATCAGCACAGTTACCTTATTTAACTGCTCTACGGTCCAGCATTCTGGTGCCTGCTTCATCTTCTTGAGGTGGTCCGTTAGGATCTTTCCGATATGGCTAATTTTATCCATTTTCCCTCGCTCGTATGCAATATCGAGGGAATCCTCCTGTTCAGAAAGCAACCTATCGAAGCTTTCCAGGATCTGTCGGGATTGTTCAGCCCTCTCTTGCAGTCGCTTCCATCTCTCGTAAAGCGCTCCTGCCGGGAGAGGAATTCGTTCTTGGAGACCGTCCGCTTCATCCATGAAGACCACTCTTTCTTCATGTGTCGATACGGCATCCCAAGCTGAGAGCAGATCTTGCCACTCGCCTGTCTCCGAATCAGACATGTAGCGAAGATTGGTTTCTTTGAGCACTTTAGGATCGAGAAAGTTACCCGCGAACGCTTTCCCAACCCAATTGGCCGGGAGCATCTCCTGATCGTTCAGGCTAAAGGCTATACGATCGAGACGTGGGGCGACGAAGCAGCCGAGGAGCAAGGCTACCGAAGCGATATTGAGGCCATAGGGGGGCGCGACGAGCCGGTCTAACTCGGCCCCGAGATTAAGCTTTTCTTGGACCTTGAAGCGGCTTTCGATCTCGAGAACGACATCTGCAACCCTCTTATTCTTGGGTGTGCGACTCACTTCACCGCTCTCATCAAGTATTTGCCAGGCATTCTTCCCTTCGACAAGCACAGTGCGTACCCGGTTATGGACTTGGGGTGATTTGGATGTCACCCAATCACGGTCGAAGTTCCCGGTAAACAGAGCAGCCACAATCTCACGGCAGTCTTTTGCAGCATTTCCTTTCACTGCACGGAAACCGTCGAATGGAAAAGGAAGAATCTTAGGATAGGTGTGGTCGAAAAGAGCATAGGCCATAATTGGCAGTGACAGACTATCAACATCCGGCCCTTCCGTGAAGACATAGCGCCGCTCCTTTACTAGTTCGTCGGAGAGGCTCTTGATTTCTTCTTGCAACTGGCTGAGATGGTTCTCTATGAAATGGGCAAAGCGCTGGCGCTCCTCATCTGTAAGATGCCCAGAGAGAACATGGTATTCAGAGATAGCCCTCTGGAGCCTACCCTCTGCATCATGCATAAGGACGATGAACAGAGGGATGGGTGGAGTACAGCGGTTCGCCGCAAGAGCCTGTTCAAGTTCACGGCGGACTCTCTCACTGAAATCCAAGATCCTTACGTCGGGCGGCACATAGCAGTAGATAAGCTGCCCGCGCGGTGCATCCGTCTTGATGGCATCCTTCCAGTCCTTCAATGCATTGTCGATTTGGGTGCGGATACGGACTCGATCGCTACAAACGGTAGCAAAGCGCCACTCGGTCGTTGTGATTCCCTTCTCCGCAGCAAATCCTGGGTCGATATCTTCAAGTCTGGCCCAACTCTTCATTGAGTCAGCGAAAATAGTCTCTACTTGCTCAGCGGAAATCTCCCGTGTTTTTTTCTTCAGAAACTGTACGAACTGGCTTCGTGGTACAGAGTCCCCGCGGATCTCAAAGCGTGCAAACCGCTCGTTCCATTCGATGACACCATACTCGTCAGTAAGCTCTTTGACGGCCGCATCGATCTCAGACAATGGCAGGCCGGAGAGCATGGCGAGAGCTTGCCGGGCGTCTTTTTCATCGGAAGCCCTTAGGTCGATCTTGGAAGCGATGAGAATAGCAAGGAGCGTGTGGCGCTCCGCAACGGAGAGGTCTCCATGGTGCCGGGCTTCTACTGCCTTGTACGCCTGAGCGACGGTTCCCCGGTTCCCGTATTCCTCGCCTGCGACGAGTTCCTCGATGATCCCACCAAGACAAAGTTGAGTTGCGGAAATTTTCCAGGGGCTTCCTCCTGCGGAAACCTCTTGTTTGGCTTCCCGCTCAAGGGCTTCCTTAACGAAAGTGATGGCCGAGCGCTGCTGAAGCATATCTCCAAGGCCGCTAAGGCACCAGGTAGCAAATGGACTCAGAGGCCAGCACCCTTCGGCGATCACTTGCCGGAACCGCTGTGGCTCTCTCCATGCTGTAACCTGTCCCGCTTTGGGGAACCAGCGGTTGATGAGGGCGTGAGCTTTGTAGATCTCTTGATCTACAGCTGCAGAGGCAAGGAGTTTCTCGATCGTCTTGGACTTGCGCTTGTCGATGAGGTAAGCGATCAGGGTCTCCAGATTACTCGACAGGTGGACCTTCTTCGCCGCGTCATAGCGGGTTACATAACGCTGAACAGAGCTTTGCCCCGCACGGGAAATACGCTGGAGATAGACCTTCAGGTCGTATTGGACAAGGCAAAGAAGGAAGCACTGTTCGGCATTGTTCTGAACCCCTTCAAAGACCTGCTGCAGAGCTGCATCCCCGGCAATATGAGGTTTGTCGGCGGCAAATTCCAGATAGCGTCCAAACTCATCGAAGATGATGAACAGGCCCTCAAAAGGGCCGGTCTTACCGCAATAACTCTCGCAAATGGTCTGAATGAGCTCTTGAGGCGCCTCCCGGCCTATAGCATTAATTGGACTTCCGTTTACTGAAAGGAACACATCGTCCACCCGCTTATAGGCATCTTCGTCCCGACTGCGGAGGAGTTCGGCGATTTGTTCCACAGTGATCCCTGATTTAAATCGTTTTTCAAACTCATTCCGACGTAAGTCGAAGTTGCGCTGAGCGAACCCTTCAGCCATGCCGAAACGGGGTGAGAGTTCCTCGATTGCTGTCGTATCGATCCCGTGTTCCCGTAACTGATTGAACACTTGCCTCGTCAGTTCAGCGGCGAGATCGAAGTTCCCCATGCCGTTGAGGGCCAGAACAAGGTAAGGGCGTCGAAGTGAGGCGAAACGCTTGTGAACTCGCCCGCCGATGGTGGCATCAGCCTGATTGATGTGAGAGAGGATCGCCTCCGCTGTTGGGCTTTTTGGGGCGGAGAAGAGGGTCGCAAGAGTGAGGCCTAGGTGTGACTTACCAGTTCCATAGCCAGCAATGGCAATGGAGATTGGCAGATCGTGTCCACCCTTTCCCTCTAGAGCAAGGGACACTTCCTCCGTAAGCCGAGCAGTGTCGACTAAGGGATAACCTCCTGTATCGCGAAGGTCTGCTTCCGAAACACCATGGTACTCCGGACCGTGGAAAACAAAGCCGGTCGAAGCCTGCTCTCGTCGCAGCCGATTAGTTTCGAACCACCCGATCTGAACAGCGCCGTCGAAGAAAAGATCGCTCCTAAAGCCTACTAACTCACCTAATTTTGCCATATATTCTTTCTTTCCGATCCATCATGTGAGATCGCTGTATAGCTTTTCAACCAAGTTCAATGACCTGTCTCGCCGGGTAAGCACCCAAGGATAGTTTTGCCGGTCCACAGCCAATGCCCCTGTCTCCTGGATTAAGGCGAGCGCGGCATCGCACTGCTGGTCATTCCATCCGCCCAACCGTTTCCAGAAGGTCTTGGCCTCGAACTCCGTTAGCGTCACCTGTCCAACATCGGGAAAGTGCGATTCCCAAAGGGCTAGTATGAAGTAGGCGTACCCATAGCGAAAGGTGTGTGTGAGCGGTGCAGGAGTCCGCAGGAGGCTAGTCCCTCTCCGTGTGATCGCTTCTGCGTCCCGAAGAGCGACTGGTTTCTCGTAAGTCCGGACTAGAGGACCAACAAGAGAGCGATTCTTCCTACCGCAAAAACTTGCAAGATACGCCTCGAGATCTTCCTCAGAGAAGCTCATTCCAAAGGAATCCATACTTGGCCCGAAGGTGAGGTGCCAGACCTCAGCGCCGCCCTGCGCCCGACACAGATGTAGGTGAAGCAACCACTGGGTGAGCGGTTCCCGCAAGTGCGGGTCCATTCGAATGACCGTCTGTCCCATCTCAGTAAGCACCGGCTTCTTCGTTCCCGCCCTGGTTCCCTTCTCCGCCCTAAGTAATCCCATGCCGAGGCCGTAGTTTAGGGTCGCGGGCACCTTGCCCGAGTGCTTCCCGGTTGGGATCCCCGTCTCCTGTGAGATTTCTTGCTCTGTCCCTTCGCCCCCCTCTGCGGCGAACTGCAGCAGTGCCGTCAGGTAAGGCCTCTCCGGAACAAACGTTTGGTGGAAATTCACCGGCAGTCGACCACCGCTTACTTCATCCCTTTTCGCCATCTCATTCCCCTGCATGCTCATGTCTCTCTAAACGCTCTCCGAGGGCGGTCACTCCGATACGGATCACCTTCTCCTCAAGCTTGTTCGTTTGCTGATTAAGGTATGGACCAAGCGAGTAACACTCTCCTTTGCCGAGGCTCGACAGCCGCTTCTTCCAAATCTCAGCACTCTCACCAGTCTTTACCTCGAGGATCTTCGCATATTCTTGCAGTTCCGTCTCTGCAGGACAGAAGAAAAGCTTGTGGGATGCCTGGAAGAGCCTGGACCTGGCGTCCTCTTTGAGGTTCTTGAGGGTTTGGGTCGCGAGCACCATGGAAAGGCCAAATTTCCTACCCTCAGTGAGGAAGCTTGCGATAGGTCCCTCCTGACTGTGGTCGAGGTTCTGGATCTCATCTAGAACTACAACTTTTGGGTGGTGGACGTCCCCGCTCGCACGAGCGAACCAAAAAAGATCGATTAGGGAAAACTCCGTCACGAGGCGACTAAACTCCTTTCCACAACTTGTAAGTTGAATGATGTGCGACCGGTGTTTCGGATCCTCGTAGAAGTTAATCCAGCTGCCGGGTACCTCCGCTCCGAAGGGTTGCCCGTCAACGAAGCTCTTGATTTTGGTGAGGATGCTTGCCGCTACGTCCTTCCTCATACCGTCTGCTGCATATTTCTCAAGTATCTGGACGAGTCGGTCGAGGTCCATTGCGGAGCTAAAAGTTTCGATCCCCTCCTTGACGGCGTCATAGAGTGCGCTCTTCTGCTGGTCTCCTAAGTTGTAGACGGAGGCGAAAACACTCATCACTCGCTGGGCTGTGTTGGAGGGTTTCTCAGGATATAATTCATCGCCGATCATAGCCTGCTGCTGACGGAAAGGGCTGATCGGCAGTGGCGTGTTATAAACGAAGTGCTGTTTGGGATCTAGTAGCTTGATCGTCTCATACTCAAGATGCTTTTTCTCGAATCCATCCGTGTAGTCGACGATTACCGAGTTCTGTCCCTGCAGCCCAAGTTCGCAAAGAATGGCCTGGATGGCATAGGTCTTCCCTGAACCTGAGCGGCCGAAGATGAGAATGTGGCGGTTGGAAAGCTGAGGGTGACCGAACTCCCAGTAGACCTCTCGGCCATGGTCTTTTGTCCTTCCGAGTAACACTCGCTCTGGTATGCAGGGAAGAACTGACGCGACCGGCTGGATAGGCTTGGGAGCGGGCTCTCTGGCGTGAAAAGGCACAGATGTGATCTCCAGGGCGGGCAATACCTCAAACGTACCCGGCTCTGCTTCGAGTCCGACGGGCGAAAATGGGTCATTTGTAGAACTACCTTGCGCGACCGGTTCTGTGTCCGAACTCTTTGTTGTGTCAGGCAATGACTCGTTCTCTACATCTGCTTTCGGCTCATCTTCTTCAATGAGGGCGATCTCCGTTTGCGGCAGTGGCAAATGGACCGCCTCCCCGTCACAGCAGACTCGGCGTACTAACCCTTTGCCCGTTGAGATGACTTCCATCTCAAGCCCTTCCCCGTTGCTCCCTTCAAAACTCCAACTCTTCTCTACTACGAAATCATTGCTCTCGCTATCTGTCCAGAAAGTGACGGCCATCGCCTGCCAGCGGATGTCGAATCTCCCTTCTCCAAGGGCCTCCAAGGCGGCCGTTATAGGCTCCTGCTTCTGCTTGGCGGTATTGATAACACTCTTTCCGGCAATGAGCCGCTGCAGTTGACCCCACCAGAAGCGCTGATCGAATCGGTCATAATGGGCGGCGTGGCGTGGGCGAAAGATATTCGAGAGGTGCCTCAGCCCGTTTTCAAGCTGGCCCTGAGCCTTCTGGAGGTGGGAGTCGGAATGTTTGGCTAGCTTGCATTCGATGAGCTGGGCTCGGATTTCGATGTGGCCGTTCGTCTTAAGGAAGACGGCAAGCCGGAGCAGGTCAGGCCGCTCGCCGCTTACTGCGGCATCAAACCAGTGCCGGTAGGTATCGAGGGAGATAAGTTCATCGCATAGCTTTACCCCCTCAATGGGAAAGGCTGGCAAACAGATCCTTACGAGGGTGTATGCCATAAGATCGCGCACGTATTGACTCGGACCTGTTGCTCGCACCAGGGATAGACCCGATAATTTACAAGACTCTTGGACGAGCCGGTGGGCCACCTTTCCACCCTCATCTTCCCGCCACGGACCGAAAAGCAGGTTTACCTGCTGCCGAATTCCCTTCTCGACATCGGCCAATGAAGCACGCTCTGTCGACACGGTTGTGTTGAGCTCGCCGTGAGCCCCGAGGCCCGAGGAGAAGCCGATGATCTGCCGTTTACTCGCCCCTCCGACGTTCGTGCGGGCGATCAACCGCTCATCGATGCTCGGGTCGAGGCAGACAACCCATGTGGACCTGCGGTGTAACTGGTCTACGAGATCAATCCAGGGAGTAAAGTCTCCTCGGCTGATTACTAGGTGCTTCTGCTCCGGAGGGTTGCCGGGGTGCCTGAATCTGGCGCTCAATTCCGCGTGCAAGCCGGGTAGGTCAAACTGACGATTGCTGATGATCCGCTTGCGCTCACAGGCGAGGGCTGGATTGGTGTCGGCGCAGTGGGGCACCTCAACAATAGGAAATTTGATGTGACATGAACAATGGTCCTGGTATGGTAATGCCGCAATGATATCGTTGCCCACAGCCCCGGCATCGATGAAATGCGGTAGCAGGGAAATATCGGCTTCGAAACCCTCCCTTTCGAGTAGGCTGAGGCATTCCTGTGGGCTTCGTACGATCCGCTGAGCGACCGAGAGGCGACAGCCCTCGTAAGCCTCATAAGATCCATCGTTTCCCGCTGCGCTCCACCGCTTACGCCACTCCTGGAGCCAACGGCCAACCGGCTGGCTATCACCGACGTCAAGGAAGATAGTGAGCGAGAAGTGATAAGGGAAATGCGGGTCGTCTGTGCCAGCCTCCACCTTCTCCCTGCGCTCCCGTAGGAACTCGTCGATTCCGGCAATTACCGTCTGGAGGTTGCGTACGTTCAGCACCGCGAGTGAGAGCCCGTCCTCGACGTGAGGGTACAGTTCCGTATATTCTCTGAGCGCCCTTGTGATCACCCTTGACTCTCGTGTCTGGCGGAACAGGTCAGCGTCGGCCATTCGCTCGTCGTCCGGCGTGTTGTGCCGCAGAACCATCTTGGCTGCCAGCGTGGACCCCTGAAGTTGGGCCTTCCCAACCCGATGCACGAGCCCGAAAGAAGTGACATCTGTGTTCATATCCCTGTTCGCGTTGCAGATGACCCCGAAGAGGGGGTAGTGAATCGTCGCCACGTCACAGACGTCTTGCCAAAGATAAGCTCGCAGCCGCATCCCTGTTGCATCATCAAGCGCCTCCACAGCACGAGCTGTGAAGCCATGGATGAGAAATGTCTTCCGGTGTCGGAGCATCTCTAAAAGGCAGGGGTGAAGGCTGGTAATAAGCGCCGAATCCACATGAGGAGTCCACATCGCGTGACCGAGGCCCCCACTCTCAGGCTCCCTCAGGATCATAAACGCCTTGTAGAGGATTGGGGCGAGCTCACTTGACAGCCCTTGTCCCTCGAGCGCCAGCAGCCGTCTGAACGCCGCCTTAGCCTTATGGAAAAGATCGCCCCAACTTGTTTCCAACGCGGTGAAAAGCCCACGCTCGACAGCTATCTGCAGGTACTCTCCGAATGCCTTCGCCAAGTCGCGCATTTCTCCGAGAGCTGGGTCGCTGGTGTTTAAGTTGGGTGCCAGAAGGAGGTTCTCTACGCGCAATCCCTTCATTCCGAGTCGCATCACCCGGTTCACCTCCTCCTCGTCGGGGGCGAGGAAGAGTTCGTCATAGTAGGGGATCGTAAAGACGGGTAGGAACTCGCCGGGGTAGGTTTTTATCGCATCCCGCACTGTGCGGTAGAGGTTCCACAGATTTCTGTACGGCTGGGCTTCCGGCAGGTTCCATTGGAAGTGCCGCGCAACGCTAAGCCCGTCCTCGGCCTTGAAGGATATGGAGAACTGAAACCCCGGCATGGCAGTCTTTGATGGCTGCAAGATAAGTTCTTCGATCTGATCGATAGGGCAGAGGTGGCTAGAGAGGATAATTGGCTTTTCTTCGTTGTCCACGTTGCACACAATCTGCAGATGTTCTTCCAGAAAAGCATCAATCCCTCCGAGACAACCCCTAATCAGGCAGCGCGCATCCTTAGGGTCCTGCAAGTTGTGACGAAATCTAAGCGGCCGCAATCTGATCTCTTCGAGTGCCTTCCCGGGTTGTACATGCTTTGAATCGCAGCCACGCTTATACTCGATAAGTGTTTCCCAAAGTGCCGTCAGGAAGACCTCGAGCGGTGGACCCTCCAGGTTGCGCATTTTGGGTGGAACAGGTGGCTTGGGTTCTTTGATACCGAGTATCTCAAGTATAAATATGAAGTTAACGCAGAGCAGCTTTTCGCGTGCCTTCAGATCGTTTTTGCTGATGTAACTACGGAGGCAGGATAGAAAGTCCTCCATATCCTCGAAGCCCGCCGGAGGTTCCGCGTCCCCTCCATTCTCCTCATGATAACGATCAATCTTCCGTAGAGCTTTCTTGCGATCCGACTCCTTTAGATATTTCTGGTAGCTGAAGAAGGAAATGGCCTCCTTGAGTAGCTTTGCACCTTTGCGCCTGGGTGGCAAATCTCTAAAGGGAGGCAAACCCCAGAAATCGAGTGACCCATAGAGGATTCGTTGGGCGTCGAGGCCGGTCACCGCTTCTGTCAAATCAAGCCCTTCCAGAAATCGTCCAACCTGTACCAGATCCCCGGTTGCGTACTTGTGAAGGGCGCGAACCATCTCGTCCATTGCCTGTATGTGCTCTTTCCCGGCATCAATATGGCGTGTTTTGACAAGTATTTCGAGCCACGGTATGAAAGATTGCGCGAGTTCGCTTCTCCACAATGTCGCCGAGTCTACTACGTAGAAGTCCTGGAGGCTTGCTTGGTCGGTCGCTTTTTCGACGCCAACGAGCACGACGATCAAGGCGTCATAGCCCTCGCTGCGTTTTAAGTTTCGATAATAGGTCAGATGGTCCTCGTGGTCTACCCACCCCTTTGCTTCAATCTGATCCCGCACAGGCTTCTCCGCCCCATTTTCTCCGGCTCCCCATTCCAGCCACAGCGCAGCACCAACCTTGAACACCACCTGCGCTTGCTTCTTGCTCGACAGGATAAACTCTTCAAGCGCCCTGAGTGCTTCCCAGATCTCTACAGGAGGAAAGGATGAGAGAAAGATCCGCAACTCACGGGCCTCTCCAAGGCCAGCCGCCAGTGTTTTACGACAGACTCCCTTCAGGTGATCGGCCAGTGTTTGAGCAAAAAGATTCATCATATCACCTCGCGACTTTTATTGCCTTCGCCGAAGGGGTTCTGAACCATCGAGACCGCATCTGAAAGAGGGATCAGGAACCCCGTTGCTCGCAGTCTTTCCTCGAACCAGCCTTGCTCGGTTGAACTTAGGTTGAATTTTTGCCCTGGAAAGGTCCACCGTACGGCTCGGCTCAGATGCGATCCGCTCACGGCGATGCCGAAGTGTCGGTAAAGCCGCTCGTTAAAGGAATCAAGCGTTGCACGCTCCCCTGGGGGGATCAGCATGAGGACTAATGCGCGCAGCAACGGCTCCGGCAAGACAAAGCGAGCGTTTGGCCCCTTGAACGGTACGATAAGTTCCAAGGCTTTTGCGAGCTTCACGAAGAGCTCTTGTGCCTGCTCATCGGCATTCTTATAGCCTCCAGGAGCCTGGTAGGCAGCAGAAAGCTGGATATCCTGGCAGCGGATCGCACCGTGCATCATCTCTTGCACCCGCACGAGGTTACGGCTGGCTGCATCCTTAAGCACCTGGTCCCGACTTTGAGGGTTTGTAACAATCCATGCGTATCCGCACTTTCCTCCAAGCGCGCGGCTTTCCTCGCCAAGTCCCTCCCAGTGTCTCGCCGACTGGGCGCACAAGCTGCGGAGCACTTGTAGCACACAGCAGAGCTTCAGAAGCTCCAGTTTCTCAAGGGGATCGATGAGTGCATCGCAGATGTTAGCCAGTTCGTAAGCGAACAGGTATGCCTCACTCCAGCTCTCCGTCGGGCACCATCCGCATGTTGCCGGTCTAAAAGGCTCCACGTCTAGTGTCTTCCAGGTCTGCGGGTCCGCACGGCTGATCCAATCGGCCAGCCGGTCGAGGCCTGCAGTACTCTCAAATAGTCCGTTGATCCCCGAAACAATCCGCTCCTTCAGTCCGAAGCGGCTCGCCGCCAGGTATTTCATTTCTCGATCGAAAACATCAAGTTCTTCGTTCTCCAGCATGGAGAACAGGTTGCACAGCTGCAAATAAAGAATCTCCCCTCCGCGGGCCATGAAGTCATGGTTGGAAAAGATAAATAGGCTTCTATCCAAAGCCTCCTTCCAGTTGATCTCCGGACTTCCCGCAGCCGCACTGTTGCGCCAAATAGCCTCCCTAGCTATGAATCCAGGAGCCAGGGGAAGAAACGCATGGGTACACCAAGTGCGACTCTTGGCTACTCCGGTGAAACCGACAAGAACCTGCTCCAAAAGCTCCAATACCTGATTCCTCGTGAGCCCATGCGAAGTCTCGATCCGTCCCTGAAGTTGCTCTATAAGCCATTTGAAGTGTTCCTTGTGGCACTCATGGCGTGTTTCAAGGGTAGAAGAACCGAGAAAGGCGAACAGCTTCAAGATGAGCCGCGCTGGTGGGGCATAGCGCAATGGTGTGTTATCTGGCCATCCCTTCAAAACTTTCCTCTCGGGAAAACCATTCTCCCAATCCCAGGAGGTATCGTTCCCCATAACCTGTTTGCGAGAATGGAAGACCAGCAGAAACTCCGCCAGATATTCGATAATGGTCTGGTCCTTATAAAACCTCCGCCCGAACATCTGAATAGCCGGGTTATCGTCCTCTTGAGGCTGGTGAGCCAGTCTTGGAAAACGTTCTATTGGCATGATATCACCTGCAGTTTTTCACCAATTATCAGTTTATGGACCTTGAAGGCCCCCTTGCTCGTGAACTCAAGTAGTTCAAGCCCATCCGACACGCAGTAGTTTTTGAACCTAAGCAGTCCTGCTTTGAACCGTTCCAAGCGGTCTGCATAGCCTGGGTCGAGGCTATGCCCTACCTCTCCCATTCCCCGCATGAGAACGAAGTCGAGAAAGGGTAAGTCTAGGGGGAGGCACTCATTTGAGATTTTATCGACGAGGGTGAGCACACAGCGTCCGGAATTGAAAGAACTGCTAACTTTCTCCATGGAAAGAGCGAAACATGTCAGGGGGATCTTGGCGAGCAGGATCTGAACGGTCTGGCGAAGTTCCTCGTCACTGCGTTTTAGGGTGACATAAAGATCCTTTTGGTTATCCTGTTCAGAGATTGGCATTCCGGTGAACTGTTCCTGCAAAACATGAAGCACTCTCTTCAGGAGGCGGTCCTTCTCGAGAGCATTGGGGATCTTTCCTTCTTTCTTCCAAGACTCCAATTTGATCAACATCTGGGATTCGAGGAAATTAGCGTAGAACCCACCCAGCCCCTTAGGCATCTCTGAAAAGAGGAAGAGGAATCTCCGCATTTCCTGCCGTAGGCGGCCGAGAGGGGGATCGGCTTCAGCAGTTCCTGCATGGATCATCTTCCCTAATTGCCCGAAAACAAATTCGAAGGAGGGAGCAACTGCTGGCTTTGCGTCTTCTTCATGGGTCCACAGCCGTCTGTCCAATGAGGGATAGGGTTTCGTGCCAAACTCGAGTGGAAACAGGAATCGGACGGCCGCAAGCCGCTGGGCTCCTGGGTCAGGATGGGTTCCCGCAAATCCGAAAAAGCGGTTAAAGAAGAGGAAGTCAGTCATATCAGGCGGAATAGGTTTGGCCGCATAGTTGCGGATCGTCCGGCAGTCAAGCCCGGACGTAATAGAGTAAGCGAGGTGCCCCGCGATTTGGCGCATAGTCAACCGGCTGCCGTACTCATAGAGCCTCCGGTAGATCCATCCAACCCTCTCTGCTGTAGAAGTTTCCCGCTCCCGCAGCGCTGAGATGTTAGTGAGGACCGGACACATTTCCTTGATGTTGCACGCCAGACATGGGTTCCAATTTTCTCCGGCGAGCATTTTCGCTAATAACTGACGAGCTGTGCCCAGGTTGTCTATCCGTGCGAGATTGACGACAAGGATCGGCAGTCCGGCGCCATGGAGAAAACCTGGGTCACTGACCTCAAGCAGTCCAAGAACCTCGTCTTCTAGGTCGCTGGGATTCAGCCCCTTTACCTCTGCATAGGCCTTGAGTGTCGCCAGGAAGGTGCCTGTATTGGAGATGATCAGCCACCGATCTCCTGGGGTATCGTTCCGGCAGATCTGCTGCAAACGCTCGACACGTTCCGCCTCGGAGAGTTCGCTCATGTCCTTTAGCATGTGCACCTGCCCACCATCCTTCAAGGGGATCTGCTCCCAGGATTTCAACGGCTTGCTAAGAGGCTCGTCCATCGGCAGCCCCTTAAACTGCTTATAGATCTCAAGTCCGATGGTCGACTTCCCGTCTCCCGCGTGGCCGGTCAATACAACCCGGCCGCTGGGATTCTTGAGATGCTCTGCGATCAGGCGCGTAACCTCCAATGGCACATGAATAGAGCCGAAGAAGCGGCTGAGAGCTTGCGCCTCGGCTAGAGCATTCTCATTTTCTGCTGTTACGTTGTGAAGCGTGTTGAGGTATTCCACAAACGCGTTGCCAAGACTGTCACCAGTGGTAGATATGGAAGGGATCAGGCGCAGCGTCTGCGCCAAACTCTCTTGTGGCTCTGGAACTGCAAAAATTTGCTCAAATGCTGCGCGCATTGTTTGGATATCGGCAAAGCGGTTTGCCTCAAGAGGCTGAATGGACTGATTCAGCCAGTGATCCAGTTCTACTGGCAATTCTGGTCTGAGCTGTATTGCGAGCTTGGGAATGGAGTTCCGACCTGGAATTTCTTCATAAGGAGACACACCACATAGCCACTCGAACAGTGTAACTCCAAGTGCAAAAAGGTCTCCGCTTGGCCGGTAGTCAAGATCAGCACCTTGAACGAGGTCTGGAGCCACATAACCGGGTGTTCCCATGAAGGCCGCCACCTGCGGCCTGCAGGCTGTGCCGAAATCGATGAAAACCGGATCGCCATTTTTGTTCAACAGGATGTTTTCCGGCTTGATGTCGTTGTGCAAGAGTGGTTCCTCAAAGCCGGGGTCGTTGTGCATTCGATCGAGGGCATCAAGAAGGCAAGCGGCGACATGCCGGAATGTAGTGACATCGGGCCGAGCACCTTCCTCTATAATCTTTCTGAAGGGGACTCCTTCGATAAGATCGAGGGCAAGGAAGAACCGATCCTTTTCCCAACAACCAGGGGTCTTGCAGCGCACAACGTATGGGCTCTTCACCCGCTCCATTGCCCACTGCTCCGCATAGATCCTTTCCCGCTCAACTTCCTTGTTAAAGAGCTTCAGGGCAACCCGACGCTCTGAGGTTTGTTTGGCGCGATAGACTTGGGCTTCCCGTCCCTCTGCGATGAAACTTTCAATCTCGTAAACGTCGTAGCGTTCTCCCGGTTCGAGCTTGCGATTTGCTTCAGCAGGAACTCCTTCGTTCACTTCCACTGCTGTTGAACTGAAGCCCTCGATGGCGTTGAGAACCGCCCGTGCATTCTTGGGTCTCTCGGCAGGATCACTCTGCAACAACTCGACGAGAATGGCTTCGATCTCTCGGGGGACTTCCCGGGCGCGGAGTTTATCCACCGCGCCCTCGGCAAGTTTTCCACCGCTCCCATCGAGGTCAACGGAATACTTGAAGGGTTTTTCGCCACATAGCATTTCAAAGAGGATGACGCCCAGGCTGAAGAGGTCCGCCCCCTCGGTCAGACTCCCGCCTCGGAAAATCTCTGGAGCCATGTATGCGCTCCATTCAAGGGCTGCAGTGTCCGGAATGACTGTCACTCGCTCCTCTTCAGGGTAATAGGAGAGGTCGAAGTTCATGAGCTTAGGGATGCCTCGTGAGAGGAGGACGTTCTGCGGTCGCAGGTCCCGATGGATGACACACTCATTGTGGATCGCACTCAGCCCCTCAAGAATCCCCTGTAGAATTGGCAGAGTTTCTTCGAGAGAAAACACACCCTTCCGCCGAATAGCGTCGGCCAAAGTACCTTCTTGTGACCAGTCGGATCCCTCGATAATGAGCCCATCGTCATTAGTTATTCTCCAAACTCGGAGTATATTCGGGTGGTCTCCCACTTTTTCCAAAGCCCCAAGCCCGTTGAGTGCCCTCTCCCGTTCGATACGTCGGGCATCCGGTGGGACGGTGAGGTCGACGCAGAAAATTCGCGCCCGCTTGATGGTCTGGAACCTCTTCTCTGTCGGACGGATGAGGAATTCCAGTTTCTTCTTCGTCCGGGTGAGATTCTCGACGATCTCGTAGCCAGGAAGGTTCAACCGCTGCTGTGGATGAAGTGCTGCCTGGCTCCTGAGCTTGTCCGCTACCATCTTTACCTGGGCAGGCGTGAGTTTCCGGGCACCAGGAATCTGAGGGATCGCGCCAAATCGATAAGTGAAATGACGAATGACCTCTTCGAGTCCCGCAAAGGTTGGATTGTGCTGGTCGGTTTTGTAGGTGTCTGCATTATGGACTTTTGCGTCTGTGTTTGTCAGTACGACCATAGACTCAACATACAGTCCCGGCAGGGTCGGAAAAGACCTCTGATAGAATGATTTCAGGAGCTTGCATCTGTAGTTGTTGACGATATGCGGGTCTGGCCGATGGGATTGCCGGTTGATAACCCACGACTGCGGAAAGACCTCGATCATCCCCGTCCAGTGTTTGAGTTCGATCACTGCCAGTCTGTCCTGACATATGGCGATAAGATCGCACTCATGGTAACGGTTTGTGGCCGGGTCGTGTAGATGGTAGTTCGGGATGAATTGAATATGATTTCCAAGGGCAGCCATAATCTCCCGGATGGCTTGCTGCTCATGATCGAAGATGCTTGGGACATCATGTATTCCAGCTACATCGGCTTCACTTCCTGTTAGCTCTTTGGGGGGGTGATCACTGTTACTGCCGCGAAGGATCAAGGAATCCATAATGGCTTTGATGAGCTTTTTTCCACTCTGCTCATTAAGAACAATCCTGTATAAGTCATCATCGAGATAAGCATATTCGACTAGATAGTTGAGATCTTTCTCACTACCAATTGTGCTAGCTGCATTCAATTCCTCGTCTCGACCTTCTTTGGCAACTAGGTGCCAGAAACCACTACTTCGCAGGTGGAAAAAAGGAGTGTGCGGTCTATTGCTGTCTTGAGGTCTTCCATAGTTCCGAAAGAAAGAGCTAAACAATTCCTTGAGGCATTCATCAAAATAGATCTTGTTCTCTCTGATTTTTCCATCTGCAATTCCAAACAAAACAGAAAGTAAAATTAGAGCCTTATGAGGTTTTCTGTCTTTATCGGCACTCGGAAGCACTGGCATGATTAATTTATAATAATAATCCAAGTCCTTCATTGGGATCTCCCCTTCATTCTTTTAGATGCTACAAATGATGCATGGTTCAGGAGATTGATCGTCAAAGAGGTCTATTAACTTACCTTTCCCTCTTGAAGCTACAGAAAGCTTCATCAGCTTTTCGTGCCCGGCTTTTATATCATCAGCTCTGTTTAGTAGATCTTGTAGGCTCTCATCCTGGCACCAAGTGAATCGCTTACTTGTCTTTGGATCTACCTTTTCATATGACATAGCTTTAAGGAAGAGATCAGGATGGTACCTATGTAAATTAACCCATTCAATCTTTTGCTGAAAGAAGCAGAAATAGCATCCGGATCGGCTTCTCCATCTATAATATCCAGGGAAGCCTAGGCCGCTAGATTCCAAAAGATATTCGATATCTTTATAGATCATCTCATCTTCCACAAATGGATAACGAGGAATAATATTGGGCTTACTTGATATGTAGCCGTCTCGATCTTCATCAGCTCTAATGCCGATGTAGCTATAAACATGATCATCACGTATATATTCCTCGTACGGCTTTAACTTGAGAGTTTCTGTACACCACCTTTTCTGCGGAGATGGAAGATAATAGTTCTTTAGCTTGAGCCAGTTATCGAACGATCTTCTGGCTCGAATGACTGTAATCTTGATACCCAATACAGCTCTCATTCGTTCCAGAAACTCATATGTTTCGAGCAGTTCGCATCCCGTATCCAAGAATACATACTCCAGATCAGGAATCTTATCCTTGAGATATACGGCGAGGGCAGCACTGTCCTTTCCGCCGGAGAGGGCCAAAATATGCCGGACCGTCTCGCTCTTCTTAGTCATGTTCAGGCTCCTTGTCTGAGGGCGGGGAAAGGAGGTGATCTCCAAGAAGGAGAAAGAGAGCTTCCAGCTCTGAGCGGTTGTCTACCCCATCAAGAATAGTATTGAGGGTCGAGCGTGCTCTCTCGATATTAACCTCATCCATCCACAGGAGGCTGGTAGCGGTTCGACCGTCAGGGCGTGAGAGTGAGACCATTCGGGGCTCCTGACCACCGCCTGCGGCAGGGAGATCGTTCAACGCCCGAGCGATCAGGGTTTCAAAGGCACCAAGCTGCAGGGCAAGATCTCGCATACAGCCAAAGAAATTTTCTCGGTCGGTGTCGCGCCAGGAGTCTACAGGTCGCTGGATAGCAACCGTAGCGATGGATACAAGCCATTCCTGGAAAGTCCCTGGATGGCTGGCGAGGATCCCTAAGAGCGGGCGGAGTCCCCGGTCCGTACAGCGTTCAACAAGTGGCTGTGCCCTATCCTGGAGTTGAGCCCGAAGCGCGGCTGGGTCGGCCGCTCGGATCCCAAAGGCTTTGGAGACCGTCTCCTCTATCCCGCTCAGAAGTTGGGAGTAGGCCTGCTTGAGTTCGAGAATAGCCTGACTGAAGCGACTGCGGAACTGCTCTATGGTCTCCTCAGAAACGGGACGACTATCTTCAAAAGAGTCGAGGTCGAGCGCTCTCGGGATGTCGGTAAAAATGAGATCGACAGGATCACGAGCCTGCAGTAACGCATGCCGCACGGACTGGGCAGCTTGGCTCAAGGATCTCGTCTGGAGCGTGTATGCCGGGAGGCCCTTCACGAACCGCACGAGCGGTGCTACGACGCTCACGAGCGTCGCATTACGCAACCGACGGACCGAGGCAACTGACTGAGCGTCAAGTAAGCTGATGTAGGTGTTTAGGAGTTTCTCACGCACCCGTCCGGGAGCAAAGCGCCTAATGGAGAAATACTCCGGCCGTTTGGTCATGAGTTCCATCTCCTCGGCGCCAAGGTTGGGGATAAATGCTCCCTCCTGATAAAGAGCAACCTCATCGGAGTTGATGATGAGGAAAAGGCAAAGAAGAACGGGTATAGGCCCCTCCTTCAGTCCGTAAGGAGGGCGGCGAAGTTTATCAATGAGGAAGGAGACCGGTACGTTCTCATCACCTGCCTGTTCTATGGCCTCGGAGAGATCCTTCCAAACGCGGTGATAGCTGCTTCCGTTGCCAGGGGGCAGGAAATTCCAAGTGCCGGCATCCTCGGTTGCATCTTTGAGTTCGCGATGCATTCCCTCTTCTTTGAGCATGGTTAGGTAGACGGCTACTTCAGGACCGCTGCCTTGCAACCCAAGATTCACTTCCGATTCACGGCTAACCATTGCCTCCATGAGCTCCCTTCGGGCACGGGCAGCTGCCGAAGAGAGGCGGTTGCGGTTAATCAGCTCGTTACGTAGGATGGGGCAGGCCTCATAAGTCTTGTCGCAGCACTCGGAGAGGAGTTGTGAGAGATCGCGATGGGACCTCAAAGTGCGAATGCTACCCATTGCGTGCCAATTCACATCGTCATTTCCGGGAGAGAAAAGCTCAGCCAGCGTGGAGCGAAGGCATTCCTCCGCCGCTGAAGCACGGAACCTTGCCTCCTTTCGTGCTACGCCATCACGGTCCAACTCCCGGGATTTCGTCAAAACCTCTCGAGCCGCTGCAGCATCAAGTACCATCTCCCGGATTTCCTCCTCGCAAGGATTATAGGCGATGACGAGCGGACGCCCATCCTCAAGCCCATTGGCCATCGCATTGAAGAAGCTCTCGGGCAACGGCCCCTTGCCAAAGCAATATAGGAGCAGTCCATCGAATTCGGGGGAAGGCACTGTTGGTAGCTTACCCTCAAGATCGCTAACAGCGCACCAACGACGCTCGAAATGTCTGAGGGTCCCCGTCCGATAGGAATGCCGAGAGGCGGTGAGAGGCATGAGGGGAAGACTATCCTTGAGGTGTGGACCGAGGGGGTCTTTGGCAAATAACCCCTTCTTCTCCAGAATGGCGGCAGGGATATCGAAATCAGAGCCCTCCCAGAGACGGTACTCGTCAGCATAGTCCCGATAAATAAGCACGCCACTGGAGATGTTTTCATCAAGAATCCGTCGTAACTCGTCTGAGAGACCATGCTCACCTGATTTTGGCCGCAGGAAAGCAAGAGAGAGGAGGGCCTTGGAGGCTCGGAAGCGCGATGGACCAGAGATCAGGTTGAGGAGTCCAATCGTCTTCAAGACTTTTAGAACAAAAGGATCGAGATTCCTTGAACGCTCGATAATGTCATGGATCTCGATCCACCTGTGGGACTCAGGTCTGTTCATGAGAGCGCTTGCGCTCGAGGCTAAGAAGTAGTCGTAAAGGAGTTCAGGCCCAAAAGTCGGCAGCACACCTGAATCGAGATCAGCAGACTGAGCAGCGAGGAAAGCTGGAATCGCGTTCGGCTCTCCGCCGCAGAGAAATGCAAACAAGGTCCGGTCGTTCTGTGCAAAACGGACGCACAGCTCAGGAAGGATGAGAGCAGTCAATGGGTGAAGCGGATAGAGCCCATCGAGTTCCTCTACATTGAGTTTTCCGAACTCGAGAAGCCCATGCTGCTCCATGGCTGCGCTGAACTCCTCCGCCCATCTGCGGACCGCCTTATTGAGCTGAGGGTGATCCTTACGTTTGAGCGTTTCGCCGATGAAGCGAATCATCTGATATCTGGGCTCTACAAAAGAGATGTCTTCAAATCGCCCATGGATCTTTCCCCATTCCTGGATCTGACTGCTGGTCATCCGGGAAGCATACTGGTCGAACGCCTGATGCAGGCAAACCCACAGGTAGAGCCCTTCCTCCGATTCAGCGAGCTGCTGAAGAACGTAGAGATCCCCACGGGCGGGATGACGAGCTAGGAACTCCAGATTCTTACCGAACTCGTCAATCACAAGGGCGACAGGAGCACCGTAGAGCTGGCTTGCCTCTTTAAAGAGTTCCACGAGCTGACTGCTCTCGGGTACATCGGCGTTTGAGAGCTGAGCAGTTCGTTCGACGAGCAACCGTGCTCCATTTCCACATCCCTCAGGCCAGCATTCGGACTTCTGAACAGCCCGATGAAGTCCTTTGGCTAAGGTTCTGTTAAGTGGCTCGAAGGAAGCCGTTGCAGGGACGCGCAGAAGCCCACCGGTTGCGGTAGAGTGTTTTGAGATACCGGAGGAAAATCGGCGGTAGAGTTCAGGGTTCTTTTCCGCCAGCATTCGCCTAGCAGTCTGAGTATCTGTTTCCGACTCAGGTCCACAAAGGGCCAGGAGGAAGTTTGAGAAAGACGACTTTCCCATACCGTAAGGGCCGATAAGAGACCAAGCTGCTTTGCCGCCGTCATGCAGTTTTGCGTCAAAGCGGCTAATAATCTCCAACCCTTTGCCGGTAAGATGATATTGGTGCAGGATCGAGCGATTTCCCATGTCTCGCTCAAGATTGATCGAACGTGCGACCATAGTGTCAGGTGAAATGAAGTCAGAAAGGTTCATGCGTTCTGCTCCATTTCTACTCGTTGGCCATAGTATCTCTCGAGTGCTTCTCTGAAAAGCTCTGCGGGGCTTGTATCAAACTGCAATTGGCGGCTACCGTAGAGTTCGATAAAGTGGACCTTCTCGTCCCACTCCTCCACGGCCTTCTCAAGCCGGTAGCCGATATCAGTCTCAGATATCTTGAAGACGGCTCCGGGGGAGTTAACCCCGTAGGCAATATCATTCAAAGGGAGTGTTCTCGCGCCCGGACGAATTTGGGAGGCGTAATCAAAGCAGGCAGCGAGAAATATCTCACAGGGAAGTGTACTCTTGTCTGCCAAATTGAACCGGTAGGATTGTGGTTCATCCCCGGGAAGCAAGAGGCCTAGGCTCGTAAAGGGACACTCAATCTCCTCGGATACCTGCCTTCCTACAGGTGCATACATGCGAATGAAACAGGAAGCGTCCTTGAGGATGGATGAATCCGAGTAGCGCTTGAGGATTGAAAATGGCTCGCGTTGGTCGAGTAGCGACTGGCCGAAGTCACGAAGGGTGAAGGACCCGAGATGGCCAAAATTGATTGCAAGTGACCAGGCTGTCGCCGCAATGGGGACAGAGAACAACTTCCAATGGAGGAGCCAAAGACTCGCTGGATCTTCCAGGTAAGGATCCCATCCTTCATTGGAAAGGAGCGCCCGGCCGAATTCCGTTGGAGCCATCTGTCCAGACATCCGCAACGGAGCGATGGAAACCGGAACATCCTTATTGATAGTGTCCTGCCCAGATTCAGGCAGTTTGGGTCCGATCAGGTGGAAAGCGGTGCACCAGAAGCGGATGGACTTTACCATGTTCTTACCTACACCTAGACTGACGATTGCCTCGTCAGAGTCGAAGATCCGAGGGTCGGCTTTGACACCGTCGAAGCCCTTTTTGAGCCAGCCATAGCGGGGGCAAAAGGTCTCATGGCGTGCGAAAAATACCTCAGCGATCCAAGACGAAAGATCACCAGGTAAGGGTTGGGGGGTCATTCCCATGCCTGCTATTGCTCCTTCAACGATCATCACGGACCTTTATAGGAAAACTTCAAGCTAGAGAAGTGCTCGCCACAAAGGGGCAATTAGCTGTCCTGTGGCACAGAAGAAGCCTGGAATTTAGCAATGATCGTCGGGTTATAATTGTTAATATCGATCCTTTATCTCAAAAATGTCTCTTGTGCAATAGTGAATTTTACGGGGCTTGCTTGCCGTTAAATCGCTGACATACAAAGCCCTAGTTTAGCTTCTTTCCCCATTCTTTGGGCATACGTATGCTTGGATGCCATACTACCAAACCGGGCATGGCCAGACAAGACAGTGGAAAAAATTCGCTGAGATGTACTCCTCATCTTACCGTCGAGTAGGCCTGGCGCCCCAGCCACTCTGCAGTATCTGCTGTTCCAGTTTTTCGAATCGAAAATCGAAAAAGCTACATGTACCATGGTTTTCAGAGAGGACTGGCAAATTACCGCCACTTCGCAAAGCCATACAAGGCATAGGTCGGCAAAAAAATCGAAACTGAATAATAAATTTTAGCTTACACCATAACCGAACTATGCCCTAAAGGAAACATGGACAGCGGGAGTCCTCCCGGCCAAGCTCCTGCTCTCATGTCTGTGACCCGTCTTGGAACCTGAGATCATCGACTTCGTTCTTCAATGTACTTCTTCGTGTTCTCTCGCTTTCTCGACCAGTTTGTAGATCTCATTCATGCTTGAAGGCGGTTCCGGTGATACCATGCCCCCTCCCATCTCTCTTTAATGTTGTCTCTTACTCTTTGAAGAGCTTTCTGCATAGCTCCTGGCAAATTAAAGCCAGTTGAGTACTCCTTCGGTGTGGCCCTCTCCTTTCCCGATCTCCTCAATCACCTTCATGTGTTCGGAGTCGAGCCAGGAGGCGAACATCTGGGAAAGGAGATATTCTTCCTGAACGGCAGCCATGATCTCTTCGGTGGAGGGCTTTGCATGTTCTCCATGGCGTCCAGGATGGCCCGGAAAGCCTTTCCCACGTCTCAAAATCAGGAGGAAGAGAATCTTCTACTTGTGGCCTGTGAGCGTGGAGAGCGACTAAGACCGCGGCCTTTTTTCCTACCCAAGGCTCGTCCGTCTCACGGTCCAGGAGAAGCCAATGAATGGCTTCCGTCTCCGAATTTCCTTAAGTTGAAATCGTAAAGGAGGAGAGGATCGGTTAAAGGGTGTCGTATGAAAAGGAGCCAGGCCTGCTGGTCTATTGTACCGCCAGCGCCTTCGTCGTCTTCAAAGCAGAGCTCATCTTTTCCTTGAAGATGTAGGTCACCCCCGCTGCATTGAGGGCGTCTATCTGAAGAGAGATCTTGGTCCTTGTTCCATAAATACTACATGTAGTATGGCATAATGCCATAGATTTATAGCTTGCTAAGTTAGCTCTTAGTGTGTATTATTATAGTTTAAAAAGAGAGGTGAACATGAAGGCTATATCCATAAGACAGCCCTACGCCGGCTGGATTGCTACGGGTGAAAAGACGCTTGAGACGCGCACTTGGAAGACCGGCCACCGGGGGCCTCTTCTCATCGTATCGACCTTATCGCCCAGGGATCTTGGCCCCGCTGGCGTATCCATCTGCATGGTTGTTGTGACAGGCTGCCGCCCAATGACACCGGCGGACGAGATGAAGGCCAAAGTCTCCTTCGATCCGAAGCTGTGGGTCTGGGAACTTGAGGACGCGATGCCAGTCCAGCCTGTCCCTATTCGCGGACTCCCGGGGCTCTATGAGGTAAGAAACGACATCCTCGGGCTACAGGCGCCTTAGGCCAGTCTTTTTAATGCCCAGGGGTTTGGCCGTCACTTCTTTCTCTTTTCCATCCATTCGATGTGGGCAACGATATCGCCCACGACCTCAAGGTAGAAGTGCCGCCAGGGGTCCAGGACGATTTTACAGCCTTGGTACTCTCTTGGCGGCTCTTTCACTTTTGTTCTGTTGCGAAGTTCGGCCGTGAGATATCCGTAAGAAGTCTTGCCGATGACAATAAAGAGGGGCTTTAGTCCATCGCTCTCGAGGAGAGCGATCCTGGCATCTATTTCCTGGGCTATGCTACGAATGCTGAGCTGCTGCACTTAGTCTTTCTCTTTCCTGCTCTGCATTATCTCTTCCTTGTACGTCTCGTCCGCCGGGTCGCAGGGATCGCCGGTGCCATAGCCGTTGCACTGGAGGGGCTGCTTTGCGATCTCGGTGAGTATATTGCTTTCGTTCTCTATGAATTCCTCGATGTCCTCGTAAGCTTCGGTAAGAGTGCGTTTGACCTCCGCTTCCATCTTGATCCAGTGGTTGCTTTTCATCGAGCACACCTGCATTAACGTCTCCTTAAAGATCGATCCGCACCTTGTAGCTGCGGTTTCCCACGACCGACGCGCTCGGACCCACCCAAGTCGCGGGGATGATGATCGTCTTTCCTTTCATCTTCGTGAACTTCTCGCTCCTGAAAGTCCTGGGGTGCGCGCGCCTCTCGTGTGGCGTTCTCGGGCCTCCCTCGGCGCCGGGCTCCGGGAGACGCATGACTCTTCTTATCTCTTTTGGGGGCGCGAGGATGTAGATCGGACGATTCTGCGATCTCGGGATCTTCGCGTCCCTTTTTCGCTTCTTCAGCTCGGCCTTGGCGTTTGTGATCTCGACTATGAAGTTTGAGGGAAGATTTGCCAGGGCCATCTCCATCATGGCGACCTTGGCGTTCGAGAGCGTTGAGCGCCTTAGCATCTCCCAGCCCGGATTCGCTGCCGCCCTCTCTTTTGTGTCGCGCGAGTAGACTTTTGATTTGGAGAGCATCGAGGCCTCCTCGACCCAGCCGTCGGTTTGCGTGATACCGCCCGGCTCGAGATGACAGCGGATGTAGCCCCACTGGATGGAGCACATCTCTGAGTCTATCGCCATCATCTCGCATCGCGTCTCCTCTATCATCTGCTGGTCGATCCCCAGCCTGTGATCGACCTTCGAGTCGAAGACGTCCTTGTTGGTTCCGTCTATCTCGGCGAACTCGATAAAGATCCTGGGGAGATTCATGCCCCGCTGGCCGGGCTCGGGATCGTGCAGAATGATGAGGCTCGCCGCGTCCTCTACGGCGATGGTGCGAAAGGGCAGAAAGAAGTTCTCGTTTATGAACTCCCGGTCACTGTCCGGGTAGTCATCGGGCAGGAACTTGTGCGGGGCCTCCTCGAAGGTGAATATCCTTGCCGACTCAGCGTATTTTCTGAGATGCGGGATGTGCCGCTCGACTATGCCGCAAAAACGGTCGAAACGCATCAGCTCGCTTCCTCTTCTTCCGAGACCTCTTCTTCGAAGTGGACCCGGCCTCTGCGCAGTTCGTCCTCGAAGTCGATATCGTTCAGGCGGCAGTAGTGCATGAGGTCTGCGAGGAGATCACACACGGCGTCCTCTCTCTCGCTTCCCGTCGTAAACATGAATGTGGCGAGGGCTTTCCTCGCCCATTCTGCCCTGTCCTCGTTCGTGGGTTCTGTCATGCCGTTCTCCTCACCGTGAGCTTGCTCTCGACATCTTCTGGCGTCAACCAAAAGATCCGAACCTGGTCCACCTTCATCGTGAACACCTGATTGTAGATAAAACGCTCGTTCGCCTTCACCACCTCCTTGTCTCCCGGCCGGTAGGCCAGAAGGCAGAGGAGGCTTGCGTCATGCGGAAGCGTGAATATGATCAAGGGGTCTCTTCCCGACATGACCGCGAACTCGGGGTTCTTAACTCTCTGCTTCTTCGCTCTCATCGTCTTCTTCCCAGTTCTCCAGAAGGTCTTCGACCTCGAAGTTGGCGCCAAACGCATGCCGGCTCTCATCTGGCATGATGCTCCAGGCAAGTCTCAGGAGGTCCTGCAGGTCGCCTATCTCGTAGTCGTTTCCAGAC
Source organism: uncultured Syntrophobacteraceae bacterium (assembly GCA_964578835.1). Lineage (GTDB taxonomy): Bacteria > Desulfobacterota > Syntrophobacteria > Syntrophobacterales > Syntrophobacteraceae > CAZOEL01. The sequence goes on along the minus strand of CAZOEL010000022.1, from coordinate 20,801 downwards.
TCCCCGCCGTGGTTTGCGGCCGCCTGAATGAGTCTTTCCATGAGGTCGCTCATGAGTTTTTCTCCTCGTCTGATTCCTCGCTTGAGTCCCAGCACTCGCCCTGCTCCTTATCCGAGATCCCGAGGGCGCTGCACGCCTCGTCTGCAAGCTCTCGAACGAGCCTTCCCATGACGATCACTGAGATCATGATCGATGGCTCGAAGTCGTCGAGCACGGACTCAAGCCGTCTCTCCAGGACCTCTCTTACCGTTTCGCCCATACCTTTTTCTCCCTTTCTGTTTCATTTGCATCAAGTTATACTTAAGATAAGTATACGATAAGAACTTACTTATTGTCAAGGGGGAAAATGGATATTTTTGTAATTTAATCAACATCTTATAGAGGTGTATCTATTTCTGTGTGGACTCGAACCACCCTATACAATATTTTGTTAAGTTCCTTCATATAAGCGAGGGCAAAACAGATGATGGACACGATAGGAGTGAGGGGTTGCCCATGAGAGAAGAAACAGGGAAGACGTTTCGAAAGAAGACGATGGTCAAGACTAAGACGGGCATGAAGCCCTCCTTGACGGAAGAAGACAAGATAGGGATCGTTGCAAAGCGCAGGGCTGGAAAATCAACCGATGATCTCGCCAGAGAGTACGGCCGAAGCGTTTACACCATACGAACAGTCCTGAGGGAGTTTCGGGCAAACACGCCGAAGGGGGTTCCGCCAAGGCTCCTCACCGGAGAGGAGCGAGCGAAGATCGAGAAGCTTAGCGAATCCAGAACTCCCGTTGAAGAGATCGTAAAAGAGGTCGGCCGGGGCATTAATGTCGTAAACCAGGCGATCCGCGACTTCCACAAGCGCATAGTCCGCGAGTACATACAGGAGCAGAGGGCAGGGATCGCATCGCTTATAGACAGAGGGCTTTCAACTAAGCAGGTTGCAGACCTCGTAGGGGAAGAGCTTCGAGAGGTCTTGAAGGAGCACCGGGAGGCCGAAAGACAATGAGCCGCTCATCGATCAAGTGGAGCGGTTCATTGTCTTCTGTTGTGTTTACTTCAATCCATGCCCCGGCTGAGGGGGCGGGACTTTGGATGTTATCCGCGCCCGTCCCAGGAACCGCGTTTTACGCTCTGATTGCTCGAAGGGCATCTCGACTATCGTCAGGAAAGCGCTAAAGTCAGCCTACTCAAAGGACAGAGGGGGCAAGGAAAAGATGATGAATTTTGATGGGGAAGAAAATTTCGAGGAGTGCCCTTGGGCGGGTATCGAGGGTGGAGTTGACGGTGGCAAGTGGTCCCCCGTTATGTTCATATTCCTTTTAATAAGAGACGAGGTAGGCGAAAATGGTATCTGCCGCGTGAGCTTAAAGCGCCTCGCGCTCAAAACCGGCATGGAGATCGCCGGCGTCAACGACGCGGTAATGCGCTTGATCGGCTTGGGTGCACTGGAAGTCATTCCCAACGAAGGCCTGAAAATCACCCTCGACGAGAGCGAACTGGCGAGACGGCTCTTCGGCGATAGTTGGCAACGACCGCGCCCACATTGATCCATGCACCTGCCGGTCTGATCGATGATTGGTTGGCTTGACAAGGAAAGATATCATGTGGAGTTATGTACTTCTCGAAGGAGAAACCGAAGAAACGCCAGGCTTGTTCGGAGATAGCAATAAAAAGAAATACGCATGCTATGTGACATTTTCATCAATAAGAGACAACGAGCAACTCGTTAAGCAGTATTTTCTTTATTATTGTGGTTGTGATTATGACAAACTGGAATATTCAAAACGACCTCCACTCGATGACTTCAATTGCAGTATGGCTATTATTACGTATTACTTTCGAGACCAATTTTTGAGATTTAAGCGCAACACATTTAATTTCTCGCGGCCTGCCGATTTCCCAGACCGTGAGCCCGACAGAGAGACGGAGCACTACAAAATATGGGTTGATGTTATTGAGGAGCAGCCCATTACCACGCCTAAGAGCGCGGCTTGGATGTTTTATGGAGTGGTCGGACACGGCAAAATAACCGTCGAACATGCGAAGAGCCTAGTCAGGGAACAGTTCCCACAACACATGTACGCCTGGAATCAGGTGCTTTATGAATTCGTGAAGTATGGAGGTGCGCATACGGAGAAGTATCTTCGGAGAAGGTAACTTTGACTGATCGGCTAAACGACGAGTATGAACTCGGCCTCTAGACGCGAGGAGGCATTACCGCTGCATCTAATCGGCGGTGGATGAGCGATACCAGTGACAATAGGTCTTCAGCATCGTCTTTCGTCATCGGCCAATGAATGCGAGCTTCGTGGGCTGTTGTGTTCCGAAACATTCCAAAGGTGCCACGCACAAGGTTTCCAAACCCTTTTTGTTCGCTTCGCTCGCTTTCTGTTCCTAGGGGATTTATTGCCAACAACGGGGGAATGCCGGTCAACGCTCTGTCAATGAGTGTGTTGCCGTCATCTGTGAGGCCGGTCCGGCAGCGCAGCTTATCCATGACACTTTTCACAGCCTCAAGGACCGCATGAAAATAGTCATCCGAAAGCAACTCCTCCCGACAGAATTTGAGCACGTCAGAATGTACGCCACGGCCCACGAGGTCAGCTCGCAACTCCTGTGCACGTCTTTGAGCATCGGAAAGAGTATGTGCTTGTTCAATCTCTTTTAGCGTTCCAGTTTCATCAATGGCAAGTCCTGCAAATGCGAGCGCACAATTCTGACGTGTGCGAATTGGTTCGAAGCGTGCTGGAGAACGCAAAAACCTTTCAGGCTTCATCGCTTTGCGGATGAAGGCAAGGATGTGTGTACGGTTCTGTCGCTCATTCTGATTGTGGACGAAAGCATTGAAAAGGCGCACCCGCTTTGTAAGATTGGGGTCTGAATCTACAATCCTGCATGTGGCAAGCAGATGTTCGATTTCCGAACCGGTAAGCCCTTCCGTTGTATCCCCGAGTGCGGCGGCGATAGCCTCGAGCTGGGCTTGGCTGAAACAGATACCCATCACAATGTCCTGTATGCTGAGGATCTTACCTATTCCAGCTAAATATTTGAAAATCCCATCTCACGCAAAAAACGGGATGGATATTTTCTATAGCCATTATAGGTTTGCGACCAACTAATGTTGAGGGTTTCCTGGACTCGTGTGATTGCTACAAAGCAATTTCGCCGTTCCTCTTCCATTTCACGGCTTTTGTCGCCCTTCTTGACAGCATAGTACGAAGGAAAAACCTCATCGGCCATTCCAATCAGAAAGACGTGCTTAAATTCAAGCCCCTTCGCTCCGTGCACTGTGAGACAGGGTATGGAGCCCGGCAATTTGGGCGCTGCCTTAGACTTTAAATCCAATTCTTGTAGGTAGAGATGAAGGGTTACATTATCCAAGGAATGTTCTCGAAGGATTGCTCCATGCAATTCCTTCCATGTGGCTAGTTCTTCTCGTTCAAGCGGATCATCTTGCCACTCTAGATTCCAGAACCACTCCAGCAACTCAGTGAACATTAAGCGTTCTACCAACTCGCTGCTCACTCGCACCAGCAAGTTGTGGCGTGACACATTCTCTTCTTGAGCCAGGGCAGAATCGACCCAAGCTCTAAGAAAATCTCCACCAATTAGCGCAGCTCCCGCTTCGACATTCTCTACTTCAATAGCAGTTTCGGCAAAAGATTGCCATGCCACACATACCCGGCGCAAAAACTCTCTATCGTGACGTGCATTTGCAAGACGCAATACTGCATGCAGCCAACGGACAGAGACACTTTCAAATTCGTTTTTACGCTGGGCCAGATATGGTACTAATCCGCTTCTTTCCAAGGCATCAGCGGCTTTCTCAAGAATCTTGGTTGACCTGGCCAATACGGCGCATTCCTCCGGAACCCAACCTGATCGATTAATGAAATTCGGGATATATGCTACCTCGGCCCCTTCATCTCTGAAAACACAGGTTTTTAGAACTTCAGAGTCGGTTGCTGGCTTACAAGCAACCAAAGGACACTTTTCGGGTGATCGGGAGCGATTATGCTGAATCAAACAATTTGCCAATTGAATAATCAGAGGGGGACATCTGAAATTTTCTGGGAGTTGGATTAAGTCCATCCCATAATCAGAACGGAGAGACATAAGCCTTTCCGGACTGGCTCCATTCCATTGGTAAATTATCTGATCGTCATCGGCAACTACGAAGAGGTTGGGGCGTTCGCCAGTAACGAGCAGACGTAGTAGATTATATTGAGCACGATTGGTGTCTTGAAACTCATCGACGCAAATGTATTTCCAGGCCAATCTTGTTAAACGCGCTACGCCTGGATATTTAGAAAGGAGAGTTTTCGCAAAATGAAGAAGGCTCCCATAGTCCAACCGGTTGCTCTCTTGCGACGCTTCACAATAACTTTTGAATAGTACAGGCACCCACGGCGGAGTGTGGGCCAGCCCTGCGACAGTCGGCTCACCATCGTAGGATTCTGCGAATAACCGATCAAGTAGAACTAGAAGATTCTTTCGATCAGCAGGAATGGAAGAAGTGTCACATGGGAGTTCTCTTATTATCTGTTCAAGTAAAGTGATACGATCCTCATCAATCGTGAGGAGCGAAAAGTCAGGTTGGATGCCCACGTGACTCCCGTGTTGCCGTAGAACATCTCCAGCAAAAGAGTGAAAAGTGCAAAGATGAGCCCTATCCGCTCTGCCCCCTATTAGCTTGTCAAGCCTTTCGCGCATTTCATCGGCTGCTTTTGTGGTAAAGGTAAGTGCAAGGACGCTTGCATCTGCGTCTTCCTGCAGCAGTCGGTATGCTCTGAGAGTAAGAACCAGAGTCTTTCCTGAACCTGGTCCGGCAAGAACCAGCAGCGGGCCATTGTTCCATTCGACAGCGCTGTGTTGATTTGCATTAAGATTGAATCCGCAGATATTCATGATCCCTCCGCAAGTTTTTTCGCAGCCATGATTACTTGAGAAAGAAGAGGAGGCACTGGTTGTCCTGAGTTGATGCTTTGAACAACAGTTTGAATAATAGCGGGCTTAGGAAATTCACGATTGTTAATAGCTTTCACAACTTGTGGCCAGTACGAAGGGTCATCAGGAGGCACCTTAACATTCATGCGTGTCTGCGGAGTTAGGCACGCTTCATATATCGATCCGAAACCACAAGCACAAAGGTATTCTTCGATATTAGCTTGCGACATAAAGAATAAAATATCCGCTTCGCTCTTACCGTTGAGATGATTTCGTACCTTTTTAATATCGTTGCCCCCTTGAAAGTCGTTGTCCGCTAAGACGACCCATGGAATGCCCATACAGTTGGCAACTTTAAGACAAGTTTCCATGCTGATTCCAGTTTGGTATGTGACACACCGGATGCCAATGCGTTCGAGATTTATTCCAAGATGGCGTGCCACCAAAGGTAGCAGCGTAGCCTCGGACTCTCCCTCACCGAGAATCCAACATCTTGCAAAAAGTAATTCACCCCTGGCTTGACGAATATGAAAATTAAACTTCCGCTGTTCATCTGGGCCTAGACCTGAATCTCTCAGGTGACAGACACATATATCACCGTTTTTCCGGTAAAGACGAGTCACCGCTTCTGATGGTACTTCTGATAGCAGATCACCGCTGTGTGTTGATATGATTTTTTGTCCAGGAATTCGATTGATTAGCTGCCAAAGAGATCGAACAGCACTAGGATGCAGATGAGCCTCGGGTTCCTCCAATGCCACTAACGAAGCACCATCATTCCATGCGTCAAGGAATGCATTGAAGAGCATCAAAACGGATAAGCTTTGTATGCCTTCTCCATGATAGCTGATTGGAATTTTGGCTCCGGTTTCGGTATTCAAGTTGACTTGTGTTTTGTTAAGCATATCAAAAAGGCGACATGGGACCGCATCGACTGAGACTAGATCACCAGAACCTGAGTTATTTATACAAACCACATCTCGAACATCCTTCAGTTTATCAACCACTTGAGTGAAGCTGCCGTGTGAAGATATAATCAACTGATTTATAGCCGCTAGCTTTTCTTCGATCTCTTTTCTCTGTGCACTCGGTAATTGTGAATCCTTTAAGAATGGCCTCCAGAATGCCCCTTTAGCATCGAAATGCTTTGCCGCATCTCGCAATGCGGCAAGGTAGTAATATGATATTTCATTTTGGAGGGTCATAATTGCTGTATCGGGTACGCCGGTGAGTGCGATTCCGTCTAGGTTCTGAAACTCCCAGTCCTGAATGAAATCTTGAGCTGTTGCATCAAATCGGGCTCCAACTTTCAGAATGACGGTAGTACATCCATCGGTGTTGATTTGAGCGATTTTTGCCCGATTCAAACGAGCTACCTGACGCTCTTCCCATTCACCTGGAGCATCTTCGCGAAAGGTAAGACGGATGCTGATCGCACCTGAGCTGGCAGGCTCTGCTGTTGAGTTTGGCAAGTGAAAGTCATAAGCTGCAAAGGAGCAACCTCGGCGTGATCGAACATCACGTAGCGCAAAACGAAATGCATCCAACACGGCAGTCTTTCCAGTGTTGTTTTCACCAATCAGAACCGTGGTGTCACCTACATCAAGCTGAAGATTCTTAATTCCGCGAAAGTTCTGAATCTCTAATTTACGCAGTTTCATAAAGGGAATTGCCTTTCTATCTGAGAAGTCCCTTCGCTGTTTTCGAATTCTTTATTTTCGAAAACTTGCGTGATCAGCGCGTGGAAGGTGGCCACGGCCTTCTGTGTGGCAATTCGTTGTTGGGCTTGAATCGAACAGATTTGTTCGGCATGTTTCGCAAACTGCCGTTGCCTGTCAATTGGAGCAAAGCGTTTCGCCTCGATGACCGCCATAGAATGGCCATACAGGTTGCAGAGCACATAATCCGCTCGTGTTCCGTCGACAGTATGTATTCGTAACGGAGGCGATCCGGGTCTTGTGTTTTCCAACTTTGGTCGGCGAGTTGGGCGTCGATGACGACCCGCGAGAAGGCTTCCTTACTATTTCTCATAAATGCCCTTCACCGTAAAGCTTGCCTACCAACCGCCTTTCAGCCGCAAAGGCCTCGGCGAATGTAATCGTTTCATCAGGTCTGGAATACGACAACTACAGCACGAATGCTTCATACTCGGTTGTCCACAGCTTGTCATTGGGCAGAATACCGAGAATAGCGGCGAACCGTTCAGCGGCGTCGGTTGGCGCGGCCAACCTTCCCCTTTCGGAGTCATCAAGGATCTTAATTAATTCGGAAAATAAAAAAGCTCCGTGGCAGCTATTGTGCCTCGCTTTACTCAAAAGCACAAGTAAAACGTTGTCCCTCTAATAGTCTGATCCGTCTCTCAAAAACATTCCCGTAGCCGTGTCCTTCCGGTAGTCGTGCATGAAAAGACCATGGAAGGCGCGGTATAGTGACTCAGGGAGCGAGAGATGCTGTGATCAGAACAAGGGTATACGTTCCATCCAGACGGATGATTTCATTGAACTGGGAGAAATGGAGAAATGGACCAGTCCGATGGGTTCGGTGACTCTTCACCGACACGCGAGATAGGACATGTTTGTGGATCAGGAAGGCGGCGGGTGCAACGCTTCCTTGTAGTTCCAGGGCATCCACCTTTTGGGATCTTTGAACACCTCGGAAGAGTGTTTTTGAAGAGATATGAGGTAGTCGAAGGGATTAGCCCCGCAAAGCGAGCAGGTTGTGATCAGGCTCATGAACATGTCCCCTATGTAGGCCCCGTGCTCGGTGCGGTAGAACATGGCGTTCTTTCGATTTAATACCGCACGCTTCAAGATTTGTTCACAAAGACTGTTATCCAGTGGTGCGTTGGGAATCTGAAGAAACCGGGTGAGTTTCTCCCATCGATCGAGCATGTAGCGGATGGCTTTCCCAAGGCCGGAGTTGGGCTCGACCTTTTTTTGAGCGATTTGATCGGTGGCCCAGATCTTGAGGCCATCCATTACAGGACCACTGTGGCTCTGATGGAACTCGAGACGCTCCTGAGGAGACATCTTTTCTTTCTTGCAGATGGCATCATTATGGTAGACCTTCGCCAAAGACTCGATCAGGTGTGTGCACTCTTCGGGAAAGCTCCGGAGGACATCGACGAAGTTTCTTCTTGCATGGGTCAAACAGTTGCAGAGGATAGTTTTGAGCCCATCCGGGATGTTTCGAGCAAGGGCATCGCACATCTGAATGGGATCGGGAAGACCCGAGGCTCTCTTTTGAAGTACCTCCTTCAAGTTTTCCCCGGCATGCTTTCGGCCGGTAAAGAAAAGTGCAATCCTTCGCCCTTCAAGGGAGGTCGAGAGCACACCCGTTGTGAAGATCCCCGTTCTCGAGCCCTCCTCTTCCTGGGCGATCTCCTGCATTAGGGAGATCACACGCATGGTGGTGTCATCGTTTTGGACAATATCTCCCTGAGCCCCTTCTCGGATGAGTTCCGGAAAGACCGGGTGGATCTTGTCGGCAACACCCTCTGCGATGTCCCACTGGGTGGAGTCGGGGAGAGGAACGGATAAGGCTTCTTGAAGCTTTTCGAGGCGGTAGAAGGGAAAACCGGCTCCATACTTGAGAAGACAGATCATCGCTCCCGCCGCTTCATCGTATTTTTCATCGCCCACACCTTCCGGGGGATCGGCCGTGAAGATGGCGCCACACAGGTTGCAGCGGAGTCTTTCAAGCTCGAATATGTCACCCCCAACCGGTGCATGTCCCGTGAGACGAATGAGAATCTTCGGAGTGGCTATTTTGTAAACCTTCCCCTTGGGGCAGAACAGGCAGGGATCTGCATTCTTTAGGCTTTGATGAGGGATCTGAGTCCTCTGGAGTCCCTGGTAGCAATCGGCTCCATTTCGCCCATGGCCTTTCCTTACGGCACTCTCCTCCTTTGGCGGAGCCTTTGCGGTCTCACTTGACTTTGTTTCTTTGGAGGATTTATTCGAAGAATCCTTGATCACGTTTCTGGCGCTCTCGGTTTTTACCCCGAAGATCCTTCGCAAAAGACGCTGGATTGAGTGACTCTTTTCCGAAAGAGCCTGGTAGAGGAAGAGAACTGTCTCGATGACCCCGATCAGGATCTCGTAGTCTTTATCATCGAGGGACCTCGACCTTACCCGCTCAATGAGAGAGCCCGCCTGCTCGGGACTGAGTGTGATTTGCTTTGGAGATGATGCCATTCTCTACAATCCGCCTTTCAACTGGTGCAAAGCTTCTTAACCGAGAAGGGGCGGATTGTACAGCAATATCTAATGATGTGTGATGATTGGCATCAATTAGCGATCCGTTTCCACATGGGAGCCACCTTGGAATCCGTAGGGTCTCCGTTCCACAAAAGCACCTGAAGTTCATGGGCAGCCAAGGGGCTCAAGACCTCTCCTTTGGGCCACCAGGTGAATCGGCCCTGCGAAAGGCGTTTGTGACAAAGCCAGTATCCTTGCCCATCGAAGACTAACAAACGGATGGCCGTGCGTCTGCGGTTTGAGAACACAAAGACACAGCCCGAGAAGGGATCTGATTTGAGCTTTTGGCGGCAGATGCGGGCGAGACCGTCGATGCCAGATCTGAAATCCACAGGATCTACCGCTACAAGGATACGCATCTGGGGAGTGACAGCAATCATGACCGACTCCAGAACGCTTTGGCTATCTCAATGAGATCGGGTTGCGTGCCACCTCGAAGGTGCATCCTCATCCTGGACCCGTCCCGGTGCTCCATCTCGACAATGCACTCGCTGCCGGGAAGGAGTTGTTTGGCATCGATTTCGATAAAGCTCATTGAACTCCGGGTATCCCTTTGACGCACCCGCTCTTTCAAGATCTTGAAATCGAGGTGCAGGCACTTGCTCACTTCATAGACGGAGTGCTCCGGTACGAGGCTCACAGCAGCATCCCAGAGAGCTTCAGGAATGGGTGTGCGTTTGGTGCGAGTCTTTCGCCATTCATCGAACTGATGATGTACATCTGCAAGGGCGGGGCTTGGCAATTTCACTAAAGGTTGTCTCATCGGCTGTATTCTCCTTCTTTCTTCTTGGTCCGCCGATGATACTCCCCTATTTAGTGGTTTTCACGCTCGCTTACCGGAAAGACACGCTATTGTGCCTCGCTTTACTCAAAAGCACAAGCAAAACGTTGTCCCTCTAATAGTCTGATCCGTCTCTCAAAAACATTCCCGTAGCCATCCTTACCTTCAGAGAAAAAGTGTCAGCTTTGCAACAGCACCAGAGCTCTTTCTTAGAGCATGTTATGCAATTTGAAATACCGGCGCCAGGCGGATACTAAACCAGCACTAATCTGTGTTGATGATTCTCTTACCGGCTACCTCAAACATCTGTGAACCCAGCGGACGACTACCCACAGGAAGATTGGAATACCGGCTTCCATGGCTGATGCAGTAAAGACCAAAATGCATAACATGCTCTAACACGGAGCCGGTCATATTTGAGAATGGATCGAGGTGGCAAAATCACTCTTCGAGTATCTGATGAAAGGATAAACACAGGCCGATGCGAAGCGTTGAGGCACACCTCACACGGGGCAGTGATTCAAAGAGCTCTGTTACTCCATGAAAAGATTAGCTTTTGAAAAAGCTCAACGTCTTAAGATCATACCTTGAGGAAAGACAGAGTTCATATGTTAGCAAGTTCTGGTGAAATTACTGGAGTCTTCTTTTAGCTTGTTCTTACTCCGGTATGCACCCCCGGAGCATGCAATCATAAGGAAAGAATGCAGAGTACCGGGCATCTCCTGATTGACTCAATTGCCGTCTAAGAGTATCCTAGTACCACTCATTTATGATTGGGAATCAAGAGAGGTGAAGGCCATGCTGTCCAACTTGACCGGTGACAAATGGCTGATGGCCTTTCCGACTTACGGCGCGGAGCTGCGCCTGAGCCTACAGAATATCGACTCTACCCGTAAAGAGATAGTTGGCCGTTACGCAAGAGAGTGAAAGATCGGATTATGATGCTCTCCGCGACACTCGAGACTGAGGACCGCCTCAAGAAGGTCAATGCGATTCGCGAGTGCGAACCTCCGAGCGCTTCCTTCGTGGAGAACTCACTGACCGTGCGGGGAGGGCCTCTCGACTCCACCCTCCTGGCTTAGATATGGCATGCCATGAGGACTTGTATTGGCGAGTCCTACAGGTCGTATCCAACCTCCGAACCACGGGAGATTATCGATGAACCCAGAAGATTACCGATTTGAAATTGCCCTTTCCTTTGCTGGCGACAATAAGCGCGATCTGGTACGCGAGGTGGCTGAGTTGTTGCGGGAGAAGGTAGGCAACGGAAAAATCTTTTTCGACGAATGGTTTGAATCCGAACTTGCGGGTCCGGACGCACAAATCGTACTTCAGAACTACTATGGCAAAATGACGCGTTTGGTAGTGGCCTGCGTCTGCCAGCGCTACAACGAAAAGCCATGGACTCAGGAGGAGTGGCGGGCGATACAGGCCTTCGAGCGAGGCTTGCGAGACGCCGGCACGGATAACGTCAAGCGTATGCGGTTTCTTCCATTACGCTTTGGCGATGGCGAGATCGACGGTTTATTTTCCACCGTTATCATCCCGGACGTACGTAACCGGTCACCGAAAGAAATCGCAGAGCTCATTCTCAAGCGCCTCGACCTCGCAATTAACGGAATTGCGAATAAAGAAAAAGACCCCCCTGATAAGAGTGAGCAGGGAATGTTGAGACCAATAATCAACAATCCAAAACAGATTATCCGTGAGTGCCTGAATGAATCATTTCTAAGTATTGATGATCTCAAAGGCTTCTGCTTTTTTCACTTTGAGGGCGTTCACAGGGAGATAAAGAAAGAAGACGGACACGGAGTGATAGTTACTCGAATAATGCAGCACTGCTATGCGAACGCTTGTATGGACCTCCTGTGGGAATGCATCAAAATAGAACGCTCGAATCAGTATAAAAAATACTACCCGATGTGGGAACGGGCAGAGAAAGACAACCGATAACCAAAGATGGCGGGACGTGTTATGACAAATCCAGAAGAAAACAATGCCGGAAGCGGAGACTCAACAGAAACGAAGGGTTCAGGTAATGAATCTACGTCTGACGATTCCCAGCCGGGGTCCAGCAGAGCCAGGGAAGATAAATCAAGATACCGGCATGATACGGATGAGCAAGAAAGATTGGGAGCAAGCAAGACTCCAAAACAGATTATCCGTGAATGCCTGAATAAGTTACTCTCCAGTATCGATGATCTCAAAAACTTCTGTTTTGATAATTTCGAGGACATTCACAGGGAGATAAAGAAAGAAGACGACCACAAAACGATAGTTACTCGAATAATGCAGCACTGCTATGCGAACGCTTGCATGGACCGCTTGTGGGAATGCATCAAAGTACAAAGCATAAATCAGCATCAAATATATTATCCGATGTGGGAACTGGCGAAAAAGAAATGGGAACGGGCAGAAACAGCAACCAACGATCTCAGCCAATTCCGTGGATCTGAATCAGCGAGATCCGACGAAAGTCCTGTCGCTAAGAATGATAAGGTCAGTCATGTGCTTTTGGGCGATGACAGAGACGCCATCAATAAGTGGTTTCACAATGAGCTCAGCCCGGAAGAAAAAAGCATGGTCCTGACGGTGGCTTTGTTCGAAGGGCTCAACCGGAAGCACATCGTATCCATATCTAAAGAGATTCAGCGCGAGCTTTTTGAAACGATGTAAACCACTCGAACGGAGAGCAAGCGATGGCAGAGCGAGACCATGATGATGAGGAATTCGTAATAAAGATCCCCGCCTCAGTTTTTAGGAATGCCGACGAGCGGAGCAAAGAGGCTCCAAAGGCGACGCAAGCCCACGACTTTTTCAGAAGAACGAGCATCTTTTCGACTCGAGTAGAACGCCATAGCGAGCACGGGAAAACCGAAGTCAAGTCGCTCGGCTTCGAGCCCGATCAAAGATCGAAGGTTCTCGAGTTGCTGGACAATCCCGTCCTTTTCTCTAAGCTCCCCAATCTTCTGAACATCATCTACCGGCTGGGTTGTGAAAACGACGGCGAGAAGCGCTACTATGCCGCCATGGCCGTCGCTCAACTGGCAACCAAACAGCCTTTCCTTGATTTGAAGGAGGCGGCGATTCTTCCCTGGGCAAAAGACGACAATCCGGCGATTCGCAACTCAGCCGCTGTCGCTCTATCCGAACTCCTGAATCAGAAGCAGAATGAATCGGAAGTTCAAAAGCTGCTGAAACACTGGAGCAGTCTCGACAATCCGCTGCTGACCGATGCTGCCCTCTCGACTTTTTATTGGGTCGCCGATTCTCACGCGAATGAAGCATTGGACGCCATAGGGTCAATTCTCAAGTCCGGTGGAATTCTTCACTACCCGAAAGTCATCGATCTTTTCGAGACCATCTATGAGTCTTCACCCTGTCTGGCGATAGATCGACTATACAACTGGCTGCTGCCCGTGACCTACTCGGACATATGCTATATCGCAGGCATACTTTCTTCCTATATTCAACTGGATGATGTGGCGGAGAATGAGGAGCTTTGCAGGAAGGTCATCGAGATGATATGCGGTCTATGGGATAACCCTCGAATGCCGTTGCACGAAGAAATGCAGGAGCGAACAACCATATTGGTGGAGATATGGGCCAGTGAAGCTGTCGAGAAAATGAACAAAGAACCGTCCACGGATCAAACGTGTCATCAGGCGTTCTTTCACGAGCTCTATAGAAAGTGTGAAGGCAAGAGGAACCGATTGGGATTCTACCTGCAACTGTGGGAAAGAAACAGGGGGAGAGCACGAGAGCGAGAACGGATGCGGGCTGCCCGCAGAGGAGAGGATAGCAGCGCGCTCGGAGCTGAGGACAAGTTCAGTTATCGTCATCTGTCGCCACAGGGTTTAATTTAGCCAACCGAGATAACTCCCTATCCTTCGGAAAGGAATACCATGTCGTTAGCGGGCTATGTCGCATCACTTCAGAATACGAAGACTTATCGATCAGGCCTGATCAGCTTTCAAGAGTACTCGTTCCAATCACGACTGTTTGGCCTGTCAAGAACTTTGCCAAGCATCCCCAGCGCAGACGATGACAGGCACGTCATCGTCATGGAGATCCGTGGCAATCAACCCAATATTCGCACGGTTTTAAAAGAACGCGGTCAGTCTGTCCAAGCGACGACGAGAGACGTAGATAAGCTTCTGTTCATATTCGTCGAAATGCGACCGCATACATTGGCCATTGAAAAAACCGCCGAAAGCTATCGGCTGGGTGACGGGCATCCAATGAATGCCAAGTTTACTGTGACATATCAAGTAGAGGATGCAAGGGAGTTTTGGCAGTCGAACAGAGATCAGATCGCCCAGCTTGAAATGAACATAATGGATGCTGCAAGGAACTTTTTTCTTAATCTTTCCAGTAAAGATTTGATCAGCTATCCTGCGAATTTAAAGCAATCGTTGGAAAAACATATTCTTGAAACGGAAATAGGAGTTGTCAAGGGCGAACTTGAAAAAAGCATTCATAACTCTTGCATGATAGCCGGAGTTAAGGTTCGGAAGGTAATTGCGGATATATACATAGGCGATTCGCTATACGATTACCTCAAGCGCATGCATAAGAAATTGTACGAACCGGGTGGCCCGGCGGACCGTTTCAAGATCGACCAGCTCATAGACAGTGATGCCACCTTCTATCCATATAAGCTGCGGGCGGTTATCGATGCTCTCGACATGCGTCTGCTAAGCAATTTCTACGATATGACGTGGCACGAAGCTATGCGCTTGGTCACGGAGAAGGTGGCGGAAAAGAAGAAGGAATATATGATGTCCGTTGAGCAGAAAGAGATCAATAGATGGCGCGAGCTGCTTAATCATGCCGAGGATATGGGGTTGGACGCCGACGACGTGAAAGATCTAAAATTTAAGATAGCCAGCAAAATGACGGCCATGTTAGATAAAGAGGATACTGCACATCTCCTCTCTGACAGTGAATACTTGAAGAAGGTTATTCCTATTTCTTCCGATCAGCTGCTTGAATCGGGTGATACGACATCTTCTCCTAAGCTTAAGTGAAAGCGATTAATAGCCGTTGAAGCTTACATAAAGATTTACAGCCGATGAATCTGTTTGGCAGCAATAGGCTCAGCCGTAGGTATCTGAAAGGATATAATATGCTGATGCTTCAAGGCGTCAAGGTATGATTCAGTCACTCCCAACCATTTTTATTTCGTTTTTCATTGCAGTAGTGGGAACATACTGTCTTTCCAGATTTGTCGTGACCGACTGCCTTAAGAAATTGCCTATTCCCGGACAAATTTTCCCCAAGGTCGACACGGCTTTGACGATCGCCATTTTTGCTTGTCTATTTGGGGCTGCTCACTATTTTCTGGCTCCGAACGGCAAGCCCTCGGAGGCCAAGCCAGCTCTGCTCGTGGCGGAGTTGGAGCCGATTGAACGAATCCACACGGACACCAGGATGAAGCTGACAACCATTCAGGGTAACCTTGCCGTTATCGATAATCTGTTGAAGCCACCGGCAGGATATTCTCGGCAGCTGGAGAACTCGATTGGGTCTACCGGCACCGACCTGTACGTTGCGCTCTCTTCTCTCCGAGAGAGTTCGACACTTATCGAGCGGAATCGGCCTTCATTCGAGCGGCTCACGGGAAGCCGTGACGTTGAAATCTCGCGACGGTGGCAAAGAGTAAAAGAACAGCAAGTCCGGCTGGAAAAAGATGCGGACGAGTTGCGTATCAAGTGCTCCCGACTCGAGAGCGATGTGCAAAGGCTAGCCCAGATCGAGGAGCAGAAAAGACGAAACCAGGCGGAAAAAGATCAGATCGAGGAAGAGGCGCGAAGGCGAGCCCAGATTGAGAAGCAGGAAAAAGAGGCTCAGAGAAGACGCGATGAGGATGAACGGCAAGTCCGGATCCGGGAGGATCAGAGAAGACGGGACGAGGCGGGAAGGCAAGCCCAGGTCGAGCCTCCGAGAAGAGGAGACGAGGCTGAGAGCAAAAGCGCCCGTCGCTGGTGGCGCATTACTGATCTCAGGAGGCTTCCAGTGCCAGGATATAATACAGCGGATGATATTTGTAACATTGCCGGCCAAAGGGCTGCTACGGAGTTGAAATATGTCGTTTACCGCAACTCGGTTACTTCCGAAGAAGTAAGGGCTTTCCCAACCCAACCCCAACGAAATGCAGCGACTGTTAATGTCAAAGTCGAGGTTTGGAAGGGAAATGGGTTTGTCAGGGAAATCAGTACCGTCTTTCCAATAGGCACCGTCAATCCAAGAAGCGCCCTCAATCCAAGAAGAAGGTAGGCCTTTATACCGTGTTGTCGCTCAAGTTGCAGTGGGCCGCTTCCACATGGGATAATAACATATACACGAGCAATCGTTCCCGAGGGAGCTGCCCACGATTATCGCTGACGATCTTACTTCGACGCCGCCGCTATGGTAGTGATCGGCCGATCAAGTATGGCTCTGGCACGTGATACGGACACCAAAGGCGTCTGCGCACTGAGAGCAGGAAGACCGGCAAGGGCTCTCGTGCGCTGCGGAGACTCCATCTCTCTTGCCCTACGACCCGGACAATAAGTTGTCCGGGTCGACCCATCAGCGATGGCTTATGTCGGGTTAATATTACCCTTTCGCGACCCAGTGCGATGCCTAACGAGTTACGATTGCTCTTCTTTATGGTAAGAATCGAGCAGGAGAAATTCTTACAGATATAAAGAGCATATCTTCTCACGCGATGAGTGCCTTTCTATGGGTTGTGCCATTTCCTATTGGTTATGGATTATTATGCCGGAGGTTTGTTTAAGGTATCCAAAGAGAAGGGCAGAGGATCGGGGCAAAGCGCTACAAAAAGCCGGAGGTTTTGATGGCCTTCCTTGCGTGCTTTTTGCGTGCCTTTTTCGAGAAGCTTTAATCGGTCTCAATCCGTCGAACTGGCGTATAATCAGGGTCTATGGTGGGTGAAAACGTCTCGTCATCGCCCTGTCACGCCGGAGGCCGAGGGTTCAAGTCCCTTCCACCCCGCCAGTAAATCCGAGGGGTTAGCCGATGAGGTTAACCCCTCTTTGTTTTGGTGGTTGCGGATAGGTTGCGGATGCTTGCGCCGGAAGGATCATCAAGACTATCGACTGCAGCCTTGTTGCCTTCTGGTGCAAGATGCCCGTAGATATCGACCGTAACCTTTATGCTGTGGTGACCCAGTTGGTCTCGGATGTAAGCCAGTGACTCCCCTCCCTGGATGAGCAGGCTCGCATATGTATGGCGAAGGTCATGAACACGGATTTTTCTCAGCCCTGCCTTTTCGAGCGTCTTATTGAAGATCCGTTTTCTCCAGTGACTTGCATCTAAAGGCGTTCCAGCCTCGCTTGTGAACACCCACTGAGGAATCTGCCCCCATCCCCTTTTGACGGCCTCCATTTTCATCCTATGCTTGTGATCGAGGAGTGCCTCCGTTAGTTGCGTGGACATATCAACTCGGCGCGACTTATCGTTCTTGGGGGTTTCGATCTTTCCGCGTGAGAAATTCCTGCTAATGGTAATGAATCGTTCATGGAAATCGATGTCGCCCCACTTGAGAGCCAACGCTTCTCCCAATCTCATGCCCGTTCTCGCCAAAGTCAGCGCCATTGGATAATGAAATGGGAAGTGCTCCTGGAAATTGCTGAGAAGATGGGAAAGCTCCTCGCGGTTTAGAGGGTCCATCTTGGCTCCCATTCGTTTGGGACGGATTATTTTGCCAAGTTTGTGCGCCGGGTTGTTCGCAATGACGCCATCATCGACGGCGAGGTTGCATGTGCCGCCGATACAATTCTTCATGTGTGTGACCGTGCTAGCAGCAAATCCCGCATTCGCTTTGCCTTGTAGGAAACTCTTGACTGCGAGCCTGTTTATTTCGCTTACAGGAAGCTTCTCAAATGCCGGGAGAACATGATTATTGAGGATTCCCTGGTAGTCCTTCAATGAGGATCGCTTGCATGTCGCGGGAACAGTCACTTCAATCCATGTCTTCGCGTACTCCCCAAACGTTGGAATTCGTTGCTCCTCCTCTATGAAACCGATGTCGCCCAACGTCAATTGAGCCTCGATCTTTTTCGCTGCCTCCTCAGCTAGTCGTTTGTTCTTGCCAATTTTCTTCGCCTTGCGCTTGCCCTGGTGATCAATGAGTATCCAATAAATGCCTGATCCCTTGGGCCTTTCTCGAACTTTTACTCCCATACGATCTCCTTGAAATTCACAGAAAGCCCCTATCCGCAGGGCATTCTGCCGCACCAGGAAGCAAGTATAGCTGATATCATTAGGATAGGCTACATTTTGAGTGCGTTTGGGGGGAAATCCAAGGAGAAGCAGCTGTAGAGGCGAATAGGCTGCGATATCAGGTATGAATCACCAGGGGAGGCAAGCTTTTGGAGCATTACGTGTGATTATGGAAGGGGGGGCGATCGAACAGAAATCGCAATCACCTATTCCCCCATCTCCCGTTGCTGTTCCAAGGGCGTAACGATTTAGGAACGAAAAATCCTCCTTACATAGTTTTTCATACGTATTGGCCGATTCCGTCCCTAAAGATCCTTGCTACATACTGATCTATGAGCCATGACCCGTTACATCCGCAACGTGTTTAGCCCTATGCCTTCTCACCCTATCCCTGCAGCCCTTCTTGCGACTCTTCTCGGCGCATTCAGGACAGCACTGTTGCCTATTGGAACTGGGCTTAAAATGCTTCCCGCATTCGCACGTCCTGAAAATAGACTTTCGAGCTGAGTCGGCTGCGAAAAGCTTTTGCCATTCCAGCTCAAGGTCAGGATCGAGAGGCAGCACTGCCTCCACGAACCATTTGCATGGATTGCCTGAGGTGAGCAGACACCTGTGTGAACATCCTGGCTCCATGCAGCAGTAGCCTTTGATCTTGTGAGGTCCTGATTCGACATAATTACAGCATTCAGCTTTCGCCAGCTTAAAGAACTGGCCACAATCCTTTACGTCCATTTTGGTACTTCAGCCTTTCTATGCTTTACGAGCATGAAACAAGAAGGGTGCGAGACTGATATGCCATGCCCTACCAATGATGATGGGGGGAAGGAAGGTCCCGACCCCGCTGTTTTGCTAATGTTTGACCAAGCACCCGATCATTTCGTCTGCTCTTCTCTTTCTTTGATCAGCCACGGCCATAACCTTTCTGGGAATATTTGCAGCGCCTCCGCAATCAGCTTGCATTGACATGGCGTGGGGGATCAGCCGCCCATTACAGATTTGGCAAGTGGTCGTGTAGTGCAGTCCTGGCAAATAAGGGCAAGGCGTGAGCATGATTACATGGAAAGGCGGCAGTGGCGGTTTGCTTCAGAACAGGCCAGCGACAAGCTGTTCATGTGCATAGCTGAAGGGTTCCTCGACTCTATAAAAAAACCTTATTACGATCCAGGAGCCCATCGACGTCAGTATCTGGAAATCCGCAATGGGGAAGTGGCGCTCGTCTATAAAGATATGGTGGGGCTAAAGACATCACCTTTGCCTACTGCAGGTTTGAGGCGAAGAGACCGCTAATAAGAAGCACATCTACAATGATGCGGAGGAGGTAATCCTTTCGGGGAGGGGCAAACCTGGCACGGAATATACGATACTAAGGTTCTCAGCTTTTACGTAAGGCTGAGCAAAATCAAGGTAAATCTAAATTACTGGCTCAAAGCCATAACCTTATGCCGATGTCATTTTGCGTGATGATAAAAGATTAGCATGTACAGCACGTCCCTGTGATGTGGGAACTGGGGGAGACAATACCCCGGTACCCGCTTGGGCGTCTTCATACAACCGTTGCCTCTTCCCATGCTGTGGTAAGAGCGCACAGCAAAGCTGATCGAGTTAGGTCATCCTCTACTCGAATGATCATGCAGGCTGTCCTTCCAGCATCCTTAATTGATGCACCAATATGAACGCATGTTTCTCTGTCAATCATAACAAATCGATCATGAAAGTCTCGGGACTGCCTTATTTCGACGGTGACACCGCCATACTGAGCAACAAAACGCTTGGCCTCAGCAGATAGAGCTGGCGCGTATTTCGAGCAAAGAATGTGCACGGTAAGTCCAGCGACGGATCGGCCAGAAAGCATCTGAAAGATAGTCGTATCTGCGTATGCGTCGATTATGGTCAGTGACTGCCTTGCCTCCGCGAACAAGGCTTGCAGAACGACATGTGCATCCCATGGTGAACCTTTCGGGAAAAACACTTCGCGCACATCGGGGGTCTTTACGACGAGATCTCCATTCTGAATAGACCATCCTAGCCTCTCAAGTGTAGCGGCGATTTCCTCGTCATTCGTGCTTAACAAAACCGTCCGAGCGACAGAAAGTTGGTCCTGCTGATCAAGGGCGTCATAGGCATTCAAGATACGTGGAACAAGGGCACGTATTCGCGTAGTATGAGAAAAGGCGTCGTTCGCCGACAAAGAGGAGTCAAAGATAAGGCCAGCAGCATTTACTGCCGCCCGCAGCACATCGCTGTTTGCTCGCCGTTCAAGTACGCCAATAAGGGCACGGAACGGATCAAGCGCTGTCCTTTTCAAGTTCATCTTACCTCCTCGGTGCCTTGCTGCAGACCAACAACAGGCCTAACCGGAGCGAAACCACGCGGCCAACGAGCTTTGGACAGCGCCACCTTATGTGCCCCGCGTGGTTTCTCGTCCGGTTCAGACCATTGCTAGCTGATCGGACAGTTTGATGCTGCTATGTCTCTTCCTTAAGTGGGCAATTTAACCCCCGAAGACGCTTATTTAAGGCCAAAATGAGGCCCTGTTTCTGAGTGTTATATAAGCAAATCAACTTACTGGCTTGATCCGACCCTGCCCCACTGCCC
>CAZOEL010000021.1:0-87435 GCA_964578835.1 uncultured Syntrophobacteraceae bacterium | reverse complement strand
TCCTGGAAGAGGTCCCCACGGAGATGCAGGAGGAGCTGAAGAAGGAGATCGCTCGCGGGCGCGAGGAGATCACCCGGACCATCCTGCAAGAAGCCAGCAAGATCATTCCCCAGTACGGGATCGAACTGGTGGACGTGCGTATTAAGCGTCTGAACTACGTGGAAAGCGTCCAGGAGAAAGTGTACGCCCGGATGATCTCGGAGCGGAAGCGGATCGCCGCCCAGTTCCGCTCTGAAGGGGAAGGTCGAAGCGCCGAGATTCTCGGGACCATGGAGAAGGAGTTGCGCCAGATTCGGTCCAACGCCTATCTCCAGGTTCGGGAGATCCAGGGAAAAGGCGATGCCGAGGCCACACGCATATACGGAGAAGCCTATGGACTCGACCCGGAATTCTATGCCTTCTCACGCACTTTGGAGGCATATAAGGAGGGGCAGAATAAGAACTCGGTGATGATTCTCACGACCGACAGCGACTACTACCGGTATCTGAAGGATGCAGGGGCATATCCGGGCCGACCGACTCCCTAGCAGTGTTGATGAAACTGACAGGAAATCGCGTCGTCAATCTGCGGGCGCTAACAGTTTTTTCATCACACAATCAACCACTTAAAAGCGATGGACAGGTAGGTGCCGGCGAATAGAAGATGCTGCAGGAGCTTCAGGTACTGATCTCCAATGGAACAGTGACCAGAGCGCCAGGTTAGCCTGCAGGCGCCCCTGCCGGAGGGCTCGAGGCTCTGCAGGTTTTCTTCGACCATATGAGCTCCGATGCGGGCTTGGCCTTCATCGTCATCCAGCACCTGAGCGCCGAGGGAAAGAGCATGCTGGGATCGCTTCTCGAAAAGCACACGTAAATGGAGATAGTGGAGGCGAAAGACCGGATGCGAGTCGAGCCTGACCGTATCTATCTCAACCCGCCGGGCAGCGATGTTTCCATCTTCGATAGCGAGCTCCTCTTGAGCGAACAGGAGACGGCCTCAGGAGCGAAGTATCCCATCTTTCTCTCACCCTTAGCCGAAGCCAAGCTGAAGGTCCTGGCTATCCTCAGCGACAAACAACGAGGTCTGCTTCCAGCCATTGAGACCGTTTTTCCTCAAGCCAAACATGCCCTGTGCCAATCCCACTACTTCAAGAACATAGCCGAGCCGGCAACATCAGCCGATGAGACGATGAAAGTCGCCTTGAGGAAAACCGTGCGAGAGAGCGCTGGAGAGCTTATCTGTCCTGAGAGCGTGGAAAAGCCAGGAGTGATGACCGTAACCGGTCTGATTCCCTCTCTGGTAGAGGATGCATCCGGCAAGCCGGTGGCGGAGTCGGTTGAAAAGGAACGTAAATCCATTGTCGATGCCCTGTTGCGACGGGTGCGGTATCTGTTGAATCTCAAGGGTCGCCCTCCCTTCCGCATGGCAGGCATTGAGATGTTCGAGGGATTAGAGGAAGTGTGTGAGTGTGTGGAAAGCCTGATTGCCTATGTGTCCGATGAACGTCTGGTGAAGCTTCAGAAAGGACTCGCTCAAGCCCTCAGCTCAGTTTGTGATGAGTACAAGGAGCTGCGGGAAGTAGCCAATTGGCTTACCCGCATCTCAGAGTTGCTCGATCCCGAAGGGAAGCCGTCTCGCAAGGGAGAAGAAGGGAAAAGGGATCTCTTTGCTTATCTGAAACAGCTCATTGATCAAGCCAAAGATAATCCTACCCTTTCCTCATTTGCTGCCGCAATCCATAAAACCACGAGCAGCTATGCTCCTGGGCTCTTCCATACCTATGACATTCCCGGTTTGCCGAGGACTAACAATGATCGGGAATCTGAGTTCAGAAATCTCACCAGACGCCTGCTGTGCACGACCGGACAGAAGGGAGCAACAAGGCGGCTTATCCAACGCTCAGGCGCATGGGAGCTCATCCCCCACCCCGCCACATTTCCTGAAACGGTTTCAGCTCTCTCACTGGCGGACACGGATGAATTCCAAAAAGAACGTCAACGGATTCGAGACCATCGCAACCGCTTTAGTCTCCATACCCGTTCCGGCAAGCAGACCCGAAAGAAATTGGAGGAATTGAAAGCACGATGGCTGGAGCTACCTCAAGAGAAGCTATAAAGGTGATTTTTGCGCTATTGCGAAAAAAGACTCGAGTGAGCCGGGCTGCAAAGGAACGTCGGCTGGAGGACAAAAAGCAGCGGAGTGGCTTGAAGCGGCAAAGATCGAAAAAGAGCTCCGACAAGGATTGGACCAGTGGTTAATGGAAATGAAAAGTTGACAAGAAGTCATATGCTATTACTTTATAACCAGTTGGTCACAATGGAAATTTCATATAAAGGAGAATGGTGATATGGAAAAATGTGCAGTTTGCGGAATGCAGATCGATACGAACCCCTGCCTTGATGAAGAAGGCAAGTGCAATATATGCAATAAGAAGCTATGTACGGAAGAGAGCAAGAAGTAGCCTTGTAAATTAAGAAAGCTGCGAACAGTAATGCTTCATTCAAGAAGATCCGCTAAGAGTCCAATGGACCTTATCGGAAATCTTCTGGTGCGGCGGAATTGCGATGCGGCTTTCGCGCTGCGGTCCGGAGCGTTTTTGGAAAAAAATGGGCTCCGGATCTGCAGCAAAAGCGAGAAAAGCCAGTCTACGGACTAGCCCATATGGACCTTACGGGAAGAAAGAGAAAACAGACGGCAAAGAAAAGAAAGAAGTCAAATCGGCTTTTCGTCATTGCTCGCCACGACTAAGACAGCGTTCTGATTCCCGAAGCCGTCATCCTGGAGAAACTCCGCTCCCGGATCGGGAATGATTTTAGACTCATCCAGCACAAAGGCGTATTCATAGCGCCCTTCCGGCAGCCACAGCGTCACAGTCCACACATTTTGTTCTCTATTCATCTGCATTTCGTAGCCTTTGGCGCTCCAGTCGTTGAATGAGCCGACCACCGCCACAGACTGGGCTTCGGGCATGCTGAGCGATAACATGATTGGGACGCGATGCAGATGCCGCGCTTCAAAAGATGAAAGCCTCGCATCTTTGAGCACATGGAAGGCGAAGGCCCCAAACAGACAGACGAGCACGCTTGCAACGGAAGCAAGCTGAAAGGGTGTGAAAGTAACGGTCCTTGGAGACTTTGCCCAGCGATATATTCGCTGCAACAAAGGCATTCTTCTGGATCTAATGCTTTTCATGACGGACGGGAGCAATATGCCGGGCGGTTCAGCGTCGGGCATCCGACGAATGGCGTCTGCCACCTCGCTCAAAGCAGCATCCATTTCAAACGGCTCATCGGCGGCATCACACAACTTTCGAGTCGAATTCCTTTTCTTGTCATTAAACATGTCTTTGCTCTCCAGTCGTCCTTGAGTCATACAGAAAGCAATGCCACAATCCCGGTTCGCGCTCAACCCGTCGCCTTTGAATCCTTAATGGCGATGCCTGTTCAACCTGTGTTTGCGAAGAGAGACGCTTTGCTCCGCGTTGATTGTTTTGCTCGTATATAAACCATTCAACCTTCATTATAATATACAAATGTGGAGACGGGTGAGTCACAAGAAAAAATAAAATTATTAAAAGCAATTATGCGATGTTCCAGAAGTCCTGCGACTCCGTATTAGACCTTCCATATTTTGTTGCCGCCCTAACAATGACTGAGCCGCAAGAAGCCGAAGCGGTTGCTTTCTCGCTCCGAAATCGAAATAGGCGCGAGCGGGCGAAAAATGCCGCTCACGCGGTCAAAGTGAAGTCTTGAGAAGCTTTTGCTCTGGTGCTTATATTTGAAACAGTGCGCAAAGAGGGCATCACCTCTTGAAAAGGAGCTTCACAATGGGCTTTATCACGTCTCCGGCGGTCGGACTCGGAGTCCTTTTCTCGGCTGAAACCTTGATTCTTATAGGAAACGGCATGGGCCTCGGCGCCTGGTTTCCGATCTACCTTCTTATCGGGGCTGGGCTCCATCTGCTGGGCGCCTTCACGTTTTTTGCTCACCCATCCGGCCCACGGAATGAAATTAACCTGTTGCAGAGCTCTCTGGGCAGTACGGCAGCGGTGGTCTTCTTGCTCGCATCGCGGGTGAGCGTCGCACTGACGGCTTCAACCGGTCTTGTGGTCACGGCGGGTTTCATTTTCAACGAGGTTTTCGTTTACTGGTTCCCAAATTTCCTTTTCGCATTCCTCATCCTGGGTCTGGTTCTCGCCGTCAACATTGCTGGAATACGAATCTGGCAGGGCTTTCAGTTTCTTACCGCACTCGTGACTCTGGCCGGTTTGGCCGTTCTCATCATTACCGGCCTCGTTTTATCGCCACCGGAGATCGCCGTTCGGCCCCTGGCTATAGAGACCGCGTCATGGACAAGAATGGCTTTATCTGCCGTTCTCGTCCCTATCGGGTACGAGCTTGCTATCTTTGCCGATGGATCCTCGCGCGAAAAACGCCAATCTCCCGCCGCCGCCGTGCTTCTTGGCTGCGTTGTCCTTCTGCTGTGGGGCATCGTTTCCATGAGGTGGGTGGACCGAGCGAGCCTCGCTCAAACCACCATTCCGTACACACTGGCTGCGCGAGCCGTCCTAGGAGAAGAAGGGCGCATCATCATCGGGATCGTTATTGTATCAGGCGTTGCAGGAGCGGTTAACGCCCTTTTTGGCGGAGTCTCCCGTATGATCGCAGTCATGAGCGCAGCTGGACTCATGCCGGCTTTGCCGGGAGAGAGAAGACTACATGGGCGAACACCCGTCCTGCTCATGGGAGGAGGAACCGCAGTCATGCTCCTTTTGGGGGTGGCCGGCTCCCCCTACCTCGCCGCCTACCTGCGAGGTGGATTGATCCTCTGGTTGATCCATTACGCGGTTCTCCACCTGGCGGCCTTTCTCACCGGCAGGCGAGGCGCCTCGCACCGTGTGGGCGGCATGGCGCATATTTCGGGTGGAGTTGTCATGATCCTTGTCGCCTCAGCTCTTCTAATCTTTGATGAGGAACGGGGGGTGATCGCTCTCTTCATGATTGTCGTTATCTGCGCAGCGCTTATCTTACAGGTGTTATGGTCCGGTCTGGCCCACTATCGGGTTCGAGGCCGATGACTGAGAGCTTCAGGGAAACGAAAAGGAGAACTTCATGGCTCGTAAACGATTGATGATGGTTTTTCTGTTGGCGGGCATCGTAGCGGGATTTGCCTTCACTGCCGTCGCTGGAAACGAAAATGTTCCCCGTATGGCCAAAGAAGAGCTTAAAGCAAAGATTGGAAATCCCGATTTGATCGTTTTGGACGTCCGTACGGGTAAGGATTGGGACGCCAGCGAATTCAAGATAAAAGGAGCCCTAAGGGAAGACTCGGCAAAGATCGACGGTTGGAAAGACAAGTACTCGAAAGAAAAGACGATCGTGCTCTATTGCGCTTGACCCAATGAAGGAACCAGCGCCAGTTTGGCGCAGAAACTCATCGAGGGCGGTTACGCCAAAGTTTATGCTCTCAAGGGCGGTTGGCGCGAATGGTCGCGCGATAAATACCCCACTGAACCCAAATAGATCCCACCCCTTTCATTGACTTGCCGGCGGCGCCCGCTCTGCGTTCGCGCCCCGGCGTATCCTTTCCATTTTTTCCTTTGCTCAATGAGCGTCTTCCAAATTTTAGCTATCATTTGGGCTTTGTTGACAGGGAAAACGCCAGGCAATATCTTCACTTAGCGGTGGATGTGGGGGGAGGCCCCATTTAGAAAACAGAAAAGGACCGGATCTGGGGGGGTATCAGCAGATCGAGAAGAGGCCGACTGGGTTATGCCTCGCCACTCTGGCGCCTTTCCTGCCGTAGCGTAGTGCTTCGGGATCAATCCATTTGAAGAGAGTGATACTTACTGTTTCATAGGTCTATCAGGAGAGGACGATTATGGATACGAACAGAGTCCTCAAGGTTCTCCCCGAGGACGAGTACAATCGGGAGCTCATTTCAAATGTTTCCCCGCCGGGCTGGAAAAATCCCGAGCCCGCACGCTGTTACAACCTCGTAGTCATAGGGGCGGGAACAGCCGGCCTTGTCAGCGCGGCCGGAGCCGCCGGTCTCGGCGCCAGGGTGGCCCTGATCGAAAGGCATCTTCTGGGAGGCGATTGTCTCAATTACGGATGCGTTCCCTCCAAATCGATCATCCGCTCCTCACGCTCGGCACAAGATGTGCGACGTGCGGACGCATACGGCATCCGAGCTCCCGCAGGCGCAGTGGTGGATTTCCATGCTGTCATGTCGCGCATGCGAAGATTGCGGTCGAGAATCAGCTCACATGATTCGGCTGCGCGCTTCGAGGATCTCGGAGTAGATGTTTATCTGGGCGAGGCGCGCTTCAGCGGAGAGGAGACGGTGGTGGTTGACGGCAAGACTCTTCGCTTCAGCAAGGCCGTGATTGCAACCGGAGCAAGGGCCGTCGAGCTTCCGATAGAGGGGCTTCGGGACGCGGGCTATCTCACCAATGAGACGGTCTTCTCGATTACCGCGCTCCCGGGGCGGCTTGCCGTCATCGGAGGCGGTCCGCTGGGCTCGGAGCTCGCTCAGGCTTTTCAGAGGCTTGGTTCGCAGGTGAGCATCATAGAGATGGAGGATCACCTCCTTGGAAGGGAGGATAGAGATGCGGCCAAAATCGTCCAGGAGGCATTCTTGAGGGAAGGCGTCTCGCTGCTCCTCGATGCCAGGCCAAAGAGGATCTCACGCTCTGAGGAGGGGAAGGTCATCTATTATGAAAAGGATGGCAGAGAAGAGCGCCTCGTCGTCGACGAGATCCTCATCGGAGCGGGCCGCGCCCCGAATGTGGAAGGACTCAACCTCGAAGCGGCGGGGGTCCCCTACGACAAGAAGACCGGCATCCTGGTGAACGACTACCTTCAAACCGCCAATCCGAGGATCTATGCGGCTGGGGACGTCTGTATTCCCTACAAGTTCACGCATACGGCCGACGCCACAGCGCGGATCGCGCTCCAGAACGCCCTTTTCATGGGACACAAGAAGCTCAGCGCCCTCACCATCCCCTGGACCACCTATACGGATCCCGAAGTCGCCCATGTCGGTATGAGCGAAAGGGAGGCCGGAGAGCGGGGAATGAAGTTCGATACTTTCATGAGACCCTTGAGCGAGGTGGACCGAGCCGTCGTAGATGGAGAAGAGGAAGGATTTGTCAAGGTTCACGTGAAGCGAGGAACCGACAGAATCCTCGGCGCCACCATCGTAGCCAGGCATGCCGGCGAGATGATCGGAGAGCTTTCTCTCGCTATCTCCGGAAACCTGGGCCTCAAGGCGATTGCAGACCTCATACATCCATACCCCACCCAGGCGGAAGCCATAAAGCATATTGCCGACATGTACAACCGAGCGCGTCTTACCCCCTTCCTTAAGCGCGTCTTTTCCCTTTGGCTGAGCATCGCACGCAGGGATGCCGCCATAGCCGCGGGAGGGTGCTGGCATAAAACGAAAGAGGCCCTCAAGAGGACCTTTGCGTCTCTTTCGAATAGGGCCTAAGGGCAATACCTTTGCTGAGATAGATGGCTGCAATCTTCCAGCCGAAAAGTCCATAGAGTAGGACGAGTGCGATCGGGGGTGAAAAAAGATCGGATGACTCCCACTCCGAAGACAACCAGGGTCAGGAGCAAAAGCACCTTGGGCGTGTCGTAGACGAAGAATTCGACGGCGCTGCTCAAGTGAGCGCCTTTAGGCAGGTTCAATAGCTCATAGGTGAAATACTTGGAAAAGGGGACGAGGTTACTGTAAATCAGCCACCAGGAAGCAAGCAGCGGAATGCCGAGAAATAAATGCTTGATGGTTGGAAAGTCGCCGGCGCTGCAGCAACATGCTTTTTCTTCATCTGATTTCATGGATTCTCTTATCCTCGTAGATTATCAAGCCGATTTCCTGTCATTCCGGGGAATGCGAATGGAAAAGAACGCCTACTACGAGATTCTTCCCACTCGATTCCCGGCCGGAAAGGCTTTCATGACTTCAATGAAGCTTTTCATTTGATCTTCCCTCTATATATTCGTGAAAGCCAATATGATATCTGGATCGATGAATGTCAATTTGGTTTTTTGGAGAGCGGGGATTGGAAAGATGGATTCAACTTGGGCAAGAGTTCATGGGTGAGCCGCTATAGGCTTAAGACGTTCTTTTTTCAGGCTGGCGCGCTGTTTTTTTTGAACGTAAGAGGGTGTTAAGTATTCTGGTTGACCAATTCACTCATTCCTTTTCTCCAAGCGCTTCAGCGACTCTGGCCATGAGATCCTGTTTAGAGAAAGGCTTTTGGATAAAGTGGACTCCTTCATCCAAGACTCCATGGTGGGCTATGACGTTGGCCGTGTACCCGGACATGAAAAGACGCCTGATGTTCGGGTAGAACGCCAAGATTCTTTTGGCAAGGTCGCGCCCGTTCATTTCCGGCATGACAACATCGGTAATTAGAAGATGGAGCTCGCCTGAGCGCTCTTCAGCCAGTCGGATGGCTTCTCCGGGTGTCGAGGCGGCTAAAACCTTGTAGCCCATGCGCTCGAGCATCCTCTTGCTCATATTGAGAATCGACGGCTCATCCTCTACCAGCAGGATAGTTTCAGCGCTCCCCACGGAAGGGGTTGTCAGGTCCTGCTGCTCTATCAGCTCTGCCTTCGCCCCGTGGCGGGGTAGATAAATTTTGAAAGTCGTTCCGATGCCGGGCTCGCTGTAAACGTTTATAAAGCCATTGTTTTGCTTTACTATGCCATAAACCGTCGCCAGTCCAAGGCCTGTTCCTTTTCCCAATTCCTTAGTCGTAAAAAAGGGCTCAAAAAGCTTACCGAGAGTCTCTTTGCGCATGCCGCAGCCGGTATCGCTAACAGAAAGCAGCACATACTCTCCCCGGGTAAATTCCGGGTGCTCGGCGCAGTAAGCCTCGTCAAAAGAGACGTTCCCCGTCTCGATGGAAATCTTGCCCACCCCGTCTATGGCGTCTCTGGCGTTGACGCAAAGATTGGTCAGCACTTGATCGATCTGGGTCGGGTCCATCTTGATACGCCACGGGTTGCCGCCCGGCATCCACTCCAGATCGATGTTTTCGCCAATGAGGCGTCGAAGCATTTTAAGCACCCCCTCGACGGTCTCGTTCAGATCAAGCACTCTTGGAGAAATGGTCTGTTTTCGCGCAAAGGCCAGCAGTTGTCGCGTCAGTTCGGCGGAACGTCTGGCCGCCTTCTGGATCTCCTGCAGGTCGGAAAAGATCGGCTGGCTTGGACCCACTTCATCCAGTATCATTTCTACATGGCCAAGGATGATTCCAAGCATATTGTTGAAATCGTGGGCCACCCCGCCCGCGAGTCTTCCCACGGATTCCATTTTTTGGGCCTGGCTTAGTTGCGCCTGTAAAGTTTCCCGCTCCTCTTCGGCAAGCCTGCGCTCGGTAATGTCTTGATTCACGCCGTAGGTCTTGATTGTTCTGCCCTGAAAATCCTTCACGATGAAGAACTGCACGCTTATGTAGCCTACGGAGCCGTCTTCGTACAACATGCGGTGCTCGATCTTTCGGCTGAAGTGCGGGTCCTTTGTTTCTATTGCTTTCCGGGTCTCTTCCGCAACAAGATGCGTGTCCTCAGGGTGTACAAACCGCGAGCAGTACTCGTCAGACGACATGGAGTATCCTCCCGCGCGCTTGGCTGACGTGCGAAAGATCCTGTAGAAATGATCGTTGAATGTGAACAGGTCGCCGGCGATATCATACTCCCAGGGGCCGAGATGGGCGATTTCCAAAGCGCTGGCCAGCTGTTTTCGCAGTTTCATTTGCGCCTCCTCGGCGCGCTTGCGCTCGGTGATGTCAAGGGCGGTAAAGGTAACCCCGGCGGAGAGATCATCCCTTCGGAGCGGAGTCGAGCTCAAGAGGACGTCTATGATGGAGCCGTCCTTGCGCAGCCACTTCGTCTCGACGGTTCCAACGCCCTTTTCGTCGATCTGCCTGTACTTCTCCCTGCCGACCTCCTCATAGTGCTCCTCTGAGGGATAAAGCATCCGGGAGCTTTTATAAAGCAGCTCGTCCTGTGAATATCCCGTCATGGCGCACAGATGATTGTTGACCGTCATGATGACACGGTCGACCACGAGTCCGATCCCTATGTGGGCGGCGCTCAGAATGCTGCTCAGCTTCTCTTCGCTTTCTCGCAGCGTCCTTTCGGCCTCCTTCCGATGCGTAATGTCGCGGGCGATGCCAAGCAGATGGGGGCCATCGTGGGTCTGGAGCAGGGCAATCGTAACTTCGACGGGGAAGGTCGATCCGTCCTTTCGACGGTGCGCCGACTCCATGGTGACCGGATGACCGTGAGCGAGGTTTTGGGCAAGCTCATTAAATTGTGCAGATGATGGGATCTGGGCATCCACATCCATTACGCTCAGGCTGAGCAACTCCTCCTTTGTATATCCAGTCGCCTGACATGCCTGCTCATTTACTTTGAACAGGCGTCCGTCCTTCCTCGAGACATAAATGGCGTCTGCCGCCTGTTCGAAAAGAATCCTCAAGCGCTCTTCCCGCTCACTCAATGCCGCCACTGCCTCCTTGTGCCGGACGATCTCACTTCTCAACGCATCGAGGGCCTTATCGCGCTCCATTTCTCTTTGGGATAGATTGCTCAGCATCTCGTCAAACGCCTGGGCCAGAATGCTGAGCTCGCCAGGCAGCAAGCCCTTTGCATTTGAAGGACTCAAGTCTCCTTTTTGTACGTGACGCGTCTTATTGACCAGGAGGTTGACGGGATCGAGGAGGCGCTTCTTGCCGAAAAACCAGGCAATGACGAAGCTCAGCGATGCGAGGACGGTCAGCAGAGAGAGATTGATAGTCAACATGCGCTTGGGTTCAGAGTAGATGGCCTGCTCGGAAACGCCTATCGCAATGGTGACTTGATTGGTTTCGTTTCCCACACAAACCCTCTCAAACCAGTAGACGCGCTTCACTCCATCAAAGTCGTTAACAACGAATTTGCCTTTATTTGTCCCGGGAATCTCGAAGCCTCTAGACTCTTTTAGAATCTTTCCGATATGCTCATCTCCGTCATTCGATTGATAGAGCAAAACGTTGTCTCTGTCGGCGACGAAAATAACGGAGGCGTCTGGCAGGGAGATTCTCGAGAAGATGTCGCGGTAATTAACCAGGTCGTAAGCTGCTCCCACAGCGGCGATAAGTTGATTCTCGTCATCCAGGACGGGGAATGCAAAGGGAAGAGACGCCTTTTTGGCCGAGCGGCTAATGAGGAAATTATCAATAACAAATTCCTTGTTTTCACTAACCCGTTGAAACCAAGTGCGATCCTTAACGTCAATAGGCTGCTTTAGCGGGATCGCGCAGCATTCAATGATTCCCTCTCTGTTGGCCACCACAATTGTGGAATACTGAGGATTCTCCTTATGAACCATTCGCAGGAACGCATTGCAGGATGGAAGATCGAGATCCCGCACCGCGGGAACATGGGATATCACATTGAGCAACTGGTTGGTCTGGTTGATGATATGCAGCTGCTCTTCGACGAACAAACGAATCAGTTGATTGGCGTTGTCTTCAATATCTCTCAGAGTATGTTGATGTTGCCTGTATCCAGTGAAGAGCAAGATAGCCAGGACAGGGATGAAGACCACTAGAAGGAATAATATTAGCTGCTTGCGTAACTCCAACGAATGATAGCGAAACAGTTTCATTATCTGCCTTTTTCGGTTTGGGTATGTAAAAATCGCGGAGATTTAGAACCGCAATTTAACATTATTGAGCGCCAAAACACTAGCTGGATATTCGTTACATACGATTGCGAGGAATCAATGCCAGATCGACTCCTGCTGAAACTGGGCAAAGCCGCAGTTTTGGAAGAATTCGTGCAAGATGGAGTTATCTGTCCTGGCTGAGGATGTGATGGTTTACCGGAAGAGCTTCCCGAAGCTCGGGCGGCTGGATCGTTCTTTCCGCTATTGGCAATGCGATCGCAATCTTCGCGCTGTAGGCGTCGCGCCTGCTGGGAGATTGTCATCCTAAGATGCGAAATACTCTTGTATTGACAAGGCTGAGCGAAAAGTTTAACAGTAATGGCTCGGTCGAAGGGAGATCGAGCTTTTATGCGAGCTACGCCTTCTTTGAGAATTGATGCGTCATATTTTTGTATATTGGTGGGAAGAAATAAGACCATGCCATGCCATATGCCCGAAAGCGCGACCAGAAGACGAAAGAGAGCCTGCTGCTGTGTGCTGGCGATGGCTTTCGTTTCATGTATCCTCTGCGGGTGCGCTGCTCTCGATGTTCAGGAGTGTCCAGTTCCTGTGGTTGAGAGAACTGTGCAGTTTGTCTACGAGAACGCCAAAGCGAAGTCGGTTTGCGTTGCCGGAAGTTTTAACCAATGGTCGTCAGAGGCGCATTGCATGGAGCGTTCCGGCAAAATATGGAATCTCGGCATACAACTGCCTGCGGGGCGATATGAATACGTTTTTGTCGTCAACGGTAAGAACTGGGAGCCGGATCCGAAAGCCGCTCTTTCTGAAAAATCCGGTTTCGGGTCAAAGACCAGAAATTCTGTTCTGATCGTTGAATGAGGGCTCGGCCGTCCGTGGGTAGATGCGCTCAGAAATGCTCTATAAACAAAAGAGCGGGGAAATAGGATCGGCTGATGGATGACGCGGGCGACCAGAAAGTAATTTCCGCTGTCTTGGCCGGTGATGTGGATGCGTATGCCATTCTTATCGCTCGTTACCAAAAACGCATATTCAACCTGATGTTTCGCATGACCGGGTCGCAAGCCGATGCGGCGGACCTGACCCAGGAAGCCTTTATCAAAGCCTATGAAAAGTTGCACTGTTTTCAGAAGGGAAAGAACTTCTACCCGTGGATTTATACGATCGGCTTGAACCATTCCAGGAATTTCCTTCGCCAGAATAAAGCTTATCTATCTGTACCTATTGAAGATTGTGACTCTGAATCCCAGCTTCATTACCCCGCGCCTCAGGAAGACGCCATCTGTAACCAGTTTGAATTAGAGCGCCTCAATGAGGCTCTCAGTCGGCTTCCCGTCGATTACCGGGAAGCCGTTGTGCTGCGGTATCATGAAGAGCTTTCCATGGATGAGATCGCGGAGGCGCTCGGCCTTTCGCTGAGCGGGGCCAAAATGCGAGTCCATCGGGGACTGCTGCGTTTGAGGGAAATATTGGATGAAAGTAACAATGAATGTAAAAAAGGCTCTTCTTCGAAGAAGAAAGTAACCATTCCGTCAAAGAATCGGTAAACATGGTGAGCGGTTGTTGAGGAGCAGTCTGAGGTTGGGCGCTTCAGCGCGGATTTGATAGACATTCTTCAAAGGCGAAGGATTCACGGAGCTGAAAAGTTGGCTTGTCATTGGGAAATACATATGAAAAGGCCATTCGAGAGTCTGTGCGTGAGTGCGCTCATGGTCTTTGCGCTCCTTTGGGGAAGCGTCGTTGGAGTATTCGCCCAGGATAGCGATAGAAAGCTTGCCGTGGCCATGGAAGAGGCGCAGACTGCCGGAATACCGCCTGCGACCGTCAATAGCTTGATGATACTCGGGTATGAAAAGCAGTTTCAGCCTTCGGCCATGGCTGATTTGTTGCGTCTCCTCGCTCAGGCTCAAAACGAAGGCATTCCTCTTCAGCCGATGATCAGCAAGATTGAAGAGGGGATTATCAAACGGGCCAAACCTTCTGCAATCGAGCAGGTGATTACGAAAAAAATCGATAATTATCGCCTCACAAGATCGCTTGTCGGAGGATACCTCAAGAAAAGAGGACAAAAAAGCGATTCAATTCCTGACGAATACTTGGTCCGTCTGACCGAGAGTCTTTATTGCGGTCTCTCACAGAATGACCTTGAACGGGTATTTGAAGAAGCTCCCGCTGCGTCTTTGCCCGCTTTGACAAGAGGTGTCGACATTCTGGCGTCTCTAAAACAAATGCGATTCGATTCCGATCTTGCTGAACAGGTCGTTCTTTCGGGAATCAGACATAATTATTTCACTCCGAGGCCCAACGACTTCGTTCGGGTGATCGCCGTGGCGAAGAAGAAGGGAGTATCCGACAGGAAGATCGCTTCTGCAGCATTGGACGTCATTGAGCTGAAAGGCTCCGTCGAAGACCTTTCCGAGCGTGTGGGAGTGAGCGCTCAGGAGTTGAGTAGATACGGACCTCAGTATAGCGTGAACATCTACGGGGGCTCAGATCCCAAAGAGAATGAGGATGGCCCCAAAAGAGCCAAATGGAAAACGATTTTTGGCTGGGGAGCTTCCAGCGATCAAACGGGCGGCAATCGCAACGACGATAGTGGAATGGGCTCAGCGCGCTGAAGCAGTCGCTTTGTTTCAGAAAAGCATTGTTGAAAGATTATCCTTTGGAAGATCTCGCCACCGTCGCCAGACGCTTTTGCTCAGGGGAAAGTGTTGCAGTTGTCGTTCCGTTCGGGAGCGGCAACGTCAACGATACATTCCTGGTAAGCGTCGGCTCCTGCCTGGAAAAGAGATTTATCCTTCAGCGCATCAATACGCAAGTGTTCCGCAAACCAGAGCTTCTCATGCAGAACTTGCGGGTTTTGACCGACCATGTGACGGAACGGCTGTGTCGGCTCTCGGACGGCAAGCTCCGTCGATGGGAGACGCCTCGCATACTGTCGACTCGCAATGGCGAAGATTACTGGATGGATTCCTGCGGATCGTTCTGGCGCGCCATAAGCTTCATCGAATCATCCGAGTCTTTTGACACGATCCTGGGCATGAAGCATGCCGGAGAAATCGGTTGCGCCCTGGGAATCTTTCATAATCTTGTGAGCGATCTGCCGGTTGAAAGAATGGCGGACACTCTGAAGGGATTTCATGTCACGCCGATCTATCTCAGTCACTACGATCAGGTGTCGTCCGGTGCGCCCGTCGCTAATACTCCCGAAATAGATTATGCCGCCAAGTTCATAAGCCGAAGAAGGAAATGGGCTAGCGTTCTGGAGGACGCCGCGGCAAAAAACGAGCTTTCTTTTCGCACGATCCATGGAGATCCGAAAGTCAATAATATCCTGTTTGATACTACGACAGGGCTGGCTGTTGCCATGATCGACCTCGATACGGTCAAGCCGGGTCTGGTCCACTATGACATCGGCGACTGCCTTCGATCGGGCTGCAATCTTCTGGGAGAAGAGACCGAATCGTGGGAGGAAGTCCGGTTCGATCCCGATATTTGCAGAGCGGTTTTGCAGGGCTATATTTCTCATGCAAGAGCTTTTCTAACCGAAAAGGATTATGAGTATTTCTTCGATGCGATCCGCCTGATTCCTTTTGAACTGGGGCTGAGGTTTTTCACCGATTATCTGGAAGGAAGCGTCTATTTCAAGGCGAAGCATGAGGAGCATAATCTCCTGAGAGCGCTCGTCCAATTTAAGCTTGTCGAGAGCATCGAATCTCTTGAAAAGGTGATTCGCGGCGTCATCAAGGATGTTCGATGAATTTTGTGCAGAGATTTTCGCTGAGGCCGTTTCGCGTGGCGGAAAGCCCTCCGCTGCAATATGAGATAAATGGAGACATAGCCAGAAGCTCTGAAACGCTTTCCATCCGCTATTCGCTCTCGGGTTCGACCGGCGGGATTTTCATCCCTGCGGCTTCCGATGCGCCGGCAAGAAAGGACGGACTGTGGGAAGAGACGTGCTTTGAGCTCTTCCTGGCGGTTGTGGGCGATTCAAGGTACTGGGAATTCAATCTTTCTCCGGCGGGACATTGGAATGTTTACCGCTTTGAGACATATCGCATCGGGATGGAGGAGGAGAGGGCCTATGCTTCTCTTCCTTTTGTCATAGAGAATCGGCCTGATTCCTTGTCTCTTTCCCTCGATGCGGTCCTTTCTGATATCGTCAGACCCGATGAAAGCCTGGATGTTGGGGTGAGCGCCGTCGTAAGCGGTTCAGACGGCGGGCCGTCGTTCTACTGGGCGCTGATCCACTGCGGCGAAAAGGCGGATTTTCACCTTAGAGAAAGCTTCATCATTCGTCTATAGCCGAGAACCGAAAAGCGTGATTGACGGAATACGGGAGCGCCGATTCTCGCCGATTTTCAATGACTCAATTGTTCGACGACCTGTGCGATTTCATCCAGCGCGCGGTCGATATCCTCGCCTGATGTATAACGGCCGACCGAAAAGCGTATCGTTCCCATTGCAAACTCCACAGGCGTGTCCATGGCTTTGAGGACCGATGAAATCTCAAGCCGATCGCTATGGCAGGCCGATCCTGCAGAAGCGGCGATTTTTGTCGCTCTGGAAAGAACCGCCGTTGCTTCGAGTCCTCGGAAGCCTAGGCTGGAGGTGTTGGGCAATCGGTTTTGAGGGTGTCCGTTTACGCGAATGGTTGGGAATTTTGTTTTGAGGCCCGACTCCAACCTGTCCCGCATTTCCAGCATGCGCTCCTGGTAAGAGGGAAGATCCTCGGTAATCATTGCGCACGCTTCGCCCAGTCCGACTATTTCGATGACGTTTTCCGTTCCAGCCCTTCGGTTCATCTCATGGCCGGCCCCATGCATAATCTTTTCCAACTCGACGCCGTCTCGAATGTAGAGCGCTCCAACGCCTTTGGGCGCATAGAGCTTGTGGCCCGCCATGGATAAAAGATCGACCCCGAGATCGTCGACATGAACGGGAATCTTGCCCACCGACTGAGCTGCGTCCGTGTGCGTGAGCACTCCACGCCGACGGGCGATTCGCGCTATTTCCCGGATGGGCTCGATCGTCCCCACTTCGTTATTGGCATGCATAATGGTAATGAGGATGGTCTGCTCGGTAATCGCTTCCTCGACCCGTGCGGGATCGACAAGGCCGTAGCCGTCCACGGGGATATATGTTGTCTCGAAGCCCTCTCTTTCCAGATAACGGCAGACTTCGGTAACGGCGGGATGCTCAACGGAGGATGTTATGATATGCTTTCCCTTGTGGCGATTGGCTCGGGCGACGCCCTTTATGGCGTAATTGTTGGATTCCGATCCTCCGCTCGTGAAGACTACCTCCTCAGTGCGGCAACGAAGCAATTCGGCTGTCCGGCTTCGAGCCCTCTCTACGGCCTTCTTTGCCGCTGCGCCGAAGGCGTGGCTGCTTGAAGGATTTCCAAAATGTTCATGGATGAAGGGCAGCATAGCTTTGGCTACTCGAGGATCGATAGGGGTGGTGGCGTTATAGTCTAGATAGATCGGCTCCATTGGTTCTTTCTCCTTGTCCATTTTGCTCTTGCTCTGTCTCTCCGTTTGCGAACAAGCTATTTGATGGAGATGCCGGGCGCGCCGCTCTGCATCACCCCTCCGATCCTCCGCGCCGAGGTCGTTCCGGCGGCGTGAAGCTCTCTAATTAGATCATCCGCCTGCTCCGGAGCCACGGCCAAGAGCAGGCCTCCGGATGTCTGCGGATCGAAAAGGATCTCCTCTTCCGCACGGCTTAGCTTCTTCGATGACAAGTCAAGATAGGTGCGGACGAGATCCCTGTTGGCTTTGTTGCTTCCGGTTGTCTCGCCCTTTCCATACATTTCCAGGGCATACGGGTAGAAGGGGAGGTCTGTGAATGAATATTCGATGCGGACTCCGCTGCCGGAAGCCATCTCCAGGCCGTGTCCCAGAATGCCAAAACCGGTGATGTCCGTGCATGCATGGATATCAAAGCGTAGAGCGACTTCAAGAGCGTTGCGGTTGAGCGCTGCGACTTCCGTCAGAAGCGGCTCTAAATCAGGCCAGGGCAGTTTCCCGGATCTGCAGGCGTTGAACAATACTCCCGTACCCAGGGGCTTGGTCAAGATCAGTGCGTCCCCGGGAACCGCTCCCGTATTGGTGAGGACCCGATCGGGCGATACAACTCCGGTCACGGCGAGACCGTATTTTGGCTCCTCATCATCGACGGAATGTCCTCCGGCTAGACTTGCGCCCGCTTCAGCCACCTTTTCGTAGCCTCCGCGCAAGATTTCCCTCAGGATTTCGTGACTGAGCTTTTTCGAAGGGAACATGACAAGATTGAGAGCAGTGAGGGGGCGCCCGCCCATCGCGTAGACATCCGAGAGGGAATTTGCCGCGGCTATGCGGCCAAACCATACGGGATCGTCTACGGGAGGAGTTATGAAATCAACGGTTGAAATGAGCGCAAGTCCGTCGGTCAGTCGATAGACTGCAGCGTCATCGTTTGATTCGAAGCCAACGAGAAGATTTGGGTCGTTAGGGGCGGGAAGACCCTTGATCGCGTCCGACAGAACCGTCGGGCCTATTTTTGCCGCTCAGCCACACGTCCGCGCAAGGCTTGTGAGCGTTTTCTTTCTTTTGAAAATGTTCATTGGATAGTCCTTTCGAAATCCTGCTCGATTTGGATGCGGAAGCGGCGACCGGATGAAGACTTCAATTATGAGCTCGACTGTCTTGTACAAGCTATTAAAAATAACACTCCACGCGCGAGAATTGAAGTGCTGGACAGTCATGGAAAGCAACAAAATCTGTAGGCTCAAAGGATTCTGCAACGCCTTGCCCTGACGCAAGAAAGGTCTGAAAAGCCGAAGTGGCGCGGGAATTGCGAAATGCTTATATGTTTTTATATAGAAATCAGCGGCTCGAGTATGAATTGGATTGTTTGTGGTGGGAGCGGCTTCCAGCCGCGACATGCGTGCTGGTCGCGGCTGGAAGCCGCTCCACTGTGGTTCCGGGCCTGAGAGGTTATTTGTTGTCATTTGCCTAAGAGCGCTTCTCTGGCTCAATGAAGATTAGCTGTTCAGGCTCTTTCGATAGTGAAGGAGTAAAGATGGAAACTTTCGAGAAAAATGAGTGCGAATTCGAATCTCGGCAGTACGCGCATGGCGCGGAAGTCTGAGACGACGATCAGTGCAGGGTCTGCATTGATGGAAAATGGGCGAATAAGAGCGATCTGGAGACAAGAACGCCTTGAGCAAGCTCACTTTGCATGAGCCTTATTGTCTTTTGCTCTATATGGAAGCCGAAGCCTTTTTGGAAAAGACTTCGGCTTTTTGCATTGGAATGGGATGTCGGATAAGGTAACTGTTTAATTGTTACTTTTTGGGCTCTGCATTCCCGTGTCTAGAATGCTTCTCGGGAAGAAGATGATTTCGATTCTTCTTTTGTTATGGAGTATTTCATGAAGACGAC
This sequence comes from uncultured Syntrophobacteraceae bacterium, assembly GCA_964578835.1. Taxonomy (GTDB): domain Bacteria; phylum Desulfobacterota; class Syntrophobacteria; order Syntrophobacterales; family Syntrophobacteraceae; genus CAZOEL01. Next base: position 68,340 of record CAZOEL010000021.1, on the reverse strand, counting down.
CAAAGTGAAAGAAATGATGGTGCCTATCGATGATTATGCGGTGGTCCGCGAAGATGCGACGCTCTATGAAGCGATTACGGCGCTGGAGTCGGCTCAAAGTCGAGTCCAAGCTGGACGCGACATGCTGCGCGCGATCCTTGTTTCGGATGGAAACAGACGGATTGTCGGCAAGGTCAGGCAATGGGACGTAGTGAGAGGCATTGAGCCATCCTACGAGAAGATGGGTGAAAGCGAGAATGCTTCCGAAGATCTTCTCAGCTCGGAATTGATGAAGAAGATGCTCGAAACCCATGGCCTTTGGCGTGGCCCCTTCGATGACATTTGCCGAAAAGGGGCTGAGATCAGGGTAAAGGATATCATGAGCGTTCCCTCGATGGACGAGTATGTCGAAGAGGATGCGTCGATTGAGGTAGCAATTCATCGACTGGTTATGGGGCGTTTCCAATCGCTTCTGGTCATGAGAGAGGATGAGATCGTTGGAGTGTTGCGGTTGAGCGATGTTTTTAAAGAAATATGTAACAGGATCAAGTCTTGCCGGATATAATCGAAAGCATTGCCCTTCGCTTTGCAGCGGGGCTTGCGATTTAAGAGCAATGGCGACAATGTCCGGGTAGGTCGAATAGGGTCAATGATAACTGCTCACCGCTCCAACAGAGGGATGTGCAATAAACAATGAATAGAAACCAGTTGCCTGAGGTCACAGGGCTTTTCAAGGAGCCTGTGGCTTTTTCGTTTGTACTTGATGAAATACCATTGGGCGTGATCGTTCTCGATCGAGAGCGCCGGGTCGTTCTGCTCAACCGCACGATTGAAGGTCTTACAGGCTTTGAGCGGTTGCAGGCCGGAGGGATACCGTGCTCCTACATTATGCGCAGCAATATCTGTCTCGAGCGATGCCCTGTTTGCGACATGAAGGATGGAGCTGAGCCGATATCCATGGAAGGGAATATTATCAACCGGGATCGCCAGAAGATACCCGTCCGAATAACTGTCGCTCCTATTAAGGACCTTCTTGGAACAGTGACGGGCTTCATTGAAACGGTTGAAGACATTCGAGTTCTGCGGGAGCTTGACGGAAAAATCGGGAACGCCTATGGGTTTGGTCATCTCATTGGCCGTAGTCCGCAGATGGAGCGAATCTTTCAGATCCTTCCCGTGATTGCTCAATCGGACTCATCGGTTCTTATCACTGGCGAGACGGGAACCGGGAAGGATTTTGTCGCAGAGGCCATCCACCAGAGCTCGGGGCGGGCCAAGCAGCCTTTCATCAAAGTGAATTGCGGCGCCTTGCCGGAAACCTTGCTGGAATCAGAGCTTTTCGGCCATCAGAAGGGGGCCTTCACGGGGGCCGTGGAGAACAAGCCGGGCCGGTTCAGACTGGCTCATAATGGAACGCTTTATCTCACCGAAATCGGAGACCTCCCTTTATCGCTTCAGGTTAAGCTCCTCACGTTTCTGGATGATAAGATCGTTCATCCCCTCGGGAGCGCCAAGGGATACCCGTGCAATGTGAGAGTAATTGCGGCCACGCATCGCCATCTGGAGCAGATGGTCAGAGATGGGCGCTTCCGGGAGGATCTGCTGTTTCGCCTGAACGTCGTTCGTTTGCATTTGCCGCCTCTGAGAGATCGCGGAGACGATATCAGGCTGCTCCTCGACCATTTCCTCCAATCGTTCATCTCCAAGCTGAAGAAGTCGATCAAAGGGTTTTCTTCCAAAGCGCTCAGGCGCCTCCTCGATTACGCCTACCCCGGGAACGTCCGAGAGCTCAGAAACATCGTTGAATACGCATCGAACATCTGTCAGGAGGATTTGATACAGCTTAAATACCTTCCAGCCTATCTTACGGAGCCGGCGCAATGGGAGCAGAAAAAGGAAACGGAAAGAGTCGATTCTCCCGCCCTGTTGAAGGATGCTCGCGAGGACGGGGGGCAGGAGCTCGACTGGGCGGCCATGGAGCGCAGGATGATTATGGAAGCCATGGTTAAGGCGAAGGGCCGGCGCAGCAAGGCCGCCGAGCTTCTTGGTTGGGGAAGGAGCACTCTTTGGAGAAAAATGAAACAATATGGCTTGGATTCATAAAAAACACTGTACAGAAATGAGACAGTTTGATACTTGAGGAGCATGGTGGTTTAAGGATGGCGAAAAAGGTGCTGGTCTGCTTGTTTGGAAATGATGTGAGTCCCCGGTTCGATTTGGCCACTGAGGTGTATGTTGCTTCGATCGATGTGGACGGGCGTGTGGAGGAAGAGAAGACGGTGGTCTTGCCGCAGGCTTCCGCTGAAAAGCTTTGTCACATGATTTTGACCGAGGATGTTCAAACGGTCATTTGTGGAGGAATTGAAGAGGAATACTACCAGTACCTCACCTGGAAGAGGGTTGAAGTGCTGGATTCCGTGATTGGCCCTCTCGATTCCGTACTGGCGAGCTTTGGCAAAGGCGAGCTTCGAGCCGGCGCCATTCTTTTCTAGATGGATCATCAGGACTCTTTATGAGTATCAATGACATGTTCGAAAAGATGCGGCTCCTGAATATTCCGGAAGAGGGGAGCCCCCCGGAGCGTTACCGGATACTCCGGAGGAACATGATTATCCTCATGATAGTTGTGACCATTCTCCCGCTCTTTTTTATGGCCGTGGTCAACTATCACCAGTATCAAACCACTTTGCGGGAAGAAATCGTAAACCCGATGCGGGTGCTTGTGAACAAGACCAAGCACTCTTTCGAGCTGTTCATGGCGGAGCGCCTTTCTGCTGTGAGCTTCATCGCTTCGGCTTATTCCTTTGAGCAATTGGCTGATGAGAGCGAACTGAACCGCATTTTTCGGGTCATGAAAAACGAGTTCGGAGGCTTCGTGGATTTGGGCCTCATCGATGGAAGCGGCATCCAGGTGAGTTATGTCGGTCCCTACGAGCTCAAGGGAAAAGACTATTCCGAGCAATCTTGGTTCCATGAAGTGCAGGTGCGGGGGAATCATGTGAGCGACGTCTTCATGGGATATCGCAAGTTTCCCCATATAGTAATGGCTGTACAGCCGGGCACTGCGACTGTGAGCGGTAAGCACTGGATGCTGCGCGCGACCATCGATACGGAGAAGTTCAACGATCTCATCGCCTCAATGGGTTTGGACGCAAGGAGCGACGCCTTTCTAATCAACAAGAGCGGAATTCTGCAAACCCCTTCCAAACTCTATGGGGGCGTGCTCGACAATTTCCCCATGCCCCTTCCTCCCATCGCCTACGAGGCGAATGTTGTCGAGCAAAAAGATTCGCACGGCCAGCAGGTGCTCGTGGCTTATACCTATTTTGTCCATACTCCTTATGTGCTGGTGGTGGTGAAGCAAAGCGGAGAGCTTCTCAGGTCGTGGTACACTCTCAAAACCGAGCTATTTTTCCTTTTCCTGGCAAGTGTCCTGGTAATCTTTCTGGTGGTCTTCAAATTGACGGACGTTTTGGTCAAGCGCATGCAAGAGTGCGATGAAAAGAGGGAAGTCGCCTTTCGCGAGATGCAGCACAGCCATAAGCTCTCGTCCGTCGGCAGACTTGCCGCCGGGGTCGCTCATGAAATAAACAATCCCATGGCCATTATCAACGAAAAAGCGGGCTTGATGAAAGATCTCATCGAGGTGGCGCCCGATTTTCCTGAAAGATCCAAGTTCATGACCTTGACCAACTCCATCATTCAGTCTGTCGGCCGATGCCGCTCCATTACGCACCGGCTCTTGGGATTTGCCCGGCGAATGGATGTGCAGGTCGAGATGATGGACCTCAACGATATTCTCAAAGAAACCCTCATGTTCCTTGAAAAGGAAGCGTTATACCGCAATATTCAAGTTCAGCTCCAGCTGACTGAGGACCTTCCTCAGATCGCCACCGATCGCGGACAGCTCCAACAGGTTTTCCTCAACGTTCTCAACAACGCTTTTGCCGCAGTCGACCATGGAGGGGTGGTCACCATAAAGACATGGGAAGTGGATCGCGACACTCTTGCAGTCTCCATCGCCGACAATGGCTGCGGAATGTCCGAGGAGACCGCCAAGCATATCTTTGAGCCGTTTTTTACGACGAAAAGAGGCACTGGAACCGGTCTCGGCCTTCCTATCACCTATGGGATCGTACAGAAGCTCGGGGGCTCTATCCAGGTGCAGAGCAAAGAAGGCGAGGGCGCGACCGTGACGATCCACTTGCCGAAGAAAGGGCAGGAAGCATCCTCAGGGTAGAGCAAAGATTTGACGGGAACCGCCTTGGAATCTCGCGGGTTGAGCTCTGTACTTCTTAACCGGAGGCTGGATGAAAGTGGAAAAATGGAGAGTGCTTCTTGTTGACGATGAAAAGGAGTTTGTCTCTACTCTGGCTGAGAGGCTTGCTCTTAGAGGAATTCAAGCTGACGTTGCTTCCGATGGCGAAGAGGCGTTGCGCCTGGTCGAGGAAAATCCCCCTGAGGTGGTGGTTTTGGACCTCATGATGCCCGGACTCGGCGGAGTCGAAGTGCTGCAGAGGATAAAGCGTCGTCACCCGGGTGTGCAGGTGATTCTCTTGACCGGCCATGGATCAACCCGCAGCGGAATCGAGGGAATGAAGCTCGGGGCCTTCGACTATCTGATGAAGCCTCTTTCCATCGAAGAGCTCATTGAAAAGATGAGAAAGGCTGTGTCGGGTGAAGCGCCGGAATAATGAGGGGCGAATGAGCCGAAAGCTCGCATTTTTTGGAGATGTTGCTTGAATGGTGGATCGTCATTTTTGCGTAGTCTTATCAGCAGGAGTTATCGGTTATGATTTCAAAGGGCAGTGGAGAGGTGAACGCCGTGGTGGATCTTCCCATGGGAGGAGGCGCCTTGGCTTTGGTTAAGAAGGTGTTTCCCTTTCTCGGATGGATCAAAGATCTCAATGTCGCCGCGTTGAGAACGGATTTTATCTCCGGCTTGACGGTCGCCCTGATTCTCATCCCTCAGTCCATGGCCTACGCGCAGCTTGCAGGCATGCCCGTGCATTACGGCCTCTACGCTTCCCTTCTTCCTCCCATGCTTGCGGCTCTTTTCGGCTCGAGCAGGCAACTGGCAACGGGTCCGGTGGCCATTGTCTCTCTCATGACCTCGGCGGCTCTCGGTCCCCTCGCGACGCAGGGGAGCGATGCGTTCATCGGATATGCGATTCTCCTCGCTCTCCTGGTCGGCGCCTTCCAATTTTCTCTGGGCGTTCTAAGACTCGGACTTGTAGTCAATTTCCTCTCCCACCCGGTTGTCAACGGCTTCACAAATGCCGGCGCTCTCATCATCGCCACTTCTCAGCTTTCGAAAATGTTCAATGTGTATGTCGATGAGGGCGAGCACCATTATGAGACCGTTTATCGGGTGGTGAAAGCCGCCATAGCCTATACTCACTGGCCTACCCTCGCTCTGGGCGTTCTCGCCTTTGCGCTCATGTACGGGCTCAGGCGAATTGACAAGCGTATTCCTTATGTTCTGGTCGCCGTTGTGGTGACGACTCTCATTTCCTGGGCGACCGGATATGAGAGAAACGCCAAAATCCCCATCGGTTCTATCGTTTCTGAAGAGGCGGGGACGCTCATTCGCGACTTCAACGGCGCGGTGGGTGAAATGACGAGGCTTGCTGCGGAGCGAGCTTCTCTCACGCCCCTCATAGCCGAGGCGGAAGAGAAGGAAGGCGCTCATACGACGAAGACCCTTGATCTCAAGCATCAGGTCCTTGTGATGACGACCAGGATGGAGCAGCTCAAGGAAGAGTTGCACGTCCACAGGGAGGCTATCCGAGCGATCAAATTCGCCTCGGTCGCGGCGCCCAACGGAAGCCGGTCGTTTTATCCCCGGGACAAAGTCCCTTCGGGCCTCGAGACGGATGGGCGAGCCTGGAGAATAAAGGTGGGGAACAAGCCTCTCGATGAGAACGCTCTTCCAATGATGGGTGGGGGCGCCGTTGTCGGCGCCGTGCCTCAGGGTCTTCCAGCCATGACAATACCCAATGTGGATATGAAAATCGTTCTCCACCTGCTGCCCATTGCCGCGATAATCTCGCTTCTCGGCTTCATGGAAGCAATCTCGATCGCCAAGGCCATGGCCGCCAAAACGGGCCAGAGGCTCGATCCCAACCAAGAGCTCATTGGACAGGGTTTGGCCAATATTTTGGGCGCTTTTGGGAAAAGCTTTCCGGTTTCGGGCTCTTTCTCCCGGTCTGCCGTCAACCTTCAAGCCGGCGCCGTGACCGGCCTGTCGAGCGTTTTCACGAGCATCACAGTAGGCGTGGTCCTGCTCTTTTTCACTCCTCTCCTCTACCATTTGCCGCAGTCGGTTCTGGCTGCAGTCATCATGATGGCGGTAATAGGGCTGCTCAATGTCTCGGGCTTTATCCACGCCTGGAAGGCGCAATGGTACGACGGCGTTTTCTCGGTCGTCACCTTCCTCGCAACTCTCTACACCGCCCCGCATCTGGACAAAGGGATCATGATAGGCGTGTTTCTCTCCCTTGGCATGTTTCTCTATAAGAGCATGCGCCCGACAGTCACATCCCTCGCCATGTATCCGGACCAATCCTACAGGAGCGCAAGAGATTTCGGGCTCAAGGAATGTAAGCATATTGCGATGATCCGCTTCGACGGCTCTCTTTTTTACGCCAACGCCGGTTACCTTGAAGACAAAATTTCCGATATCCTGATGTACATGCCCGAATTGCGGCACATTCTCATTGTAGCCAACGGCATAAACGATCTCGACGCTTCGGGCGAGGAAATGCTCTCATTAATTGTGGACAGGGTCAGGAGCGGAGGATATGATATTTCTTTCTCCGGATTGAACGAAAATGTGCTTGCCGTCATGAAGCGCACCCACCTCTACGAAAAGATAGGGGAGGAGAACATTTTTTCCACCATGCATAAAGCCGTTGAAGTCATTCACGCAAGGTCGCATACGCATTGCGGAGATGGCGCCTGTCCGTTGCTCTCGGTTTGCTTCATCAATTAGGGGCCTGAATGTCTGCGGCTATCGAGTGGAAGAAGCCCGGCCTTGAGAACCACTTTCTATGCGGTGGGAAGATATGGATATTTGCGGTGCGAGGCTGAATAAGCCTCGTGTTGTATTGTTTCGTAGGGGGAAAGCATGCCTGTAATCACTCTTTTTAGCGGTTCCTATTGTAGTGGCGAAGATGTGGCGCGGAAGGTAGTAGAGGCTCTTGGCTATAAGCTTGTCGATGATCAAGCGTTGGTTGATGAAGCCGGCAAAAGGTTCAAAATCGATGCCGGGAAGCTCCTCAAGGCCATGACCGGCAAGGCCTCCGTATTCAATAAGTTCACACACGAAAAGGAACGTTCGCTGGCCTATCTTCAAATGGCCATGGCTGATTTCCTCGAGCAGGACAATCTTCTCTTCCAAGGGTTCTCGATGCACCTGATTCCAGGCGACATTTCCCATGTTCTCAGGACGTGCGTCATTGCGGACATAAAGCACCGGACCGGCCTGGCGAGCAAGAAGGAAGGACTGTCCGAGAAGGATGCTATCAAAAAGATCCACAAGGATGACGAGAGCCGAGTTCTTTGGGTGGAATACCTTTTCAATAAAAAAGATCCGTGGGCGGCGGAGCTCTACGATATCGTGCTTCCCATGAACAAAAACAGTGTGGATGACGCGGCCGCGATAATTGTGGAGAATGTCAAGAAAGAAGTGCTGAAGGTTAGCCCCGAGTCGATGAAAGCGGTCGAGGATTTTCGGCTGGCTTCCGAGGTCAACCTGAAGCTCGCCGTGGAAGGCCATGATGTCAAGGTCTCCGCCAAAGAAGGCAGTGTGCTCGTTACCATCAACAAGCATGTTCTGATGCTTTCCTCTCTGGAAGAGGAGCTCAAGAGAATCGTTAGTACCGTTCCGGGAGTGCAGGGCGTTGAGACGAAGGTTGGCTCCGGTTATTATCAAACCGATATTTATCGCAAATATGATTTCGATCTGCCCCTGCCTTCCAAGGTCCTTCTGGTAGACGACGAAAGGGAGTTCGTGCAAACTCTCTCTGAACGTCTGCAACTGCGGGATCTCGGCTCTGCGGTGGCTTATGGCGGAGAGGAGGCTCTCTCTGTTGTGGCGGAAGACGAGCCCGAGGTGATGGTTCTTGACCTCAAGATGCCGGGAATAGACGGGCTTGAGGTTTTGAAGCGCGTCAAAAGCGAGCATCCGAATGTAGAGGTGATTGTCCTCACCGGGCATGGCTCCAAGGAAGTGGAAAGACTTTGTCTTGAAATGGGGGCGTGCGCTTATCTGGAGAAGCCGGTCGATGTTGAAACTCTGACTCAGACCATGCAGCAAGCGTATCGTAGGCTAAAAGATAAAAAGACTGCGGTGTAACACGAAGCTGTGACGGGAGGGCGCCATGGCCGATATGGCAGAGAATGAAGTGCTGTTCATGGGCAGAATTACCGCCGGTTTTACGCATGAGCTTAAGAATGTTCTGGCCATCATCAAAGAATCCACCGGGCTCATGCAGGATCTGATCGGCTTGGCCAAGGATGCTTCATTTCCGAACCGCGAAAGGTTCCTGCGCGCTCTCACGGGCATACAGGACCAGGTGAGCCGAGGGGTGGAGCTTTCCACGAGGCTCAACCGTTTCGCACACAGTCCGGACCTCCCGCTTGCCTCCATTGAGCTAAACGACATGCTTCAGCAGGTCGCCCTGCTGAGCGAGCGTTTCGCGAGGCTAAAGGGCGTCGTCATCAAGGTCGTCCCATCCGATGCGCCGGTGACTCTGACGATATCTCCCATCGGATTCCAGATGGCTTTGTTCCTGGGGATGGAGCATTGCTGGAATCATATGCCCACCGGAGGGGTTTTGCGTCTCCAAGCGGGGCGAGAAGGCAATGAGGCGGTCATTCGCTTCATCTGCGAGGACGCCGGCATCGCCAGCCAAAAAGACTTTGCCGAGAAAGCGCAGGACTCAGCCGGATGGCTTCCTCTCCGGGAAACCGTCGCCGTCCTTGGTGGAACGTTTGAGTGGGAGTCATCGGCGCCTGGTTTTTATTTCATTTTGCCCGACGCCAAAGAGAAACCAGCCTGATTCTGCAGGAACGGGCGAATCGGGGCGGCTCACAGCGGCATCGCGTCGTTGGCAAGCTTTCCGATCAGATCGCGAAGCGCTTCGGTTGCGTCAGGGGGCAACCCGCGGAATTGAATTCCCAGCGAAGACTTCTCCACATCCTCAACTCGGCTTCGCACGATTCCTCCCAATGTTTGCACCCCTGGCTGGATGGGAATCTGAGAGCGCAAGGTTATTTTCTCTTCCGCCTTAAGCTTCGGGAAAGACTCAGCGGCCTTCATGTTCAGGATGAACCTGCATCCACCCAGGCTCAAATCGGTAATCACGCCATTGTATTCCCTGTCGCCAATCTTAGCCGTAGCAGCTATGAAGCAGTTGAGTCTCTTGTGCTTGCGCAATTCGTGCTTTTCCACAACGTTCGGATAAGACAAGATCAGGATGCGTATCGGATTGACAATGAAGCCCATTATTATGGACTGAAACCCATAGATCGTTCCCGATTGAGAACTGAGATAGCGCACCGTCGCCTGATTCCCTCCCGAAATGGAATCGTCCATTTTGCTCGGCAGTTGGCCGATAAGGTATGATCCGGGCTCCATTCCGACCAGTTTGACGTTGAACCGCTTTTCGGATCTGCCGAATTGAATCTGGAGATAATCTCCAAGCGCAATCGACAAACCTTTCACCTCGCTGGTTATGAAAGATCCTCTGTCATCGGAGCGGAAGAATTTGCTGAAAGCGTCGAGATAGAGCGGATCAAAGCAACCGTGGAGCTCTCCATGCATGATTTTCAACGCCTGTACAGGATTGAGCGCCTCCTTGCGGGACCTCCTGGTCGTGAGGATGTCAAAGCAGTCGACAATCCTTACGATGCGAGCATACCGGTGGATTTGCTCCTTCTCGATTCCTGATGGGTACCCTCCGCCGCCGTAATCCTCATGATGTTGCAGCACGATCTTCAGTTGACTATCAGAAAACAGCTCGGAATCTTTCAACTGCTCGTAGCCAATGAAGGGGTGCTTCCTTATCATTTCGAGCTCGTCGGGCTCGAGTTTGCCGGGCTTGTCGAAGATGTCCCGGTCTACTGAGCCCATCCCTATATCATGGAAAAGCGCTCCGATGCCGACATCGGAAACTTCTGGCTTTGGCCAGCCCAGGTAAGTGCAAAACGCCATTGCGAGGAAGCTGACTTGTACGGAATGGGTAAAGGTGGAGTAGTCCTTGGCAAAAATGGAGACAATCTGGTCCGAGGCGAGCGATTCGGCAGAAAAATGTACTGCGGCCGTTCTCATAAGCTTGGCGCTTTGGGCGAAAACGCTGCTCGAAGGAGTGTCGCTGAAAGCTTTCTTGAGCAGGTATTCAGCATGGTCGCACAATAATTTGGCCTTCTCTTCAGAGCGAGCTGAGTCGGATGCGAATGCCTTCCGAATTCCCTCCAGCTTGTAATTTCCAAAAGGCTCTTCGTCTTCCTCCCGTATGTAGAGGATGAGGGCGCCTTTGCTCTGCAAACAAGCCTTATGGGGCTCATCATAAATTTCGCCTGCGAAGAAAATTCTCGCCATGGAAGCGGATCGGGTTACGAGGTCCAAGACAGGAGCATAGATATTGAAAGGTGACGGGGCATTCAAAGCGAGATCATCGATCTTGATGGCGAGGTATCCAGCTTCCTCGAAGTCGCCTGTATCAATCGTGATAGATTCCAGTTTCTCAAGCTTCATTTAGAGTTTGGCTCTCCTCTGCGCATTTCCGTGGTTACTCGCACGGCGGCGCCGCTTCGCGACAGACTCGAGTTCAATGCTCGTTGAACGTCAAAGCGCGTCAGATCAAAAGCGTTCAGGGTTGTTCGCCCATCTTCAGCAACATGTCTTTGGCCTCTTGGAAATCGGGATCGAAAATAAGCGCCTTCCTAAAGTATTTCTCAGCCCTCTCGAAATCATGCTTGGCAAGGTTCAAAACGGCCACATTGAAGTATATGACCGGATTGCGCGGATTTCTCCTGAGAATGGTCATGTAGCAGCGCTCAGCTTCATCGTATTTTTTCTGCTGCCTCAGAGCGATGGCGAGGCGATTCGAGAGCTCTATGTCGTGCGGATTGTTTCTCACGCATACTGAATAAATATCCTCAGCCTCTTTGAAAAGCCCTTTTTGCAGGTAAATTTCCCCCACTCTCTGGGATATGCTGTTCCGTTCGTCCCTGATGCATCTCCTGATCAACGCGCTGAGATGTTTCTTTGCTTCATCCACCCTTCCTGTTTGAAGCAGCAGTTCTCCGAGCAGAAGGGTCCTTTCATTGTCTGTAGGGCTCAAATCCTCTATGTGCAGCAAAGCTTCGATTGCCTTGTCCGTGTTGCCCAAGTGCTTATGAGCAGAAGCATAATTCTTGTACGCGTCGACGAAAAGATCGCAGATGACCATGGCTTTTTCAAACTCCGACGCAGCTTCTTGAAGATTGCCGGCTTTCATAAGGCATTCGCCTTTGAGATTTGGCCACTTGGCCATCGAGAGAGAATTGACGGTCTCCCAGGTTTCCAGCAGCTTTAAAGCGTCCTCGATGGCGTTGCTCTCCTTGAGCTCCTCTATCTGTCGATACAATATCTCTTCCTGGCTGTCTATGTGTGACAAGAGATAGCTGACTCGATGCTGAAGGCTTACGGGAGAGAAAGGCTTTACGATAAAATCATTGGCTCTCCATTCGCCCAGAGCGCTGGCGACGGTTGAAATCTCGGGAGAAGTGGAAATCATAATGAACGGAATAGCGCGCAAATCGGAATGCGCCCGGCACCGTCTAAGAAAGCTGATTCCATCCAATACGGGTAAATCCGTATCACAGATCACCAAGCCGTATTGCTCGCCAGCGCCGTCTTTATGATTAGAGGAAATCTTCTCCCAGGCTGATTCGCCATTGGAAGCCTCGTCAATCACATCGAAACAGCTCATCGCCTCAAGGGTTTTCCTGATGATAGACCTCATTGCGCTATGATCTTCAACAACAAGAGCGCGCATCGTGAAAAAACTCCTCGAGCCGGACCCGAATGATTCGATTCAAGCGCCGATTGAACGACTCGGAGCAGCTTATAGAGCAGCGCAACACTCTAAAATGACGAGCCCCGCAGTCAGGATAAACGAGCTATCGACAAATTTCAGCAAAACCTTCTTAAAGCCACGGCGCTCTCTGCGACGGATGCGCCGGATCTTTCCAAACCGTCACGGCCGGGCGGAGCGACAGCATTCCATTTATGGAGCAAAATAGAATGCTTGAAGCACTCTTGAATGGACGATCGCCAAAAGCGCGCGCCACTTCCTTTCAGCTCAGCGCACAGAAACCGTGGTATTGCAAAAGATTGAATGTTAACAGATATTAATCATACTTTCGCTCTAAAGTCTATTAGGATGTTTTGGAGGGCGACTTCATTGGGCGTGTTGACCTATGCATGAGAAAAAAGATACAATGCTTCTGTTGGATTGAGTTTCGAGAAATGAAACTTTTTGTTCGATCATGGGGGTTTTAGTTTGACAACTACCTCCAAGAGTAGTAAAAACAACCCCCTGTAAATCATGGCGCATCCGCCATGGGAGAGCTCCGCGTTCCGAATCGTGAGGTCAGGAAAGTTAGGTCGCTGTCGTTGTGGAGGATCATTCCCTTTACCCATGGGAATGAGGCCCCGGGGGATTTGAAATGGTGCTGGGTAGCTGACTTTCTTCTTCTGTCGTTGATTGGGGTACTGTGTTTCTGTACCCGATCAATTCTGAATAAGGTCCTGCCTTTTACAATTTCATAATACAATTCACAAGGTGAGAGGCGCGCCTGCGCATGCTTGCGGCAGGGCGGCGGGCTTTTTTACCTGCGCTCAACTCGAGGGTCGATGGAGGCCCGAGGAGAAGATATCGAAAGGTCAGAGGGATTATGCTTCACTCTACCAACTATCCCAATCCTGATAAGGTGTTGACTCAGGAGGAAAAAGAGCGGCTACAGCAAGCGCTCGATCTGCATCGCGATAAGAAAGGCGCTCTTCTGCCGCTTCTTCACGATGCGCAAGCCATATGCGGCAACTGGTTGCCCGCCAATGTGCTCGCATTGATCGCCGACGAATACAACCTGCACGTAAGCTACCTTTACGGAGTGGTGGGCTTTTACACCATGTTCTCCCTGCAGCCGCGAGGACGCTTCATCGTGAGGGTCTGCGAGTCTCCCGCGTGTCACATCCTCGGAGTTGAAAGCCTTCTCGACGTCTTGAAGGAGACGTTGGGAGTGGACGTGGATGAAACCACCTCCGACGGGCTTTTCACTCTGGAGTTGTCCTCATGCCTGGGCGTGTGTGAAGTTGCGCCCGCCATGCAGATAAATGAAGTGGTCTTCGGGAACCTTACCCGGGAGAAGATCGACGATGTGATCGCGAAGCACAGACGCGGCGATGTGAAGGACTTCCGAACGCTGCCGCGGTCGGGCGGGACGATTGACAGGAATCTCGATATTCACAAGAACCTTTCTTTGCTGCGCGGCGTCGATGAAGTCAACCCGGAAGAGATTGGCGACTATGTAAAAATCGGGGGCTACGGGGCCTTGAAAAAGGTCTTGGGTGGGATGACGCCTCAGCAGGTCGTTGACGAAGTTAAAAATTCCGGACTGAGAGGGCGCGGGGGAGCCGGGTTTCCGACCGGCCTCAAGTGGTCTTTTACTTTGCCGATTGATTCCAAGACGAAATATGTCGTCTGCAATGCCGACGAAGGAGAGCCGGGCACTATCAAAGATCGATACCTGATGGAAGGCAACCCGCACAAGCTGATAGAAGGGCTGATCATAGCCGGCTATGCAGTGCAGGCCTCAAAAGGCTTTGTTTATGTGCGGGGAGAATACGCCCTGTCGATCCATCGGCTGCAGAAAGCGGTGGAAGCGGCTCGCGAGAAGGGCTTTCTGGGCAGGAACATCCTCGGTTCTAGCTTTGATTATGATATCGAGATTCGTTCCGGCGCAGGCGCCTACGTATGCGGCGAAGAAACAGCTCTCATCGAATCCATTGAAGGCATGCGCGGCAATCCCAGAATCAAGCCGCCCTTTCCCGGCGTTCGCGGCTTGTGGCAAGAGCCAACCATAGTCAACAACGTCGAGACCCTGGCCAATGTTCCGTCCATCATCGAAAACGGGGCGGAATGGTATAAGTCGTTGGGAACTCAAGAGTCCCCGGGACTCAAGCTGTTTCAGATCTGCGGCCACGTCAACACTCCGCAGGTCGTCGAGGCTCCGCTCGGAATGACTCTGAGAACGCTCATCGACAAATACGGCGGGGGAATGAAGGATGGAATTCCTTTCAAGATGTGCCAGACGGGAGGCGTTTCATTCGGTTTCTTTACCGAGGAGCATCTCGACACCCCGATGACATATGCCGACATGCAGAAACAGGGCGGGTCCCTCGGGTCCGGCACGATGCTCGTCATGAACGAGAAGACCTGCGTAGTGGATGTCGTGCGTAATATTCTCTATTTCTTTCAGCACGAATCCTGCGGCTTCTGCACTCCCTGCCGACGTGGAACCAGAGTGCTCTACGATACGATCTCGAGGATCGCCCTCGGCGAAGGACGCGAAGAGGATCTCGCGGGCATGATCAACCTGGCCGAAACCATGGCCTCAACGGCAAACTGCGCTCTGGCGATGTCTCCCATTTTCTTCATCAAAACCACGATCGAAAGAATGCGGGACGAGTATATGGCGCATATCCTGGATAAAAAATGTCCATTGGGCGTATGCCGGGATCATTCGTGAATATCAGGTAAAGAGAGGCGTCACATATGGCGAGCAGCTATGTTCCGGTACTGATCTACCTTCTGGTCACCATAGGTCTGGTGTCCGCGATCATTTTCATTTCGTCCATGATCGGGACGAAGAAGACGACGCGCGAAAAGATGATTCCTTACGAGTGCGGCGTCGACCCCGAGGGGAGCATGGAAGTACGTTTCCCTGTACGTTTTTACATCCTGGCCATGATTTTCATCATATTTGATGTCGAGACCGTTTTCCTTTACCCGTGGGCGGTGGTCTTCAAAGGACTTGGCTGGTTTGGAGTCGTTGAGATGCTCGTATTTACAGGGATTCTTCTGATCGGACTTCTTTATATCTATCAAAAGGATGCACTGAAATGGGAATAGAAGAAAACCTGAAGGGTCGCGTTCTAGTCACGACTCTTGAAAAAGTAGTCAATTGGGCAAGGAAATCCTCCGTTTGGCCCGCCACTTTCGGGCTTGCCTGTTGCGCCATAGAGATGATCTGTACGGCGGCGAACCGATATGATATCGCCCGCTTCGGGATGGAGGCCTTCCGGGCGTCGCCCCGACAGGCGGACCTCCTTATCATTGCCGGGACCGTCACGAAGAAGATGCTCCCTGCGGTAATCCGCGTCTACGAACAGATGCCGGAGCCCAAGTGGGTTATTTCTATGGGGTCATGCGCCAATTCCGGCGGGATTTTTCGCAGCTATGCCGTGGTGCAGGGAATTGACAAGTATCTGCCGGTTGATGTGTACGTGCCTGGCTGTCCGCCGAGGCCCGAGGCTCTCCTCTACGGAATCATGAAGCTCCACGAGAAGATAAAGAACGATCCGTTCCTCACCCGGAAATATGGTCACCTGCAGTTTCCTGAACCGCCTATTGCAGCTGAGGAGGCATAAGATGGAACAGGAAAATCGCACATCGATGGTGGATGCAATTCGTCCGAGTCTTCCCGAAGGCAGTCTGATCGGAAGCGAATCGTTCAGAGATCAGGAAACCATCTTCGTTTCAGCAGATAAGCTGATCGAAGTCATGACGACGCTCAGAGACGACTTTTCCTTTAAGTATCTGATCGATCTGACGGCCTTGGACTTCTACCCCGCTCAACCGCGCTTTCAGGTGGTCTATCATCTGTGGTCCCATTCCAAAACCCCCGGCCTCTTGCGGGTCAAGGTGGAGGTTCCCGGAGATCCGCCATCTGTTCCGTCCGTTGCCGGCATATGGTCCACCGCCAACTGGCATGAGCGTGAATGTCGAGATCTGTTCGGCATCACCTTCGACGGCCATCCTGATATGCGTCCTTTGCTGCTGACGGATGACTGGGAAGGGCATCCTTTGCGCAAAGACTATCCCGTGGAAGGTTATTGATATGGCGGCACAAAACTCTAATGAAACGCTTACTTTGAATCTGGGGCCACAGCACCCGAGCACCCACGGTGTTTTGCGAGTCCAATTGGAGCTCGAAGGCGAGCAGATCGTCAAATGCACTCCGATGATCGGCTATTTGCATCGCGGGATAGAAAAGCTCATGGAGTCTAAGACATTCCACCAGAGCCTGCCTCTGACCGATCGCCTCGATTATTTGGCCGCTTCCGCGAACAATCTCGGCTTCGTGCTGGCTGTCGAAAAGCTCCTCGGTGTGGAAGTTCCTCCAAGGGCCACCGTCATCCGGGTAATAATGGCCGAGCTCACTCGAATTTCCAGCCACCTTCTCTGGCTTGGCACCCACGCTCACGACCTTGGAGCCATGACTCCTCTATTCTATGCTTTTAGAGAGCGTGAGCAGCTCATGGACATCTTCGAATCCATAGGCGGCGGGCGTCTTTTTCCTTCCTTGATGCGCGTAGGGGGATTGGCTTTTGACATCCCAGAAGGTTTTGAAGGGAGAGTCAGAGAGTTTGCGCGCACGTTCCCGGAAAAGATGAAAGATTATGAGACGCTGCTCACCAAGAATCCTATCTGGATCAATCGAACGAGGGGCGTTGGCGTGCTCACGGTCGATGAGATCCTCGACTATGGTCTGAGCGGCCCCATTGCGAGAGGCTCCGGCCTTGCCTGGGATCTGCGTCGCGCCGACCCTTACTGCGGCTATGAGCAGTACGATTTCGAAATACCGCTGGGCGAGAATGGCGACACTTACGATCGATACATGGTGCGCATGGAGGAGATGCGGCAAAGCTGCAAGATCGTTCTTCAGGCCTTGGATCGGCTGCCGCCCGGGGATATCTGGGTGGATGATCCCACCATCGCTTTTCCGCCCAAGGAAAATGTATACAACAATATCGAATCCCTTATTCAGCATTTTCTGCTTGTTGAAGAGGGTTTGCGGCCTCCGGTTGGAGAAGTTTTCCATCATACGGAAGCTCCAAAAGGAGAGCTTGGATACTACATAGTGAGCGACGGTTCGCCCAAGCCCTTCAGGGTCAAGATTCGAACCCCATCTTTCGTTAATCTGCAGGTGCTCAGTAAGCTGGCGGAAGGAAAGCTGCTCGCTGATTTGATCGCAATGATCGGGACGATTGATATCGTTCTGGGAGACGTGGATCGGTGATATAGAAAATGATTTCTCTGACGATAAACGGTATAGAGGTTCAGGGGAAGCCTGGATCGACCATCTTGGAGGTGGCGGATGCGAATGGGATCAGAATTCCGCGGCTCTGCCACCATGCGTCGCTCAATGCCATCGGTTGCTGCCGTCTTTGTGTAGTGGATGTCAAGCCTGGTCCTCCGAAGCCTGTGCCCGCCTGTACGACACAGATTGCGGACAAGATGCAGGTGACCACGCATACGGAGCAGATAGACCGCTATCGGCGTGAGCTCCTTCAATTGATCCTTATGAATCATGTTCTCGACTGCCCGATTTGCGACAAGGGCGGAGAATGCGAGCTTCAGAATCTTACCCGCGAGCTCAAGATCAAAGACCAGCAGTTCCAGGCTGTCAAGCTGGTTCCGGAATACGACGACAGGTCTCCTTTGATCGAGCGGTATCCCGATCGGTGCGTGAACTGCGAGCGCTGTATACGGGTTTGCCGAGAGCGAGTCGGCGCAGGAGCCCTTTATTTCAATAATCGGGGATACCGCACCGTCGTTACCGCGGGCGCAAAGACAATGAGCTGCGAGCACTGCGGCTCATGCGTCGCCGTATGTCCGACCGGCGCCTTGATCGACAAAGGCTTCAAGTACGAAGCGCGCGCGTGGGAGCTCGATAGGCAGGCTGCAATCTGCTCCTACTGCGGCGGTGGATGCCATGTGGTGCTCAATACCAGGAAAGGTGAGCTAAAGCGAGTCACTTCATCCAAGGACGAGCCCGTCAATGGAATTCTGATTTGCAGCCGCGGCCGGTTTAGCCTCGATGCCCTTCAGCATCCGCAGCGGCTCACCGAGCCCATGATCCGCAAGAATGGCGCTCTCGAGCCGGTTAGCTGGCAGGAAGCTTTGGAATTCGTCGCTGGAAAGGTTCGTGAGCTGGTAAAGAGCCACGGTCCGGAAGCGATCGCCGGAGTCGGCTCTCCGCGATCCAGCAATGAGGCCAATTACCTTTTCCAGAAGATGTGTCGACTTGCAATCGGGACGCCCAATATCGATTCCACTGCAAGCCTCGATCATCAAAAGCTTCTGCGCGCTTTTGTCCAGGTCCTCGGCGCGCCCGAGATCCTTTATGGGCCCGATAGTGGATCGGCGGAAAAGAAGATCAATGAGCTGCGCGGTTTTCAGCTCGGCTTGGGATGTCTGGACGATCTGAGACAGGCCGATATGGTTCTCGTCGTTGGGGCCGATGTCAAAAAAGAGATGCCTCCTTATGCGTGGGCAATCAATCGAGGCCGCCTCGAAAAGCAGTTGAAGAACCTTTGCGTTGTTAGCTCAAGGAAAACCCGCTTCCGCTCGAAGGCTCAAATCAACGCTTATTGCAAGCCTGGCTCTTCCGGATATGTTTTAGTCGGAATCCTCAAGGCTTTCCTCGCAGACTCCTCCATCAAAAAGGGACAGCCTCTCGAGTACGCTCAGAAGCAAAAGTTCCATAAGCACCTGGACTCGATACCCTGGACCGAGATTGAAGCGGCAAGCGGGATTCGCATGGCCGAGTGCAGGGATATCGCCTTGGCTCTCAAAGAGGCGAGCAATCCTTCCCTCATTTTGGGGCTGGATCTTTCGGGCGTTGTAGGCGGTGAGGATCTGGCGCGTTACGTTGCGGACTTGATGCTGGTTTTCGGTAGGAAATTGAAAGTGCATCTCACCGCGGAAAAAGCGAATACGCAGGGCTGCTCCGACATGGGAGTCGCTCCCGACTGGCTGCCGGGATATGTAAGTCCTCAAGACGCCGCAAATATTGAAGCGGCGTGGGGTAAGGCGGTTCCGAAGTCCAATGGCTTGAGCCTCCGTGAGACCATGCTGGCGGCTGCAGGGGAGGGCCCCAGCGCGATTCGTGGTCTGCTGGTTCTCGGCAGCGATCTGCTTGCATCGTTGCCGGACCGGGATCTTACGGAAAAGGCGCTCGGCAACCTCGATCTGCTGGTATGCCAGGATGTCTTCCTCAATGAGACTGCTGCGAGGGCGCATTGCGTTCTGCCGGCTTTTGGCTCGCTCGAAACGCCTGGAACCCTTACCAGCACCGAACTGCGCGTGCAGGCTCAAAAGGGAACGGCGTTCGTCCAGGGACCAAAGCCGGACTGGGCTATCATTCAGGATCTCAGCAATCAGCTCGGCTATGCGATGCGCTATAATGGCGCGGCGGAGATTTTTGACGAGATTCGCAGGGTTTTCCCCTATTACGATCAAGCCTCCTTTGAAGATCTCGAGGGGGAAGGCTTCTGGTGGAACCGTCTACACCTGTCCAAGCTTGGGTCGACATCCTGGAAGCGCAAGCTCAATCCCAGTCTCATTCCTGTAACGCCGGGGCTCCCCGCGGCCGCAAAGACGAACGATCGGTATCCGTTTATGCTCCACATTGGAAAATCGCTTTTTCAGTCTGGAACAATGAGCCGCTACGGATGGGGGTCCAGCAAGCTTGAAGAAGAAGGCAAGGTTTGGATGAATCCGGACGATGCGCTCTCGCTGGGAATTGCCGAAGGGGATAGGGTTTCTGTGATCTCGGAAAAGGGCGCGCTCTCCGCTCCCGTGGGATTGGATCGCCGGGTGGCGTCGGGAGTCGTCCAGGCGACCGCGCATTTTAGCGATCTACAAATCCATCGTCTGACGCGAGATGGCAATATGGCTTCCGTGCGGATCGAAAAGGTGAAAGAAGGTTAGGATTATTATGGACTGGGCGGCTGTAATACTAGTCACATTAGTGAAGTCACTCCTGTTGCTGCTCGTGCTGCTGACAGCTGTGGCTTATGCAACCCTGCTTGAAAGGAAGGTGCTTGGGTTCATGCAATTGCGCTATGGACCCAATCGGGTGGGACCCTGGGGGCTTTTGCAGCCCCTTGCCGACGGCATCAAGCTAATGTTCAAAGAGGATTTCACCGTCATCACAACAGAGCGGTTCATTTATACGATTGCTCCGGGAATAACCGCCCTGGCTGCGCTGAGTCCTTTCATGGCTATCCCTTTTGCGGATAGGTTAACCCCCGATGTGGTGAGCTTCCTCGGAAAAGAGGTCGATCTCGCCGCCCTTTCCCTCAATCGAGGCGTTATTGCCGATGTGAGCGGCGGGATGCTTTTTATCCTCGCTATCTCGTCGCTGTCGGTCTATGGCGTTGTTCTGGGCGGCTGGAGCTCTAACAGCAAATATTCCCTGCTCGGTGGAATCCGAAGCGCCGCGCAGATGATCAGCTACGAACTGGCGCTCGGCATGTCGATCATCGGCGTGTTGATGGTGGCTGGGTCGATGCGCATGATCGATATCGTAGAGGCGCAATCGAGCGTTTGGTTCATCTTCTATCAGCCCTTCGGATTTTGTATTTTTCTTTGCGCGGCCTTCGCTGAGACCTGCAGGACGCCTTTCGACCTGGTCGAATGCGAGAACGAGCTCGTCGCAGGATATCATACCGAATACAGCTCAATGAAGTTCGGCCTATTTCAGCTTGCCGAATACGCTCATATCATCACGGTCAGCGCGCTCGCCGCGACTCTCTATTTCGGCGGCTGGCAGGGTCCCTGGCTTCCGTCGGGCTTGTGGTTCGTCCTGAAGACATTCTGCTTTGTTTTTCTCTTCATTTGGGTGCGCGCCACTTTCCCGCGGGTTAGATATGATCAGTTGATGAATTTTGGCTGGAAGTTTATGTTGCCCTTGTCTTTGGGGAACGTATTGATCACGGCTCTCGTTCTTACACTGTGGTAAAAACTATGATTGGACCGCTGTTAAAAGGATTGTCGAAGACCCTGGAGCAATGCTTCAGGAAACCGATCACCATTCAATATCCTGAACAAAAAAGGGAAGTCTCTGAACGGTTTAGAGGGCATCCGTTTTTGCGCCGCGATGAAAAGGGGAAGTTGCGCTGTGTGGCTTGCCAATTGTGCGCGACGGTATGTCCGTCCGGAGCGATTACCGTCGAGCCGGCCGCCGGGCAGGAGATGCACGAGAAGTACCCGCGAAAATTCGTTATCGATGTGGCGCGCTGCATTTTCTGCGGCTATTGCCAGCAGGCGTGCCCTAAGGACGCCATTCGTCTGAACAGAAAATACGAACTGTCGGAGTATGACAGAAATAAGCTCCTTTATGACAGGGAGAAGCTGTTGGAGGGGGAATAGTCGATGGAGCTTGTTCTTTTCTTATCTCTTTCCGCCATAAGCATCGGATCCGGAGCGATGGTGATATTCAACCCGCATCCGGTCAAGAGCGCGCTTTTTCTCATTGTTACCTTCTTTTCCATGGGAGGGCTCTACCTGCTTTTGCAGGCCGAGTTCATCGCTCTGATGCAGGTTCTGGTGTATGCCGGGGCGATAATGGTTCTCTTTTTGTTCGTCATCATGCTGCTCAATTTGAAGCCTCGAGATGAGGAAAAATCCGGATACCGCAGCAGAGCCATGTACGCCGCCCCGTTTGTTTTGATCATGCTCGCCAGCGCGGCTACGGCCATCTTCAATTCAGCCGGAAAGTTCGGCGATGCGGGGACGGCGCCTGCTCAACAAGGGATGGGGCAGGTCGACAACATCCAATCCGTGGGCTTATTGCTCTTTCAGGATTATTATCTGCCGTTCGAGATCACATCGGTTCTGCTCCTGGTGGCGGTGATTGGCGTCATAGTGTTGGCGAAAAGGGCGGCAAAGTAATATAGCCTGTTTTATCTAGAATATTTATGTGGGCGTATTGTGCAGGCGTGCTTCGATGCCCTGTGAAAAGAGCATTCCGCTGGTCCTTTGTCAATGGAGAGACAGATGGTTCCTTTATCCTATTATCTGCTGGTGAGCGCGATTTTGTTTAGTCTCGGCGTGTTCGGCGTGTTACTGCGCCGCAACGCCATCGTGATATTCATGTCTATCGAAATGATGCTTAACGCTGCAAACCTGAGCTTCGTCGCCTTCTCCCGGTTTTTGGGAGGCTTGGACGGTCAGATATTCGTGTTTTTCATCATGGTGGTAGCAGCCGCCGAAGTTACTGTTGGGCTGGCCATTATTGTGGTTCTTTATCGAAACTGGAACAGTATCTTCGTTGACAAGATGAACCTGATGAGATGGTAAGAAAGGATTACAGTTGGAATATTCGTGGCTGATCCCAGTGCTGCCGTTTTTAGGCTTTCTAATCAACGGCTTTTTTGGAGCTCGCCTGAGCAAACGGATTATAGGGGTAGTCGCCTGCTCGACAATCGGCGCCTCCTTCCTTCTGGCTGTGTCTATTCTTGCGCAGATGCTCGGCAAACCCGCAGGCAATCGCATTTTTGAGCCCGTTTTCTATACATGGATACAATCGGGCTATATGTCATGGTCTCCCGCCGCCAAGTTTAGCGTAGACGCGGCTTTTCTCATCGATCCTTTGAGTATGGTGATGCTGCTGGTCGTGACGGGGGTAGGCTTCCTCATTCATGTTTATTCCATCGGGTATATGCACGACGATCCCGGCTTTTCGCGGTTTTTTGCCTACCTCAATCTTTTTGCCTCGGCTATGTTGGTGCTGGTAATGGCCAATAATTTTCTCCTCATGTTTGTCGGCTGGGAAGGCGTAGGACTCTGTTCGTATCTGCTGATTGGATTTTTCTATGAGAAGCAGTCTGCGGCCGATGCCGGGAAGAAAGCGTTCGTAGTAAACCGAATCGGCGATTTTGGCTTCCTTTTGGCCATCTTTCTTATCTTCTGGACTTTCGGCACCCTGAACTTCCAGGATGTTTTCAAAATGGCTGAGAGCAGATTCTTGCCCGGAGACGCGATAGTGGTCGCCGTGACGTTGCTGCTCTTCCTTGGGGCAACCGGAAAGTCCGCTCAGATTCCTCTCTATGTATGGCTTCCTGACGCCATGGAAGGTCCGACCCCGGTCTCCGCTCTAATCCATGCCGCAACCATGGTGACCGCCGGCGTTTATATGGTGGCCCGCTGCTCGATCCTCTATGCTTTATCTCCTTTTACGCTTGGCGTTGTCGCCGTTATCGGTTGCGCGACGGCTCTTTTTGCCGCCACAATCGGTCTCGTGCAAAACGATATCAAGCGAGTCCTTGCATATTCCACCGTAAGCCAACTCGGCTACATGTTTCTCGCCTGCGGAGTAGGCGCCTTCACAGCCGGCGTTTTCCACCTCATGACGCACGCCTTCTTCAAAGCCCTTCTCTTTCTTGGCTCCGGCAGCGTTATCCACGCTCTTGGCGGAGAACAGGACATTCGCAAAATGGGCGGCCTGAGGAAGGATTTGCCGGTAACCTACACAATTTTTGTGGTCGGCGCTCTAGCCATTGCCGGCATATTTCCCTTCGCCGGTTTTTTCAGCAAAGATGAAATTCTCTGGGACGCCTGGGTGAGCGGAAATAAGATCCTGTATGCTCTTGGGCTCTTAGGCGCGCTTTTGACCGCTTTTTACATGTTCCGACTGATCTTCCTGACTTTTCATGGGACTTCACGAATGGAGCACGGCGCGCATCACCATGTGCACGAAGCTCCCCCGACCATGCGCATTCCTCTGATCATCCTGGCAGTTCTGTCGCTTGTTGGCGGATGGGTCCAGATTCCTTTTATCGAGCATGGCAAGCGGTTCGGGGATTTCCTCGCCCCTGTTTTCAGTCCTGCCCACGCCATCCTTGCGCAGCATCACGCCGCGCACCCGGCGCATTGGGTCGAGGGCGCGTTGATGGGGCTGTCTTTGATCATCGCCATCACCGGTATTTCTTTTGCCTTCCTGTTCTATTTGAAGGATACAAAGCGCCCGGCGCTGCTTGCTGAGCGCCATGCCGGAATTTACAGAACCTTGTACAACAAATACTACATTGATGAGCTCTATCAGGCTGTGGTCATCAGGCCGTTGCAGAGCTCGTCTGAATGGGTTTTAGCGCATTTCGACCTAGGAGTTATCGATACTGTCGTGAATGCGGTCGGAAGATTCTTTACCGGCATCGCGGATAAAGCTCGAAGAATCCAGACCGGGTATGTGCATCATTACGCCCTCAGCGTGCTTGTAGGCGCATGCGCTCTGTTCGTGTACACGGTCCTGAGATAGACAGGTCGAGCTTCGGGCCTTTTGTACGTTATTTTAATCAAACTACTTAAAGGTAGAGCCGTATGGATGGTTTCCAGTTTCCCTTGCTTTCTACAATCGTCTTTCTGCCACTCCTCGGCATTTTGTTGCTGATTTTCGTCCACCCGGAAAACGATCGTTTTCAAAAGTGGATTGCTCTGGTTACAACGATGCTGGTTTTTGGGTTTTCCCTCATCCTCTATGGATCGTTTCAACCGAGCACTGCTGACATGCAGTTTGTCGAGAAGCACGCTTGGCTTCCAAATGCCGGAATCCAATACTATCTTGGTATTGATGGCATCAGTCTTCTCCTTGTCATGCTTACCTGCCTTCTAGGGCCTATTTGCGTCCTTGCGAGCTGGACCGATATCAAGCATCGAACCAAAGAGTTCCTTATTTGCTTTCTGCTGCTCGAGACGGGGATGCTCGGCGTCTTTTCTTCGATTGATCTTTTCCTTTTTTATGTTTTTTGGGAATTGTCGCTTATCCCGATGTTTCTCTTGATCCTCGTCTGGGGAAATCCGGCGAGGAGAGTCTATTCGGCCGTCAAATTCTTTCTCTACACGATGGCCGGCTCCGTGCTCATGCTGGTCGGCATCCTTGTGCTTTACTGGCACCAAGGGAAAACGACCGGAGTCTTTACTTTCGATTTGCTGAGCTTTCAGAGCCTTACGCTTCCAATGGCTTTGCAGATTTGGCTTTTCTTAGCGTTTGCAGTCGCTTTTGCGATCAAGGTGCCCGTTTTCCCGTTCCACACCTGGCTGCCGGACGCTCATACCGAGGCGCCGACCGTTGGGAGCGTCATTCTTGCGGGCGTTCTCCTCAAGATGGGAACCTATGGCTTCCTTCGCTTCAACCTCACGCTTTTTCCGGACGCCTCGGTTACTTTTGTTCCTCTGATGTCTTGCCTCGCCGTTATAGGCATCGTTTACGGCGCCTTCATGTCCTTGGTCCAGAAGGATCTGAAGAGGCTTGTCGCCTTTTCGAGCGTCAGCCATCTCGGATTTGTCATGCTGGGGATATTCACCCTCAATTTTCAAGGCATACAAGGCGGGCTCCTTCAGATGGTCAACCACGGGCTAAGCACTGGAGCGCTGTTTCTTCTGGTCGGCATGATCTATGAGCGTCGCCATACTCGCTTGATTGCAGACTTTGGCGGGTTAACCAAAGCAGTTCCCGTTTTTGCGGTCTTTTTTATGATTGTCACGCTGTCTTCCATTGGACTTCCCGGCCTCAATGGTTTCATCGGGGAGTTCCTGATCCTGCTGGGGGCTTTCAACGCCAATCCGATCTGGGCTGTAATCGCCGCCACAGGCGTTATCCTGGCCGCCTGGTATATGCTCTGGATGTTCCAGCGGGTGATGTTCGGAGCGCTAACCCGGGACGAAAATCGGAACCTCAAAGATCTCGTTCCCCGAGAGATCGGGCTGTTAGTCCCGCTCATTATCTTGATTGTCTGGATTGGGGTGTATCCCGGCACATTCCTGAGTAAAACCGAGGCGTCAGTGGAAGCAGTGATCATCCGGCTGAAATCGGCTGGGAATGTGGCCCAAAATAGCCTTGACGTTGGAAAGGTCCTGAAGACGTCGCATTTCTAATTCGTTGTTCGTGGATTGTCGAACGGTTCGACCGACATAACATGATAAGAGCAAATTAAACGAAAGATACCTTATGAAAGGCATGGACAGTTTTTACGATTGCGCAGCTGGGATACTCCCGATTCTCATACTATTCGTGGCGGGTATCATAATTCTGCTCATGGACGCTTTCACTCCACCGGGCCGGAAAGGGAAGCTCGACTATGTGGCTCTGGCTGGGAGCGCGTTTGCCCTGTTGTCTCTCGCGCTGCCGCTACCGGCTCAACGCGAGCTTTTCGGGCAGATGCTTTATGCCGATAATTTCACGATTTTCTTCCACATCGTCTTGTTGGCCGGCACGGTGCTTGTCGTTTTGCTTTCCGCATCTACGCTGGAAAAGCACAATGCCAACATTGGCGAGTACTACAGCCTTCTTCTTTTCAGCACCCTCGGAATGATGTTGATGGCTCAGGCCGCCAACCTCATTATGGTTTTTCTGGGCCTCGAAATCCTCTCGATATCAATCTACATCCTGGTTGGGATTTATAAGACCGAAGCCCAATCCAACGAGGCATCGCTCAAGTATTTTCTATTGGGAGCTTTCGCTTCCGGCTTTTTCCTCTATGGCATGACTTTTGTCTACGGTTCGACGGGCACTCTCTCTCTGAGCGCAATAGCGGTGGAATTGGCCAAGGCTGACTGGCTCAAAGACTCGCCTCTATTCTTTGGCATCGCTCTAATGCTTGTGGGCTTCGGATTCAAAATGGCGCTAGTGCCCTTCCATATGTGGACTCCGGATGTGTACCAAGGCGCTCCGACTCCCATCACGGCTTACATGTCCGTTGGGGTAAAGGCTGCAATCTTTGCCGCTTTGGGGCGCTTCTTCTGGATCGCCGCGCCTTCAATTCAGCCTTACTGGGCGCCGGTCCTGTGGGTGCTGTGCGTTTTGACGATGACCGCAGGCAATGTCTTCGCCCTGGTTCAAGATAACGTGAAGCGCATGCTGGCTTATTCGAGCATTGCTCATGCCGGCTATATACTCATGGCCTTTGTCGCTTTTTCGCAAAACGGGCTTTCCGCCATGTTGATATATCTGCTGGTCTACACCTTCATGAACGTCGGTCCTTTCGGCGTGATGGTGGTGCTGCAGGATCGGTTTGGGGAAGGGGAGAACTTCTCTGATTTTCGTGGACTGGGTTTTCGTTACCCAGCCCTTGCCGCGGTCATGAGCATATTTCTCTTCTCTCTAGCCGGCGTTCCTCCCACGGCTGGGTTTGTTGCCAAGTTCTTTATGTTTGGAGCCGTTATTGAAGTGGGGCAAATTGGACTCGCCATCATTGGCGTCCTCAACAGCGTGGTTGCTGCATACTATTATCTCCGTCTCGTAGTTACTATGTACTCTCAACCTGCGGAAGAAAAGCAGCCTGTAGCGAGCCTGAGAATCCCTGCATTTTGTACTCTTGCCCTCATCATTGCAGTATGGGCAACACTGCAGATTGGGATTCTCCCCTCATCGATCAGGGAGTGGGCGAATTGGTCTGTTGGCGGATTGCTTTAGTATAGGCTGGCTAATTCTGGGGCTCCACTTGACAATAGCAATGAATGTTTAAATTCTATTAGCCTGCTTTTGGATTGTCGCAAGCGTGACGAGTTGGACGCGTCCCCGGTCTTACCGGGGATGTTGGCTCGGATTGTTGTCTGTGGCTGATGAGTAGAGCAATCTATAGCTGCCTATTGCTTGAACGGCCCGCGCCTGAGCTTTCAAGTGCTGCTGCTTCATAGTGCTGGATATCTTATTGGAAAGGAGCTCTGGATAATGGAAGATAAGAACGAGAAGATAAATACGGCGCTTGCCGCGGTTTTCAATGGATTTTTGGACCTTTTGGACGATCCTCAAATTGTCGACGCCGTGGTGGCTAAGATTGCATCGAGGATAGAAGCTCAAGGGACCGGCGCTCCGACGTCAGAGATCGTTGCATGCCCGTTCACGGCGCTATCGATCGAATGTTCCAGGCGTTTGAAGAAGGAATCCGCCGAAGAGGGATCTGCGGCCCTGAATTCCCTTAATAACCCTTATTTGCTCGGCTTCATGAAAATCAGTCATGCCGTTACTTCTACCCTGGATTACCAGGAAATACTGAAAAACATCGTGAAGGAAGTCACGGCCATTTTTGGGGCTAAAGGCTGCAGTCTGCAGCTTTTGGACAAGAGCGGCAAGAAGCTCGAACGCGTCGCCGATTTCGGGTTGAGCGAGCAATATGTTCAAAAGGGGCCTCTTGATAAGGAGGAAAGCGTTGCCGGGGCTTCCTCTGGAGCTCCTTTTCAAATCTATGACGCCCAAACCGACCCGAGAGTCCAATATCCTCTTGCTGCAGCTCATGAAGGAATCGGGTCGATGCTCTTCTTGCCCGTAAAGATCCGCGACAATGTGATCGGAGGGCTTAGGATCTTCACTACCGAGAAAAGAAAATTCCACGATGCGGAAATCAGCTACGGCCTCGCCGTTGCCGAACAATGTGGAATCGCAATACAGAATGCTCTTCGATACACCGAAGGAGAGGAAAAGTATAAATCTCTCCGGGAAGAAGTCAGCAGTTGGCTGGAGTATTGCGCGTATAAGCCTTCGTGATTGTCTCGCTGCATTCGTTACAGCGGAATTCAAATCGTCAAAAGATGTGTCGGCTGAGGAAGGTATACTCCTCAGCCGATTTTTTTGTTGGCGCGCATAAGGGTTGGGGCATCCCGTTCGCCCCGAGGTATCGAAGCACGATCGGGCGGCGTATCCCAACCCTTATGCGCGCCAACATTTTTTTTGCTTCATTCTCATTACTTGCTGCAAGGTCGCCAATCATTCAAAATATTAGAATCCCTCTCTTTGCCGGTGAAGATATCGCGGGTAGCGACAGTTCGATTCATGCCGCCTTTTGATTTTGAGTTTGAGCGCGAGGAGAGGAAAATCTGCGGATTAAGGTGGTGGAGAGGATTTCAAGGCCTCGCGCCAGCAGATATGCTATGGGCCCCAGGATGATCGCCGCAAGGCCGAAAGCGGATGGGGAGCTTATGTTTCCTCCGAGAAAGAAGTTTGAATAGCTGAAAAGAGGCTGGTGCGTGAGGTAGATGCCGTAGGAGGCTGCAGAGACGCTCCTTACCATGGCTGAAGTCCCGAACCGGGCGGCGGCCGGTGTGAGGAAAAGAGCTATAAACAATATAAAAGAGCCTGATACCTCGAAAATAAAGCCTATCGATTGCGGCGCCTTTGGTATCCACGGGGCGCAGAGTACGACAAAGAGAAGTAGTGCGAAAGCAAATCGAAGAAATGATGTATCGATCGGGAGGCCTCGAGAACGAAGAGCTCCGGGCTTCCATGCTTGGGCAAGCCACATTCCTATAGCGAATTCCGGGAGACGTGCTGGAAGGTTGAAATAGATCATTGATCCCGCCAAGGCCGAAAAAAAGCGTGAGCTTTGCGATAGAACATCAATCATCGCCAATCCACCCCAACATGAGAGACAAAGAAAAATACAAGCCGGACCGGGTTTGAAGCTTTGAAAAAAGCGTAGCAGAAGAGGAAAAAGAAGATAGAATTCGGTCAGCAGAGTGAGGTACCAGTAGGCGGCCATGTTGGTCGAGAGCGACGAGGGATCAAGGGCTTGAAGGAAGAGAATATTGCCGGTGAGGCGCCAAAAAGTCGAGGCGTATTCTGACGGTGTGAAGATGAGAAGGTTGAGCCCCGTAAAGAGAAACAGCGCAAGATAGTAAACCGGAACGATGCGTAAGAATCGCCTTTTTATGAATTGCAGATATTGAGGGACGGACCGCTGCTCGTATCCAAGGTAGGGCAGGGCAAGAACAAAGCCGGTGATGATATTGAAAAGAATAACTCCGAATTGCCCAAGATAACAGATCAGCCCGATCGTATTTTGAATTGCGCCGCCGCCACCGTCGGCGCCCCAGAGATGATGCATAAAAATGCCGGCCATTGCGAGAACACGCACTGTGTCAACTTGGGGCACGCTGAATCGGGCTCTGGCTTGACGGGAATCGATCTTCCGCTTCGCGTCTTCTGCGGATATGAGAAAAGTGCTCATTGATCTCTCAGTAGCCTTTGCTGAAACGGAAACAAGAGCGTTCAGGCGGAAGAAAAAATCCGCTGGTTGAATCACTCGGCTCCGGTTGAGTCGTTAAATACCGTCCGAGCTTCCAGCCACTCGGAAGACTTCATCGAGAGTAGTCAGTCCAGCGCAGATCTTCTGCGCCCCACTGATGTGCAGCGGGTACATGCCCTCTCGCATCGCCTGTTCGCGAAATCCCGTAATATCCATGTTTTCCCGTATTCGCTGCCTCAAGGAAGGACTGATGGTGAGTATCTCATAAATCCCAATCCGACCGAGGTATCCGGTCTCCCGACATTCGAGGCATCCCGCAGGCAGGAAGGCTGGACTTGGCATGGCGACTTTCCATGGATTAACCAAAGACTTCCAAAGATCCTCGTCGATATCGCCGGGTCTTCTGCAATGTCTGCAGAGCGTCCGAACCAGACGTTGGGCCACAACGCCAAGCAACGTCGATTTTATGAGGTAATGTGGGACTCCAATGTCCAAAAGCCTGACTATGGCGGATGTTGCATCGTTGGTGTGAAGGGTGGAGAAGACGAGGTGGCCGGTTAGCGCAGCCTGGATGGCCATGTCCGCTGTCTCGAGGTCTCTGATTTCACCGACCATAATGATATCGGGGTCTTGACGAAGTAGATTACGGAGCCCGCCTGCAAAATCAAGCCCTATCGCCGGCTGCACTTGCATCTGGTTGAAGCGCGGCTCTACCATTTCGATGGGCTCTTCCACAGTACAGACATTGACTTCCGGCTTCGCTAGTTGCTTTAGTGTTGAATAAAGGGTGGTGGTCTTGCCGGATCCGGTCGGACCGGTTACGAGAATTATGCCATAAGGCTTACTCACCATAGCCTTCCAGCGGCTGAGCTCATGGGTGTTCAGCCCCAACTCCTCGAAGCTCCGTATGGTCACTTCGGGATCGAAAATACGCATCACCAGTTTTTCCCCAAATACTGTCGGCATGGTGGAGAGGCGCAGTTCAACTTCGCCCCCGCCAGGCCTTTTGGTCCTAACTCGTCCATCCTGAGGACGCCGTTTTTCTGCCAGATCCATGCGGCCCAATACTTTCAATCGGCTGATGACTGCGCCCATCACAACCGTGGGCAGTTGGTATACGGGATGCAAAACCCCGTCTATGCGGAACCTCACATCGCTGTTATCGCGACGGGGCTCCAAGTGAATATCGCTCGCTCTCTGATCGAACGCATACTGTAGAAGCCAGTCAACAATATTGACCACGTAACGGTCATTGGCGTCAAGTTTGCCGGTTCGGCTGAGCTCGACCAATTGCTCGAGATTGATCGCGCTTCCGATTCGGCCCATACTGCTTTTCATGGCCGCACGCTTCACCGATTCCGTCAGAGCATAAAATTCAACGAGGTAGCGGCCGATATCGAGGGGATTCGATACGACGCGGTTGATCTTGCGCTTCAACATGCGCGTCAATTCCTCAACCCATTCGACCACAAACGGCTCAGCAGTGGCTATAACCACCTGATCCTCGGATACTTCAACCGGAAGAATTTTGAAGCGCGCCGCATAGGCGTAAGAGACCAACCCCGTGATGCCGGCTACATCCACCTTGAGCGGATCGATTCGTAAATAGTCGAGCTTGGCTTTTCTAGACAACCATTGTGTCAGAAGCTCGAGCGTCAGAGGTTCGTGAGGAGGGGATGCCTGGGAGAGGTTTCTCTCTGCTATTTGCGTCAAAGGATGTATGTCGGAATTGTCCCTGTTGCGATTCTGACTTTTCAACTTATTGGCGTCCTGCTCGGTTATAAGGTGGTCAGCGAGGAGAGCGTCGACAATTCCGCGAAGATCGAGTTTACGGTTATGTTGATTCTGAAGCGTTGCGTCAGCCAATTTAATTGTCCATTTTTTGAGGAGTAGCATGAAGTTGACAAAGTAGACCGGTCTAAGCGCCGTTCCGCGAAGGCCATTCCTGTGGGTTTATCCAAAAAAACCGACCACAAACAAGATCGTCACAGAGTGGAAGAATGTGAAGGAAAAGCGCTATCTCGCACGCATGAAGCTCTTGTCCTCTGGAATGACGCTCGCTTTTTGTGATGCAAAGTGCGCGCCTATTCTTCAACTCGCGTTCGTCTCTTCTCTCGGTTATTAAGAGCGCGCCGCGAAAGTAAGTGTCCGCAGGAAATGAAGTCGGAGCTCCGAAGAAGGATCTATAGAGCCTTGCCACAATGTGATAAGAAGATATCACGATGCTGCCCGGCTTTTCCGTTTCTCCATAAGTGATTATCTAATAGTTGTCAGCTCGAAAATGAAACCTGGTTATCGACGTTCCTCCGAGGTCTTTGGGGATACTCGATTGTTAATATGGAGAAGAGATATGCACAAAGTTGTTTGTTTTTCATTACTTCTAGTTGCGGCGTTGATGCTGGTTGGATGCGCCGGGATGACTCCGACAGAGCAGCGCATATTGAGTGGTGGGGCGATAGGGGCCGGAACGGGCGCAGCCATAGGGGCCGCTACTGGAGGCGATGCTGGAGTAGGAGCGGCAATTGGAGGCGCTGCAGGCGCGGTCGGCGGAGCTATCGTCGATCAGGCCGAGCGAAGGCGTCAATATGATGCGGACCCTGGCTACTATGAGAGAGAAAGATACTACGACCATAGGGACCCTTATTACCATCAACGGGAAAGGCGCTTTGAAGACAGGGACCCGGGCTACTACGAACGTGGCTACCATGGGGAGCGTTATTACCGAGATGATGGCTTCTAATTGGGGGGCGGCAGAAGAGAAAAGAGATCGGAATGCTGCCTTATGTCCGATTCAAGGTCGATCGTATAGGACCCGAGACGAGTGCTGGAAGGAGATGCATGTCGAAATGAAGCATTGGATCTCCTTCCCGCTCCAATCCCGTCTTTTTCGTTGAAGCCTCTTGGTCAACGGAAAAGAATTTTTGGTCAAATCTGTCGAAAGAAAAGCAAGCAATTCTTCTACCTTGAACGACGTATACTCTGTACTAAAAATAAGGCCTGCAAATTACATGATTCCTACTTTCAAATACTGTTCTCACCCCATTGAATCAAGACGTAAATCATTATTAATTTCAATACCAAGATCTTCGTGCTGAATCAACTTCTGTCCCGCTGTCATTCCATGTTGAGAGGATGCGGTCTGTGGAGGAATCGTAGCTTGTTCGTAGGAGGGCTGCAGTGTAGATGAAAGGCTTTAGCTGTTTAATTTGACCTGCTAAAACAAGGAGAGGATCAGATGGATCAGGCAAGAGTAGCAAAACAGCTCATGGATTTTCAGAAAGCCACCTTCGACAACATGCTGGGAAATATGATCCTCTATTGGGATCAAGCCGAGCGTGTGTCCATGACATGGATAGATCAGGCGGCGTGGCTTCCGGAGGAAGGGAGGAAGGCTATCCTGGACTGGGTGAAGGGCAACAAGAAGGGCATCGAGCAATTCAAGCAGGTCGTTGATGATGGGTATAACAGAATGGAAAAATGGTTCCAGGGAGCGGGGACCTCCGGGCAGGTATGAGCGCGCTACGGGATATGGACGGAGAAAGGCGAAAAAGGCTTTCCTTCTGACTGCTCTTGTCATTTCGGCTTAGGAGCTGGGGAGAGATGAAATGAGGACTTCTTTCCTCTCTTCCCTTCTTCCCGAAGTTTTTTTGTCTGAAGATTGGATTGCGCCATCGAATCCCTTCCACTGCCCCGATGTGGGCATGGCAGTTCGCAAGAAAAATGATTTCCGAGCGGCTGTCGATTGGATGCGAGCTCAACACACAAAGTAAAATGACGCCCCACCGACAGCATCCACCCCTTTCTTCTGCGCTGCTCCAACGCCATTAATCCACAACTGAAATTGATAAACAGCTTTGCCCTTGACTCCCGTGGAGCCACCCGATACGTTGTGAATCGGTTTGTCTCGCATTTCGCTTGAGCGGGTATTGGCGCTGGCTGCACTATTCTATGGGATGACTTCTGGCCTTGCCTTTGCATGGGATATGGTCAACCGCGCTCCTGATTGAAAGAAGAGAGGCGCTTTGGTCTCATCTTCGACCTGACAATCAGCGCCCAATCGAGTGTGGGAAAGAAGCGCTTGATTTTCTATAGGAAGAACCGGGGGATTTGCCATGACGAATATATTCGATATGCCTTTGTATCTGTTTCGGTCCACTACCCGAAATATGATGAAAACTTTTGAGGTTGCGCCCAAAATTGTCGAAGCCTCTCTCAATCATACGCTTGCGGCTCAGACCTACTGGCTGGGAATGACAAAGTACGTGAATGCTTTCATGGCTCCTTTAAACGATGTTCTTTGCGCCTTCGTGAATGTAGAGCGAAAGAAGCTTCTCGAGCGCTCTCCCATGGAGACTGCGAGGAGTTATGGCGAGCTCATGGAGTTCAATCTTAAGCTTGGGAGCAAAGGACTCTCGAGCGGACTTGCCGCTATGAGCAAATATTCCTCCAAGAAGATTAGTGAGATGAATGTTGCTTTGACGGCTACCTTCTACGGCGAGAATGGAAACAATATCGCCAGGTTTGCGGCGAGGGAGCGGGAGGTTATGGATGTTGCGGTTAACCAATACCCGAGGGCCATCCGGGAAGTGAAGTCGGAATACGGCTTTGATTTTGACAGAGGCAATTACGAGAAGACGGCTGAAACCGAACGCTTCGAGCTCTACCGGGTTCTGCCCCTTGATGAGGAGGTCGAAAGAAACGAAGATAGAAAGCCCATCATGATCATTCCTCCCTATGTGCTGGGACCAAATATACTCTCCTTTCTACCCGGAGAGGACCGGAGCTATTCGCATTGCTACGCCAACCAGGGAATTCCGACCTATATTCGAATTGTGAAAGACATTGACGTCACTCCAGCCGTGCAGCTCATGACAGGCGAAGAGGATGCGCTGGATATCAAGTATTTTGCTCAGGTCCTAAAGGAAAAGCACGGAAGAGCGGTTACTTTGAACGGCTTTTGCCAGGGAGGATATCACTCCATCGCGGCTCTGCTTTCGGGCGAGCTCGATGGCCTGGTGGACGCGCTCATTACCTGTGCGACTCCAGTCGATGGGACCAGGAGCAAATCCCTAATGGAGTATATGAGGAGCCTGCCTCCGAGGTTTAGAGGCATGGAGTACGCCCTAAAGACTCTGCCCAATGGAAACCGGGTGGTCGACGGGCGCATCATGGCTGCAGTCTACAAGCTGAGGAAAATGGAGAGTGAGTCGCCCATAGCGGCTTTCTACCGCGACTTGAGCCTCTTTGATGATCAGAGGGGCAGGAGGATGAAGATAAGCAAGACGGCTGCAGCCATTAATTATTGGGTGAGTTATGAACAGCAGAATCTCCCTGTTGAGATCATCAAGATGAGCTTTGAGTCTTACACCACACCTATAGATGCTGATGGATTTCTTCCCGTGAAGCTTTTCGGACGCAAGCTCAACTTGAAGCGATTCAATCAGATGGGAGTTCCCTGGCTTATCTGCATTGCCGATAAAGACGATCTGGTGGATAAAGAGTCTTCTCTGATGCCTCTAGACTTCATTGACGCAGAGGTGTGCGTGTTTCCAAAAGGCCATGCGGCAATAGCCACATCCTGGAGCGTTCCTACCTCGGAGTGCGCCCTCCATCTTCGTTTCTGCGCTCCATGCTCCGACCTTCAGTCGACCTATGAAAATGAAACATATCGAGGTCCGGTTCGCTTCCACCTCGATCTCGAAAGAGGACTGATGAGGGGAGACGATCAATGCGAGATCCTCGAGGATGCTCTCGAGCACGCAGAGATGAGCGACTCCTTGCTTATCGATGAGATTGACGGCGACAAGCCAAGGTACTTGAGTTAGCGGGAGACTGCCGAGACCAAGCGCCATCCGGCCAAGCGCACTGTTTTTGATGGGGCGGTTCTAACCGCTCCATCACTGGCCTGAGGCGTTCACTTCTTGCGCAAACCTCGATCTAGCCCATTCCGGAACCTGCCTTTCAGCCACATAGGAGGCCCTCGCCCAAAGGTATTTGGGCTCCCGCAAAAGGATATATTTGCTTTCCTTCTCATGAATCCACGCAAAATAGCAGATGCTCTCTTCTTCACTGGAAATATCGCAGCCAAGGCCGATCAACTCGCCTTTCTTGGGAGCCAGCTGGCGTACAGACTCACAGGGACTCGGACAGCCGGAAAGGCTCGTGCATTCTGTGCAATTTCCGAATATTGTCAGCACCTTTCTATCGAATAAATGAGGGTCCGGGTTGTTCAATTCCCATCCACGCAATGAATCGATATCTGCAGTCATGGTCGCCTCTTATGATCGGATAAAAGTACCTTGTTGTCGCCTTCGGCCGAACTGGTGTCGAGATGTGTGAGTAAATCAGCAGAGCGGGAGGCGAGAATGATAGCCGAAAAGAGCTCAAGCTCCTAGCTCAAAAAGAAGAACGGGGATGCAGGATTCTTGCTTCAGCGCGAGATTCAAAGCCTGCTCTTGCGCGCTCCGCAAGAGCCTTGTCGTTCTGTCTTCAAAAGAAAAAGACAGTATTGTCACGATACATAAGGCGATGAAAGAAATAAATGGGGCAAACATTGTATTTTACATTGGATATAGCAGTATGCGCGGCTTTGCCTACATGACGGCGAACTGCAAAATACTTGGTTATCCCCATTGATCAGGTCCGGGGCGTAATTAAAATAACTCCCACTAAAGCATAGCTGCTGCGCGGAATAACCCATGCGGTTTTCTTCGTTCATCCGTCTAGCTTGTACAGCCTGTTGCGCTCTCGGTTATTTCTGAGTTTTGCGTCTCCACCCGGATATCTCGGTTCAGGAAGTCTCCAAGTAAGAAGGTCCGCGCAGGCCCTTACGGTCGAGTCTCTAGAAGAATGAAGCGCTGGACTATCTCCATTCGATACAGCACTCCATCCGTACGCTTCTCTTCATCTGATTCTGGTTCAAAGCCCTCTTCTTCGTCTTCGCCGTGCATTGTTGCGCATGAGACAATCTAGTCAGGCCGTATTTGTCCATAAGAGATGCGGCTTTAAGGACTGCTTTAGGCGTTGGAGCGCCCCAAGGGCGCCGCTCTCTGATTTCTCGGAAGCTGGTGCGCCGCGGGGAAGTTGTAAGGATTAGAAGAAATCGCAGCAAAGTAAGAAAAGGAGCATCTATGCAGCAGATTCTTTTTAAAATCAGGGAAGGCATTCAGGAAATTTTTCCATCTGCTATGGGATTGGAAGTTATTCCGGCTACATTGCTAAATCATATCCCTGATTGGGATTCCATGTCATCGGTCAACTTCAAGGTATACTTGGAAGAGACTTTCGGTATGAACATACCCGATGATCTTCTGGAAGGCGCTGGAACGGTTGGTGAGCTTGTCGCTTTCATAAGAAAGTCAAACTGATGGATTCCATCGAGAAGCTCTTTGACCCGCTGGGCGTATTTTCTTCGCTTTCCAAGGTACAGGAGTCCTGGTTGCGAAATTCGAAGGATTATGCCGATATGCTGGAGAAGCTCAGATCGGATCTCCAGCGAGTCGGCGTTGAAGAGTTGATCCCTTTCCTCTACGAGAGCACCCTCTACAAGAAGAGCCCCGATGATCCGCAAGCTGCTTTCCTGGACCTGGTAAGGGGCTATTCCAAACTGTCTCATAAAGTCTATGCGGCTTTCAGCACTTGGATAAAAGACTATGTGAGCGAAGTGGAGGGGATTGAAGATGAGGCAAAAGCTCGTTCCGTATTCTGGGCCAAACAGTTTTTGAGCTGCCTGTCTCCCTCCAACTGCTTTTGGACCAATCCCGCCGTTGTGCAGAAATTCATTCGCTCTCGTG
Organism: uncultured Syntrophobacteraceae bacterium; assembly: GCA_964578835.1. Taxonomy (GTDB): domain Bacteria; phylum Desulfobacterota; class Syntrophobacteria; order Syntrophobacterales; family Syntrophobacteraceae; genus CAZOEL01. Next base: position 30,486 of record CAZOEL010000021.1, on the reverse strand, counting down.
GAGAAAGCCTTTTTAACGGTTTTAAAAACTGGCTGGAAGATATGGAGCGCGGAGACAATCTCATCAAGATGGCCGATACCGATGCCTTCAAAGTCGGGGATAATTTGGCGGCTACACCGGGATTTGTCATGTTCCGCAACGACTTGATGGAAATAATTCAATATGCGCCAAGGACCGACCGGACCTTCTCCGTTCCAATAGTGTTTATTCCTCCCTGGATAAATAAATACTATATAGCGGATCTGAGTGAGGACAAGAGCATTGTTCGCTACTTGCTGGATCACGGCTTTACGGTGTTCATGATCAGTTGGCGGAACCCTACCGCTGAAATGCGCAGCTTAACGTTTGAGCAGTACATGCTCGGTGGGGCCTTGAAGGCCGTGGACGTTGCAAAGGAAGTCTGTTCTGCAAGACATGTCCATGCGATCGGCTTTTGCATAGGAGGCGCCCTTTTGGCCGCTCTGATGGGCTGGCTCAATAAAGCGCCGATCCGAAAGAGTCTCTTGCCGGTGCAACACTGGACGTTGTTTGCGACGCTGGTGGACTACTCCGATCCGGGCGAGCTCGGAGCTTTTGTCAGCGAAAACGCCATAGATGAAGCTGAAAGACTGATGGGCAAAGATGGTTATCTGGATGGGAAGTATATGGCGGCGGTTTTCCGCCTTCTGCGGCCTGATAATCTCATATGGCGCTACTTTGTTCACAACTACCTCCAGGGAGAACTGCCTCCCAGGTCAGATTTTCTCTATTGGAACAGCGATTCCACAAGGCTTCCGGCAGCCATGGCTTCCTTTTATCTGCGCGAGTTTTACCTGAAGAACAATCTGGCAAAAAAGAACGGGATTGCGCTCCAGGGACGCAGCATCGATTTGGGGCGCATCAGTCAACCGTTATATGCAGTAGGAGCGGAGCAGGATCATATCTGCCCCTGGAAGGGAACTTTCAGGATATGCAATCTCGTGCAAGGCCCCGTGAGATATGTTCTTGCCGAAGAAGGTCATATAGCAGGCATTGTGAATCCGCCCTCCACCAGATCCAGAAAGAGTTATTGGTCCGGTGACGTGAAAAGGGAGACGCCTGCGGAGGAATGGATTTCCAGTTGTCGGAAGCAGCAGGGCTCATGGTGGGATGATTGGGTGGAGTGGCTCTCCGGTCAATGTGGATCGTTGGGAGAACCTCCTCCCATAGGCGGTCCCAAATACCAGCCTATCGAAAAAGCTCCAGGAAGCTATGTCATGGAACAGTGAAACCTTATGGCGAACAGGAAGGAATCGTGCGCAATGCTGGAAATCAATGATTCTGTGGCGGTTATAACAGGCGGAGGGGGCGGCATAGGACTGGCGCTCGGCGCATATTGGGCAAAAAAAGGAGGGAAGGTTGTCCTTGCCGATGTATCGGAAAAGCTCCTGAGCTCCGCCGAGGCCGAAATCAAGGCTCTTGATGCGGACGTGAGCACGGTCGTCTGCAATGTGACCAGTGAAGAGGACTGCGCGAAGCTAGCCGATTTCGCCATTGAAAAGTATGGCGGAATCAATCTGATCGCTCCCTTTGCCGGAATCACAAAAGATGCTCTCATGGTTGCTCCGGACGCAAGGAGCGGGAAGGTCGTCAAGAAGATGTCGCTCGATCAGTTTCGCTCCGTAATCGACATCAACTTGACGGGAGTTTTTCTGACTGTCAGAGAATGCGCCGAGCGCATGATCAACAACCACTGCAGGGGACTCATCTGTTTCATTTCTTCCACCGGTTCCCTGGGAACCGGTGGCCAGATCAACTATTCATCGAGTAAGGCGGCAATGTCCGTGATGCCGAAGGTCCTTACGGCGGAATTCTTCCGCCGCGGCCTCTCCGAGAGGATCCGGTGCGTCGCTGTGGCTCCGGGTTATGTCGGGACGCCCATGGTGAAAGGAATGAATCCGAAAATAGTTGAAGGCATTATAGACCAGGTTCCGATTGGAAGATTGATAGAGCCGGATGAAGTTGCCTCCTTGGTGGGAGAGCTATATCGGAATGAAGCTCTAGCGGGCGAGGTCTTCTTCATTCATGGAGGGCTTCGTCTCGGTTCAAAAGGATAGGGCGATGGGGCCGATGCAGTTTCTCTTGCCCGATGCTTCGCATTCCTGTCCGCATTTGGAAAAGCAACGTTTTGGGGTGAGCAAGATCAGAATCTTGCTCACCCCGTACAACGCACGATCAGGGCTCTATACCGCCGGCGCGTCTGGCGTCACGCATAAGGGCGACGCCGGGATTCAACTCTGGAGCTCCATGATTTTTTGACGTTCCCTGATAAAAAGCACATGCCGGCGTTCTTCTTCGATAATTTCATCGATATGTTTTATCGTCTCCGGGTCGGTGACGAATGACCGGATGATCTCGTAGAACGCCACCCCATCCAACTCAAATTCTATGGCGGCCTGCATCAGCTCACTTTCATCCCCTATGGTTTTCATATCGACTTCATCTAGAGACAGAGCATGGTGCGAGACGGCGCCCTCCAGAATGGCGGCATTCATCCTTTCCGCCCAAAGGTCATCCGCTTCGGGCTTCAATGAATTTTTCATCTTGAGGAAGCGATTGCGATGGTCCACCTCCTGATCCGCCAGCCAACGGAGCGCATCCTGCAGTCCCTGGTCGGAAACGAGGTCGAGAGCTTTGCGATAAAATCGTTCTCCATTATCTTCAAGCTTAATAGCGATATCAAATATCTCTTTGGCTGAGAACATGCTTCATCGTCCTTTCCAGTAAGGAAATGTTTGTTGGCGCGCATAAGGGTTGCTATACTCATCTTATTAAGAGTCAAGAACAAAAATAGCAGATTGTTCAATGGATCGGAAGCTTATCCGGTAAGGCTCTTTTCGTATATTTGGGCGAGGGCTACGAGGATACAAAAAGACAGGCCTCCCAAGCGCATATACTCGCAACGCTCGGGAGGCCCTAACAATTGGTAGCGGTCATGCTACCTCCCTAATTAGGTATTCTTGGATCGCCGCGCCACCGGATGTTCGCCGCGGACTCCAACAAGCAGGAATCCTCAGCGCTTCACCCCATAACGAACGGAAGCCCCTTTCTTGGGGACCGCGAGGGGGATCCTAAGTTTGCCACGGCAATTAAATAGTAATTCTGTTGTGGCGAAGGGTCAACCATAAAATGGAAAAAACTACTCTCAACAATCTGTCTATCGTTCGGAGATGAAGATCTCGTTCTATTCAGGCGCAATCTTCGTCGCATCGAGGATGCATCGGAATGAGGATATGTTCATGGCGCGTTTCTTTTTTAACTGATCCGGATTTGGGAGATTCGTCCCTGGCATGTGGGGATAATATTTGCTTTGTTCTAACCGCTTCAGGAATGTTGATTTGCACTTGTGCGAAATAGAGCGTAGAAATGATGAGCATGGCCCAGAGTATTATTCCGGCAATAAGATAGCTCCTATTCATACAACTCTCCCCTTAGTTGACGGCCAAGCGATTATAAAGAAAAGGGAAGCACCGAAAATATCCATTCCGCCTTTCAAGCGGGTGATGGAGTCTATTCTTCAACATCATGAAGCTGTTTTCTAAAAGGGCTGAAAATGAGAGGGCCTCCCGGGTGCACAAGCTCACTCACCTGAGAGGCCCGATTTGTGGGTAGGCATGTACCTACCTCCCGGGTTATTGAATTCCGCTGGATCCCAACTTCCACGCTAGGAGGCCTTGCAACAAGGTCTCTCTCGCGCTTGCTCCCGCAATTCCATTAGCCCCGGTCCTCCGGTCCTCTACGGGATAGCTCGATGGGAAGCGGTTAAATAAATGTTAAGGCGCTCTATGGATTTGTCAATGAGAGGAAGCTGAGAAGAATGTGCAGTGGATTGCGCTCCAAGGTTGTATCTCGAATCTTGGGATGGATTATCGGTGTTTTCTTGTATAGAATGATCTCAGGTTTTTAGAATGCGCGCGATTTTTTGGCTGATTCTGATGTGACCCGGAAGTCGCGACAAACCTTTAGAACTGGGGCGAAGCAGCAGTTAAGGGGCGGTTTTTATGCTCTCAAGGGTTTGAGGAAATATGGCTAACGGCGATATAAGGCATAACAAACCGTCGATTCCTCCCCTCAGAGTCATCGTGGAGCGAGGCAAAGCCGAGAGGACCGACTTCAATTTTACGGAAGCCTTCCGCATTGGCCGCGACAAAAGTTCTCAGGTGCGCCTGCTGGAAGGAATTGTGAGCCGATCGCACGCTGAGGTATTCTTTGACAGCGGCTCCTGGTGGATTAGGGACCTTCAGAGCGCCAACGGCTTATATATTGCCGGCAATAAAATAGATTGCGCTCAGATCGCTGAAAGCGTCCAAATCGAGCTGGGCGTAAACGGCCCGCTCCTCTCTCTGTCTGTCGAAAAGCCAGCTGTTCAAGAACTTCGCGGGCAAGAACCTCGGGACCTGTCGCCGCACGAGCCCCGGGATGCAATTCCCCCTGTTCAGGATTCCGCCAGAACGGATATCCACACGATGGATCATTATGTAGAGCACTATTTCTCCAAATCCGAAGACGGAGACATTGGCCTGCACACTTTCATGATTCGTCGAGCTTTTCAGGATCTGCAAAAGAAACAGAAGCGAAAATATTCCTGGATCATTGCCTTCATAGTAGTCTTGTTGGCAATCTCGGGCGGCTACGGTCTCTATCAATACGAGCAGACGCGCAAGGTGAAGAAGCTCGCAGAAGATATTTTCTATACGATGAAGGCTTTTGAACTGAAGCTCACCAATCTGGAGGTGGTTGTCGAAGAAACAGGCGACGCTAAGGCGTTGGAGCAGCTACGGGCGGCCAGAGCCCAGCATAAGGAGATGGAGAAGAGCTACGACAAATTTATTGAACAGCTCGATATCTATAGCGAGGGAATGAGCCCGGAGGATCGAATAATCTTCCATATCTCTCGAATCTTCGGCGAGTGCGAGGTCAACATTCCCCCTGGGTTTATCCGTGAGGTCAAAAGCTACATTGGAAAATGGCAATCCAGCGGCCGGCTGAAGCGCGCCATCGAGCAGGCTTTGAGAAACCGTTATCACAGAGGCATTTCGGAGGTCTTGCAGCAGTATAACTTGCCGGTTCAGTTCTTTTACCTTGCTCTTCAAGAGAGCAATTTCGACATCAACGCGTGCGGACCCCAGACCAGATACGGCATCGCCAAGGGCATGTGGCAGTTCATTCCATCTACCGGCGCTCAATATGGACTGCGGATCGGCCCTCTGGCGGAAACCAGGATGGCGGATCCTCGCGACGATCGCCACCAGTTCGATCCATCTACTCGCGCGGCCGCGAGATATCTGAGGGATCTTTACAAGACGGAAGCTCAGGCTTCCGGATTGCTTGTCATGGCCTCATACAATTGGGGCCAGGGAAACGTGAGAGAGCTCATCAGACGGATGCCTGAAAATCCAAGGGAGAGGAACTTCTGGCTCCTGCTTCAAAAATCCGAAAAGCAAATACCTAAAGAGACATACGATTATGTTTTCTATATTGTTTCGGCCGCCGTTATTGGCGAAAACCCACAGCTTTTTGGCTTCGATTTCGATAATCCTCTGGGACATGGATCAAGGGATTAGCGGGTGAGCTCAGCTTATTTTCTATTGCGATATACTATGTAACGGGAGGTTGCCTTGGCCTTGCGCGCAAGACTGGTCGATCGACAGAACGAGAACGTTTCCTATCCCCTTTCTGAAAATGAATGCCTGATCGGACGATCCCAAGAAAACGGCATATGCATTCCAGACCCTTACATCTCCCGCAAGCAGGCCAGGATCTATGTCGAAAAGGGTCGCTACGCCATCGAGAACATCGGAAGCAATCCGGTTCTGGTGAACAATGAGGAAGTAGATCGACGTCCCTTGCAGGACAATGACTGCATAACTTTGGGAACAACCCAGCTGATCTTTAGAACCGAGCAGGATGCGCCTGTCGTTCGGGAAGAGCAGGCGGAGCAGACGATTGCCGAGGCAGAGAAGACCGTATTCATGGCGAGCCCTCCGCCTGAGGAGTATGGCCCAAGGCTGGTTGTCGTCTCGGTTGACGGGGGAACGCGCCTTTGCCCCCTAACGCAGGAGGTCCTGATCATCGGCAGGGCGTCCGAAGCCGATCTCCGCCTGGATGACGCATCGGTTTCTCGAAAGCACTGTGAGGTAGCCTTTCGCGATGGATGTTTTGTCGTTAGAAACCTGAGCGGAACCAATCCTTTGATAATCAACGGGCAGAAGGTGGAAGAAAAGGTCCTCATCTCAGGAGATCAGCTCAAGGTGGGCGTTTTCAGCCTTTCATTTCTTTCCGATCGACCTGGGGACGCCGCTGCCGTTCAAGAAAAGATCGTCGTCAAATCGAGCGTCAGCTCCATGGTTGCGTGGGGTGTTGCGTCTGCGCTCCTTTTGGGCTTCTGCGGCTATCTTTTCCACTCACAAGTCTACACGCCATGGAAAATCGGACAGTCGATGAAGCTCATATCGCAGAGGATCGATTCCGGCGATTATGCTTCCGCCTATGACTCGCTCGGAGCCCTTCTTTCCGATCGCCTGCCCCCGAAGCAGTCTCAGGAGGCGAAGGCGTTGATGACCAAAACCGTTCTTCTCAATGCGCAGCAGCTCTTCGACGCCGGAAAGCTCAAAGAAGCGAAAGACTTCCTTTCTTCTCATATCGAGAGGTACGGCCTCACGGAGGAAGGCGGAGAAATAAAAAATCGGCTTGACATGATCCGGTTCGAATCCGGGCGACGGATGGAAGCTTCGGGCGAGCACCTGAAAGCGCTTCAGGAGCTTGCCTCAGTTTCTGAAGACAGTTCCTGCGCAGCGCAGGCCGAACAGTCCATCAGCCGCATCTGGCTATCCTACCAGCAGAAGGAAATCGGCAACCGCAACAGATCCGTCGATCAGCTCCTAAAAGAGGCCGAGGAGCATTTCGTGGCCAAGAGATACACCACTCCAATCAACCGGAATGCGTATGCCGTGTATAAAACAGTTCTTTCCGTCGAGCCGGACAACGCTATGGCGCAGCAGAGAATCGACTGGATGAAGGCCTTTTACCGCGAGCAAGCCGACAGGCATTTACAGCAAAAGAGCTATGCCGCCGCTCTTTCATTCATTGAAAGATACATGCTGATAGATCCTGACGACCCCGATATCAAAGAGAAAAGGGATATTGCAAAAAAAGGCGGGAGCGGCGCGCCGCGAAAAGCCCAGGCGCGGCAAAGCGAGGATGATTTGCAGAAGCGGATCATGCGGTTGCTCGACGCGCCTGAAGATGCGGCTCCCTGAGACGGATGACCGTAGACAGGACTGGCGCCGAATCGCGCTCATCCCGGCGGGCAAAGGCGATAGACTTCGATCAGCTTCTGCCCTTTGGGCGTTTTGATCCGGTCGATATATTCCACCGAATGACGGTCGCTGATAAGTTCGTACGTTGATCTGCCCATGGAAATGCTCCCGGGCTTCGCGAGGGATTGAAGGCGGAAGGCGATTACGACCGGCTCTCCCAGCACCGTGTATTCCATTCTTTGAGGGGCCCCGAGATAGCCCGCAACGACTTCTCCCGTGTTGATGCCGATTCGGATGGCGAACCTTCTGTCAGGCGGCAGCTCTTCAACGAATTTTTGCTGCTCTTTCAACATCTCCAAAGCGCATCCCACCGCTCGTTCGGCGTGGTCGGCAAAGGGAAGGGGCGCTCCGAAAATAGCCAGAAGCCCGTCTCCCAGATATTTGTCGAGAGTTCCTTCCCACTTGAACACCACATTGGTCATCAGTGTGAAGTATTGGGTGAGAAGGGTGGCCACCTCATCGGCGTCCAGGCGTTCGCTCAGCAATGTGAAGCCCTGTATGTCGGCAAAAAGAATTGTCGCTGTAAGCTTATCCGTCCTCAAAGCCACCTTGCCCTGAGCGGTGCAGTCCTCCACTATTCGCTCGGCGACTCTGGGGGAGAGGAATCGCTCCAGATTCTTTCGAATGAGGATCTCCCTGTACAATCTCTCGTTCAAAGCCGCTTTCTCGAGGCCGGACGCCACTTGATTCGCGATCACGGTCACGAGCATCAGGCTGTCTTCTGTGAAGCGTCCCGGCATCGGGTCTTCGAGGTAGATGACTCCCAAGACCTGCCCCTCGTGGATCAGGGGGGCGCATAATGAAGACTTTGCGCCTCGGATGTCCATGGTTTCGGTTACGGCGAAATCGTGGCCTGCGAGGATCGATTTCTTCGTTCGGACTGCTTCGAAAACCATGTCCGCGCTCCAACCCGTCCGCATTCCCCTGATTACTTCCTCTTTCAGGGAGCCATCCGGCTCGAGCAGCAGCAGGGCGCCTGAAGTCGAATTGATGCTCTCCATTACGAGGTCCATTGCTGCGGACAAAAACTCGGTAACGCTGGTGACCGTAACCAGCAAGGAGCTCAATCGATGCAGGATGAGGTAATTCAAATCGATCGTTCTGCATGGGTCCAGGGCGCCGACGCCGAAGCATTCCGGGTCGGCGGTCTTCGTTTCCTTTGTCTGGAAGACAAAGGAGTGCTGGCCTATCCGGATCCTATCCCCATGCGTCAGCGCAGCTCTGGTAACCTCCCGCTCGTTTACGAATACGTGATTCTCGCTTCCAAGATCTTCAACAAAATACGCGCCGCCTGCGAGAAAGATTCGCGCATGACGGCGCGATACGATTCGATCCGGCAGATTGATATCGTTATGAACGCCGCTCGGAGCATGATCTCTGCCGATGGTGATCTCCGGCTTATCGATGCTGAAGGGCTCCTCCGAGCCGTCTTCTTTTTGTATAACCAGCATGGGCATGCGTATCGCCTCTCAGAGCAATTCCCTGGCGGCTTCCCTGGTCGCTTCGAGCCATGCGCCAAGATCTCGCGAAGGTACTATCCTCTCGACGGCCTTGAGAACCTTCCCCGTCCGCACATCGACAAGCCGCAGGTCGAGGCGCATTATATCCCCTATTGTCTGATAAGACCCGAAGACCATCATTCCGGCCCCGACTATCTTGCCAAGTCTCAACCGTGTGGATTCGTCAACGAGCTCAGTCGATCCGAGGTTCAGCTCTTCCAGGGCCAGCAGCAGTTGCTGTCTTTCAACCAAAGCGTACTTGCCGCCGCTTCCCATCACTTCAGTGACCGCCCCGGTAAGCAATTGCGCCAAATCGGACTGCGAGGCGTCGGTCGGGCTCAGATCATCAAGCTCCCAGACCGCGACCGAGTTGCTCCTTGCCACGTCAATCGACGGCTGGATCGTCTGCTGCTGGGGCGTGGAGCAGGAGGTCAACGCAAAGGCGAGAGCGATTATAATTTGAACTGCGTAGCCGCGTTGTCTCATCTCAGCCTCCCACAGCCGCTGTTTCCAGCTTTTCCTGAATCTTGTCGTCGCTCTTGAACGGTCTTTGCTGATTGACCACTTTTGCATAAGAAAGGTCCTGGTCCACCTGGGTCACTTCGATGACGCCAATCGGTCTGGCCGACCCTTGAAGCTTTTTTCCCTTATATTCAACAGCCTCCTGATCTTCCAGGATTTCGAATCTTGTTCCGAGCACAACGCCCTGCTTGGCGCCGATGTTCAACATGATCCGGTCTCCGGAAGTCTTGACGACAAAACCGCGCAGGGGATACTTGGAAATGATGTTCTGGAGAATTTCGCGATTGAGCCGGTTGAGATCCGTCTCCATTGATGCTTGGGAGCCGACTTCTCTGTTCGCCACCATGGAAACCGAAGTCGTCTCCGTGTCGATGAGCCTCATGCTGAGCATCGTGGCTTTGGGCAAGAAGAAGAGCGATCCCGTGCCGATCAATTTTGCGGCGAGCACCTTGCCGAGCCGAAGCGCCGTATCCGGGTCAGCCAGCTCGGAAGAGCCGATGTTCAATTCTTCGAGAAGGCGCTCTATCACGACGCGCTCCACGACCCTTACTCTATTGGATGCGTTCAGCTGATCCGCAAGCTGCGTCGTGAGCACCGTCGAGAAGCCGTCTCTTTCCGAAAGACCGCCTTTTTCTTGAAAATCCACAAAAGTGAGCACCATGGGCCGTGAAGTCCACGTATCCTCCTCTTGGGACGATGCGGCCTTCTTCTGGCTGCGGTAGCGCTCTGCAAGCTCCTTCACCAGTTTGTCCACTCGCTCTCTTTTCTTGGCGTCGTTCTGAAGATCGACCATTTCCTGCGCTTTCTTGGCGAGCACCGAGGCGAATACGTCATTTTTCTCGACAGAAAGGGCTTCCCGATACGAGTCAAGCGCTTTGTCCCATTTTCCTTCTCTCTCGTAGGTCATGCCTTTGTTGGTCGTGCCTTCGATGTAAAAGGGATCGATGAGCACCGCTTCATCATAGAGGGCTCTGGCGGCTTCATTTTCTCCCTGCTTGGCGTGAATCCGGCCCAGCTGATTGTACCCTATGGCCTGTTGGTAAGGGGCGGCTTCCTTTTTCCTGACCGCTCTTTGATATTCGTTCTTTGCTTCCGAAACCTTGTTCTGAGCGTAGAGAACTTCACCTTTTATCACGTTCGGATAACTTCGCTCGGGAGCTTTCTGCTCGACTTCCGAGGCCAGTTTGAGAGCCTTTTCCGGCTCGCCTTTCTTCATATGGACGGCGGCCAGGCCTTCTTTTCCGATGACTTCGCCCTGCCCACCCTTTTTTGCAATCTCTTGAAAGACCTGATCGGCCTGCTGAATGTCTCCGTCCTTTAACGCCGCATGGGCTTTTACCGCTTTGGCTTCGATGTTCTGCGGGTCTTTCTTGACGACTTCATTGCTTATGGCTGCGGCGATCTTCGTCTGCTTTTGCTGCAGCTCGCGCTCCGCCACGCGCACCAGCATCATCTCCGTCGTTTTGCCGCCGCCCTGAAAAAAATCGAGGACTTTGAGGCCCGGACCCACGATGCAGATAGTGGGCAGTATGGACTGAGCCTGGTAGAGATCGCTCACATTGCCGGAATCGAGAAGGATTGGAAATATGAGCCCACTGCTTCGGGCGAAGCTTGCGACTTTTTCTTTGGGAGAAGTCGTAATGGCCCAAACGGTGAGGTTAGCCCCCCGGTATTGCCCCGCAAGCCCATTGAGGCTGATCAACCCTTCCTGACTGGCTTTGGAGTCGATGTCAAAGAAGTAGAGCGTGATCATCGCCTTGCTCTGCATCTGAGACAGGTTGTGCGACTTGCCGTTGGTATCGGTCAGAGCAAAAGCCGGGGCCGGCTGACCCGCGGCAAGCTTGGCGAAGCAGCTTCCGTTCATTGTCAGGATCGCGGCTACAGACAAAATTGAAATAAACACCCATCTTCCATACCGCATCATATCCACCTCCTTGGGTCTCTAACGGTTTTTATCCGGCATCGGCAATAGTTCGACTGGAATATGCGTGACCTTGTCCTCTACGATCTTCACCTGAGCTTCCCAGTCCCCATGTTCGGCGAGGCTTACCTTTATTTCATGCATTCCGGTTCCGAGCTCCAAATCGAGCGGCGTCAGCCCTCTGGCTTCTCCGTCGATCGACACCTGCGCCCCTCTTGGCGTGGACTCGAGCTTGAGCGTTCCTTTCGGCAGACTCGTGTCAATCGGCGGCATGTCAGGTTTGGTCGTTCCAAAAGAAGGCGTCTTTGTTGGAGTGGAGTCCGGCAATCCGGGCGACTGATGGGTTCCTGAGTCCGTCTTCGATATGTCGGCAGGAGGTCCCGTTTCGGTTATATCCTTTGGGGGCTTCTGCTCGGTCGTATCGGACTGGCGATTCGGAGTGAGATTCTTTTGCGGTCCTATGCGGCCTCCAACGACAACTACGAGTATTGCCAGCGCCGCCAGCGCAACCGAAATGGTTATGAGCTTTCGAAGTCCACGTGCGGGAGATTTGGGTTGCGGCGGAATGTGCGGGATGGGAATTGTCTGGATCTCGCTTAGACAGCTTTTCAGCGCGCCGGACAGTTCGCTTCCGGTGGCGAAGCGCTTCTCGGGGCTCTTTTCGAGGCATTTCATGATGACCTTCGAGAGCTCCGGGGACGCAGAAGGGTTTGCGGTTGTCGGTTCCTCAGGCCTTTCATTCGTTATGCGCTGAAAAATGGTGGCGAGGTTCTGCCCGGCAAAGGGCCTCTTCCCCGTCGTCATCTCATAGAGAATAACCCCGAGCGAAAAGAGGTCCGAACGACCATCGGCGGGCTGCCCCAAAACCTGCTCGGGGGACATGTAGGCGGGAGTGCCCAATATTTCTCCCGCCTGGGTGTGCTGGGTAAGCTCCGGGTCTTCGACATGGGCGATGCCGAAGTCGGTTATCTTCACCTGACCGTTTGGCTGGATAATGATATTGGCGGGCTTGATGTCTCTGTGGACGATGCCTTTCTGATGCGCATAGTCGAGCGCTTCGGCCATCTGGACGCCTATGTCGACAACCTCTTCGAGCTTGAAGCTCTTCTCCTGAATGAGATCGTTGAGCGGCTTTCCCTCGAGAAACTCCATCGAGATGAAAACGGTTTGATGGTCTTCGTCGACATCATGGACTATGACTATGTTGGGGTGGGAAAGCCGTCCGATGGCTCTCGCTTCGCGAAGGAACCTCTTGACGAAAGCGTCGTTAGTAACCCGTTCCGGCCGCAAAACCTTGAGAGCGACCATACGGCCGATGTTTGGGTCGTGAGCCTGGTAGACGACTCCCATCGCTCCCTTTCCAAGCTCCTTCTGGATGACGTAGCGCCCATACTTCATAACGATGCTACCTCCTCAGAAATTCCATGATTGTGGAAAGAGGGATCAGAAAGCCGACCGATTCGGTTCCTCGATATCTTCCTTTTACAATTGCGACCAAATGCCCCTCGGCGTCGAATACCGGGCTTCCGCTGCTCCCGGGGAGCGTTTTCAGGCTGACCTGCCATAAAGGGAAGTCATCGGCAAGCCGTGGAGGGCCGGTCACGCTTCCGATGTTTATGACGCCAAAGGAATTCGACTCGCATCCAACACTGTAGATCTTCTCGCCTTGGTCGAGCAAAAACCTGCCTCGTTTGAGCGGGACGAGAATGTCTGGTCTAGCGTTACTGTCAATGAGGCACAAATCCCGGTGATGATCCAGCCTCGCCACCCGGCCCCTGAAGGTCTCTCCGAGATGCGATGTGAGGTTCACCGCTTGATTCTCTTTCAGATCGTGAGCCGTCGACAGCACCAGCCCCTCATCGTCGATAAAAAAGCCCGAGAGCTGGACGGGAGTCGGGCTTCGTTTGGCTGTGATGCAAAGCGTTGCTTTGGAGTAGAGGCGCACGAAATCCGGTGTTCCAAGATCGGTCTGGGAATACCCGATATTGGCGCTGTCTCGGCGGTTTTCCATGAAGGACCAGAGATTCTGAAAATCATCCGCGCCGGCGAGATCACAGGAAGTTGAATCGACTAAGATCTCGCTCTGCAGGGCCGACTTGGGCTTCAATATCATGATCCAGCTTCGGCTGTCTCTGCGGACTGACAGTTGAAGCTCCCCGGATTGTCGCGAATCCCGGGTCAATTCGTATCCGGAATCCAATAGCCATCCGCAAATAAGCTTTTCCGATTCCGCCTGAGGGAAGGGCAGCACTTTTGTCGCCCCTTCGTTTCCAAAAGCGGGACTGCCGAGGTAGATCAGGAGAAAAAGGCAGCTCCAGCCGGTTATGCGCATTGCACTCATTGCAGGACTTTGCTTAGAATAACCGTGATATTGTCGTGTCCTCCAGCCGTCTTCGCCATCTGGATCAGCGTCTCCGCTGTCTCATCAATGTCTGCGCCGGAAGCGAGGGCGTTCCCGATTGCGTCGTCTTCGACCAGAGCGCTCAAGCCGTCCGAGCATAGTAGGAACAAATCGCCGGGCGCAACCTTTCCCTTCAGTATATCCACAGCGAGAACCTCGCTTGTTCCCACGGCTCTGAGCAGCACGTTGCGGTACTTGTGGGTTCGGACCTGATCGTGGCTGATGAGACCCTGGTCAAGCTGTTGCTGCACCAGAGAATGATCCTTGGTCAACTGCTTCAATTGACCGTTTCTGTATAAATAGGTGCGGCTGTCCCCGACATGGCCGATGAGGAATATGTGATCGAAAAAGAACAATAATTCGGCCGTGCAGCCCATCCCTTTGTGCTTGGGGTGCGCTTCTGCGTGGTCCAAAATCCTCTTGTTGGCGATTCTGTAGGCGTCTTGGATGATGTCTCGACATTCCGGCTCGGTTTCGACCCGGTTCTTCATGAAAATTTCGAGAGCGGTTTTTGTGAAGATATCGCTTGCGATTTCCCCAGCCGCCGGCCCGCCCATTCCATCTGCTAATACGTTGATTCCCAGCTCCATGTTCACCAGGAAAGCGTCTTCGTTGTTCGAACGTCTCAGACCAATGTCAGATTTGCCAAAGGAGGATATTTTGAGCATTTCCCTCGTCCGGGTGAGAAACCTGTACGGCGCGCCAACCTCAATTCCCATAATTTTATACTGCATATGGGCTTATAGAGTTACGGCTCCGTCGGAATAAACGTGCAGAAATTTGTTGAATCATCAAACTCCTAAGCGAATTAGGCAACTTGAGCACTACTCTTATAATAAAAAAACGAATCGAATGGAAACGATTAATTGAACCGTGGCGCCAAAAGTGGTTATATTGAGACCTGCCTTTGGTGTTGGCATGAGCTTGGGCGTATTTGAAAAAGGGTGTAAAACGAAAGCCCCTCCGGGGTTTTGCATTCGAAGCTTTGCCTCCTGTTTACAAATGCGCCGGCATGGGCTTCGATTGTTTGATAGCGGTAGGAAGAATCCGAGATATTGCGGGTGTTTTGATATGAAAGAGGCGCCGCTCATAATTGTTCAGTTGGTCCATCTTCACGGCCCCATGAAGGGCGAGATTCAGGAATTCAGCGAACCGGTGATCGCCATCGGCAGGCATCCGGGCTCGCTTGTGCGTTTTCCCGCCGACCTTGTAATTGTTTCCCGAAAGCACGCCGAGATCACCAGGGACGGCAACCGTTTCAAGCTAATCGATCACAGCGCTAACGGAACCTTTGTCAATGGCAAGAAGGTTGCCGAAGCATATCTCAAGGACGGCGATGTCCTGACATTTTCAGATGGCGGTCCCAAGGTCAGCTTCCTCACGCATATCCAGGAGAACCGCAGTGTGAGCGATACCGGCGCGAAGGCGCCCTCTCAGGAAGCGCCTCCTCCGCTCTCCGGCAGGCCGGTTTCCCTGCGGCCGCCCGTAGCGCCAGAGCCCCCCCCCGTTGCGTCTTCAAGGTCGGCTCCTCCCGCGCCGCCTCCACATTTTCAGCAGCCCGAGCCAATTTTTTCCCAGCCGGTGAATGCTCCGCTCATCTTTCAATTCGGCCCCACGTTGCGGTCCTTCAAACAGCTTCCGGTGACCATCGGAAAGCACCCCAGCTGCCAGGCTCGAATTGAGCATCCCGCGGTCCTGGATATGCATGTCCAGATTTCTTACTCCAGCAACCAATATTGGGTTAAAGATCTTACCGGACGCGGACTCGTGCAGATCAACGGTCGGCAAATCTCTGCCGAAGCGCCTCTCTCTCCTGAGGATATCCTCTCCCTGTCGCCTTCGGGTCCTGTTTTCAAGTTCCTCGGAGGAGGTCGTCTTGCTGAAGTGGACGAAGCTCCATCCGAGCCGCAGACGCCCTCTTTTGATGAAAGGAAGGATCTTCGAGACAGTTCTGAAGCCTCCAAGACTGACAAAGAGCGCAAATCTCTCCTTAGAAGGTTTCTGCTCCTGTAGCCGCTCGGAGCCCTTTTAGAGCCCTCTTTGCAGCGTCTTTCATGTTTGTTGACAAAAACAGTTGCGTTTGATAGCCTGATCGGGCTTTGAGATCGTCCTTTCGGAAGAGCTGTAAGATGTTTGAAAAGCTGCAGTTTTCGTGGCTTTTAGTAGTTCTTGCCGCAGCAATGCTCTTTTTCAAACACGGCCCGTCAATATTCGTTCACAAGGTTTTGTGATTCGTTCCATAATGTTCTGCAAACATAGCGGTTAATCTCTTGTTGCTCCGAAGTTGCGCTCCAAGGAGCGAACGGCGGCATGCGACGCTCGCATGGAGGACCAGCCGACTTCCCCACCTTGCTTGGCCTCCAATGACCTAAGCGGATAAGAGCCTGAGGAGGGCTACCGATGAATGCAAAGGATCTCATCAGAGCGGGTAAGCTCGAGGAGGCTCGCAAGCAGATCGTTGATGAGGTAAGGCTAGCCCCGGCCGACCTCGCAAAACGCTCGCTTCTTTTCCAGATCCTCTCCTTCACGGGTGAATGGGACAAGGCAAGACGCCACCTGGATGCGATAGCCGCACAGGACAGCAAGGCCGAGACAGGAGCGCAAATATACAAGAATTTTCTGCAGGCCGAAGAAGAGCGCTCCAGAGTGCAGACGCTCAAGCATCGACCGTCCTTTCTGCCTGAAGCTCCGCCTTACGCCGAGGCGTATTTCGCGGCCCTCGACAAGCTGGCCGCCGGGGAGATCGATAAAGCGCAGCAACTCTTCGATCTTGTCGACAGTGAGCGGCCCGCCATTTCAGGAACCCTGAACGGAGAGCCCTTCACCGGTTTCCGTGACACGGACGCCTTCCTGTCCGCTTTCCTTGAAGTGATGGTCCATGAGCGTTACGTTTGGACGCCATTCGAATCGATAAGAGAGCTCTCCATTTCACGCCCCTCCTCACTCTTTGACCTCCTCTGGATTCCCGCTCGCATAACGGCCTGGAGCGGCCTTACCATGAACTGCCGCCTTCCGGTGCTGTATCCAGAATCCTTCAAGCATGGGGAAGACCTGGTAAGACTTGGAAGAATGACCGACTGGGAGTCTTTGGGGGGCTCTTTTTATAGAGCCAGGGGACAGCATGTTTTCCAAATCGGAGAACAGGAAACGGCCATCCTGGAAATTCAGGAGGTTCTCTTTGAAAAAAACGATTGATCTGGACGCCATCTTAGCTCCCTTTCCGGGAGACAACCCTGCCGGTCAGGATCTTCGCTATTCGCCGGTCTATGAAGAGATAAAGGAGGCGAGAAGGGCGGACGACCAATTAGACTACGGCGATTGGCAAAGGGAAATCAAAACCTCTGACTGGGATAAGGCTCTGGCTCTGGCGCTTGAAGCGCTTACTCAAAAGACAAAAGACCTGCAGATTGCGGCGTGGCTGGCCGAGGCGCTCCTTAAAACGGAAGGTTTGAGCGGCTTTGCAGCAGGACTCAAGATTGTCAATGGACTCCTCAATGACTTCTGGGAGCATGTCTACCCGGAGATTGAAGACGGGGATCTCGACTTCAGAGTGGGGCCGATCGAGTTCCTTAACGATAAGCTCTGGCTTTCTCTCAAGGAAGTCCCCTTGACCGACGGCGGCGCGACGTCTGCGTACAACTGGATTCAATGGCAGGAATCGCGCAGAGTTGGCTATGAGAAGGACACCCGCAATCGTTACGGAGATGTCGACGATAAGAAAAAGGCGGTTCGTGATGAATTGATTGCAGAGGGCAAGCTGGCCGCCGAGGATTTCGATGCTGCGGTGGGCGGCTCCTCCAGAGCCTTTTACGAAAAGCTTTCGCAAAGCTTGGCCGAATGCCGCCATGAATTCGATATGCTCGATGAAGTGTCCACGGCAAAATTTGGGTCCAACGCTCCGCGGCTATCTGAGCTGAGAAAGGCTTTCGAGGATCTCGAACAGTTTGTGAGCTTGACGCTCAAGGAGAAAAGAAAGCTGGAGCCCGATGCGGAGCCTCCGCCGCAGAGCGCCGAGGAGGCTCCCGCACAGGAGGGCGCGGAGCGGTTGGATACATTGACCCAACCAACTCCTTCCTTACAAGCCGGTCGGTCGAACGCTCCTTCATCCGCCCCGGTTTCCGCATTTGTTCCGCTGAGCGTGACGGATTCCCCCTCCCTCGAGAGCGCCTTATGGAAGCAGGCGCTTCAAGCTCTGAACAGCTCGGGAATTAGAATCGCTCTCGGCCAGATTCTTGCGGCTTCCTGCAGCGCGCCTTCCGTGAGGGAGCAGAACAGATACCGGCTCCTTATGGCAAAGCTCTGTCTCGAAGCGAAAAGACCGGATCTTGCAAGACCCATTGTGGAGCAGTTGCACGCGGTTATCGAAGAATTGCACCTCGAGCGATGGGAATCCCCGATCTGGATTGCCGAGGTGCTGGACGCGTATTACCAGTGCCTGATGGCCGGGGAGCCCTCCGATGAAGACGCAGAACGGGCAAAAGCTCTCTTCCAGAGGCTTTGCACCACCGACGTCACAAAGGCGATTGCTTATAGATTGTAGACCCACCAGAGAAAGGAAACGGTCATGGCCAAGAAAGAAAGTCTGCAGCATACTCTCGATAGAGTGAGATCGCCCAGAGTGCATATTACCTACGATGTGGAAATCGGCGGCGCCATCGAAATGAAGGAGATTCCCTTCGTTGTCGGCGTCCTGTCCGACCTTTCCGGAAAGCCCGATGAGCCGCTGCCTCCGTTGAGAGATAGAAAGTTCATCGAGATAGATCGGGATAATTTCAATAATGTGCTCGAAGGCATGAAACCGAGACTGGCCTTCAAGGTTGACAACAAGCTGACGGGTGAGGACACCAAGCTGGGCGTGGAGCTTCGCTTCAAGTCCATCGACGATTTCCATCCGGAGCGTGTGGCGGACCAGATCGAGCCGCTGCGGAAGATGGTCGAAACCCGACGCAGGCTTTCGGATCTCCTCAATAAGCTCGACGGAAACGACAGGCTCGATGAATTGCTGCAGGACGTTCTCGCCAGCACCGAATCCATGCAGAAGCTTGGCGAAGAGGCCGGCGTATCGAAGCAGGAAGAAGAGAAAAGCCAGGAATAGAGGAGGGGCTACATGGCTGAGATAGAACAACAGGCGCAGGAGCAGTCTGCTCAGGCCGAGGCGGTGGAAGAGGAAAAAGGGCTTCTTGACCAGATCATCGAACAGGGCAGAATGGTTCGTGAGGAGAGTCAGAAGGAATGGGCCAAGGATATCATCAGCGAGTTTGTCAAACAGATAATGGAAGGGGCCATGGTGGTTTCCAAGAATACGGAAGCCATGATCAATTCGAGGATCGCCCAGTTGGACAAGCTCATCTCCGATCAGCTCAACGAAGTCATGCATCATCCGGAATTTCAAAAGCTCGAAGGCTCGTGGCGAGGGCTGAGCTATCTCGTGAATCAAAGCGAGACGGGGGAGCGGCTGAAGATCCGGGTTCTAAACGTCTCCAAAAAAGACCTTCTCAAAGACATGGAGAAGGCGAGCGAATTCGATCAGTCGTTTCTATTCAAGAAAATTTACGAAGAGGAGTTTGGCACCTTTGGTGGTTCGGCCTATGGCGCTTTTCTCGGTGACTACGAGTTCAGCAATCATCCTCAGGACTTGACGCTTCTCGAGAAAATCTCGCAGGTAGCCGCGGCGGCTCACGCTCCTTTCATCTCCGCAGCGTCTCCCCACTTGTTCAACTGGGACAGCTTCACCGAGTTGGGCGTACCCCGCGATTTGGCCAAAATTTTTCAGACCGTCGAATACGCCAAGTGGAAATCGTTCCGCGAATCCGAGGACTCCCGATACGTGGCTCTGGCATTGCCGCACATCCTCATGCGGCTTCCCTACGGCCAGGCGAACGTGCCTTGCGAGTCGTTCAACTATGAAGAAGACGTCGATGGCGTCGATCACAGCAAGTATCTTTGGGGCAACGCCGCCTACGCCCTGGGCGCCCGCCTGACGGACGCTTTTGCAAAGTTTCACTGGACTGCGGCCATCCGGGGAGTGGAAGGAGGCGGCTTGGTGCAGGGTCTGCCGGTTCACACGTTTCGCACCGATGAAGGAGACATCGCGCTCAAATGCCCCACGGAAATCGCAATCACCGATCGCCGGGAAAAGGAGTTTGCAGACTTGGGCTTCGTTCCCCTCGTGCATTGCAAGGGCACGGATTACGCCGCCTTCTTCAGCACTCAGACGGCTAACAGGCCAAAGGTTTATGACACGGACGCCGCCAACGCCAACGCCAGGCTTTCCTCACAGCTGCAGTACATCCTTGCTGTTTCGAGGTTCGCCCACTACCTGAAGTCGATCATGCGGGATAAGATCGGAAGCTTCATGACGAGGAAGAACTGCGAAGATTACCTGAACCGTTGGATCACCAGTTATGTTCTGCTCGATGACGATGCGACCCAGGAAGCGAAGGCCAGCCATCCACTGCGGGAAGCGAGGATCGATGTGAGCGAAGTGCCGGGCAAGCCCGGAGCGTACAGGGCGGTGGCCTTCTTGAAGCCTCATTTTCAGCTCGATGAGCTGAGCATCTCTCTCAGGCTGGTGGCCAATCTGCCGCCTCCAGCGCAAGGCTGATGAGATGCTTGTGCTGCTGGCGCCTCTTTTGCTCTATTCAACGGGCAAGAGGGCTCAGGTACTTTCCAATTCCTTAGCCAAAACGCTGAACACAGAAGGAGGAAGATCATGTTTGACGCATTCCTGAAAGTTGCGACAGTACCCGGAGAAAGCACGGACGACAAGCACAAGGAGTGGATCGAGGTGCTTTCATTCAGCTGGGGAGTCTCCCAGCCGTCGGCGGGAGCGCGCAGCAGCGGCGGCGCAGCCTCCTCGCAGCGCGCCGACTTCAACGATTTCTCCATTGTCAAGACTCTCGATAAGGCTTCTCCGAAGCTGGCCCTTGCCTGCGCCGGCGGCGAGCACATCAATGAGGTCAAATTGGAGCTGTGCCGGGCTACCGAAGACAAGTTGAAGTACATGGAATATAAGATGAGCGATGTCATCGTCCGCTCCGTTCGCCCCGGAGGCGCCGCCCAGGGAGGAGAGGCTCTGCCGCTCGAGGAAGTCTCTTTCAACTATGGCAAAATCGAGCTCATCTACACCGAGAGCGACCACCAGACCGGGAAGGCAAAGGGCGATATCAAAACGGGATGGAACCTGGTAGAGAATAAAAAGGTCTAAGCGAAGACGGTGATGATTATTTTGGATTTCACGAAAGATGCAAGGCAACAAGCATAACGTCCAAGCGCCCCTTCTGGACAGGCTCCTAGACGATGAACCGGAAATCTCCAGCGAGCCTGTCCAACAGAGGATCTTCAACGCCGCGCAGCTCAAAGCCTCTGTTATCAGGGATCTCGAGAATCTTCTCAACACCAGGCGTCACATAGTGACTCCTCCGGAGAAATGCGAAGAAACCGGCAGCTCCCTCTTTACGTACGGCTTGAAAGATTTTACGGCGCAAAGCCCGAAGAGCCCCGCCGTGCGCAGGCAGTTGCGGCAGGAGATCTCTAGGGTTATCTCTCTTTTCGAGCCGAGGCTCAAGAAGGTGAGCGTGCGCCTCGAGGAGGCTTCTCTCAACGAACGGAATCTCAGGTTCAGGATTACCGGCGTCCTCAACGTGGAGCCCGTGGCCGAGCCGATAGCTTTCGACACCTTTTTCGACATCAACCGCGGCGAGTACATTATCCCGAAATGATTATCCCTTATGGACGATAAACTGTTAGATTATTATGAGCGTGAGCTCACGTACATTCGCAAGCTCGGCGCCGAGTTTGCCGGCAAGTATCCCAAGATTGCAGGCCGGCTTCTTCTCGAGCCCGGTAAATGCGAGGACCCTCACACCGAGAGGCTCATTGAAGCCTTCGCCTTTATCAGCGGTCGTATCCACAAGAAAATCGATGATGATTTTCCTGAAATTACGGAATCTTTATTAAATATCATTTACCCGCACTACGTCCGGCCCATACCGTCCATGACGGTCGCAAAATTCGAGCCTTCCAGGGATGCCATCTCCGCTGCGGGCCACAGGCTCGATAAAGGAGTCGCGCTCTACTCCAAGCCGGTGGGCGGCACGCCTTGCCAGTTTGCAACGGTTTATCCCGTCTCTCTCCTTCCGCTCGAAGTGGCTTCCGCGGAGTTGCGGGACCCCAGGAAGACGGCCCCGAAAGCGCAGCAGGCGATAGTTGTCCGGCTCAAGACTTTCAATGCTCTGAAGATTTCCGATATCGCCTGGCGCAACTTGCGCTTCTTCCTCAACGGTCCCCATCAGCATGTCTATCATCTCTACGAGCTATTGATGAACAATGTCTGTCATGTCGAATGCGAGCACCTAAACAGGCAGGGCATAGCTGAGACCGTTCCTTTGTCGCCGGAAGACATTCAGCCCGTTGGGCTAAGCCCCGATGAGAACATAATGCCTTACTCGAAAAGGTCTTTTCCGGGCTATCTTCTCCTTTTTGAATATTTTTGCTTCCCCGAGAAATTTCTCTTCTTCGATCTGCTGGGCCTGGACCGCATCGGAAAGCGAATTTCGAGCGACGCCATCGACATATGGATATACCTCGACAAAATTCCAAAATCGAATCTCGTGATTAATGAAGCGACCTTCTGTCTCCATGCGACTCCAGCCGTCAATCTCTTCAAGCGCATTGCGGAGCCCATCCGCGTCGAGCACCAAAAGACCGAGTACCAGGTCATCCCGGATATAAGAAGACGGCAGGCGACCGAGATCTTTAGCATTGACCGGGTCACGGCTTCTGCGCGCGGCTCCCTGGAGAAAGAAACGGAATACAGGCCCTTTTACTCTCTGGGAGGCAGATCGGACGAGGAATCCGGTTTCGGACGCAAAGCCTTCTGGCACACTCAGAGACTCCCTTCCGGCATGAAAGACGATGATGGTACGGAGGTCTTCATCTCTTTTGCAGACATCGATTTTGCGCCCGTGGCGCCGGATTCGGAGATTCTGACCCTTCATGTGACCTGTTCCAACCGGGATTTGCCGTCGCGCCTCCCCTTCGGCGATGCGTCGGGCGACTTCAGCATGGAGATCGCAGCTCCTGTCGCGCGCATCAACAGCCTCATCAAGCCTACTCCCACCCGGAGGCCGTCCTTGGGTGGAGCCTTGCAGTGGCGCCTGATCTCTCACCTTTCCCTCAACTATCTCTCTCTTGTAAACGGTGGTGAAGAGGCTCTCAAAGAAATCCTCAGGCTCTACAACTTTGACGATTCTCCGGCAAACCGGCAGCAAATAGACGGCATCGTCTCCCTCAAGCATCAGTATGCGACCAAGAGGGTAGGGAACGCTTTCTGCCGAGGAGTACAGGCGACGATGGAGTTTGACGAGGACAAATATGTCGGCGCCGGTCTCTACCTGTTTGCGAGCGTTCTGGAGAGGTTTTTGGGCGAGTATGTGTCTGTGAATTCATTTTCCCAACTGATCGTGAAAACCATGCAAAGAAAAGAGGCGCTTAAAATATGGCCCCCACGGAACGGCAACCGGGTGCTTCTCTGAAAGAGCGCCTTCTCGGGGAGTTTTTCAGATTCTCGTTTTTCAAGGCCGTCCATCTTTTGGAGTCGCTATTTCCCAACAAAAAGCCTCTGGGTCAGGTCTTGACTCCGTCGGAAGAGGCTGTCCGCTTTTCCGTAAAGCCCGGCTTCACCTTTCCTCCGAGCGATATCGCCGACCTGAAATCTTCTGAGGATGGAGCGCCTGTGACCATGCAGGTTGCTTTCATGGGCTTGATAGGCCCTTCCGGCGTCCTGCCTCACCCCTATAACGAGCTTGCCGTGGAGAGGGCTCGCAAGAAGGATTTCGGCCTCATTTCCTTCTACGACATCTTTCACCACCGTCTCATTTCGCTTTTCTACCTGGCCTGGAAGAAAGTCCGGTTTCCCGAAAACTATCTTCCCGGAGGAAGGGACAGGCTGTCCGGCTACCTGCTCAGCCTCATCGGCATGGGAACTGCGGGCTTGAGGGACAGAGTGGACCTGCCTGCCGAATCGCTCATTTTTTGCAGCGGGCATCTTTCAAAGCCGGTCTCATCCGCTGTGGCTATCGAGGCGACCGCGGAGTATTTTTCGGGTGAGCCGGCGCGCGTCGAGCAGTTCGTCAATCGATCCCTTCCGCTGGATCCCGAAGATCAAACCCAAATTGGAGTGGCCAACGGTAGGCTTGGAGTCGATGCGCTTTGCGGGAGCCGCATATGGGAGTGCCAGACAAAGTTCCGGGTCGATCTCGGGCCGATGGGCTACAGCTCATTTTTGCGCTTTCTGCCGACCGGCGACAAGCTTCGTCCCATTTTTTCACTCATAAGGTATATGGTGGGCATTGAATACGAATTCGAGATTGGGGTGATCCTCGACCGGGAAGAGGTTCCTCGTTGCGAACTGGGGATGCATGCGGCCTCTCCGGCGCTGCTCGGCTGGAACACCTGGGTCAAGAGCGAAGGATTCACTCACCGGGAGAACCAAACTGTGATCTTTGAAGAGTCGGCTGCTCGTTCGTTCCAGGCGGGGGCTACGCGTTGATTCTCCCCTCGAGGGTAATGCTGTTGAATAAAGGTTCCCTCTCCCTAAGGGAGAGGTGTAGGGTGAGGGAAAATCAAGCGCATTTGTAACAATGGGGTAGAATGTAAGCCCCGAAGGGGCGAGATACCATAGCCCAGGGCAACGCCCTGGGTATAGGTGCATCCCTATTAAACGTTGAAGCCCTGAAAGGGCGCAATAACCAATGGATGAGTTATCCCGCCCCTTCAGGGCTCAAAGGGTGTTGTGTGATGTGTCTCTACCCAGGGCGTTGCCCTGGGCTATGATATTACGCCCCTTTGGGGCTCAAGAACAGGAAGAAAACCATGCTTCCGCCTTGTCCTATTTTCATCATCCCCGCATTGCCTCTCAATAGTGGGATTATTGAACAGGCTTTGACTGAGCCCTAAACCGAAACCATACACATAGGAGCCCCCTCATGCCGAGATCCAACCTCAAAGCGTTGATAGGAAAGCTGGATGGGACGTGTCGAAGCGCTCTTGAATCCGCGGCCGGCCTTTGCCTGTCTCAAACTCATTATGAAGTGGATCTGGAGCATTTTCTCCTGAAGCTGCTCGAGATCCAAAATACCGACTTTCAAAAAATATTGAGACACTTTGAAATCAATGAGACGCGACTGACCGCCGATCTCACACGCGCCATGGAGGGCTTCAAGACGGGCAACGCGAGAACTCCCGCGCTCTCTCCCCGTATTCCCAAGATGATCGAGGAAGCCTGGTTGACCGCTTCGGTCAACTACCAGTCGCCGCTCGTCCGCTCGGGCCACATCGTGCTCGCTCTACTGAGCAGCGAGGAGACGGCCCGCATGCTCATTGCAAGCTCGGATGCGTTCAAGAAGATTTCCCTTGAGACTTTGAGCGGAAATCTGGTGGAGCTGACCTCGGGGTCGCGCGAAGACGCCGAGGCCGGAAAAGGCCCTGCAGTCGGGGAAGAAGATGTGCGGAGGAAGGCCACGGCGGGGACAAAGGCTCTTGACCTCTACACGATCAACCTCACCCAGAAAGCTCGGAAGGGCGAGATCGACCCGGTGCTCGGACGCGATTTCGAGATCAGGCAGATGATCGATATTCTCATACGGCGAAGGCAGAACAACCCCATACTGACCGGAGAAGCGGGCGTCGGAAAAACTGCGGTCGTCGAGGGGTTCGCCCTCAGAATAACGCAGGAGGACGTTCCGCCTCCTCTTAAGAATGTCGATGTTCGGACCCTCGATCTCGGGCTTCTGCAGGCCGGAGCGGGCATTAAGGGAGAATTCGAAAACAGGCTCAAGTCCGTTATTGACGAGGTAAAATCATCTCCCGTTCCGATCATTCTCTTTATCGATGAAGCGCACACGCTCATCGGGGCGGGAGGCGCCGCTGGCTCAGGGGATGCGGCGAACATGTTGAAGCCGGCCCTCGCGCGCGGCGAGCTGCGGACCATAGCCGCAACCACTTGGTCCGAATACAAGAAGTACTTCGAGAAGGATGCGGCCCTCGCCCGGCGTTTTCAAGTGGTGAAAGTCGAGGAGCCCGATGAAGCAAGCGCGCTCGTCATGATGCGGGCGATTGCTCCCTATTTGGAAAAACACCACAAAGTGATGATCACCGATGACGCTCTTCTGGACTCGGTCCGACTCTCGCGCCGCTATATCAGCGCAAGGCAGCTTCCGGACAAGTCCGTGAGCGTTCTCGACACGGCGTGCGCGAGAGTGGCGATAGGCCTCAACACCTCTCCGCCGGCCGTCGAAGAAGCTACCCGCGGGATTGCCCGGATCGATAGAGAGCTTCAGATTCTCCAGCGGGAGTCTCTTCTCGGGAGAGATCATGAGGATCGCATTCAGGCGCTGCATTCCGAGAAAGAGTCTGTCGAAGCCTCTCTCGAGGACCTGAACGGCAAGTGGCAAAGGGAAATGGAAATAGCCGGGCAGATCATGAAGCTTCGCGATGAGATTCAAGAAAATCATGCGCAGGAGCCGAGCGCGAACGATATGCTTTCCGGAAAGCAGCAGGAGCTCAAAGATCTCGAAAAACAGCTGGCGGAAGTCCAGGGGGAATCGCCCCTTGTTTCCATAGCCGTGGATTCGCAAACCATATCGGAAGTGATTTCGGGTTGGACCGGCATTCCAACGGGGCGGATGCTCGCCGATGAAATCAACACCGTTTTGAATCTCGAGAATACTCTCGCCCAGAGAATCATCGGTCAGGACCATGCCCTCTCTGCAATAGCCCAGCGAATTCAAACGGCTCATGCAGGAATCGAGGACCCCTCGAAGCCGACCGGAGTCTTCATGCTGGTCGGGCCGAGCGGCGTCGGCAAAACCGAAACCGCGCTCGCGCTCTCCGATTTGCTCTACGGGGGAGAGCAGAACCTCATCTCCATCAACATGTCGGAATACCAGGAGGCTCATACCGTCTCGGGCCTCAAGGGCTCCCCTCCCGGCTATGTTGGCTACGGCGAGGGCGGCGTCTTGACGGAAGCCGTCCGAAAGAGGCCTTACAGCGTTGTTCTCCTCGACGAAGTGGAAAAAGCCCATCCCGATGTGATGGAGCTTTTCTACCAGGTCTTCGACAAGGGAACCCTGGAAGATGGAGAAGGACGCCGGATCGATTTCAAAAACACGCTCATCATCCTTACTTCCAATCTCGCCACGGATCTCATCATGAAGGTCTGCAGCGACGAGGAGACCATGCCGGCTCCACAGGGGCTGGCGGAGATGATTCGCCCGGAGCTTCTGAAGCATTTCAAGCCCGCCTTCCTCGGCCGTCTCGTCGTTGCGCCCTACTTCCCGATTACCGACAAGAACATGCGGCTCATCGTGAAGCTCAAGCTCGACCGCATAGGAAAGAGGATGCGCGAGAACAAGAATATCGCATTCATATACGAAGAAGCCCTGATCGAATCCGTAGCGAGCCGCTGCACGGAAGTGGACAGCGGAGCCCGAAACGTCGATCATATCCTCAGCAATACGCTGCTGCCCGAAATGTCTCGCGAGCTTCTCTCCCGTATGGCGAGGGGAGAGCAGCTAAAAGAGGTGAGAGTTTCTATGGCTGAGACCGGGTTTGTTTTTGATGTGTGCTGAGTAGGCGCACCACGGGAGTCCCTGCATGAAACGCTTGGCGTTCGGCCTTCTTTTGGCGCGGATTTTCTTTTGCTTCCTTTCTGAGGCGTTTGCAGAAAGCTCTCCCTTACCCTTCGAAGATAGAAAAACGCATCTTTGGGGGTATAAAACATCGGCTGGCGCGGTGGTCATAAGACCGCAGTTCCTGGTTGCCGAGCGATTCTCCCCTTATGGAATTGCGGCGGTTGCCAATGAAACGGGTTGGAAATATATCAATAAGAAGGGCGAGCGGATCCTTGAGCCGTTCATATTCGATAATGGACCGGATCCCTTCCGGGAAGGGCTGGCGAGGTTCAAACAGAGTGAGAAGCTCGGCTTTTTTGATCGGCGCGGGAAGGTGATCATTCCTGCGCGCTTTGACTTCGCGGCGCCTTTCTCCGATGGCTTGGCGCTCTTCTGTGAGGGCTGCATCGAGCATGAGGAAGGAGAGCACAGTTCCTTCAGGGGAGGGAAGTGGGGTTTTATTGACAAAAAAGGAGAGATTGTTATTGCTCCACAGTTCGAGGAGGCAAAGTCTTTTGAGCGGGGCAGGGCGCAAGTGATGTTGAATGAGAAATGGATTATTGTCGATAGAAAAGGGGAGCGATTACAGTGATCCTGCTCCCGAGATGGTATTTGGCCCGCTCTTGATCTCCAAGGTTGAAGGAAAATTGACAGTGAAATGCACGCCCTGAAGTCTGGGCAAGGCTCAGTAAAGAGAGCCCGTAATGTAAGAGACGGTGTCTCCTGAAATGGATAAATGCCGAACCTGGCCCAAGGCATTGATAAAGGAGGCCCTGCCCATACATACCGGTTATGCCGCTCTTCCCTGGCTGATGATGCTCATTTTATTCTTCCTCTAAAGCAAAAAAGAACCGAGGACGTACGACTGTGGTTCCGTTACCTCTGGAGCTTTTGGCTTCAACAAGCAGGGGGCTGGCATGAATAGCACAGGGCCTCACCATCGTCCGACAAGCATTGTCAACCGGACAATCTACCTAATGACAGTGTTTCTGGTCATCTACTCCGCCATGTTCTCATGGCAATCCTGGCGCAGAGAGAGGTCGGGGCAGGTGCAAAACCTCATGAACATCATGGAGCTTGGCGGGAAAGCCGTAGACGCCTACTTTACCCAGCTCGAAAACGGCATCCGAGGCCTGAGTGAAGATTTAACCGGATCTGGCGACCTGGCGGATCTCGATCGTGCTTTCAAACTGCTCTATCGGTTCCGAGATCTCCATCCCGAACTGGTCGATGTCACTTACATGCGGGAAGACGGACAGATACTGCTCACTGCAAAAACACCGCCGGGACCAGGCTTGCCGACCCTTGCCCGCGAGCCCTCTTTCCTCAAGTTTCGCGAAGAGTTCAAGAACAATGCCCCCCTCAGCATCGGCCGGCCTCTGGTCGGACTCCTGGGAAAGGAATGGATTATCCCGCTTTGCTACGGGATCAGAAACAAAGAGGGGATACTCGTCAATATCATCAGCGCCAACCTGCCCATTGCATTATTGCAGGACTTCTGGAAGGATGCGCCATTTACCAGAACGGCCGCTCTCGGCCTCATACGCGATGACGGTTTTCTGGTGAGCCGCTATCCAACGCCCGGAAATCTGCAAATGGATGAGATTTACGGGAAGCCGAGGACAGGCGTCTTGATGATGCACCTCCTTCAGGAGCGCTTCCCTGTCAAAGGCTACGTGGAAGGTCCCAGCAGTCTTGATGGTCCGGATCATCTGAATGCATTCCGTCGCCTGGAACGCTTTCCCATCACGCTCTTCATTGCGATGCCGATGTCTGAAATCCGAGCCGGATGGTGGGAGAAGGTGAGAATCCCCTATCTATTGTCAGCTCTCCTTCTCTTCGGCGGACTCTTCGTTTCTCAGATGACCCTACGCAGGCAGCGGGCCAGGGAAATCGAACAGTGGGAAGCAAATGAAGCCCTGCGGGCGAGCGAGGAGCGATTCAGGCTGATCGCTGAGACAATCCAGGATGTTTTCTGGATGAGCACTCCCGGAGTGACTCAAATGCTCTACGTGAGCCCGGCCTATGAAAAGATTTGGGGACGTACGAGGGAAAGCCTTTATGCGCTGCCGCAGTCTTTCATCGAGTCCATTCACCCGGATGACAGGTCCCTGGTTATCTCTCAAGTTGCAGAACATGCCAAGGGCAGCTGGCAATGCCAGTACAGGATCATCCAACCTGATGGAAGCATCAGGTGGATTGATGACCGTGGATTTCCTGTCCAGGATGGGAATGGAAGCCTTAGGTTGATGACCGGTGTTGCAACCGACATCACCGTCCGCAAGAAAGTGGAAGAGGAATTGACTCTTTACATGAAGAAGCTCCAAGAGAGCAACCAGGCTCTTCAGGATTTTGCCTCCATTGCCTCTCATGACTTGCAGGAGCCGCTCAGGAAAGTCATCTCCTTTGGGAACATGCTCAAGAAAAGGTATGGGGAGGCCATTGGAGAAGGAGGAAACGACTATCTAGACCGGATGCTCAATGCAACGAGCCGCATGCAGACTCTTCTTAAGTCCCTCCTCGACTATTCGAGATTGACTACGAAAGCCGAGCCTTTCAGATCGGTCGATCTCGATCAGACAGTCAGAGAAGTGCTCTCAGACCTGGAAGTGAGGATCGAGAGCGCGGGAGGAAGAGTCTACGTGGATCATCTTCCCGCCATCGAAGCCGAGCCGACCCAAATGCGCCAGCTCTTCCAGAACCTGATTGGCAATGCCCTCAAATTCCATAAGGAAGGTGAGAAACCCATTGTAAAGGTGCGCAGCTCCCGAACCGGGTCCGGCCATTGCCAAATCACTGTTGAGGATAACGGTATAGGCTTTGACGAAGAGCACCTGGAAAGAATCTTTGCCCCTTTCCACAGATTGCATGGCAGAAGCAGCCCGTACGAGGGGACAGGTATGGGGCTTGCCATTTGTAAGAAAATAGTCGAGCTTCACAGCGGCGCGATTACGGCAAAGAGCGCTCCAGGGCAAGGGGCTGCCTTTATTGTCACTCTTCCATTGAAGCAAGTTGCCAGGGAGGGCGCATTATGAAGGAAAGGAGCCTTCTCACAATTCTTGTTGGCGCGCCTAAGGGTTGGGGTGTCCCGTTCGCCCTGAGCGAAGTAAGCCCCGCTTTCGGCGTAGCAAGG
>CAZOEL010000020.1:67246-87895 GCA_964578835.1 uncultured Syntrophobacteraceae bacterium | reverse complement strand
GGTAGATCCTCATCCTAAAGAATACTTCCCTCACCCCGACCCTCTCCCTGAGGGAGAGGGGGCCCGCTTCCACCGGAAGAAACGATGTGGACAGGCCACCAGGATGGGTTTGGCGCAGCCGATAGGAGAGTGATTATATTTTCTTCCAGAGAAGAAAAGAGATGGTTTTGAGAGACTGTGCATCCGTTCTGTGTCGGGCTTTGCGGGCGTGGCGCTTTCGGGCTGGCTCGTATTGAGCTCCACTTCCCCTGAGTCGGTATGGGATTTGCCGAGCAAACTAAGGACATCTTCTATCATGAGAGGGGATGCGTTCTGTTCAAATCCATCCCGGGCGGTTCTTTGTTTTTCATCCGCTGAAGCTTTGGAAAAGAAACCGGCGAAAGCCTCCTCTTTTTACTTATGACTGGAGAACAATCAATGCGTCATGAGAGCGTCCGTCTCGATGATGATCCGTTGTGGTACAAAGACGCCATTATCTACGAGCTCCACATCAAGGCCTTCTTCGATAGCGACAACAACGGAATCGGCGATTTCAGGGGCCTCACTCAAAAGCTCGATTACCTGAGCCGCCTCGGTATTACCGCGCTGTGGCTCCTGCCCTTTTACCCATCGCCTCTGAGAGACGACGGCTACGATATAGCCAATTACTACGATATCCATCCCGATTACGGAACAATGAAAGATTTCAAGGAACTTCTGAAGGAGGCGCACAGACGGAACATAAGAGTCATAACCGAGCTGGTGCTGAACCATACCTCAGACCAGCACAGATGGTTCCAGAAAGCGAGGCGAGCAAGGCCAGGCTCTTCGGCCAGGGACTTTTATGTTTGGAGCGATACGCCGGATAGATACAGGGACGCCAGGATCATCTTCCAGGATTTTGAAGCTTCCAACTGGACGTGGGATCCTGTAGCGAGGGCTTACTACTGGCACCGCTTTTATTCCCATCAACCCGATTTGAATTACGATAATCCGAAGGTTCTCAAAGCGGTCTTCAATGTGATCGACTATTGGATGAGCATGGGCGTTGACGGAGTGAGGCTTGACGCAGTGCCTTACCTTATCGAGCGGGAAGGCGGCAACTGTGAGAACCTTCCCGAAACCTATGAGGTTCTGAGGCGGCTGAGGGCCCATGTCGATGGCAAGTTCAAGGACAAGATGCTTCTTGCCGAGGCGAACCAATGGCCGGAGGACGCTGTAGCTTACTTCGGGAGTGGCGACCTGTGCCACATGGCTTTCCACTTTCCTCTCATGCCCCGTATGTTCATGGCTCTCCAGATGGAGGACAATTTCCCCGTTATCGATATCCTGGATCAGACCCCGGCTATCCCCGAAAACTGTCAATGGGCGCTGTTCCTTCGAAACCATGACGAGCTCACTCTCGAGATGGTGACCGATGAAGAGCGGGACTACATGTACCGGATGTACGCCAAGGACCCCAAGATGCGGATCAATCTCGGAATCCGCAGGAGGCTTGCTCCGCTTTTTGATAATGACTACAGGAGGATGAAGCTCATGTACGCTCTCCTGTTCACGCTCCCGGGAGCGCCCGTGATCTACTACGGAAACGAGATCGGCATGGGAGACAACTTCTACCTCGGAGACAGGAACGGCGTGCGCACCCCTATGCAGTGGAGCCCGGACAGGAACGCCGGCTTCTCTCAGGCGAATCCTCACCAGCTCTATCTTCCGGTGGTCATAGATCCGACCTATCATTTTGAAGCCATTAATGTAGAGATCATGGAAAAGACGCATTTCTCGTTCCTCTGGTGGATGCGGCTTCTCATCGCCATGCGAAAGCGCCACCGGGTCTTCGGCCGTGGAAGCATGGAATTCCTCCAGCACGATAATCGCAAAGTGTTGGCTTTCCTTCGCGAGTACGATGGTGAGAATGTGCTGGTGGCGGTCAATCTCTCACGCTACCCGACTGTCGTGAAGCTCGACCTTTCAAAATATGCTGGAAGAATTCCCGTAGAGATGTTCAGCAGGGGCCGTTTTGTCCCGATAGAAGGTTCGCCCTACACGATCACTTTCGCTCCTTATAGCTGGTATATGTTTATGCTGGAGCCGGAAGAAACGGAGACTGTCGCCCTCCGCAAAACGGAGTCGGGAATCTCGGTGAAGGACTCCTGGGAGAAGGTCTTCGAGGGTAAGGCGAAGAGAGCGCTTGAAGAGGAGATACTCCCCTCGTATGTCGGGAAGAGTCGCTGGTTCGGCGGCAGGGGCCGGGAGATGGAAAAACTGGAAATCGTCGAATCCATCCCGTTTAGCCACGGAAGCTCCTCCAGTCGCATATTGCTCCTTCGAATCGAGTACACCGAAGGACTGCCGGAAATGTATTCTCTGCCGCTCGCCTTCGCCCCTGATGGAGAAGCCGGGTCGATTTCAGATGAAGCTCCTCAGGCTGTCGTATCGAGGCTCAAGGTGAACGAACGAAGCGGAATCCTTTATGATGGCGTCTATAATGAAGATTTTCTGAGTGAGCTTCTCTCTATGATGACTCGCAAGCGGAGGATGAAAATCCCTTCAGGCGAGCTTACCGCCACGGTATCGAAGGCCTTCAAGAATAGCATCCGGAATCGCGAAGGGGATTTCAGACCAAGGATTTTGAAGTCTGAGCGCACGAATACCCCGGTGGCTTATGGAAATGAGCTCTTCCTAAAGTTTTACCGAAGGCCGGACGAGGGAGTGAACCCGGATATTGAAGTCATGGAGTTTTTGACTGAGAAGGCTGGATTTTCTTCTGTCCCCAGGTATGCGGGAAGGATTGAGCTAAAGAGGAACGGAGCTGAGCCAATCGCTTTGGCTCTTCTGGAAAGCTTCGTCCCCAACCAGGGGGATTCATGGCATTATTTTCTGGAGTCTCTGAACAAGTATTTCGAGGTGGTTCTTGCAAGCGGAATCGATATTGGAGAAATTCCTCGAGCCAATGCTCCTCTGCTCGATCTTCTGAAGGAGAATATCTCCATTCCAGAGGTGGACTATTACATGGGGGTCGCTTTGGAGATGGCTTCGCTGCTCGGAAGAAGGACTGCAGAGCTTCATCGCGCGCTTTCGCAGGAAAAGGAGGATTCCCGGTTTGCGCTGGAGCCGTCCTCTTTGCTCTGGCAGAGGTCGATTTTTCAGACGATGCAAAGTCAAACCAAGCAGGTATTTGGAGTATTGAGGAAGAGATTGAAAGAGCTTCCCGAAGATACTGCGCGTGAAGCCGCGGAGATCCTTGACCTCCAACAGGAAGTCGTGAGACGGCAGAAGCTTTTTACCGCCAAGAAGTATTCTGCGCCAAAAGCGAGGTACCATGGGAATTATCACCTCGGGGAAGTCCTTTTTACCGGAAAGGATTTCGTCATCACGGACTTCGAAGGAGACCCGGCAAAACCCCTGAGCGAAAGACGCCTCAAGAGGTCGCCTCTGAGAGATGTTGCGAGTATGGTGCGCTCATTCCACTATGTCGCCTACGTCGCGTTGCTCAGGGAAGCTCCACTGAGGCCTGAAGACAGACCGATGCTCGAGCCTTGGGCGGAGCTTTGGAGCCGACGCATGGGCGCAGGTTTTCTCAGGTCGTATCTCGAAGCCGCAAGCGGAGCGGATTTCCTTCCCAGTACGCGTGAGGAGCTTGAAACCATGCTCGAAGTCTTTGCCTTGAACAGGGCGATAATCGAGCTTGGCCATGAGCTCGAGAACCATACAGAATGGGTGATTATACCGATTAAAGGCTTAAAGCGCCTTCTCGAGCCGGTGACGCAAAAGGCGAGGCAAGAAACAAGCGCAAAGGGCAGTTGAAAGTTGAAAAGAGAATAAGTAGATGAAAGGAGGCTCGCTGTGTCAAACAGTAACCCATACGATATCATCATTATTGGAGGCGGTCCTGCAGGTCTTGCTGCAGGCCTATACGCCATGAGAGCGGCGATGAAGACGGTGCTCATAGAGAAAGGCGTCTTTGGAGGCCAGGCTTCTATCACAAAGGAGGTCGAAAATTACCTCGGGTTTGAGAATATAAGCGGCATGGAATTGGGCGATAGATTTCTGAGTCATGTGCAATCCTACGGACTGGAGGTTGTCCGGGAGGAGGTTGTCGCCGTGGCGCCAGGCTCCGAGCTCCATTCCGTGAAGCTATCGAATGGCGAAACGCTGTCCGCTTATGCGGTGATTTTGGCAACGGGGGGAACGCCCCGAAAGCTTGGAGTACCAGGGGAATCGAAGTTCTACGGGCGAGGCGTCTCATACTGCGCCAAGTGCGATGGCCTTTTCTTCAGGGACCAGACGGTCGTGGTCGTAGGTGGAGGCGACTCGGCGACGGAGGAAGCGATCTATCTTTCCAAAATCGCCAGGGAAGTCCATGTGGTCCACCTCGAAAGCCAACTTCGGGCCAGCAGGATTTTGCAGCAACGTCTCATGGCGGCCTGCAATCTTCGGATCTATCCGGATACGACCGTCACCGAGATCCGAGGCGGCGATCAGGGGGTGTCGACGGTTCTTCTCGGCAACGCCAAAACCGGCAATCAGAGAGAAATCGAAGCGGAAGGAGTTTTCATCTTCGTTGGACTTGCGCCAAACAACGAACTGGGGCCGGCCGGGCTTGAAATGAGTCCGGGAGGATATGCAATAACCAACGAAAAGCGCGAAACGAATATCCCGGGCATCTTTGCGGCGGGCGATCTCCGGCTCAAATATGCAAGCCAGGTGTCCATTGCGGTTTCGGATGGATGCATTGCGGCTCTGGCCGCGGCTGAGTATGTGGATATCAAAAAAGAGGAGAAGAAAACTTCCTGTCCCTATCGTCCCGAGCTTCGAGTCGCAGCGTAAGATGTTGGCGGATCGATCGACAGTGCGAGGATAACCCGCGCAACTCGGACTTGAACCTTGAGGAGGAGCTGATATCATCGCTTCTCCTCAAGATAGGGGCCTCGCTTCTTATTCCGTCGAAAAGATTTCTGAACGGGTGTAAATTGGCTCTTATGGCGTGTCATGCGCGCAGTCGCCGCGCTGGAGCGGAATCGTTACGATGAAGGTGGAGCCCTTGCCCGGCGTACTTTTGGCCGTAATTGTCCCGCCGTGCCTTTCGGCTATCTTCCTGCAAATAGCCAGTCCTATCCCCGTCCCTTGAAATTCGCTGTTTCTTCCGTGAAGCCGCTGGAACGGCTCGAATATTTTGTCGATGTATTCCTCGTCAAAGCCTATGCCGTTGTCCTCGACGTAGATATTGCATGAACAATCTTTGAGTATTTCAGAAAATACCCTGATTTCGGGCTTGTCGCTCTTGTTGTATTTCAGGCCATTAGAGATGAGATTTTGCAGCAGCTGCGTGAACTGTCTCGGATCGACCTCGGCGATGGGAAAACTGCCTATGGTGATGGTCGCGCCTTTCTGTTCGATGAGCACTTCGAGATCGGAGAGAACCTCTTGGACCAAAGCGCCCAGGTCAGCTGGCAGGAAAGGATTGGCCTTCGTTGTGATTCTCGAATATTCAAGCAGCGCGTCAAGAAGAGCTTCCATCCTTTTTGCGGCGTTCTGCATCCTCTGAAGGTAATCTTTTCCATTTTCATTAAGAGCTGTGCTGTACACCTTTATTAATAGATCTGAAAACTTCTGTACTTTGCGAAGGGGCTCGCGCAAATCGTGCGAAGCGACGGAAGCGAATTCCTGCAGCTCGAGGTTCGCAGCTTCAAGCTTTTTCATGTAATCTTGGCGTTCTTTCTCTATCCGCCTTTGCTCTGAAATATCGCGGTGGATTGATGAAGCTCCCATGATCTCGCCAGAAGGAGCCACTATGGGAGATATCGTGATCGAAACATCAATATGCTTTCCGTCCTTCCTCACGCCTACTGCTTCATAATTGACGATCTGCTCTCCTCTGGCCGCTCTTTTAAGGAAGGGCATAAATTCCTCTGCGCCCTCCGGAGGCAGAATGAGCGCAACGGCTTGCCCAGTCACCTCTTTGGCGGCGTAACCGTAAATCTTCTCAGCTGCATGGTTCCAGCTGGTGATGACGCCTTCAAGGGTCCTGCCGATTATTGCATCATTGGACGACTCTACGATGGCCGCCAACCGGAGATTCGCCTCTTCAGCCCTCCTTTTGTCCGTTCTGTCGTTTCCGATGCAAAGCACTCCAGTGAAATTGCCTGCTTCATCGAATATGGCCTGGTTGGCCCATGCAATCCAGACTCTCCCTCCGTTTTTGAGCATGTTTTCATTTTCGTTTCGCGCATAACGCTCCGGATGCGAAATGACATCCTCGATCATGCCCTCGAGATCGCGTCCCAGTGAATCGATGTTCGGCACTACTGTGCCGACGGCGTGCTTTCCGACTATTTCCTCTTCGCTATAACCGAAGAAGCTCCTGGCGTATTCATTGATGAAGTCGATTCTTCCCTTTGTGTCGAGCCTCAGAATGATGGCGTTCGCTCTTTCGACGAGCTGCCGGTAGCTTTCTTCGCTTTTCTTCAGCCGCTCCTCCGCCAGGCGACTTTCGGTGATGTCGTGGATGATGGAGTAGAGGAGCTTTCTACCTTTGAAATGGAGAGGGCTGGAGTACACTTCGACATCCCGGATTTCTCCCGACGAAAGCCTGTGTTTGAAGAAAAAATGGTTGTGCTCCTGCCGTCTGGCTCTTTTCATTTCTTCGCTTATAGAAGTCTCTGAGAGCATATTGATATCGGTGATCTTCATCCTCGTCAATTGCTCGGCCGGGTAGCCGTATACCTCGCAGGCCGCGGGGTTGGCGCGTACGATGGCCCCCGTATCGGGGTCTATAAGTAGTTTAACCGCAAGGTTATTCTCAAACATGGCCCGAAAGAGCTCTTCGCTGGCTTTGAGCGCTTCATTGGCTTTCGTCAATTCGATCGTGCGCTCCCGAACTCGATTTTCGAGCTCTTCGTGCGACTTTCGCAACTCTTCTTCCAGACGCTTCTGGTCCGTTATGTCAATGGCGTAATGGAGGTATAAGTCGGAATTCACCGGAATCCACCATGTGCTCCATAGGCGTCCGAACGCCGGCATCTCTGGGTTGCTGATCGGCCTGTCAAGGTCAAAGGCTTCATCTGACAGGCAGAACAAGCACTTTGGGCCTCCCTTCGCCGGACCGCCGCACTCGAGCGCATCCGCATGGGCTTTGTTGTCGCCCGGGATGAAGCGGCTTTGAGCGAAGCTTCTCCAGCAGTAGTCCCCCACCCTCGCGCCCATTTCTTTCGCGATCCGGTTGGCGGCCACAATGACCCTATCCTTTCTTCGAATGAGCATCGAGGGATAGGGTAGGGTGTTTAGCAACAGATCGTTCAATCGGGCGCTCTCCTCGAGCTCGGCAGTCACCCGTTCACGCTCTGCAATATGAGACTGAGAGGCTTCATCGGCTTGCAGCCGATCACGAAGTTCCTGGATCTCGCTTAGAAGTTGTTGTTTCGTTTTGTCGCGATCTAACATGGCGTGTGACTTCAACCTCGGAAAAACCATGGCATGGCGAAAATTTAATCCATAAAAGAAGCAATCTAATGCTTTATCAATAGATCCGCCAGATGAACGTTACATTGTTAATACATAACACAACATGGTCATCAAGTGAATTCGGCCGCCGTTGATCCTGCGCGAGCGAAAAAGCTGAAATGCCTGTGAGGACAGCGTCTTTACCAAGAGAAAACCTTCCCGTATAGATGAATTTTTGTAGTTTGGCTTAAAAAGAGAGTGCAGAAGCTGCGTTCCGCTAAAATCGGCTTTATCTTTGTGATCGCTATTATATTGCTTCCCGGCGCTGGAGAAGAGGATATTCCTTCTTAATTTGGCCGGCCCTAAGGATTCAAATCGTATCCGCCTCTGGAGTGGTCACCCTGAAAGCGTATGTGGAAAAAGCAGGCTTTCTTCCTCGAAATGGTCAGCTCCATTACTGCGGCTTGACTTATGTCAATGAATGAGCGGCCGAAGCATAGTACACAATTGCCATGTGAAGCTTATGAGTACGTCTACGAGGCGATGAATTCAAACAACAAAAAGGAGAACTAGAGATGTTTTGCTACCAGTGTGAACAGACGGCAAAAGGCGAAGGGTGCATGAAGATGGGAGTCTGCGGAAAGCAACCCGATGTTGCCGACCTCCACGACCTTCTCACACACGCTCTCAAGGGGATCTCTCTTTTTGCCGTGGAGGGGAGAAAGGTCGGCGTGAATGACAATGAAGTCAATGTCTTTACCTGTGAGGCCATGTTCTCGGTTCTTACGAATGTCAATTTTGACTCGGCCCGGATCGTGAGCTTGATACGAAGGGCTGTGGAAATTCGTGAAGGACTCAAAGCAAAGGTGAAGACTGCAGGCGGAAAAGTGGACTTTTCAGATGACGCCGCCGTTTTCAAGCCGGAGTCCAGTGTTGAAGGCATGGTGGCGCAGGGGCAAAAGGTGGGGTTCAAGGCCGATGCCTCCACTAACCCTGACATACTATCT
This sequence comes from uncultured Syntrophobacteraceae bacterium, assembly GCA_964578835.1. Taxonomy (GTDB): domain Bacteria; phylum Desulfobacterota; class Syntrophobacteria; order Syntrophobacterales; family Syntrophobacteraceae; genus CAZOEL01. The sequence continues at coordinate 79,469 of CAZOEL010000020.1, read as the reverse complement.
TTGCAGCACATCCTGATTTTCGGCTTGAGAGGCGTTTGCGCCTACGCCGACCACGCTCACATCCTGGGGCAGCAAGATGATTCGGTCTATGCTTTCATCCACGAAGGCCTGGCCTCCACGCTGAAAAAGGATCTCGACCTCAACGCCTGGGTTGGGCTGGTGCTCAAATGCGGCGAAGTGAACCTGAGGGCCATGGAGCTTCTCGATGCCGGCAATACGGGCAACTTCGGACATCCAATCCCCACAAAGGTTCCACTCGGCCACAAGAAAGGCAAAGCGATCCTCGTCTCCGGCCATGATCTCAAGGACCTCTCAGACCTTCTCAAGCAGACGGAAGGGAAGGGCGTCAATATTTATACTCATGGCGAAATGCTTCCAACCCACGGCTACCCGGAGCTGAAAAAATATCCACATTTTTACGGTCATTACGGCACGGCCTGGCAGAATCAGCAAAAAGAGTTCGCCGCATTTCCCGGCGCTATTCTCATGACGACCAACTGCATCCAGAAACCCCAGGCGAGTTATGCTGAAAATATCTTCACCACGGGGCTCGTTGGCTGGCCAGGCGCAACTCATGTGAAAAACGGCGATTTTGCCCCGGTAATCAAAAAAGCGCTCGAGCTGCCCGGATTCCAGGAAGACTCCAATGGGAAAGAGGTCATGGTGGGTTTTGCAAGAAATACCGTTCTGGGTGTAGCCGACAAGGTGATCGAGGCGGTCAAGGGCAAGGCTATCCGCCACTTTTTCCTGGTGGCCGGTTGCGACGGCGCCAAGCCCGGGAGAAATTACTATACCGAATTCGTGGAGAAGGTTCCCAAAGACTGCGTGGTCCTCACACTGGCGTGCGGGAAGTTCCGCTTCTTCGATAAAGATCTCGGAACCATTGGCGGACTTCCAAGGCTCATGGACGTTGGCCAGTGCAACGACGCCTACTCCGCCATTCAAATAGCGGTCGCTCTCTCCAAAGCCTTCAACGTGGGAGTGAACGATCTGCCTCTCTCCATGATTCTCTCCTGGTACGAGCAAAAGGCCGTGGCTATCCTGCTCACCCTCCTTTACCTGGGGATCAAGGATATCAGGCTCGGGCCGTCGCTTCCCGCTTTTGTGACGCCTAATGTGCTCGATGTCCTTGTCAAAAACTTCAATATCATGCCGATCAACACTCCGGATGAGGATTTGAAAGCCATATTGGGATAGCATGCTGAGATGAAGCTTTGGCAGGTGGGCTTTGCGGCCCGCCTGCTGTTGCTTTGTGCATGACTTGAGAAGGCGAAAGGGGGTGAGCATGTGAAGAAAGCTAAGTCATCGAAGTTGAAGTATCTTCTCGTTATCGGGGTCGTCGGCGCAGCCATCGGCCTTTTCCTGGCCCTTGGCCCGCCAAAGCTCCTGGCGCGTTCCGAGACGCCCGATTTCTGCGCATCCTGCCACGTCATGGAATCACAATACGAAGCATGGTTCCATGAAGGCGCACACCGAAGCATCAAATGCGTTGACTGCCATCTACCGCACCAAAACATACCTCTCCACTATACATGGAAGACCATAGACGGCATGAAAGACGTGGCGGTCTTCTATTCCGGGCGGGTTCCGGAAAGAATCGCGCTATCCGAGCGTGGCGCTGGAGTTCTCCAGACCAACTGTATTCGCTGTCACGGAGCTACTGTCGATAAGATCAACCAGGAACGGCATTGCTGGGAGTGCCACCGTCGTCTGTCGCATGTGCGGAGCGGAGCGATCATGGTCCGATGAGATTGATTGCCGCCGTCAAAAGAACATGAAAGATAAGGAGGGATACGGGTATGTCGGCTCTAAAGAAGAAATCATATGTTTTATTTACGATTTTTCTGGGATTGTTCCTTTTTGGATGCTCTCCTCCAAAGGGAGAGCCGGTTAAGACCGTGAACATTCCCGATGGGGAAATCGACCCCGAGATTTGGGGCAAGGCCTATCCTGAAGAATATGAATTGTGGAAGAAGACCGAGGAGCCCGCGCCGGCTGGAAAGAGCAAGTACAAAAGGGGATTCGACGCAGACAGGATTACTTATGACAAACTTGCCGAATTTCCCTATATGGCGCTGCTTTTCAATGGCTGGGGCTTTGGCGTGGAGTATAACGAGCCAAGGGGGCACGCCTATATGGTTCGCGATCAGCTCGAGATAGACGCCTCCAGACTCAAGGCGGGCGGCGTGTGCCTGAGCTGCAAGACTCCCTATGCCCCAAAGCTCCAAAAGGAACTGGGCGTGAGCTACTATGCCCTTCCGTATAAAGAGGTGCTTGCAAAAATACCCGAAAAGAACAGGGACCTCGGAGTTGCCTGCATAGACTGTCATGACAACAAGGACATGTCTTTAAAGATCTCTCGGGGCTTTACACTGGTCGAGGCGCTCAACTCCATGGGCGTTGACCCGGCCAAGCTCACCCGCCAGGAGATGCGCAGCGTGGTGTGCGCGCAGTGCCATGTCACCTACAACATTCCCAAGGATAAGGATATGAAATCCGTGGGGCTCTACTTCCCGTGGCAGAACAGCAAGTGGGGCGCCATCACCATGGAGGACATCATCAAGAAAATCAGGAGCGATGAATCGGTGCTCGAGTGGAAACAAACGGTTACGGGCTTTAAGCTCGGCTTCATTCGTCATCCGGAATTTGAGCTTTTCTCCAACAACAGCACCCACTGGAAAGCCGGCGCCGCATGCGCGGACTGCCATATGCCCTACACGAAGGTCGGTGTCTTCAAGGTTTCCGACCACCGGGTGATGAGCCCTCTGAAGAACGATCTGCGCGCCTGCGGCCAGTGCCACGCGGAAGGCTCCGAATGGCTCCAACAAAGGGTCATCGCCATTCAGGACAGGACGGTTTCTCTCATGCTGCGGGCCGGGTATGCGACGGCTACGGCCGCAAAGCTCTTCGAAGCCGCTCATAAAGCCAAAGAAGTGGGAAAGCAGATAGACGAGGCGCTCTACAGCAAGGCCAAAGACTTCTATGAGGAGGCCTTCTACCGTTCATTGTTCATCGGGGCCGAGAATTCGATGGGATTTCACAATCCCCCGGAAGCCATGCGCATCCTTGGCGACTCGATTGCCTTTGCCGTAAAATCTGAAGCCTATCTGAGGCAAGCCCTGGCCAAGGCCGGAGTCGATGTGCCGTTGCGTGTCGATCTCGAGTTGAGAAAATACCTCGACGAGCGAGGAGAGAAGAAGATCAAGGAAATGCCCGAGCTGGAGTTCAAAGACCCGATGGGCATTCAGGATGTGTTCTGATCCATTCTGGACGCATCTTTTCCCTTAAGTGCACAGGAGGAAAGCTAATCCCCGCTTTCCTCCTGCTGAGCGCAGCCGATATTTCTGTCAGCTCTACGTTGTATCCATCCTCTGGGCGATTTATAAGTATTCCAATGAGCTCGAATCTCTGCTGACCTGGAATTTTCAGTCACTCAAGGAGGTCCAGATCTCGTCCGTTTAGAGTATATCTCTTCTGTGGCAAAAGAGCTCCCTATGCATCCTCCAACCCTGTTCCGGGAGTCCTGTGGATGGACATAAAAGAATTCCTGTCTTCATTAAATTTTCTGCGCCCCTCTGCACGGGAGAAGTGCTGTGAGGGGGAGCCGCTTTCCGAAGGTTGGGCGCGAATAGATTGTGGCCAGAGGGAGTGGGAAGACCATTACCGCAGGAGGTGGCAGTTTGACAAGGTGGTCCGCTCGACCCACGGGGTAAACTGCACGGGCGGCTGCTCCTGGAATGTGTATGTGAAAGATGGAATCATCGTCTGGGAGACCCAGAAGACCGACTACCCGGAAAACGCGCCGGACGTTCCCGACTACGAGCCAAGGGGATGTCCGCGCGGGGCTGCCTTCTCTTGGTATGTCTACAGCCCTGTTCGAGTGAAGTACCCCTACGTTCGCTTTCCACTCCTGAAGCTCTGGAAAGAGGCACTCGATCGTTACCCGGACCCGGTCGAAGCGTGGAAGAGTATCGTCGCCGATCCCGCCAAAACAAAAGAGTACAAACAGGCCAGGGGCAGAGGGGGCCTCGTCCGGGTATCCTGGGACATTGCAACCGACATCATCGTGGCCTCCCTCATTCACACGATAAAAGAATACGGTCCTGACAGGATCTTCGGGTTCTCACCCATTCCGGCCATGTCGATGGTCTGTTACGCTTCCGGGGCGCGGTTCCTCTCCTTGATCGGCGCTTCCATGGTGAGCTTCTACGACTGGTACTGCGATCTTCCTCCCGCATCGCCCCAGATATGGGGGGAGCAGACCGACGTTCCCGTAAGCGGCGACTGGTACAATTCCACCTACATGATCGTCTGGGGCGCCAACCTTCCCATGACGCGCTCCCCCGATGCCCACTTCTATACGGAAGTGAGATACCGGGGCGCCAAGGTCGCCGCAGTGGCGCCCGATTATGCCGAGTACGCAAGGTTTGCCGATACCTGGCTCCCGGCAAAGGCTGGGACCGACGGGGCCCTTGCCATGGCGATGGTCTTCGTTGTCTTGAAAGAGTTCTACATCGACCGCCAGTCGGAGTATTTCGCGCACTACGCCAAGAGATTCACGGATCTTCCCTTTGCGGTAGTGATCAAGAAAAGTGGGGAAGGTTTGGTGTCCGACCGTTTTCTGAGAGCATCGGATTTGGTGGGAGTTCATGCTGAAGATGGCGGCGAGTGGAAGACGGTGGTCTTCGATGCAAAAAGGAATGATTTTGTGGCGCCGAACGGAAGCATCGGATTTCGCTGGGAGGATGGCGGGAGATGGAATCTGCATCTCAAGGATTCGGCTACAGCGGAAGATATCGATCCGATTCTGAGCTTTGCTGAAAGCTCAGACGAATGGGTGAGCGTATCTTTCCCGCTTTTTGAGCTGAGCGGCCCTGGCGTCAGGGAAGGGGCCGTTCCGGTAAAAAGGCTGGCGGGAAGGGATGGCGAGATCCTCGTTACTACCGTATTCGATCTCATGGCCGCCAACCTGGGCGTGGACAGGGGCTACGGAACGGAGTGCGCCCGTGACTACAACGACCTTAAGCCCTACACCCCGGCATGGCAGGAGGCTATCACGGGAGTTCCCCGGGAGGATGTCATTCGGGTCGCCAGGGAGTTTGCGGAAAACGCCGAGGCAACCGGAGGCAAGTCGATGATATTTCTCGGGGCCGGCGTCAACCACTGGTATCACAGCGATATGATTTACAGGGCCATTATCAGCCTGACGACTCTTTGCGGATGTCAGGGGGTCAACGGCGGCGGCTGGGCGCACTATGTGGGCCAGGAGAAAGTCCGCCCTCTGGCGGGCTGGTCCACCATCGCCTTTGCCCATGATTGGGAAGTCATGCACCGGCATCAGAATGGAACCTCCTTCTACTATTTTGCAACAGACCACTGGAGATACGAAAGCTTCCAGGCCGGCTCTTTCGCCTCAGCTCTTCACTCGCCGGCAAAAGAGCGGCATATCGCCGACTATAACGTGATCGCCGCCCGGCTCGGATGGCTCCCTTCCTACCCGCAGTTCGACCGCAATCCGCTCGATCTTTGCAGTGGGGCCGTGGAGAGAACAGACGAGGAGATCGTCTCGGACGTTGCCGGAAAGCTCAAGGCGGGCGCCCTGAAATTCGCGATCGAGGATCCGAACAACCCGGTGAACATCCCAAGGATTCTTTTCCTGTGGCGGGCCAACCTCCTGGGAGCGAGCGGCAAGGGGCACGAGTATTTTCTCAAGCACCTGCTGGGAACGAAAAATGCCGTAATGAACGATGAGAACACGGGATGCATGCCCGAGGAGATGCTCGTGCGCGAGGCGGACTCCGGGGGAAAACTCGACCTCCTGATCACAACCGAGCTTAGGATGTGCACGAGCCCTCTCTACTCCGATATCGTGCTCCCCGCGGCCGGGTGGTACGAGATGCACGATCTCAACACCACGGACCTCCACCCGTTTATCCATCCCTTCACTCCCGCAATCGATCCTCCCTGGGAGACAAAAACGAATTGGGATCAATTCAAGCTGATTGCCGAGAAATTCTCCAAGCTTGCCGGGGTTCACCTCGGAGTGCGAAAGGACCTTCTTGCAACGCCCCTCCTCCATGACACTCCGGGCGAAATCGCTCAACCGTTCGGAAAGGTCAAGGATTGGAGAAAAGGAGAAGTGGAAGCCATACCCGGAAAGACAATGCCTGCCTTGAGGGTCGTTACACGCGATTATCCCAACGTGTTCAAAATGATGACAAGCCTCGGTCCAAGGGTCCCCAGGACCGGTTTGACGGCAAAGGGGATCTCCTGGAACAGCGCCGAGGAGTACGAGGATCTGAAGCATCGGGTTGGGACGGTCTCAGGGGAAGGGGTCACCAGGGGCATGCCGGATCTCTCATCGGCAAAGCAGGTTGCCGAAGCCATTCTCGTCCTCTCGCCCGAAACCAACGGAGCCACTGCCGTCAAATCTTGGAGGGGGTTGGAGAAAAAAACGGGACTGGATCTTTCCGATATGAGCTTTCTTGAGCAAGGAGTGAGCTACACTTTTTCGGATCTCAACGCGCGGCCTCGAAGAGTTCTAACCAGTCCGATATGGAGCGGCGTAGAAACTGAGACCAGACCCTACTCGCCTTTTGTCACCAACATAGAAAAGAAGATACCCTTCAGGACTCTTACAGGCAGGGCTCAGTTCTATCTCGACCATGAATGGATGCTTGCCTTCGGAGAAGGGCTGCCCACCTTTCGCCCTCCCCTGGACATGGCAGCCCTTGGCTCGACCAGAGTGAACAAGGATGTTGGGTCCGCCAGGGAGATTGTCCTCAACTATCTCACGCCTCACTCCAAGTGGTCCATCCACAGCACCTACTCGGACACACTCACGATGCTCACCCTTTTCAGGGGCGGGGAAGTCATCTGGATCAACAACGAAGATGCCGAGAGCATCGGGATCAAGGACAATGACTGGCTCGAATGCTACAATGTAAACGGGGTCCTGGTGGCAAAGGCGGTCGTGAGCCACAGGATTCCGCGTGGAAAGGCTTTCACCTATCATGCCCAGGAGAGGCTCCTCAGCACTCCGGGCTCCAGGATCTCCGGCCAGAGGGGCGGAACCCACAACAGCGTTACCCGCATCTTGATGAAGCCCACGCACATGATCGGCGGCTATGCCCAGTTGAGCTACGGATTCAACTACTACGGTCCGACAGGAGCCCAGAGAGATGAGGTGATCATCGTACGAAAAGCGGGGGAGGTGGACTGGTATGAAGATTAAAGCCCAATACGCAATGGTCATGAACCTCGATAAATGCATCGGCTGCCATACCTGCAGCATACCCTGCAAAAACGTCTGGACCAACCGCAAGGGCGCCGAATACATCTGGTATAACAATGTCGAGACAAAGCCGGGTATAGGCTACCCCAAAAGGTGGGAGAATCAAAAAGAGTGGAAAGGCGGCTGGAAAGTCAGGAAGGGCAAGCTCACCCTTTTTTCGGGAGGTCGTAAAGCAAAGCTTGCAAAGATCTTCTACAACCCGAACCTACCCCTTATAGATGACTACTACGAGCCCTGGACTTATAACTATGAAGATCTCATCGCGAGTCCTCCGAGAAGACATCAGCCCGCCCTTCGTCCCAAATCTCTCATCACGGGAGAGAATCTCAGCCTCAAATGGGGTCCCAACTGGGAAGACGATTTGGCCGGTGTCAACAAGACAGGCCTGGATGATGTCAACTTCAATGGAATCGAGCGCGAAGCTTATCTCAGGTTCGAAAATGTCTTCATGTTTCATCTCCCGAGGATCTGCGAGCATTGCCTGAACCCCTCCTGCCTCGCATCGTGCCCTTCGGGAGCAATCTACAAGAGGGATGAGGATGGAATCGTTCTCATCGACCAGGAGCGATGCCGGGGTTGGAGGTTTTGCGCCTCGGGGTGCCCTTACAAGAAAGCCTACTTCAACTGGACGAGCGGAAGGTCGGAGAAGTGCATCTTCTGCTACCCGAGGATCGAAGCCGGATTGCCTACGCTATGCGCCGAAACGTGCGTGGGGCGAATCCGCTACATAGGCGTCATGCTCTACGATGCGGATCGGATCGGCTCGGCGGCATCCGTAGACGATCCAAGAGGGCTCTATTCGGCCCAGATGTCTCTTTTTTTAAACCCCAATAACCCCAAGGTAGCAACCGAAGCATTGAAAAGCGGCATTCCGGAGAGCTTTATCGAGGCTGCGAAAAGGTCTCCCGTCTATAAGCTCGCGGTCGAATGGAAGCTTGCGCTGCCTCCTCATCCGGAGTTCCGGACCCTTCCCATGGTCTGGTACATTCCTCCCCTGAGCCCTCTCCTGGGAGGTTCCGAACCGCAAGGAAGGTCATTGGTCGAATCAATAGACCATATGCGGATTCCAATAAAGTATCTTGCAAATCTACTTTCCGCAGGTGAGGAGCTCCCCGTTCGATCGGCCCTCAAAAGGCTCTCGGCCCTCCGGGCCTATATGCGCTCTGTTCGAGTCGAAAAATCTCCGGATGTTGAGCTCCTCAAAGAAGCGGGCATGACCCGAGAGACAGCCGATGATATGTACCGACTCCTGGCGGTGGCAAAATATGCGGAGCGCTACGTCGTCCCTACCGTGAGAAGAGAAGGCGAGATAAACCTTCACCACTGGCAGGGAAAGTCAGGATATCCGTCCGACGTTTGAGGACAGACTAAATGAAAGAAGAGCTTCGACTCCAGCTAAAGATTGCTTCATCTCTTCTCCGGTTCCCGGACGAAGACCTCATGGCCTCTCTCGATTTCATCGAGGAGGCCGTGAAGGCGCTTCCCATGGAGAAGCCAAGGCTCGTTTTCGAAGACACTCTGGCTCGGATGAAAGAGATGGCGCTCATCGAGCTTCAGGAGGATTACACAAGAGTCTTTGACCTCAATCCCGCCACAACGCTCAACCTCACCTATCACAGGTTTGGAAACGAGAAAAAGAGAGGGGAGGCTCTGGCCTGGATCAACTCTATCTACAGGGATGCAGGCTATGAGAATTCATCGAGCGAGCTGCCCGATTTTCTTCCGCTGATCCTCGAGTTTTTCTCTGTAGCCCCCAAGGAGCTGCGCCTTGCAATGATGGAGAGAGTAGGAGCAGAGATCCCCTTGCTTGCTTCAAGGCTAAAGGAGACGGAGACCGTCTATCGTTCTCTTCTCGAAGCTTTAGGCGAAATCGCCCATTGTTTATCCTGATGCTTTTTGTGCTCGAGCCGGCATCTCAAGGAGGAATGCTTATGGCCGAATTCCTGAATACTCTTGCATTCGTGGTGTTTCCATACGTATCCCTCAGCGTCTGCATTGTAGGGAGCATCTACCGTTATGCAACCGATCCCGGCCGATGGAATGCCAGGTCCAGTGAAATCTTCGAGAAAAGAACGCTCATGTTTGCCTCGAATCTATTCCACTACGGAGTGCTTCTCGCTTTGATGGGACACGTGGTGGGGTTGCTCATTCCTCAGAGCGTCTATGAACTATTCTTTATAAGCGGTGAGCTGCATACGGCCATAGCTTACTTTCTGGGAATTGCCTTCGGGCTGCCTGCGCTGATCGGCCTCTCACTTCTCATCTGGCGCCGCACCAGCGACTCAAGGGTCATGACCGTAACCACTAGAAGAGATCACATCACGGCTGCCCTTCTTTTCGTCACAATCGGCGTCGGTACGTACAACGTGTTCTTCGGCCACTACTATGTTCTCGATACAGTCGCTCCATGGATAAGAGGAATATTGACCCTGAGGCCGAATACGGAGCTTCTCTCGGGCGTCCCCTTCCTCTACAAGCTCCACATACTCTCTGCCTTTGCTCTCTTCGCCTTCGCCCCCTTCAGCAGGCTGGTTCATATCTGGAGCGCCCCGATCTCATATGTCCGCAGAAGCTACATTCTTTTCAGAAGAAGATGCGCAGAGCCCTGATATGGATACTATTCGCTCCAGAGCGCTGTCCGCAATAGAGGCGTTCCCTCCGGCCTACTTCGCCATGGCGATGGCGACGGGGATTGTCTCCATTGGCTCTCACCTGCTTGGCTACAAAGCTGTCGGGGTTTTTCTTTTTCGACTGAACGCGCTCTTTTACATAACCCTTTGGGCAATCAAACTCGCTCGTCTTTTCTTATACCGGGAGAGATGCCTTGCAGACCTGACCGATCACAGCCGTGGAGCGGGTTATCTCACTTCGGTTGCAGCCACGTGCATTCTGGGAAATCAATTCATTATCCTGACAGGGAGCCATAGAACAGCCGCTTGTCTATTTTTGCTCGCTTTGTTGCTTTGGGTCTTCCTCGTTTACATCACTTTTCTGAGCTTTACCATAAAGCAGCCAAAACCGGGGCTCGAGGATGGAATAAACGGGACATGGCTCCTCTTCATCGTGAGCACTCAGTCCCTTTCAGTGTTAAGCGCGCTCCTTGCTCTCCACTACGGCAATTACCGGGAGCCGTTGCTCTTCTTTTCGCTTTGTATGTTCCTTCTCGGCTGCATGCTTTACATAATGATCATCACGCTGATCTTCTACCGGCTCATGTTCTTTGACTTGCATCCCCAGCAACTGGGACATCCCTACTGGATAAACATGGGAGCGGTCGCCATAACAACGCTCGCCGGCGTAAGCCTCGCGATGAATAGCTCAGGCTCTCAGCTCCTTTCCTCTCTTCTTCCTTTTATCACGGGACTCACACTCCTTTTCTGGACGACTGCAACCTGGTGGATTCCTTTGCTTCTGCTCATGGGCGCCTGGCGTTTCATCATTAGAGGCAATGCCATCTCCTACGACCCCCAGTACTGGAGCATGGTGTTCCCGCTTGGCATGTATACGGTTTCCACCCTCCGAATGGCTCGGGTTCTTAATCTCGAATTCTTACTGCAAGTTCCTCAATACTTCATCTTTGTGGCCATGGCCGCATGGTCTCTGACCTTCCTGGGACTGCTGCGCTCTCTTGCGGGACTCATTCGCCCTAATCACCCCACCGCCTAGGTCTCGGCATGAGCTTCGTCGCCTCTCACTCATGCGAATTAGTAATTGCTCATCTTTGAGCTCTGCGGTATGGCATCGACTAAGGAGTTTAGGAAATATAACCTGTACACTATTGGTCTAGTGACCTCGTTAGACCATTTGCTGTGGGTGGGCAGGCCGGGCGAAAAGCTGTCCGGGTGAGAAGCACAAGAGGAAGCGCCTCTTGCCTTCGGCGCGGGCAACTTGTTGCCCATGTCACCCAAAGACAGACTGTTCAGGTTATTTTTTCCAGGCTCCTAAGGGTTTTTCCGTTCCTTCCTCTGCAATCCAATCTTTCAAGGCTCTTCTTTCCGCCGAGCCGCTTCTTCTCCATTCCTTCCCGCCTGGAACTCTTCGGGGATGCGGCCGCGAGGGACTCCGCAGGCGGTGGAGATCTCAATGCCCATGCTTTGGTGATCGCGCCTCATGTGGAAATTGAGCCAAGACGACGTCCTGTTGAGCTCCCACATGCGGGGCGGCACGCAGCCCAGAGATAGCTCCTTCGTTTTGCCGACGGCGGCCAGCCGTTTGTACGCCCTGTACCATACGCAATGCCGCTCCGGCCTCACTTCGCAGCGGCCGTTGCGGCTGCCGCCGCACGGACCGTTCCGAATGTGCTTGGGACATTGCGATTCGGGGCAGAGAAAGGCCACGTGCTGAATGGCGCAATCGCCGCAGCGACGGCAGCTGAGAAGCACTGTTTTCGCCGAATCCTCGACGACTTTCATCACGAGATGACCCGCCTGCCGTTTATCCAGCTCAGAAGCCACTATGCGCAGCCCACGCGCTACAGGGCTGTCGAAGGCGAATAAAAAGTCATGGGTGTGCTTGAACCACTTGTACCCCATGCGCTCGAGCCTCGATGAGGTGCTGCTGAAGGCATTGGGCGAGTCGGTCGAGAGTCCCGTCTTCGGGTCTTTCCCGTAGGCATAGAAGCCGTTTTTTTGCGGGAAGTCGAATTCGGGAAGAAATTCTTCCCAGCGATGCTCTATTTCCGCCGATCGGTCGAGAATATCCGCCACGGTCTTGAAGCTTTGGTGGATGCCGGCCATGTGGACGCCTCGATACCCGAGCCCCTTGACCACTGCGATGAGCCTGGCCGAGCGCTCGATTGCAGCCTTGCGGCCCGCGTGCTTGTTCCGCCACTCTTCTTTGATTTGCTCGAATAATTTGTCCGTGACGACCACGCCCGGGATTTTGCCGCTGTTCATGATTTTAGCGGCTCCTGGCGTCAGATGGTAGACC
>CAZOEL010000020.1:0-67236 GCA_964578835.1 uncultured Syntrophobacteraceae bacterium | reverse complement strand
AGCGTGGGGATCTGGATGCCGAAGTCTCGTTGAACTTTCAACAGTTCCTGAAACTTACGGGCGTCGTAGCCCAGCTGGGTGATGACGAAATGCGCGCCGGAGGATACTTTGCGACAGAGCTTGGCGTATTGGGCGAAGGTTTCGCCCTCGGTGCTCTTAAAGGGCGACACGGCGCAGCCGATGAGAAAGCCTTCCGGGTCGCCGCGCTCCGCCAGCTTGCCGCTCATCATGTTCAGAGCGCAGATGAGATTCACCGAATCGAGATCGAACACCGGCTTTCCCTGACCGCCGAAGCCCGTTCCGGAGTAATCGCCGGTGAGAGCCAGGATGTTCTTCATCCCCATTCTATCAAGCTGCCAGGCCCGGCTTTCCATGCCGATCCGGTTCGAATCCCGGCAGGTGAAATGAATGATCACGTCCATGCCGAAGGCGAATATCTCATGACCGAGCCCATCCGGGCTCAGGGATGGGTTCCCGCCCGGATTGTCCGTGATGGAGACAGCGGAGATGCGTCCGTCGGCATAGGCGTCGGCGGCCATTTGCAGGACGGTGTCAATCATAAAGCCCTTGGATTCCCTGCCGGGAACCAGCTCCAGGGTGATGACAAATTTATCGGAGTCCAGAATGTCGTGACGTAGTACGCGCAGCACAATCAACCTCGTGAGCTTGAAAGAACGACCGGGCGGGATTCAATTTTCTATACGCAATGCGCTTGTTAAAAAGTAGCCGCAAGGGCGTCGGAATCCGGATGCCGGAATCGCAAGTCGGCGGAAAACAAAAAGCATGGCGCTCAACTCAAAGTTGAACTGATAACGTAAGAAGATTTCCAGAGCAAGCTCTTCTTTGCATATTCAGTATATCCAACGGCGCTCCGAAAAGGTAGCCCTTCGAGGCGGTTGGTCTTTCTTTGTTCATGCGGTTCCTCGGGATTCCTTCTCCAGCGCTCAAGCGCTTTGATTTTCAAGGGATCATGTTTAACTTTCCCACCAATATGCGGGCGAAAGCCCACTCTCCCTTTTTTCCGGCAGCGGCCGCATCCCGTCGGGCCGAGCCTGCGGGAATATTCCTCTCAACCCTCTTGAATGAAGGATGCATATGCAACCCCAGTCTCTTCCCACTCATTCGGTTTACCGCTGGTGGCGGTATGGCCTTCTCGTCACCATCTTCGTGGGCATGGCGGTGCTGATTTTCATTTCAGCAAGCGCCTACAAAGACGCTCCACCCATCCCGGGAACGGTCGTGAACGAAGCGGGCAAGGTCGTTTTCACCCGTGACGACATACTGGAGGGGCAGCAGGTCTTCCTTAAATACGGCCTCATGGCCAATGGCTCGATATGGGGCCACGGGGCTTATCTTGGACCTGACTTTTCCGCCGAATATCTCCATACGCTGGCGGTAGATACGGCGGAGGCGATCTCTCAATCCCGCCACGGGCGTCCTCTCGCCGCGTTGAGAGAGGTCGAGCGAAACGCCGTCGAGAGCGAGCTTCGCTTTCTGAAGGCGAATCGCTATGATTCCAAGACGGACACTCTGATGTACTCGCGCTATGAGGAAGCTTCCTTCAACAGCCAGATCAAAAAATGGACCGATTACTTTTCCGGTCCAACCCTGAACGGCGGCCTGCCGGTAAACTACATCAAAGACCCTCAGGAGATCAGAAAGCTCACGGCGTTCTTCGCCTGGACCGCCTGGGCGTCGTCCGCCAACCGGCCCGGCGTTTCCTACTCCTACACGAACAATTTCCCGTATGATCCCTTGGTGGGGAATGTAGCCACGAGCGACGCTCTCCTCTGGAGCATGCTCAGCATCATCACCTTTCTGGGAAGCCTCGCCCTGGTGCTTTTCATCTTCGGCAGGTTCGAAGGGCTTGGCTGGCATCCCGAGGCGATCAGCATTCATCCCGAGTTGATCCCCGGAAGCACGACTCCGAGCCAGAGAGCCACGGCAAAATTCTTTCTTGTGGTCTCCCTGCTTTTCCTGGCGCAGGTGCTCGTGGGCGGGGCGACCGCCCACTACCGCGCAGAGCCGGGAAGCTTCTATGGCTTCGATCTTTCGAGCTTCCTTCCAAGCAACATTCTTCGCACCTGGCATCTTCAGCTCGCGATATTCTGGGTGGCGACGGCTTATATCGCCGGGGCGCTGCTTCTCGCTCCGGCCTTGGGCGGTGGAGAGCCCAAAAGACAGTCGCTGGCTGTAAACGTCCTTTTCTGGGCCTTGGTAATTGTGGTTGGAGGCAGCCTCATAGGCGAGCTTTTCGGAGTGCGGCAGGCTTTGGGGGATCTATGGTTCTGGTTTGGACATCAAGGCTGGGAATTTCTCGAGCTTGGCCGGGCCTGGCAGACGCTCCTTGCGGCTGGTCTGGCCTTCTGGCTTTGGCTGCTCTACCGATCTATCAATCCCGCAAGGAAAAACCCGGAGAAGCGCGAGATCTCAACGCTGTTTCTTCTCGCGGCGGCGACTATTCCTGTCTTCTATGTTCCCGCATTCTTCTTTTCCTCCTCCTCCAATTACGCCATCGTCGACATGTGGCGCTTCTGGATCATCCATCTCTGGGTGGAGGGCTTTTTCGAAGTCTTCGTTACGACAATGGTCGCCGTCATCTTCGTTCAGTTGGGCATGACCTCGATGCGGACCGCCGTGAGAATTGTCTATCTCGATGCGATTCTCTTTCTGGGCGGAGGCATCATCGGTACGGCTCATCACTGGTACTGGACGGGACAGTCGACGATGGCCATGGCCTTCGCCGCCCTCTACTCGGCCATGGAAGTCGTGCCGCTAACCTTGCTCACCCTGGAAGCTTCGGGCTTTATCCGGTTGACCAAATCCAGGTGCGACACCTGCGGAAAGCCCATGGATTCGCCCCATAAATGGGCCTTTTATTTCCTCATGGCGGTGGGGTTTTGGAACTTTGTCGGGGCGGGAATATTCGGCTTTCTTATCAATCTGCCCATCGTGAGCTACTTCGAAGCGGGCACAATGCTGACTCCCAATCATGGACATTCGGCCTTCATGGGCGCTTTCGGGATGCTCGCCATGGCGCTTCTCGCTCTCTCCATGCGCCAGGTGCTCACCGACGAGCAGTGGGTGCGACCGGAAAAGTATCTCAGGTTTTCTTTCTGGGGGCTCAACCTGGGCCTGGCTCTCATGGTTGTAGCCAACCTCTTTCCCGGTGGCGTAATGCAGCTCCGGGACGTCCTTGCGAACGGATATTGGCATGCGAGAAACATTGCGTATCTCAATGAGGATTTCGTGAGAACAATTGAATGGTTCCGCATGCCCGGAGATGTCGTCTTCATCGTAGTGGGCGTTGTTCCGGCCGTCATGGCCGCCTGGGCGACCTATTGGCAGGTGAGAAAGGTGAAGGCGTAAGGAGTCGCTTGCGTCTCGTCCTGTGCGTGACCGTAGGACGAGACGCAAGCGGTTCTTCCTGACAAAGCTTAGCGATAATAGCGCCAGTACGGATCGTAATGGTAAGGGCGGTGACGGTAGTAACGAGGGTATGAATCATAAGAGCCGTCATAATAGCCGTACCCGTAATATCCGCGGTAATATGGGTCGTAAACGCAACCGGATGTCATCAGGGCAAGCAGCAAAAGGCCTGTTATCAAAATAGTTCTTGCGATCATAGCGGACCTCCTTTCTCTTCCCTTTATTATAAGAACCGTTTATCGGAAATAGATAGTCTTTCTTCTGGCTTTCCCTTTCTTCCTCGCTGAAGCTCCGCTGTTTGCTTGACATTTCCTGACTTGGCTGACTAACCTGAAGGTGTAGTGTTTAACCCTTTTGAAGAGATGCGTGCTTTTATGGGAAGCCGGATTGTTATAACAACCTTTGGCTCTCTCGGGGATGTGTATCCCTGTCTTGCCCTTGCATCAGGCTTGAGGGAAAGAGGACATGAGCCCATCATTGCGACCTCGGAATACTACAGGCCTGTTGTCGAGGAGGCCGGCGCGGGCTTTTGGCCCGTTCGGCCTGATATAAGTCCTGAGGACATTGAGCTTGTCCCCAGGCTTCTGGACCCAAAGAGAGGACCTGAGCTTCTCATCAGAACCGTTTTGCTCCCTCGACTTAGGGATTCCTACTCGGATTTGTTGAATGCAACGCAGGGCGCGGATTTGCTCGTTACTCATCCCATTACATACGCCGGGCCGATTGTGGCGCAGAAGAGAGCCCTTCGCTGGGCTTCGATGACTCTTGCTCCTATGTCCTTCTTTTCTGCCCACGATTTGCCGGTCTTTCCGATCTTTCCAAAGCTGGTCAAGCTGCGCTCCCTCGGCCTTGGCGTGAGCCGTTTGCTCCTTCTCTTTGCCAGGCGGGCGACCCGCTCCTGGAGCAGGCCCATTGCTGAGCTTAGAAAAGATGTAGGCCTTCCTACAGGCAAGGATCCCCTTTATGAAGGGCAATTCTCTCCCGAGCTCAATCTTGCGCTTTTCTCGAGATTGCTTGCCGAGCCCCAGCCCGATTGGCCTCCCAATACAGTGGTCACGGGCTATCCTTTTTATGAGGGCAGGCAGCAATCTCTGGCGCCGGAAGTGGAAAGATTCCTCGCATCGGGCTCGCCTCCCATTGTTTTCACTCTTGGAACTTCCGCGGTCATGGCTCCGGGACGTTTTTTCGATGAGAGTGTGAAGGCCGCAAAGATTCTCGGGCGCAGGGCTCTTCTTTTGGTGGGCAAGGATCTTCGGAACGCCCCGACCGATCTGCCTGGTGGGATAAAGGCGTTCGACTACGCCCCGCATTCCCTTGTGTTCCCGCGTTCTTCCGTCGTTGTTCATCAGGGCGGCGTCGGGACGACGGGCGAGGCCCTCCGCTCGGGACGTCCGACGCTTGTTGTTCCGTTTGCCTTCGATCAGCCGGACAACGCTTTCCGGGTCACGCGGTTAGGAGTGGCGAAAACCCTTTATCCATCGCGATATGCAGCTGGAAGAGTTGCAGAAAGCCTTCGGAGCCTGCTCGAAGACAGCGGCTTTGCCGAGAGGGCGTGGCGGGTGGGAAGGGAAGTATCGCTGGAGAACGGGACCCGGGTCGCCTGTGAAGCCATAGAGGAGAAGCTCGAGACATGAGCGCGTGCTTGAGAATAGGGGACTCTCGCCGCTGCAGGAAGAGGGGGTTTGCGGAAAGACATTCTTGAACCTGGTTGACATGTAAGTAAGATGACCGGGAGGATGGAGGCGAACAGCAATAAGCACTTGATCAATTTGCCTCATGGAGGTTATCCCGCATTATGGGTAAAATTCGCGCTTTACATCTCTCTAATATCCGCCGATAAAGCTATTAAGAATGACCCTTTGATTGTGCGCCATGGCGTGGTGGCCGAAGAAAGGCATTGCCTCGGCAAACCGCGCTCGGTTAAGAGCCTTGAGGCAAAAGGCTGAGAGACATTGGCTTTTCGAAGGCCGATGCTCTGAGATTGAGTGTGTAGTGGGACGGCTGCAAATCGAATTTTTCCTGGAGTTATTCATGCAAACGCGAGATCTGCCGATTTCGGTCCTGCTCATTGATGATGATGAAGACGACTTCTATTTCATCAGGAGCTTGCTTTCGAATATATCATGGCAGCAATTCAAGTTGGAATGGCTGAGCGACTACGATTCAGCTCTGGCCGCCCTCATGCGAGAGCCATTTGACGTTTGCCTCATCGACTATCGACTTGGTCAAAAGAGTGGCCTCGATCTCCTCAAAGAGGCCAAGGACTCGAGGGCTCCCTTCATTCTTCTCACCGGCTATGGAGATTATCAAGTCGATGTAGAGGCTATGAAGTCCGGGGCCGCGGACTATCTTTCGAAAGGAGATCTCAATGCGACCATCCTCGAGCGCTCCATTCGCTACGCCATCGAGCGGGCCAGCGCTAAAGAACTGCTGCGGAAGGCCTACGATGAGAGAGAGGCGGCTGCTCTAAAGGAGAGTGAGCAGCGCCTCAGACGAGCGGAGTTGGTGGCTCATTTCGGACATTGGGAGCTTGATCTGGATTCCGGGATGGTGACGGCTTCAGACGGAGCGAAGGTCATCTACGGGATCACGGGTGAGGCGTGGCCCCTGACGGACATAAAGCGAATCACTCTTTCCGAATATCGCGGCAGGATCGACAAGGCGCTTGAAGAGCTCGTTGAAAGGGGAAAGCCCTTCGATATCGAATTCAAGGTCTGCAGACCGATTGATGGCAAGGTGCTGGATATCAACTCCATCGCGGAGTTTTCTCCTGAGAAAAGAAGAATTTTTGGCGTCATACAGGACATCACGGAATGGAAGAAAGCAGAGCTTGCCCTGGCTGAGGAGGCGGTGCGGCGGCGCATTCTTTTTGAGCAGTCCAGAGACGGGATTGTGGTTCTTGATTTGAGCGGGAGAGTCCGGGAGGCAAATCCTAAATTTGCAGGGATGTTGGGTTATTCCATGGAGGAGTTGCTGAGGCTGCATGTTTGGGATTGGGATGTTCAGCTGGGTCGCGGGGAATTGGAAGAAATGCTCCGGCTTGTCGGCCCCGCCGGTGGGCACTATGAAACGCGCCACAAGAGAAAGGACGGCTCTTTCTATGATGTGGAAATTAGCAGTAATGCTATCGAGTGGCGGGAATCAAAGCTGATATCCTGTTTATGTCACGATATCTCCGAGCGAAAGGCCGCGGAAGATGCCATTAGAGAAAGTGAGGAAAAATACCGGACGCTTTACGAGACAATGGCGCAGGGCGTGGTTTACCATGGCCGCGATGGCGAGATCCTCGACGCCAATCCAGCGGCCCAGCGGATTCTTGGCATGACTCTCGATCAAATGCGGAGCAGGTCTTTTACCGATCCTCATTGGAAAGCCATCCATGAGGATGGCTCGGATTTTCCCGGCGACGCGCATCCATCCATGATCGCGCTTAGAACCGGCGAGGATGTGCGGGATGTGGTGATGGGCGTCTTCGATTCCCGGCATGGCGGGCGCCGTTGGATCAACATTCATGCTGTGCCTCAGTTTCGCACTGGGGATGAGCTCCCTTACCAGGTGTATACAACGCTCGAGGACATCACCGCGCGCAAGATGGCGGATAGGGAGTTGCGCCAAAGCGAGGAGCAATATCGCACGCTATTTGAAGAAACGACAGAGGGAATCGTCCTGGCGGATTATGAGAAAGGCGAGATTGTCGACTGCAATCAGGCCTTTCTCGATCTTAGCGGCTACGAGCGCTCCGATCTGATAGGAAAACCCCAGACCATATTGCATCTAAAGGAGGAGAGCAGCTCCGGGGTTTCCAAGACCTTCTCTCAGCATCGAGGGGAGATGAGCGGATCGGTTCTTATCTCTGATCTGGTGTGCAAATCCGGCGCGACGAAGCATGTCGAGATCAAGGGCAGCCCCCTTGTAATTGGCGGTCGAAGAATCCTGCATGGCTTTTTCCGGGATATCACCGAGCAGATGCAATATCACCATGAAAGAGAGACGACCCTCCAACTGCTCCGATTGCTAAATGACGATAACAATACCCGTGAACTGATTCGCAATCTTACGGGATTTCTTCAGCGTTGGACGGGATGCGAGGCCGTGGGGGTGAGGCTTCGCGAAGGCGACGATTTTCCCTACTTTGAAACACAGGGCTTCCCGGGCCGGTTCGTCGAGGCGGAAAAATTCCTCTGCGCGCGCGATCCTTTTGGGGAGGTTGTCCGCGATGCTGCTGGGAACCCCGTGCTGGAGTGCATGTGCGGAAACGTCCTGCGCGGGCGCTTTGACCCGGTTTTGCCTTTCTTCACGCCTAAAGGAAGCTTCTGGACCAACAGCACAACCGAGTTGCTCGGCAGCACTACGGAAGAAGACCGCCAGGCCCGCACCCGAAATCGCTGCCATGGAGAAGGCTATGAATCGGTGGCGTTGATTCCATTGAAGGTCGCCTCGGAAACGTTGGGCCTCCTGCAGATCAATGATCGAAACAAGAATAAGTTTACTCCCGAGTTGATCATCTTTCTTGAGAATGCCGCCGATCAAATCGCCATGGCTCTCTCTCAGCGAAGATCCAAAGCTGCTCTCAGGATAAGCGAGCAGCGGTTCCGCGACGTGATAGAGGCCGCCGGAGAGTTCATATGGGAGGTGGACAAGGGTAGGCGGTTCACCTATCTGAGCGAGCGTGTGGAGAAGGTCCTCGGGTTCAAGCCTGAAGAGCTCATTGGAAAACAGATCTCTATGCTTTTCGATGAATCCGGCGACTCAGAGCGTCAATTCGCTCTTGACGAACGAGCTTGGGTAAAAGAAGGATTCAGAGAATTCGAGCATAGCGCCCGCACCAAATCCGGCTCTCTGGTTTGGCTTAGCGCCTCAGCTTTTCCAATCCTCGATCCGGCCGGCCGGTTGCTGGGCTTTCGAGGCGCGACACTGGATATTACCGAGCGAAAGCAAGCCGAGCGTGAAAAAGCGAGGCTCGAGTCTCAGTTGCGGCATGCGCAAAAGCTCGAGGCCATCGGCACTCTGGCTGGAGGCATAGCCCATGACTTCAATAACATCCTCTCGCCCATTATCGGCTACACAGAGATGGCGCTCGAAGATATTCCGGAATCGAGCCCGACCAGGTACGACCTCAAGCAGGTTCTCACCGCTGGAATGAGGGCCAGGGATCTGGTCAAGCAGATTCTCTCTTTCAGCCGTGCGGGCGGAGAGCCCATCATGAGGCCCATAGATGTCAAACTGATCGTCAAGGAGGCCTTGAAGCTCTTAAGAGCGTCCTTGCCGAGCAGCATTGAGATCAGACAGGAATTGGAGACGGGCGTTGCTCTGGCCGACGCCACCCAAATCCATCAGGTGATTGTCAATCTTTGCACGAATGCGGCTCATGCCATGGGGGATAAGGGCATACTCGAAGTCTCTTTTAGGAACGTTCATCTTGATGTGGATGATCTGATTGGGCTTCCTGATCTTACCGGCGCTCCCGGCCCATTCCTCAAGCTCGGCGTTGCGGATACCGGGCATGGCATGGATGGCGTCACGATGCGGCGGATTTTCGATCCTTACTTCACGACCAAAGAAGTGGGAAAAGGAACGGGGCTGGGGCTGGCGGTCGTGCACGGAATAGTAAAACAGCACGACGGCGCCATCACTGTCCGGAGTCAACCCGGCAAAGGCAGCGTCTTTGAGGTCTACCTTCCGATAGCGAAGGTTGAGCCGAAAGCTCTCATCGTGGCGACGGAAGAGCTGCCCAGAGGCTCGGAGCATGTGCTGCTGGTTGACGATGAGCGCATGATAACGGATATGGTGTCGAGAATGCTAGAGCAACTCGGATACAAGGTAACGGCCAAAACAAGCTCTCTCGAGGCCTTTAACCTTTTCAGATCCCGTTGTCGCGAATTCGATCTGATCATTACCGACTACACCATGCCCGAGATGACGGGGATCGATCTGGCCAAAGAGGCGCTCAAGGTCCGAGCGGATATTCCCATCATCCTCTGCACGGGATTCAATGAGAAAGTGACCTTGGAAGAGGTAAGATCCATGGGGATCAGAGAGTTTCTCATGAAGCCTTTGGACAGAAGAGAGCTGGCGAAGCTGGTTCGAAGCGTTTTTGATTCTTGATGTCTATTCCCCCATAAGAGCCGGGAAGGCTTGGGAGCGCAGCAAAAGTCGAGATCTTACTTTTCAGGAAAAAAATCGTCATTCCCCTTTCTGAACTAAAACTGAAAAAGGGCGCAAGATGAACCGTGCTCCGGATGTTGGCCGCATTGAAGATGCGCTGGTGACCTTGAACTATCGCCTGACCAAAAGAGCGCTGGATCTTGCGATCGGCAAAGATCCCGCAGGGCGCAATTCAGATCTCTATGAAGGCTTCGAGCAACTGCTCGACCCCGAGACAGTCAGAAATTTTCAAACCAGGGCCGGCCTTTCCGACTATGAACGGCGGATCTTTCATACTCTTCTCGGCCATTGCATCCAGCGCGGGGCGCTGCCCTATGAAAACGAGTTTTCCATGTGGACGCGGGGGGCGGCCGCTGTCGTTGAGGGCGAAAAGGTTTATCTGAGGGATATACATAGCTGGTGCCAGAAGAAAAGCGACCTGGGCAAGCGCCGCATCCTGGAGAAAGAAACAAGCGGCTTGTCGAAATTTCTCAAGCCCTTCGCGCTCGGCTCCTGGGAGTATGTCCTCGAGCTCATTGAAAAAGATTTTGAATATGGGAGCTACATTGCCTATTGCCATGAGAAGAAAGGGATAGACTATGCTTCGCAAGCGTCGAGCGTGCTTGAATTTCTCGACTCGACCGCCGCTCTGTACTTTGACGCCATGGATGCGTGGACGCAAAAAAGCCTCGGGATTCCCCTCAATGAGGCGAACCGGTTTGACGCCATCTACCTGATGGGTCTGGGAGAGCTCGATCCTATTTTCCCAAGCGAGGTTCCCCTGGTGGATCACCTTCGCTTCTTCGACTGCTGGGGCGTCAAGGCGGCCAAGCTTCCCGGCTTGCATCTCCATACGGAGCATTCCGGCATGAAAGGGGCGCAGGGGATAACCTTCGCGGTGAGAATTCCGCAGGAAATCCATGTGGTCATCAACCCGCAAGGAGGTTGGATAGATTTCGAGACGCTCTTTCATGAAATGGGCCACGCGTTGAGCTCCATTTTCACCTCGTCCTCTCTTTCTCCAGTGGAAAAAGACTTCAACACTTCCAACACTCTTTCAGAATCCTTCGCCTTCCTCGTTCAGAACATGTGCTTTTCTCCCCTATTTCTCGAAAGGAGACTGGGCCTTGGGTTTCAGGAGATAGAGACGCTTCGTCGCTACAAGGCGCTCAAAGATATGGCCTTCTTTAGAAGGTACGCCGCCAAGTTTCTCGCCGAGTACAAGATGTTCGAAGAAAAGACGGTAGGAGATGGGTTGGCTTACGCCTCGATTCTCAAAGATCATACGGGCTTTTCCTACAAGCCAGAGACCCAGTTTTTCGATCTCGCCCCCGAGCTTTACGCGCTCGACTATGTCATGGCGTGGATGGCTGAAGCGAGCATGGAACGATTTCTCTCTGAAAATCTTGGAGAAGAGTGGATGTTCAAACGAGAAGCCGGGGAAATCCTGATTGAGTGGTGGAAGAACGGCAACCGGGACGAGCTCGAGGTGTTTCTTGATAGGGGAGGGATTGGCCCGCTCGACTATTCCGACCTATCGAAGAGATGGAGCGCAGCTCTAAAAGGATGACGCGCTCTTCACCTTGATTAAAGCCTCTGCATGGAACCGCAGGCCATGAGCAACCGTAAAATCGATCGACTCCCTTACGTCTCCGAAAAGAAGATGGTATGGATGTTCAAGTAGAGCCCGGGCTCATTCCCGCCCATGTTGTTCGGGAGAGTAAGAGGGCTCGGAGAGTCACATTGAAGATTTCAGGACAGCTGGGACTGGAAGTGGTAGTCCCGGCGGGGTTTGACCGTGAGAAGATCCCCGACTTGCTCAAACAGAAGAAGGAATGGATTGAAAAGAGTTTTAGAAAGCTTGGCGGGGAAGGGATCTCAAATGGCGAAACGCGGCTGCTGCCGGACTTTGTCCATCTGAAGGCCGTTGGCAAAAGGTTTGCCGTTCGGCGCAAAATCTGGAGCAAAGGCGCATTTCAACTTCGTCAATCGGACGATTCCCTCATAGTTATTTATGGCGACGCCGCGCGCATGGATATCTGCGAAAGACTCTTGAACCGATGGCTCAAACTTCAGGGCCGGCTGCGCCTCATTCCCTGGCTTGAAGAAGTGAGCGCCGAAACCGGGCTCGTTTACCGAAAGGCGCAGGTGCGGCAGCAGCGGAGCCGCTGGGGGAGCTGTTCCTCAAAAGGCGCGATCAGCCTCAATTGCAATCTTCTGTTTCTTGCGCCTGAACTTGTGCGCTATGTCCTCATCCATGAACTGTGTCATACCGTGCATCGAAACCATTCGGCGAGCTTCTGGTCCCTTTTGGAGGAGATGGCGCCCGGCTGTATGGCGCTCGACAAGGAGCTGAACGGAGCATCGAGAGAAGTTCCCGCCTGGGCTCGATAGAGATCCCGTCTGCAAACGGATGAGACTTTCCGGCATAGAGCATTGCGCCCTGCAATAATCGACCCTGCTTCCAAAAATCCTCCTCTTTGAGTTTGTCCGGATAAACCTCAAGAATTGTCCAAATCAACACGGATTAGAAATAATGCGAAAAGTTGTTGCTGCTTGTCCCTACGCAATCAGATGAGGATATATCATTTTATATCTGCTTAATCATATGCTTACTGAAATTGACCATGTGGGTTTTCAGCGCAAAATTTTACTTGACGCCCGGTAGAATTTTCTGTTACCTTCAGTTCCACATGATCGAGATGGGTCAGCATGCTGAACAAACATCGCGCGGGGGACATAGATGGGATTGACGCTCTTCGTGAATAATGCGCCTTCATCCTCGATGTCCTGTTTTGTCCCTGAGAGGGAAGCGAGGCGACAAGCGACGGCGGCTCGACCGGAGCCAGCGCCCGGAACCGAATCCAGATGCAGGAGTGTGGAAGAAATGAAACAGGTTGTCACATTGAACGTAAACGGAGATCCCTACACTGTGGCTGTCCATCCGTGGCAGACGTTGAACGAGGTGCTGAGGGAAGAGCTGAACCTTACAGGCGTCAAGTTCGGCTGCGGATCGGGAGATTGTGGGGCGTGCACGGTTATGGTGGATGGACGGGCTGTAAACTCGTGTCTCAGCCTCGCCATAGAGATGGAGGGCAAGGAGATTCTTACCGTCGAAGGGCTTGCTCCATCCGGGGAAGAGCTCCATCCCATCCAGGAGGCCTTCATCGAGAAGGGGGCCATTCAGTGCGGCTTCTGCACCTCGGGCATGGAGATGGCTGCTCTGCATCTTTTGAGGAAAAACCCCACTCCCTCTGAGCCCCAGATCCGTGAGGCCATAGGCGGGAACCTGTGTCGGTGCACCGGCTATACGAAGATAGTCGAGGCTATCTCTACGGCCAGTCAAAAGATGAAAGAGAGGAAACAGTCATGAGACTCTCCCATTTCGACCACTACGCTCCCAAAACCGTCGAGGAAGCCATAGAGCTGCTGCAGTCCAAGGGGCCCTCGGCTCGTTTGATGGCGGGAGGGACGGATCTTCTGATCAAGATGCGTCATGGGGCCATCAAGCCCGAAGCCGTCATCTCCATCAAAGGCATTCCCGGGCTCAATGAAATCCGCTTCGAGGAAGGCAAAGGGCTCACCATCGGCGCAACGGCGCTTCTGGCCGATGTGGCTTCGCACCCGGACATCCTTAAGCATTTTCCCGCCGTAGCCATGGCCGCAAGAGGCACCGCCAACGAGCAGGTGCGAAACCTGGGGACCGTGGTGGGAAACCTCTGCAACGCCTCCCCCGCCGCCGATAATGCGCCAGTGCTTCTCGCCATGGGCGCCGAGGTGCGCATCCAGGGCCCAGGGGGCAAAAGAGAGATTCCCCTTGACCAGTTCTTCAAAGGCCCCGGGATTACCGCCCTCGAGCCGACAGAGATTGTCACGTCTATCTTCGCGCCTCTTCCTCCTGCCCATGCGGGCGCTGCTTACCTGAGCCTCTCTGCGCGTGGAAAGATCGACTGCACCGCCATCGGGGCAGCCGCCGTGGTGACGATGGATGGCGAGATTTGCCGGGATGTGCGAATCTTCATCTCCTCTTGCGGGCCTACTGCCCTGAGGGCGCCAAAGGCTGAGGATATCGTTCGCTCCAATGCGTTGAGTGAGGAAATCCTGGAGAAAGCCGGCGAGCAGGCGTGCACGGAGACGAGTCCCATTACCGATGTCAGGGCGAGCGCCGACTACCGTGCGATGATGGTGGCCGTCCTGACCCGACGAGTCTTGAAGGAGGCTCGCGCAAGAGCCCTGGAACGATAAGAGGATAAGAGACTATGGATCATCAGTTCAGTATTGTGGGAAAAGACGTCCCGAGAAACGACGCCAGGGCCAAGGCCACGGGTGCGGCAGTCTACACGGATGATATGAAGCTTCCCGGAATGCTCCACGGCAGGCTCCTGAGGAGCCCCGTTGCGCACGCCAGGATCGTTAGCATAGACACGTCAAAAGCCGCGGCTCTTCCCGGAGTGCGGTGCGTTATGACGGGAGAGGACACTCCCAAGATAAAATACGGCAACTGGCGTCTCTTTCCGGAAACCCAGGACGAGTACCCTCTCACCTTCGATAAGGTGCGCTTCATAGGCGATGAGGTGGCTGCGGTCGCGGCGGTAGACCCGGACATAGCCGAAGAGGCCCTCGGGCTCATCAAGGTCGAGTACGAAGAGCTTCCGGCAATCTTTGACGTGGATTCCGCCATTCGAGAAGGCGCTCCCGTACTTCACGACTACTGTCCCTCCAACATAAGCGTCAACAGAAAGATCCAGTACGGAGACCTCGAGAAAGCGTTCGCCGAATCGGACTATATCCGGGAGGACACCTTCACCGTGCATGCGGTGAGCCACGCCTATCTCGAACCCTGCTCGGCTTTGGCTCAGTGCGATCTCGACGGGCGGATCACCCTTTGGACCTCCACCCAGGTTCCCTACATCATCCAATGTCTCCTGGCCTCGACCCTCAATATGAGGGAAAACGACGTGCGCGTGATCAAGCCTTTTGTGGGCGGAGGCTTCGGGGGTAAGATGGAGCTGAGGGCCTGGGAGTTCTGCGCGGCCTTCATGGCGAAGAAGACCGGAAGACCCGTTAAGTTCACTTTGTCCAGGGAAGAAGAATTCATCGCGGGCAGACGCAGACATCCCATGAAGCTCCACTCCAAGGTGGGCTTCAAAAAGGATGGAACCATCACGGGCAAGGATCTCAAGATCCTTCTCGACGGCGGGGCCTACAACGCCATGGGACCCACGGCAACTTTCCTTTGCGGAAACTTCGGGGCCATGCTCTACAGGTATCCCGCCTATCGCTTCCTTGGCGAGCATGTCTACACCAACAAGCCCCCTGCAAGCGCAATGAGAGGCTTTGGAGCCCCTCAGTCTATCTTCGCTTCTGAAACCCAGATGAACATTGCTGCCGAAGAGCTCGGGATCGATCCGATCGAGCTCAGGATCAAGAATGCTCAGGTGACCGGGGACAAGATCCCGGATGTAGCCACCATCGGGACCTGCGGTTTCATCGATGCGCTGAAGAAAGTGAAGGAAATGAGCGGGTGGGAGGAGAAAAGAAAGTCTCCCACGCCGGGTAGAGGCATCGGCATCGGCTGCTACAGCTTCATCTCGGGCGGTGTGTTCAACTGGTTCAACACCCAGTATCCCTTCTCGGCAGCCGAGGTGAAGGTCTTTGATGACGGCACGGCTCATCTTCTCACCATGGCTGCAGACATAGGCCAGGGGGTCGATACGGCAATGAAGATGATCCTTGCAGAAGAGCTCGGCCTCAAGATGGAGGATATCCGGATCACTTCTGCCGATACCTCCATGACTCCTCAGGCGGATCTCGGGGCCTGGGGAAGCAGGCTCACCGTCATGAACGGCAATGCGGTGGTCGATGCGGCAAGGAAGATTAAAGCTCAGCTCTTCGGGACTGTCTCCGCCCGCTTCAACCTCAACGTGATCCATGAGATCGTGTGCAAGGACGGCAAGGTCCACCCCAAGGGCAGGCCGGATCGTTTCCTCACCTTTGGAGACGCTGTGGCCATGGCTCAGAAAGCCAATAGAGGAGAGCCCATTGTCGCTCGGGGCTATTACACGCCAAGAGACAAGGGGCTTGTGACTCCAGCCTTCAGCTTCGGAGCCCAGGTGGCGGAAGTCGAAGTCGATAAAGATACCGGAGTTGTTGAGGTGAAGCATTTCTGGACAGCCCATGACTGCGGCACGGTCATAAACCAGAAAGCAGTAGAAGGCCAGCTCGAGGGCTCCATTCAGATGGGTCTTGGCTATACCCTCTCAGAGCAGTTCGTGATGGATGGGGGCAAAACTCTCAATGCCAACTTCCTCGACTACAAGATGCCCAACGCCATGGACATGCCCCCGAGCGAGGTGGCCCACATTGAAACCTATGAGCCCGAGGGGCCGATGGGCGCCAAGGAGGCCGGGGAAGGTCTGGCCATCCCCACCGCTCCGGCCATAGCCGCAGCTGTCTATGACGCTACCGGCTACAGGTGTAAGGATCTTCCCATTACTCCCGAGAAGATACTCAAAGCCGGGAAGGAAGAGTAACCCGGATTAGCGCCGACTCGAGCTTAGCGGCGCCATTCCCGGCAGGGGCTATGGTCGGGCGCGGTCTCAGACTGCGCCTCTTGCCCCCTGTCAATGCTCGAGTTGGCGCTTGAAACGGAGATGCTGATCGATCTTGCTTAGCAATACTGTAAATCGTCTGCTTGCTACTGTTGCAATTCTCCTCCTATGCGCGGCTTATTTCCGACTCTCATTCAGCAGACTGTGCGGGTTGTTTCATTGTTTGAGATTTAATTGCGCTGTCTTGATTAAGCTTACTCTGGTAAAACAACAAGTTATATACTTTTAGGGGCTCATTGTCGGGGGAGGGGGACTCTCCCGCATCGAAGCCCCGTGATGCGTTCACAGTCTCGATGAGGCGGCTGGCCGGCTGTGAACGGGCATATTCAATATGGGGCGGGAATGTCGATCCTCCCGGCGACGAGGGGCGATCCCTACTTCAATGTACGTTTTCATGTCGAGTGGAAGGAGTATAAGAGGTGAACATCGCGAAAAATCTAGAAAATGCCGCTCTCTATTTTCCGGAGCGCACCGCCGTGATAGATGGCGACAGAGAGATCACTTATTCGGAATTCAATCAAGAATCGAACAAGATAGCAACTTCGCTGCTCAAAAAGGGCGTTCAACCGGGAGACCATATCGCCATTCTCGCTCCCAATTCTTATGCCTGGCTTGCGTTCTATTTCGGAGTGATCAAAGCGGGGGCCGTTTCCGTTACTCTTTCCAACACCTTGACAAAGCATGAGCTGCCTCCCATTCTGGACAACTGCAAACCGCGGATGATTTTTACCTCCGACGAGAAGCTGGACGCCCTGGGAGATCTTGGCCAATACCCGTACTTGAAGAATGTAATATGCGATGGGGGCGATACTCCATACTCGGCGCTGCTTCGCGAGGGGAGTCCAAGTTTTGCGGCCATGGAAAGAAACCGAGACGATGCGGCCGCCATACTCTACACGTCGGGCACGACCGGCATGCCCAAAGGCGCAGTCCTTACGCATCAGAATCTGCAGGCTTCCTCCCACAATATCGCTCATCATGAAAGGTCTACGGAAAAGGACAGAGGCCTCTGCTTTCTGCCCCTCAATCATGTTTTCGGCCAGGTGCATATAACGAGCTCCACGATCTACAGCGCCGGGAGTCTGGTGATCCAGCCGTCCTACAACATGGACCACGTGCTGGATGCGATCAAACGACTGCAGGTCACCAAATTCTACGCTGTCCCCACCATCTTCATCCGCCTGCTCAATCTCGATGATATCCGAGAAAGATTCGCCTCCGTCAGGTACTGCTTTTCGGCTGCGGCGAGCATGGCCGCCGAAGTGGTCAAGGAATGGAAGAACCGCACCGGCCTTGATATCTATGAATCCTACGGGATGACGGAAAGCGCGGCCATGGTCACATACAATCACTATTACCGCCATGTGGTCGGGTCCGTGGGCACGCCGGTCAATATAGTGGACGTCCAGATAAGAGATCATGAGGGCAACGCGCTGCCGCGCGGAAGCGAAGGGGAGATCTGCATTTCGGGGCCCAACATCATGAAGGGATACCTGGACCAGCCGGAAGCGACGAAGGCCGCCTTCTGGGGGAATTGGTTCCGGTCCGGAGACATTGGAGTCATGGATGAGACCGGACATGTCTACATTAAGGACCGTTTGAAAGACCTCATCATCACAGGCGGCGAAAACGTCTATCCACGCGAGGTCGAAGAAGTCCTTTATACGCGCGAGGAAGTCGAGGAATGCACCGTCATAGGCCTTCCAGACAAAGAGTACGGCGAGAGGGTTGTCGCCTATATCGTCCCGAGGGCGGGAAAGGAAATCGATCCCGCGTCGTTCAAGACTTATCTCAAGAACCGTCTTTCGCCCTTCAAGGTGCCCAAGGAATACGTCGCAGTCGCCGAATTGCCCAAGAGCAGCACCGGAAAGATTTTGAAGCGGGAGATCAGACAGCAGGCCCAAACTGAGAGAAAGCTATAAGCAGACGGGCTTGTTCTGATAGCATGAGGCTTTTTTTTCATTAACCAAGCGGGCCGGACGCTCTGAAGCGATCCGGACCAAAAGAAGGAGATTTGATGAAGTATCCGCTGTTGGTTGTTCTGTCCGTCTTTGCGCTTTGTCTTGGAACTTCCACGGTCCATGCGGGACCGGCTGAATTCAAGTTTGCTCACTTCGTCAGTCCTGCTGAGCCCGGGGTCTGGTCCGGGCAATGGATCGAGAAGGACATGAATGAAAAGATGGGCGACAAGATCAGCGCCAAGTTCTTCCACTCCGGACAGATGGGCAACGAAATCGAGATCGTCAAGAAGGTGCGCATGGGCGCCCTTCAAGGAGCTTATTGCACCGGCAACTATGCGCCGGAGCTCAATCCCAAATTCGGCATCGGCACCCTGGCCTTCTGTATGGATTCCTATGCAAAATGGGAAGCTTTCTTAAAGAACCAGGAGCTTCGTAAAGAGCTGTTCACCAGCCTTCAGGATAAGGGCCTTCTGGTTCTCGATCTGGCCTACTTTGGAATCTACGGCATCGCCAGCACCAAGCCGTTCAAGAACCTTGACGAGCTGAAAACCATGAAGATGCGGACTACCCAGGCGCGCTATCCCCTAGCTTTCTGGAATGTGCTGGGAATGAACCCGTTGCCGATGGCTTGGGCCGATGTCTTCCCGGGCCTGAAGCAGGGCGTTGTGGATGGCACGGACCAGACCGAGTTCAACGTTCACACGCGCCTGTCGGATGTTTGCAAGTATTTTACGCATACCCGACACATGACCGGCCTCTTTTTCTTCATGGTCAACGAGAAGTGGTGGAATGGCCTCGATGCCGACACTCGAAGCGCTGCTGAGGCCATTATACTTGCAAACCTCGCCAAGGCTCGGCAGGAGAGCATGAGGCTTACGGACGAAAGCGATGCGGTCATGAAGGAAAAAGGCATGACCGTGTCCGATTTGCCGGCGGAAGAGATGGAGAAGTTCAAGGCTCTGCAGATGAAGGTATGGGAGCAGTTCGAACCCGAGATCGGCAAAGAATGGCTGACTAAAGTCAAGGCTCTCACTGCGACGGTGAAAGAATAGCCGATCGTTTGAAAACAAGGGCCGTCCGCGTTTGCCTGGTGTGGACGGCCCATCCCGGGCAAGGAGCGCTTTATGAAGGGCATTACGGCTGTTATCGATCGCCTGGAGCGGTGGGGCATTCTGATCAGCTTTTCCACTTGTCTGGTGGCTTTGACCATCAGCATCACGACCCGCTATGTTTTTAAGCGGCCGCTGACATGGCCGGATGAGATGACCACCTATCTTTTCATGTTCATGACCTTCCTGGGGGCGAGCGCCTCCGCCAAGGACAATACCGAGCTCAAAGTGGACGCTCTTTATATGGCTTTTCCCAAGTTGCAGCCGGCTTTGGATTTTTTGCTGCATGCGGTCCGACTTGCGGCGAGCGCCACTTTTATCTATGCGGGCTGGAAGTTTATGCATATCGAGATGGAAATGGAAACCGTCACGCCAATCCTTTTGATTCCAACGAGCCTGATCGCCGCCATGCTCCCCTTCTTTGGAATCATTCTGGGAATCCGATCCATTGACGGTCTTCGCCTCTTGATGATTGAGCACCGAAGAAAGGGACAATAGGCAAATGGAATCAATCGCTATCCTCTTTATCCTGCTCGCTTTGCTGTTATTGCGCATCCCCATCTACATCAGCCTCTACTTGACCGGCGTATTGGGCTTATGGATTTTCACCAGCATGGAATTCACCTTTGTGGCCCAGACCGTGATAAAGAAAATCGATAACTTCTCCCTGATCTGCATCCCCTTTTTCATTCTCATGGGAGCGGTCATGGTGCGCGGCCAGTCAGCCACTCGCATGGTCCATGTCGCATGGAAGCTCGTCTCCTGGTTGCCGGGGGGATTGGGCATAACCTCCGTCATATCTTCGGGAGTATTCGGCGCCATCAGCGGTTCTGCGATTTCCACCGTGGTCACCATCGGCGGCGTCATGTTTCCTCATATGGATAAGTACAAGTATCCCAAGGATTTCTCGGTGGGACTGGTCACAGCCGCCTCGATCTTGGGAATCATCATTCCTCCCAGCATCATCATGATTGTCTGCGCGCTCACCGCCGGCGAGTCCGTTGTGCGGCTCTTCGCAGCCGGCTATCTTCCGGGCGTTTTGATCATGGCCATGCTCTCTCTCTACGCCTGGTGGGATGCGCGTAGAAAAGGCCTCGGCCTGGAAGCCCTCGAGAAATTCGATTTCAAAGGGTTTTTGGTGGCGGCCAAGGATGCGGTCTTCGCGATTCTCATCATTGCAGGTCTTTTCGGCGGCATTTACTCCGGCGCCTTCACCATAAACGAAGCTTCCGTCGTCGCCTGTGTTCTCACCCTTATTGTCGAGATGATCATCTACAGGTCCGTAACGCTAAAGGTTCTGAAAGACCTCCTCATCGCCACGGGGATTGTGAGTGGGGCGCTGGTCATCACCGTTTCCGGGGCGGGCGTCATCTCCGAGTACATCATTCTCCGGGAGATTCCTCAGAAGATTCTGGAGCTCGCCATGGCCTACATTCCCAATGCCACGGTGTTTCTCATCTTTACCTGCGTGGTCTTGCTGATCGTAGGAACTTTCATGGACCAGATCGGCGCCATAATGATCCTGGTGCCCATCATGATGCCCATCTCCAATCACATGGGAATAGACCCCATACATTATTGCCTCCTCTTCAGCGTTGGGCTGGGCATCGGATATATCACGCCGCCACTGGGGCTGCTCCTCTACACTGCACAGGCCGTCACGGGGATCAGTTTCGTCAAGGTGAGCAGAGCGATCTACCCTTCGCTGATCATTTACATTGTAGCCATGTTTGTTCTGGCCTTCGTGCCCTGGTTATCCACAGTGGTGCCCGATCTATTGTTGGGACCGGCGTGAGCGCCGGATGGAGAAACGCAGTCCATGATCGATGACTCCCTCTTGGCGGGCGCTTCGTCGAATCGATTGGACTCGACAATAACGACCGAGTAAAAACAACGAATTGACAAAGATTATGGTATATTCAACCCTCGAAGCCATTCCTGATTCTCATGCATTTGCTCCTCTTCTTCCGATGACGCTTGCGAACGCGCTATGTTCTTGTGATATAAAGGGTTCGAAGATACATTTGCGATACAACGGGGATACGACCGAAGCCTTGGGACGGGTGAGCCTTTTTCATGATGAAAAGGCCCCCTTGTAGGGCAGCGCGGTACAGTCTCCGAGGTGAGGAGAGGAACCGGCGCGTCGCGCTGGAAGCTGTAAGCAAGAGCAGCGTCTCGTGTTTTCACGACGGCGAAGGAACGAAGCGAACGCTTGCAGCTTCCTTGAGGCCTGCTGGGACCTATGTGAGCGAAGTGGACAAGGGAACATCGATCGACACCAAAGAAAGGATTGGCTTTATGAGAAGATCTGCTTGTCTGGGGTTGCTAATCGCAGCGTTTGTTGTTTTTTCAGTTTTGATATCCTCCGGCCATGTCAAAGCTCAGGGGGATGATGTCGTAAAACTTCGTTATTCCAACTTCTTTCCGCCGACTCATCCCATCGGCATTCTCGGTGATGAATTCTGTAAGGAAATTGAGAAGAGAACCAATGGCAAGGTGAAGATCACCTATTTTCCCGGCAATACGCTGACCCCTCCGACCCAGACCTACGACAGCGTTTCCAAGGGCATCGCCGACATCGGCCAGTCTCTGCTCGCCTACACAGCGGGTAGATTCCCTCTGACCGAAGTGATCGACTATCCGCTCGGATACACCAGCGGTCTGCAGGCGACCAGATTGATCAATGAGTACTACAAAAAGTTCAACCCCAAGGAGCTCAGCGACACCCACGTTCTCTATTTGCATGCCCATGGCCCGGGTTTCTTTCATACCAAGAAAGAAACTTCCGCTATAAAAGACATGGAAGGTCTGAGAATCAAGGCCAATGGGACTAACGCGGAAATGGCGAAAATCCTGAAAGCCACTCCGGTCACCATATCGATGCCCGAGACGTATGACGCTCTTTCCAAGGGCCTCCTGGATGGCGTTCTGTTGCCCATCGAGGGCGTGAAGAACTGGGGATACGGAGAGTTCCTGAAGTGCACCATCAAAAACTACGGCTGCACCTATACTTCCGGCATGTTTGTCACGATGAACAAGCAGAAATGGGAGAAGCTTTCTCCTGACGTTCAGAAGATCTTCACCGAGGTGAGCGCCGAATGGGCCGAAAAGCAGGGCAATCTTTGGAACAAGCTGGATGATGAAGCCGAGCAGGCTCTTATAAAAGACGGACACAAGATGAAAGCCGCTACGCCCGAAGAGCAGGCGGCGGTGAAAGAAGCCGTGAAGCCGATGTTCGATCAATATATTCAGAAGACGAAAGAAAAAGGCTTGCCCGGGGACGAAGTGGTCAAGTTCTGTTTCGATTACATCGAAGCAAATAAGTAGAAGGCAATATCGGGGGTGAGCCTCGATGCCGGCGAAAGGCCTCCCATTCCTCTTCGACGAGGCGGGATGGGAGGCAAGCGGCATCCCGCTATTGCTTGCTCTGCTCTGGCCGTAGAGGGTATTATCATAAGTTGCAGGGACTTCACCGTTGCGCCTCGGATTGACGCAACTACACAAAGTTAAAAGCTGGGATCGATGGGAGGATTATCAGGTGGAAACTCCAACGACAGGAGCTCAGGAGCATAGCTCTAAGGTGGCGCAACAGACGAGGCCGAGCGCTCTGGATGCCCTGCTTTCAATCGTGCGCAAGCTCAGCGTATCCGCTCAGGTGATTGCGGGCGTGACTCTTTTTATCATGATGCTGGTCACCCTTGGCGATGTCATTCTGAGGGCCTTTGGAAGGCCCATTCTCGGAGCTTTCGAGATCATCTCGTTTTGCGGCGGAATAGTCATAGGCATGTCCATTCCTTATACGTCCTGGATGAAAGGGCACATCTATGTGGATGTCCTTATCGGTAGGAATCCGAGACGGAAGGGCGCTCCCGTAAAGATAGCCGATGTCGTGAATGTTATAACGCGGTGCGTCGGCATAGCTCTTTTCTTCTTCATTGGCTGGAGCTTCTTCGGCTATGGGAGTAGTCTTCAGGAGACCAAAGAAGTCACCATGACGCTCAGGCTTCCCTACTACCCGATCGCCTATGGGCTGGGGGTGAGCTGCTTCATCCAGTCTATTCTTCTGTGTTGTGATATTTTGAAGATTGTCGGAGGCGAAAATGAGTGATATTACCCTTGGCGTTATCTCCCTCTTTGTATTGCTCGCAGTTTTTCTAACGGGCCTGGAGTTGGCGTTCGCCATGGCTGCGATAGGGTTCCTCGGCTTTGCGCATATCGTGTCTTTCGACGCTGCGACAAATCTTCTGGCCAAAGATCTTCTGGATACTTTCACCTCCTATGGACTGACGGTCATTCCGCTCTTTGTGCTCATGGGGCAGATAGCCTTTCACTCCGGGATCGCCAACAGGCTATATAACGCAGCATACACTTTCGTTGGGCATGTTCCTGGAGGACTCGCCATGGCGACCGTTGCGGGAGCAACGCTCTTCAAAGCCATGTGCGGCTCGACTTTAGCTACCTGCGCCACTTTCGCCAGCGTGGCCATACCCGAAATGGAGCGCTATGGCTACAACAAAAAGCTTTCCAACGGGGTCGTCGCCACCGTCGGCACTCTTGGCATTCTCATTCCCCCAAGCATCACGCTCATTCTTTTCGGCATCATCACGCAACAGTCCATAGGCAAGCTTTTCCTGGCCGGAGTGATGCCGGGACTCATGATCTCTTTTCTTTTCGCCGTCGTAATCTTCGGATGGGTGAAGATCGATCCGTCCATTGCGCCCGGCGGGACTAAGTCGACCTGGGCGGAAAGAGGACGAGCTCTACCCGAATTCCTGACGGTTGGAATCGTCTTTGTCGTCATCATAGGCGGCCTCATGAAGGGCGTCTTTTCCCCTACCGAGGCTGGCACGATTGGCACGGTATCGGTGTTTATCGTGGCCATCTTCAAAGGGCGGGTCACTTTCGACGGAATGCTGAAGTCATTCGACGAAGCTTTGAGAACCGCCTGTATGGTGCTCATGCTCGTTGCCGGGTCGGCGGTGTTCGGTCATTTTCTTGCGGTGACGGAGATACCGATGATCGCCGCAGATTGGATCACCGGGCTTCCCATCAACCGATACTTCATCATGGCTCTGATAATATTAGTCTATTTGATAGGCGGCTCGTTTATTGACGATATTGCGTTCATGATTCTCGCTACGCCGATTTTCTATCCGGCGGTCCTGAAGCTTGGCTTCGATCCGCTCTGGTTCGGCATCATGATCGGCATCACGGTGATGGTGGGCGTGGTGATACCGCCCGTCGCCATCTGCGTTTTCATAGTCAAGGGCATCACGGGAGAACCCTTCAACGTCATCTATAGCGGCGTATATCCTTTCCTGCTGAGCCTTCTGGCTGCCGCGCTCATACTGTTCGCGTTCCCGCAAATCGCCACTTTTCTGCCATCGGTGCTCATGAATTGATGCTGGCGCGATGGGGCGGCGCAAAGCCGGGGCTTTGAAGAAGCCCCGGCTTTGCGCTTGCTGGGAAGCTTCCGTCAAAAAAAGGGGGCGCGATTCAAATGGGATCGCGCCCCCTTCTTAAATCCAAAACATGATTTGAGCTATTGAGCTAGTCTCCCCGCAATATCCTCTTGAGGATTTTGCCCGTAGCGCTTTTCGGCAGCTCCGGCACAAACCGTATCTTTCGAGGAATCTTGTAGACAGCCATATTTTCGCGGCAGAATTCGATGATTTCCTCGGCTGTCGCTTGCTTGCCTTCCTTCAATACAACGGATGCGTGAACCGTTTCCCCTCTGACCGGGTCGGATGCTCCGTAGACCGCCGCTTCCTGGATTGCGGGATGCTGGTAGAGGACATGCTCGACTTCTGTGGGATAGACATTGAAGCCGGCTGCATTGATCATGTCTTTTACGCGGTCGACGATGTAAAAATAGCCTTCGTCGTCCATCTTTCCGATATCGCCGGTGTAGAGCCAGCCATTGCGGATGGCGTCGGCGGTCGCCTCAGGCTTTCCCCAATACCCTTGCATGACATTGGGGCCTCTGACGACGATCTCTCCGATTTCGCCGGGAGACAATTCGTTGCCATCCTTATCGACGATCTTGATATCCACGTTTTCAATGGGCGTGCCGACGCTGCCGAACTTATGCCGGATGCTGTGATTATAGCAGCAATGAGGCGAGCATTCTGTCAATCCATAGCCTTCATTGATGGACATGCCGAATTTCGCTTTCCACTGAAGAGCTGTCTCCTGGGGCATGCTGGCCGCCGCAGTGAAACAGTAGCGAATGCTCGACAAGTCATAGCCGGAGGTGTCCGTGTTGAGGAAGTGGATATAAACGGTCGGCACTGCAAAGAACATCGTCACACGTTCGCGGGAAATAGCTTCCAGGACTGGCTCCGGCTCGAATCTGCGATGAAGGACAATCGCAGCGCACTTGCTGACGGCGCTGTTCATGATGAAGTTTTGGCCGAAGCAGTGGAAAAGTGGGAGAAAGAGATGCAGACGATCTTCCGGGGTGACTCCTGAATGGTTGGAGGCGGAAAGGGAGTTGGAGCCGATATTCATCTGTGTAAGAACGGCTCCCTTGGGAAATCCGGTGGTTCCGGAAGTATAGAGAATTACAGCCGGATCTTGCATGTCCGTGTCGGCGCATTGAAAGACGGCGTCGCCCTCGGCGATGAGCTTGTCGAAATCGAGATCATTGCCGGCTTCCCCTTCGGCGACGATGATCCGCTCGAGAGAGGGCAGTTCGTCACTGGGAGTTTCTTCTCTGAGCTGTGACGTCGTAATCAGTATCTTCGCCCCGCTATCGTTCATTATGTATCTGACTTCATTGCGCTTAAGCATAGCATTGACTGAGACGGCGATGGCGCCCACTTTCTGAATGGCGAAATAACCGATTATAAAGGCGGGGATATTGGGCAAAAAGAGAGCTGCGCGGTCTCCTTTTTCAAGTCCCAGGGCGCGCAAATTGTTGGCGAGTCTGTTGACCTGTTGATTAAGCTCGCGGTAAGTAAAGGTCTTCCCTTCAAATATCAACGCCGGTTTATCGGGGAAATAAAGAGTTGCCCGTTCCAAGTTCCTGGCAATATTCATGCTGGCTCCTTCTAGGTAAATGAATATTCATTCCGCTTACGTCAATATACATGCATTGTAAACGCAGATAGCCCTCAGGCTGCGAGAAGAGCCTTGAGGCATCTCACTTAAACTCGTCCATACAGCTCCTCTTTGCACACATCTTTGCCGATGTAGCATAGCAGCCGATTTAGGGAAGGTGGCACGGGCAACGAGTTGCCCGCGCTGCCCCGGATCCGGAAAATCCTACATTACTCTATAGCTCACGAGCTGTGTGCATAGAGTAGGTCCATACAGAGGGGCCAACTCCAAAATATCAAACAATTCTACCGGTCGTCAAGTAAATATGCCCCCTGTGAAGCCGCAGTTTGCGCTATTGTAAGTGTATGGAATCAATAATGAATAGTATGTTTGGGACGAGCGGAGTGATCCAGGCGTAAAGTTGCAGAGAAGATGTGGGGCGAAGGAGGTCGGACAAGGTGGTCGTTAGTGTGGAGCGGGATGCGCTTTTTGTGGACGAAAGCCGAACGGACGATGCGGGAAGAACGCCTTCGGCGCATAGCGCCTGCAGCCGAGGAGAGTGCGCAGAAGACGTTCTTCTTGTCGGGAGATCGTTCGAGCGGCGCTTTGAGCCTTTCAGCGAAAAGACGCCGCTCGAAAGACTATTTTATGAATGGCGTGGTTATTGGGAGAATCTGCTTTCCGAAATGGGCGTTTAGCGACATGGCGCCGGCCAGATAGATGGCGAGGCTGCCGGCGGTAAACAAGCAGTATGCGCCCGTCTGAGCAATGAGGGCTCTGTTCGGCTTGATGCCGAAATCGAGGGCGATGAGGCACGCCAGCGCAATACAGAGGAGAAAGCCCAAGATAAAGAGAATTTTCGGGCTCTTGAGAAAGCATGGGAGCATGATGTATATCCACAGGGATATCGCCAGCCACAGCCATCCTTCAATCGAAGCGTCGAAGTTCATTCCAGCCGCATGCAGGAAATACTTGGAGCCGACGCTCAGAGCTCCGGTCAGCATAAAAATGGATGAAAACACCAGGAACACATTGGCTCCCGGCAGATTCTTGTCCCTGAATTCTATAATAGCGACAACGATTTGAACGAAAAATCCTCCGATGAGCCAGGCTGCGAGAATGGGAGCTGCGTCATGGGTTACTTTTCCTGACAACATGGCTCCAAAGCCATAGCACGCCATTGCGAGGGCGCCTAAACCAGCGGGAAGCGGATTTGCAAATTGATGCTCTTGAGCGGACATAGTAGTTTCTCCTTCATAAGTAGAATATCAGCAGGCACAGTTGAATTTGGCGTTATGGCAATCGCGAGCGTCGCAGGAATCAACTCTGGAACTGTTCCCTCAGTTTATATTTGAGCAGTTTGCCGCTTGCGCTCATGGGGAGCGTATCCACAAAGACGATCTTCTTTGGAACCTTGTAGCCGGCAATTTCTTTCTTGCAGAAAGCTCTAATTTCTTCTTCCGTAACGCTCGCATCGCCCTTCTTTACGATAAGAGCGGTAACGGCTTCTCCCCATTTTTCATCCTTAGTGCCGATAACCGCCGCCTGGCCAACGGATGGATGCTTGTAAAGAACGTTTTCGACCTCGGCGGGATAGACATTCTCACCGCCGGTAATGATCATGTCCTTCTTGCGGTCGACTATGTAGATGTAGCCCTGCTCATCCACTGTGCAGAGATCGAGGGGATAGTACCAGCCGTTGCGAAAGACCTGCTTGGTCTGCTCTTCCTTGTTCCAGTATCCGAGAACCGTTCCTAGTCCGCGAACTCTGATTTCTCCGACCACACCGGGAGCAACTCTGTTGTCGTTTTCATCCACCACTTCGCTTTCCATATCGGCGAAGGATCTGCCGCAAGACGCCAGGATGTCGGTTTTCCCCTCGGTAAGCGCCTTGGAGATATCCTCGGTTCTCAACACAGCCGATTGGCCCAATGTTTCGCTCGTGCCGAAAAGGTGCACGAAGACGTTCCCGAACTTTTCGATAGCCTGCTGGAAAACGATGGGAGTAACGGGCGCGCCGGCGAAATAAATCTTCTTGAGGCTGGTCAGATTGTACTTGGATGCATTCGGGTGTTGAACGAGGAAAAGCAGCATGGGAGTGGCGATCATGCCGGAGGTCACCTTGTATTTCTCCACGAGGCGCATGAATTCCTCGGCCTCCCACATGCCAAGTATGACAGACGTTGTGCCGCTGTACATATCGTTCATCAAAACGACTTCACCGGTGGCGTGGAAGAGGGGCGAAGCGATGATTCCAACATCTTTTTCGTCCATCTTCCCTTCCAGCGTCAGGCTTCTCCCTATGTGGTAAAGATTGCCGTGCGTTCCCATGCAGCCTTTGGGGGAGCCGGTTGTGCCGCTCGTGTACATCAGGATGGCCAGGTCGTCTTCGTAAAGCGGAACATCCGGAATGGCGGGTGAGGCTTGCTCGATCATCGCCTCATAATGAAGCCACCCGTCGGGGGTTTTGGATCTGTCGCCGATGAAGATGAAATGTTTAATGAAGCCGAGGCTGCCCTTTATCGCCTCAATCTGGGGAAGATACTCCTCATTCACCATGAGCGCGGTAGCCCCGGAATCTTCCAGGACGGTCAAGATCTCCGGTGGAGCCAGTCTGAAATTGAGCATCACGAGGACCAGCCCGGCATTCGGGATGCTGAAGTAGGTTTCGGCGCTTTCGATGCTGTTGCGGCTGAGAATGGCTACCCTTTCTCCCTTTTTGATGCCGAGCTCGAGAAGGGCGTTGGCCATTCTATAAGTCCTGTCCGCAAATTCCCTGAAGGAGTATTGCCTGTCGCCATCTGCGATGATCGCGGTCTTGTCAGGGTTATACTCCAGGTTGCGCGCTATCACTGTCCTTAAAGTAGCGAAATCTTTCATTGTTCCATGTTCCTCCGAATCAAAGGGCATTCCTGTTTGATGCGCAAAGCCGTCATATGCTTCCTCAGCTGATGATTGAGGGGCAACGCGGCGCGCCATTCAAGCGCCGCATACCGTACCCCAACACAGCTTGCAGAATAAAGAGCCCCCTCCACTGAAGACCGCTCTCTCGATCATGTTCTTTCGAAAACTTATACATGGCCCGCGCGTGATAACCGTCCCGTCAAGCATACTGTACCCCACCCTTGCCCGAAAAAAACATTGGCTTGAGGAATAACGCAACCACCACCTCCGGCATTCCAGCTCTCCCCGGCCGTAGGATGAGCCAATGACGCTCTTCGCAGGCGGATAGGCGGTTGGGACTTGCATTCCTGGAGTATGCGGAATCGATCCATGATGCAGGAGCAGCAGGAAGCGAAAGGATATCGGAGCGATCGCGGGACCAGGGCGCGTATGTGTCTCGACCGATTCCACAACTCAATGGTTAATCCCCTCAGCGCATCATCCTCCGTCGGTATAAACCGACTGAGTCTTCAGTCTTGTGGCGGAGTAAACATAACCACGGGAAAACGTAAAACGCCATCAAAACTATCTTCAGACTCGACGCGAGTCAACAAGAAATTAGAAGACTTCTGAAAAAGTTTGTGCAAGGGCGAAGCTATTTTTTTGTGGCTGAAGTCAAAGTATTCCTTGAAAAAACGCAATACAGCTGTATTATAGCTTTACGTGTTATTATATGAGGTAAAGAGGGTACCGCCAATCGTTTCGGTAGAGCATTTACCAAATTCATTTTCACTATTTCACTGAGAACAGGGGTAGTCATGTTACTGGAAGGAAAAAACGTTATTATTACAGGTGGATCACTGGGTATCGGCGCATCAGCCTCTATCGAACTCGCTCGCGAGGGCGCCAATGTGTGTTTGACGTATCGCAAGCACGAAGACGAAGCTCTCAAGCATGTTGAAGAGATCAAGAAGCTCGGACGCAAGGCCATTGCCGTCAAATGCGACATCGCGTCGTTTGCCGAAGCCGAGGCGGTGGTGAAGCAGGCTCTCGAAGCGTTCGGACGCATCGATATTCTGGTCAACAATGCCGGCATGAACTGGGACGCCGTATCGTGGAAGATGACCGAAGAGCAGTGGGATCGCGTGCTGGAAGTCAACTTGAAAGGCTATTTTAATTTCACGCGTCATGTGGCCCCTCTCTTCAAGGAGCAAAAATACGGAAAAATCGTCAACGTCACCTCCATCAACGGTATGCGGGGCAAGTTCGGTCAGTCCAACTATTCGGCATCGAAGGCCGGCATCATCGGCTTCACCAAGGCCGTAGCCAAAGAGCTGGGAGCCTTCGGCGTGAATGTCAATGCGGTGGCCCCGGGGCTTATTGAGACCCCGATGTTGAGAGACTCCGATTCTCGCGACAAAATCATCGACATGGCCATGAACGAGATCGTTATGAAGCGAGTTGGCCAACCGGAAGATCTCGCCAACGTAATCGTCTTCCTCGCTTCCGACAAAGCCCGTCACGTTACGGGTGAATGCATCAAAGTTGATGGCGGACAATATATCTAAAGCATGTCCTGCAGTTGATTGGGGATCGGGACTGGGCGAGCGCGGGCGAGTTTCCGTCCTCGCCCTCAGCTCCCGCGGCCCACTGCTTCCTAAACCAGCAAACGAGAGGATTGACATGTCCGAATTTAAGTTTCTGCGAACCGAAAAGACCGACGGTGTGGTGCGGATCACCTTGGCTCGTCCGAAGCACAATGTGCTGAATTTGGAAATGATGAAAGAGCTCACCGCCTTGCTGAAGGAGCTCGAATCCGATAACGATCTCAAATGCCTGGTGATTGTGGGCGAAGGCAAAAGCTGGTGCGCCGGCGTCGAAGTTGGCGACCACAAACCGGAGCTGGCGCCTGAGATGATCGCTGTTTTTGACGAGATGCTGTCAAAGGTCTCCGACCTCGAGATACCGACCATCGCTGCTGTTCATGGCGCTTGCCTTGGCGGCGGCATGGAGCTGGCCATTGCGTGCGACATCATCATCGCGTCGAACAAAGCCCTTTTGGGTCAACCGGAAATCAAGCTCGGATTTTTCCCTCCGTATGCAGCAGTGAGACTGCCCGAGCTGGTCGGACCTGCAAAGACCATTGAAATCTGCACCTCCGGCAAGACCTACCAGGCGCAAGACGCTCTCAACATGGGCTTGGTCAGCCAAGTTGTGGACGAAGCTCAATTTGAAGCCGCCGTCAACGCCATGGTGAAGGAAATAGCCTACAACAGCCCGCTCATTATCCGGATGAACAAGCGCATTATTAAATCCACGATGGGGCTTCCTCTCAAAGAAGCCTCCAAGAAGGCAAACGACTATTTCCTCAATTCACTCATGAAGACAGAGGATACTCTGGAGGGAATTCAGAGCTTCGAGGAGAA
The DNA here is from genome assembly GCA_964578835.1 of uncultured Syntrophobacteraceae bacterium. Taxonomy (GTDB): domain Bacteria; phylum Desulfobacterota; class Syntrophobacteria; order Syntrophobacterales; family Syntrophobacteraceae; genus CAZOEL01. Next base: position 35,632 of record CAZOEL010000020.1, on the reverse strand, counting down.
GCGGAAGCCGGTCTGGAAGAACAAGTAAGCTTTGTTGCGCGAATTGTCGGAGCCAACCCCGGCGGAGCCAGAAGGGCTTCTTCCGGGGTTGTATGCTTTTAAAAGGAAGCGAGACGGAAATGAGCGATGACAGATCGGAAAAGCCCGCTCTTCTCATAATCGACATGGTCAAGGACAATTTTGAAGAGCACAAGCATCTTCCCATTACCCAATTTGCCCGGCAGACAATCGAGCCTTTGAACAAGCTGATCGGGATCTTCAGGAAAGAGGGCTGGCCGGTGATTTTTTCCACCGACGCTTTCCACGAGGAAGATTTCATATTCAAGGGAAAGATGAAGCCTCATTCTCTTGCGGGCACAAAGGGCGCGGAAGTCATTGACGAGCTGGATCGCCGGCCGGAGGATCTCTGGCTGCCAAAGCCGAAGTTTTCGGCCTTCTTCAATACGGATCTCAGTCAATGGCTTAAGGAACGGAATATCACCCTGTGCGCCGTGGGCGGCATAGCAACAAACTTCTGCGTTCTCATGACAGCGATGGACGCTATTTGCTATGATTTCAAGGCTGTTTTGCTGGAGGACTGCTCCGCCACTTGGTCCGCGGAGCTGCATGAGCAGGTGCTGAATTCCTATCGCCGCAACCCGCTCTTTCCTTTGCTGAAAGTTGCAGGCTCAGTCGAGCTGGCAAAGGAGCTGGGGGCGACCGGCGCCTGATATTGTCAGCGAGTGATGCTGAAGGGGGGGATGCCTGATTCGCCCCCTTCAGCATTGTTTCAAACTTCCCGCTGATGCGAAAATGCGGCCGGAACCCAGACCGGTTCGCCGTCCCCGCTATTTGCCGGTTGCGCACGCGCGCACCGCGCTCAGCGCCGCGTCGTAGTCCGGTTCGTTCGTGATCTCTTTGACCAGCTCAATGTGCTTGATAACGCCTTTTTGATCCACCACGAAGACAGCTCGCGCCAGGAGGCGCAGGTCTTTTATGAGCACCCCGTAGGCCGAGCCGAAGTCGGCTTCTCTGTGATCCGAGAGGGTTATCACTCGGGTTGCCCCCGCGGCGCCGCACCACCTTTTCTGAGCGAAAGGGAGATCCATGCTTATGGTAAGAATGACCACGTCTTCTCCCAGCCCGGCTGCTTCATTGTTGAACCTGCGCGTCTCCATATCGCAAACCGGCGTGTCGAGAGAGGGCACCGAGGAGATGACGACTACCTTCCCAGCATAGGAAGAGAGTCCCACTGGCGCAAGGTTGTTGTCGACGACTTTGAAATCCGGCGCCTTGTCTCCGACCTTCAGATCGTTGCCGACGAGGGTAAGAGGGTTTCCTTTCATCGTTACATTCTCAGAGCGTTCATGCATGCTGACTCCTTTTTTTGTGCGTCTGGGGGTTGATTGGATCTTCAATTCGGGAAATCTAACCACTTTATCCCGACGGACAAGATTCGGAGCCGTCAGAACCGTTCTCAATTTCGGGGAGAAGCACATGAAAAGAGCTGCCCGTTCCCGGGGAGCTGACAAAAAATACTTCTCCACCGTGCTGATGCGCAATTCCCCTGACTACGGCCAGCCCAAGGCCGCTGCTTCCCTCGTTTGGGCTCTTTGTGGTGAAGTAGGGGTCGAAAATGCGCTCCTGAACAGCCTCCTCGATTCCGCATCCCGTATCGGTCACACTCAGGCTCACATAGGAACCTGGCTTTAGCTCCGGATAGCGAAGCGCGCTGTCGGCATCAAAATCGACCTTGGCCAGACTTACGCTGAGGATGCCGCCAGCATCCTTCATGGCCTGCGCGGCGTTGGACAAAAGTCCATCCAGAACCTGCCTGAGCTGCTCGGAATCGCCCAATACCGAGAGGCGGCTGTCCGTGATATGTTTGCGCACTTTTATCCGAGGGGGCAAGGATGCTTGGAGCTCTTCAAGCGCTTCTTCTATCAGGGGGGACAAAAACACCGGCGTTCTTACTCGATGTGCGCCCATCCGGCTGAAGGCAAGAATTCGGCTCACGAGATCCTTTGCGCGATACCCGGCTAATAGAGCCTTCTCGAGGTTTTCACGCAGAGGATCACCTTTGGGCGTGTCATTAACCGCCATGTCCGTGTAGCCAATGATCGAAGTCAAGAGGTTGTTGAAATCATGAGCTATGCCCCCAGCCATGGCGCCGATGGCTTCCGACTTCTGGGCTTGCCGGAGCCTTCTCTCGAAGCGCCGTTTTTCCTCATCGAGCCTTTGCAGCGCTCCGGCCATTTCATCAAAGGCTCGAGCCAGTCTGTTCAGCTCGCCATTTCCCTGGGGGAGACCCGTGCGGGCTTCGAGGTTTCCTCGAGCTACTTCCTTTACCGCTTTCATCAACAGATCGATGGGGCGCAGGATGAGCGCGCTGCTGGTAAAGCGCGCCGCTGCAAGCGCCAGTATTGTCACCAGGCCAATCAGGGCGAGGTTGCGCAGCAGGAGCCGGTTCGCTCCGGCATAGGCCGACTCGGCGAGAAGTCCTATGCGCACGAAAGCGCCCGCTTCCCATTTTTCTCCCATGGGCGTAAAAGCATATAGCCGTTGCGCCCCGTCCATGCCACGCCCCGCCATGGTTCCCTCTCGACGCTCGAGTATGGTTCGAACTGAGGATTTATCGGGCAGGGTGCGTCCGATCCATCCCTCTATCTCCGGATAGCGGGCGAGCACAGTGCCTTTGCGGTCTAATACACTGATAGTCGCCCCCTCGGGCAGACTGGCCATGGCTGCCGATTGTCCCAGCATATCGAGGTTTAGCGGAGCTATAATGATGGATAGGAGGCTGTCGGAGGCATCGCGGATCGGGTAAGCCAGGACGACTTCAGGTTTGCCCGTAATGCGGCCGACCTGGTAATCGCCGACAACGAAATCCCGGTTTTGGATCAGGCGCTGGAAATAAGGCCGATCCGAAATGTTGACAGAATGCTCGCTCGCAACTGCGCTGCAGAAAAGATTGCCTTCGGGGTCGAAGGCGGATATGGTCGTATAGCTTGGGTAATGCACGAGAATTTCGGCAAAAAGCTGGCTGCAGCTTTCCGTGTCGCGCTCGCGGATGGCGGGAATCTTCGAAAGAGCGATGAGGAGCTGGTGCGTGCTCTCGATCAGCCTCTCCTGGCTTGAGGCGGCGAGGCGCGCCAGGCGCAGAGCCGTCTCCTGGATGCCGGCCGCCTCCTGATCTCTTTCCTCGATCGCTGAATAGAAGGTTAAACCGATGACCGGAATGGTCGCCAGGAGGACTATCAACAGAAGACGGGCATGGAGGGTCGAAAAGAAATGGATCATGCATCATCCTTGACTTGCTTCGCTCAAAACATCTCTGATTGCTCCGGCGACTTGCTTTGATACAAAAGGCTTCATGAGAAATCCCTGGATGCCCATGGCCTTGGCTTTTTCCTCATTGATCAAGTCGCTGAATCCCGTGCATAGAATAACGGGGATATCCGGCCGGATGCGGCGGAGCTCTTCGACAAGCTCCGACCCGGTCATATGAGGCATGGTCTGGTCGGTCACGACCAACCGGAACGTTTCGGCGTCCTTTCGAAAAGTATCGAGAGCCTCTATGCTGCTCTGTCTGGGAGTGACTTCATAGCCAAGGCGACGCAACATCTGGCTTCCCATATCGAGTATTATTTCATCATCATCCACGAAAAGAATTCGTCCATGTCCCTTGTGGGGTAGATCCCGCTTTTCGGCCTGATCGATCCTGGCGCCGTTGGTTAGCGGCAGAAAAATTTCAAAGACGCTGCCAACGCCCGGTTCGCTGACGACGGTAATGACTCCGTGACAGCTTCTTACGATTCCGTAGATCACGGCCAGTCCCATGCCGGTGCCTTCTCCGGGCTCCTTGGTGGTGAAGTAGGGCTCGAAGATGTGCTGCATCGTCGCCCGATCCATCCCATGGCCCGTATCCGCGACCGTGAGCTTCAAATAGCAGCCCGGCTCGAGGTTCTCGTGTCGATGGGCGAGCACTGCATCCACCTCGACGTCGGCAAGCTTCACCTCGAGCAGGCCGCCCTTCTCGCGCATGGAATGAGCGGCGTTGGCGCAAAGGTTCATCAGCACCTGATGGATTTGCGTGGGGTCGGCGATAACCGTTCCTCTGGCGGCTTCGGGGGCGATATCGTGGCGGATCTGTATGGTCGACGGTAAAGAGGCCCTGAGGAATTGAAGCGTTTCCTTGACAATGAGGCTGATCTGAACGGGCGCTTGCTCCTGCTCGGCTCTCCGGCTGAAGGCCAGGATCTGTCTGACGAGCTCCTTGGCGCGATGAGCCGCTTTCAGAACCTGCCCCAGGTTCCGCTCCATCGGGCTGCCCCCTCCCTGGATTTCACTCAACGCCATTTCTGTGTAGCCGATTATCGGGAATAGTATGTTGTTGAAATCGTGGGCTATTCCTCCAGCCAGCACGCCCAGCGCCTCCATCTTCTGCGCCTGGCGGAGCTGTTTTTCGAGTCTCGCTGCGTCCGATTTTTCCTGTTTGATGACCGCATAATTTTTGATGTTTCCGGTGGAGTCCTTTACCGGCGCAATTACGGTGTCCGTTTCAACAAGCGCTCCGTTCTTTTTCTTCGTGATGATGCCGCCGCTCCAAGCTTCGCCTCTCTTGACAGTCTGCCAAATCGTTTTGAAGAATAGATTATCTTGCTTCTCGCTTTTCAATAAATCGATTTTGCTGTTGATGATCTCATCGCGGGTGTAACCGGTGAGTTTTTCAAAGGCGGAGCTGACATAGCGAATGACGCGGTTGCTGTCTAAAATAAGGAAGCTCTCGGCCGCCTGCTCGACGGCCGTCAGAAGACGCCGATGCTCCTCGGCGCGCTCCCAGGCGTCGGTCACATCGGCGCCGGTCTTGACCACGTATTCAATCGCGCCCTCATCGTCTGTAATCGCCGAGCGCCGCCATGCGAGCAGTCTGAGGCTCCCCTCCACCTCTATCCAGCGGTTTTCGCATTCATCGGAAATCGAGCGCTGCTGCGATTCGCTTCCATGGAATTCCTTGCGCCCTTCGACCTCGGATGAGGCTGGAAAAAGATCCTCGAAGCGCTTCCCAGTGACATCTTTTGATGAGCAGCCAATCACTCTCTCGCAAGCCCGGTTGAGGCGCAAAACTCTTTCCTGTGCGTCAAGAATGGCCACTGGAGATGAAATCGAATCCAGAATGGATGAAATAAATCCTTGCCCGTCCATCTGCTCTCTTTCGATTTCATTTCTGCCGCTTTTCTTGTCCTTGCCGCCTATGGCAAACAACTTTTCCGCTATCTTCATAGATCACCATTTCTAGGGAATTTCAGCATTCTTCACAATCGATTCAAAGGAGTATCAACGCGAGCATGTCACAAACAGCCAGTTGCGCTGCGTGGATAAAAAAAGAGCGTTCCCCCGGAGCGCCGCTCCAGAGGTCTTTGTCGGCATTCAACGGAGCGCTTGTTATGAGCGAATCCGACGCAGAGCTTCCATTTGCAAATCTTAAAGTATATGAAAGGAATTTCGCAGCGCCGAGCGAGCTCCCATCGCGCCTCGAAATCAAAAAGCGATTATAAGGTAAAGACAGTGAACTTTCCAATATTTACTCAAACGCCATGAAGCTGCAATGAATTGTAAGCAAAAAAAGTTACAATAGCCTTGTCCAGCGCAAAGCCCTGCGCGAACGATCGAAGGTGCGCCATGCGGTCGTTTTGGCGATAATCGACTGGGAGGAACGGAGGATGAAGATTTGGGTGGATGCGGATGCGTGTCCGGGCGCGATCAAAGAGTTGATCATCCGGTCCGCTAAACGGCTTGGGATTCACGTCGTCTTTGTGGCCAACAAGCATATCAGCGCGCCTGACAGCATCTATGTGTCGACTGTCCGCATCAGCGCCGAGCCCGAAGCTGCGGATGAATACATAGCTGTCCACGCCGGGGCGGGAGATCTGGCTGTAACTCAGGACATTCCACTGGCGTCCGTGCTGGTTCCCAAAGGAACGGTCGTCATCACCCCCCGCGGGGAGCTCTTTACGCCTGAGAACGTGCGCGAGCGACTTTCTATCCGCAACTTCATGCGCGATATTCGCGAAGCAGGCGGGCTGACTCCCGGTCCTAAACAGTTCTCGCAGAAGGATAAGCAGCGGTTTTCAGACGCTTTCGATAGAGAGCTGACAAAGCTCACGCGTCGCGGTGGCGCTTAGATAGAATACAGTGGAATGAACATTGCTGGTGCGGGCCCCTAATCTTCATAGAATTCGGTGTGGATGTGAAAGGGTGTTGTTTCATTATGTTATGACGGTAAATCTATAAATTCCTTGACATAGCGATCTGATCTATTATTAATTGAGTTCATTATAATGAATAAAAATTGGGTGTTGGGCTCATCGCTTTTGGGCGGATAGATCTCATCCCAAATTGACAAATGAAAAGTTGGAAACGCACGATGATTTCCGCCGGTCTGGGCGGGCGACAACCAAATACTTGAAACGAGAGACTCCGAATGGAAAAAGTAGCGATTCAGAAAGCGGTTGGAATGGTGCTGGGTCATGACGTTACGCGTATCGTGCCCGGAGAGTTCAAAGGCCCGGCCTTCAGGAAAGGCCATGTGATCAAGGAGGAGGATGTTCAAGCCTTCCTGGAAATTGGAAAAGAGTATGTGTATGTGCTCGACCTGGAGAAGGGCCTTGTTCACGAGAATGACGCCGCATTGCGAATGGCTCGGGCCGCCGTCGGCAAGGGCTTGCAGTTTTCCGATCCGACAGAAGGAAAGGTGAGCATTGTGGCGACCGCCAAGGGATTGCTCAAGGTCGATGTTCAGGCTCTCTACGAGATGAACTCCATTGAGGAGATTGTCTTCTCAACCCTTCACACGAATCAGACGGTCGAAATCGGGCGCGCCGTCGCCGGAACGCGCGTGATTCCTCTTGCCGTAGCGGAAGAGAAGGTGCTGAGGGTGGAGGAAATCTGCCGTCGCCATTATCCCATTGTCGAGATGAAGCCATTTCAGGCTTTTCAAGTGGGCCTTGTTACAACCGGCAACGAGATATTTCGCGGACGCATACAGGACAAGTTCGGGCCGATAGTAAAAGCCAAGTTTGCGGAGTTGGGCAGCGAGGTCATAGGACAGGAGCTGGTGTCGGACGATGTCGACATGACGGTGAAAGCCATACGCGGCTTTCTCGACAAGGGAGTCCAAATGATCGCTGTGACGGGCGGGATGTCGGTCGATCCGGACGATCAGACGCCCTACAGCATAAGAGCCGCAGGGGGAGAGGTCATCACCTATGGCGCGCCGGTGCTTCCCGGAGCCATGTTCATGCTCGCCTACATTGGAAGCGTTCCTGTCGTTGGTCTGCCAGGTTGCGTGATGTACCACAAAGCGAGCATCTTCGATCTGGTTATTCCCCGTCTCCTCGCAGGCGAGCAGGTGACGAGGGACGATATCGTCGCAATGGGGCATGGAGGGTTTTGCTCCAACTGCTCCGATTGCAGGTATCCGGTCTGTTCTTTTGGCAAGTAAGGCAAATGGAGAAAAAGGAGTCTGGATGAAGCGCCCGTCGGGATGCCGGCAAGGCCTTCATCCGGGCTTCTCGGAGAAGACTGCCGAGATGGATGGCTTGGCAGGCTAGCCTTGCGGCGTGTGCTACAACGAAGCCGCATCTTGAAGAAGCTGCCGTTATGGGGTGATTCCAAAACAAAGCCATTTGAAATCATCCTGGATCTTGACCGGGACCTCACTTCCTACGCGCGCCATGAAAAGATTATCCGGGCTCAGACAGATGTTGGGCTCGTTGGTCTTGTATTCAATGAAGCCAAAGGGCTTGAACAGACGGATCATCATTTTCTTGTACTCGGATGCGGGCTTCTTCGATCCCTCCAGGTCCCAAGTCCAAAAATAGCCGACAAGATAAAGTATTTTCTCTTCTCTCTTGGGATGAGACAGCATCGCTTCGACAACCGCGTTCCCGATATTGTACGATCGCCATTCGCGGCTTACTTCGATAGCAATGACTTCCATCATCACTCTGGGCTTGAGCTGCGCCCAACGTTCGTGAGGACTGGGATAGGCCAGGACGCCGAAGCCGATGATGTTTCCCGTGTTGTCAAGAGCGACGACTACATTGGCTTCTTCCTGAGAGGCTCTCTTGATGAGGCTGTCCTTTCTCGTGTAAAGGGATTTGTAATGGGTGTGCACGCTGAACTGTCGATCGAAATGAAGACGCCGAATCTCCTCTGGCGGGGCAAAAGCGCGTACGAGCACATCCCCTTTCTCACCTTCTATGATAATCTCCCCTCTCACATGCATCCCCTTTTTTCGCCTGCTTCAGTAACCGAACGTTGTTGAAAAGGAAAACCGCCAAAGCGTGCAGTCGCTCTCCCGATAATCCGACAGGAGAAACGGGAGCTTCTGAAGTCACGCTATTAGCGTACTCTTCCTTCGAAGCGTAAACAATCACTTTGTGAAAAGCGGTCCATCAATCGTCGCTATCTTTTCTACTATGGGTGAGCCTGCAAAGGCATTTTACGCAATAGACCCAGAAATCTACCGCTCATGAAATCAGGAGCTTTCGCCGATATATATATCGTAACATAAATGGCCGACAAATAATGTAATGTAAGGTGCGTCAAGTTATGGCTATTCCGGCTTTCAGCTTCCAGTTCGGGGTTCTTACTTTACGAGGAGAATTGAAACATGCCTCTGCACGCTTTGGATGAGCAAGAGGTTCATTATCTGGTTTCCCGAATCAAAGATCTTTCCGTTCAACCGATGGCGCTGCAGCAATTGCTTCGGATTCTGCATGAAGACAGCGCCACGCCGAATGATCTTGAAAGCATCATAGGGTTTGACCAGGCGCTTACCGCGAAAGTCCTGCGCGTGGCGAATTCTTCATATTACGGCTTCCGGGGCAAGGTCCAGACCGTATCCAGGGCCATAGCCATAATCGGACTGACGGAAACTCGCTCTATCTGTCTTTGCGCGCTCCTCAAGGATTTCTTGGCCATTGATAAGGGTCTAAGCGCTTCGGAGCGCGAAGGGTTCTGGAAGCATTCTTTCATAACTGCGAAGGCTTCGGCCCTCATGGCCAAAAGTCGACCGTGGATTAAAAAGGATCACGCCTATTCTCTTGGTCTCCTCCATGATCTTGGCAAGTATGCGATGGCTCTTTACCTGACCGAGCAATACCGGGCGATGATGCGCATCGCGACGCAGAGGAAAGCCCCTTTCCGCTTTGTGGAAAGCGGTTGCAGCGTCAGGCATGAGCTCATCGGCAAATGGATCGCCATTCGATGGGCTCTTCCGGAAGATTTCCAAAGAGTGATAGAGTTTCACCACATGCCGGAAAAAAGCCCGTCCTACAGGGTGGAGGCAACGCTTGTCAGCCTGGCCGATATACTGGCTAATTCACATGAGTATCCCGAATTGCTTTCCGATGAGATCACTCTTTCCTACTGCAAGAGTCTTCTCATAGTGGAAGAGGAGTGGGAAGAGCATCAAGCGGCGCTTGCGGGCATTCGCGTGGAGGCGGATCTGCTATGGAATATACTGCGATGAGCCGGAATAAGAAAAGCAATTTGACTGACGACATTATCAGGCAGGGCCTTCTCACCGCGCAAGGCGAACACGAACATATGTCGCAATATATCGCCACGATGCAGCGCCTCGTGGAGTTGCTGACGCAGGGGACAAGGACGAGCCTCGAGGAAGCCTGCGCGAACATTGCGCGCATCATCATCGAAGAGACCGATTTTGAGAGTTGCTCGGTATTCCTTTGGAATGAACGAGAGAACCGGCTCATGCTCGCCGCGGCATACGCCTTGGAAGATTTGCTGGGAGTCCAAGCGCCGCGGGATAGTTCTTCCGCCGTGTCGAGCTTTGCTTTTGTCGAAGGCATCGCTGCGCAGACATTCAAAGCCGAGGCGCCCGTTTTCATCGAAGACTTCCGGGAAGAAGCCGTTCTTCCCACCAGAGACGCCGCAAATCGGTTAGTCTCCCTGGCCTCTTTGCCCATGCTCCATTTCGGAGTGCTCAATATCGGGATGTGTCATCCTCATGCGTTTTCTCCTCAGTTGCGACGCAACTGGGAGTTGCTCGGCAGAACGATCGGCTCTTTCCTCCATGGCTTCCCCTCTAAAGAATCAAAGACTGAAGAATGTCCGGTCATGGAGACTTCCAGTGAGAACAGGGAATCGTCCGGCTCGAGCCATCTCTCATCCGACGCCCTCCTGAGCCAGACGCCTCAAGGGATAGCCCTCCTGGACGCAAGCCTCAGGGTGACAAAGATCAATAAGACCTTGGAGCGTTTTCTCGGGGCCGTTTCGGCGGAAATCGAAGGGCGTTCCCCAGCCGTATTGTTTAGAGACGCTCAGGTCTTTTCCGATCTCCTGAGCGCCATTTCCGGCTCCGATCAAGTCGAGCTCCGGGATGCCCATCTCGTTGACTCGGGGGGCGCGATATGCATTGCCGATGTTTTTCTTTCCCGCCTGACCGGCCCGGAAGGGCAAGCTCTGGGCTATATCTTTCTGGTCAACGATATGACCAAGAGAATGTCCCTCATCAAGAAAGATCTTCAAAGAGAGAAGCTTGTCGCCCTCGGCACGATGGCTGGAGGCGTGGCCCATGATTTCAACAACCTCCTCATGGCTATCCTTGGCAACATTCAGCTCATTCTTCCCCGAACAACGGATGAGGAGAGCGTGCGCAGGCTGCAAAGCATGGAAAAGGCCGTCCATGACGGCGCCAATACGGTCCGTAGGCTCCAGCGCCTCACGGCGCGCGACAGGGAAATTGACCTCATCCATGAAGTGACCGATGTAAGCGAGGCGATAAAGGACACGGTTGAGCTCACACGCCCGCGCTGGAAAGACGCGGCGGAGAAGCACGGCCATAAGGTGGATCTCGATCTCGATCTCGAGCCGAAATGCATGGCGTCCATCCAGGCATCCGACCTTCGAGAGATATTGATGAATATGATTTTCAATGCCCTGGATGCTATGCCTCTGGGAGGAGCCATCACCATAAGAAGCCAACGCCTGGAGGATCAGGTGATGATTGAGGTCGCCGATACGGGAATAGGCATGAGCGAAGGGGTGATGAAAAGGGTCTTCGATCCGTTCTACACGACTAAAGGAGTAGAGAATTCGGGGCTGGGATTGAGCGTCTGCTGGGGTCTTGTTGCGCGCAGCAACGGCGAGCTGCAGGTGAAGAGCAAGCCGGGCAAAGGCTCTGTCTTCATGATCAGACTTCCAAAGGCGCAAGAGAGAGCAAAAGAAGAGTCCGCTTCAAATCAAGAAGAGAACGGCTTCTCGAGAAAAATACTCCTCGTCGAGGACAGCGAAGAAATACTGGGTATATTTCGAGACATGCTGCGCCTCAAAGGTCACAAAGTGGCCGCGGTGAGCCGGGGGGAAGACGCGCTCGAGCTCCTTGAATCGGAGCGCTTCGACCTCGTTTTGACCGACCTCGGCATGCCCGGCGTGAGCGGGTGGGAAGTGGCGGGCAAGGCCAAGCTCAAAAACGCCAAAGCGCCGGTGATCCTCATCACCGGCTGGGGCGATCATGTAGATGAGAAAGAGCTGCAGAAGGTGGGCATTGATATGGTGCTCTCAAAACCCTTGAACTGGGACATGCTCCTGCAAGCCATCGAAGAGAGCTTGGGCTCAAAGTAAGGTCGAAAGCCCAAACGGACTGTGTTTTACTCTCGCAAATTGCCGCCGCCCGTCTGTGAAGGTTGAGATGTATAAGTTGCTGAAATCTAATCAGATTAGCTTGTTGCATTTTGCAACTGATATATCTGGTTAATATCGCAGATAAATCTCGCATCAATAACTGCGGCCTCAAGGAAGTCTTTGGGTGCGTTCCGGCCTTTGAAGCGCGAGCCGGCCGAACATCTTATGGAAAAGCTTCAGTTTCACTCATCAACCTTCGCGGCTCTCTTCTTCCTCTCGCTCATGAGCATCTCGGCCAAAAGCAGCAAAATCGCGATTCCGAGGAATATCTGAAACTTTTCTTCATATCGGTTTACAGTCGTCGATTCCAGGTAGCGCTTTTCGGCATCGGCCACAAGATCTTGGTAAATGGCGCCCAGATCGAATGTTCCCGTCGCCACGTTGAGGTATCTGCCTCCCGGAGTGGCGCTCGCCATCTTTCGCAGGGCGTCAGCGTCCAGCCGTGTCCATACTTCCTGTCCTTCATGGCGCAGGAAGACGCGCTCGCCTTTTTCATTCAACACGGGTATGCGCTCGCCCTCTTTTTCATCGCCTAGTCCGATCGCAATGAGCCGTATCCCTTGCTCGCCGACTTGTTTTGCGGCTTCCACGGGAAAGCTCTCGTGATCTTCTCCGTCGGTAATGAGGATGATATCCTTGAAGCGTTTGAGCTTATCGCTGTACACCTCGTCAATGGTTTTCCTCAGAGCGTCCCCTATGAGCGTGCCGCCTCGACCGACGCTTTCGGGTCCGGTGTCGCCAAGCATCAGCTTGAAAAAACCGTAATCCTGCGTGAGCGGACACTTGATCGTGGCTGTCCCGGCAAAGACAACCAGCGCAACGCGGTCCCCATCGAGCCTGGAGATCAGGTCCCCGATGGCGAGCTTCGCACGCTCCAGCCGATTGGGCTTCAGGTCCTCGGCCATCATGCTTCTCGATATATCGAGTGCGAAAACGATGTCTCTGCCCTTGCTTTCGACCTTCTCGGGCTTGGGATTCCAGACGGGTCTTGCGAGCGATATGATGACAAAGAGGGCGGCAAGGATGGTGATGGCCGTTTTCCACCACTGCTTTGCGCGACTGACCGAGAGGTTTATTCGCTCGAGCATGGCGATGTCTGCAAATTTGGCGAGCGCCCGGTCCTTCCCGTGAAACTTGTAGAAGGCCAGCGCGGCAAGCAGCGGCAAAAGCCAGAGCAGTTGCAGCATGTCCGGATTTTCGAAGCGTCCTCCGTTCATGGAATCCTCCTCAGGACAGAGCCGGCCAGGATCTGCTCCAAAACAAGCAGACCGAGGGCGGCCAGGACAAACGGCGTAAACCGCTCGGCATAATCTATGTGACGCACGGATTCGATCTCCGTTCGTTCGAGCTTATCGATTTCCTTATAGACTTCATGCAGCTTCTCGGCCGATTCGGCCAGCCAGAAGGCGCCCCCCGTCTCCTCCGCAACGGCTTTCAGCGTTGCTTCATCCACACCGGGGCCTCCTGGAACTCTGTAGCTGCCGAAGGGAGTTTTAATGGTTGTGAAGGATTCGCTTCCCCCTATGCCGATGGCGTAAACCTTGACGCCCCATTCCGCGGCGAGGCGGGCGGCGTCGATCGGGGCCCGCTTGCCCGCGTTGTTTTGACCGTCGGTGAGAAGGATAATGATCTTGCTCTTTATCCGGTAGTCGCTCCCGGAAAGCTGTGAGCTGATGACAGGAGCCTCGGCTTTTTCGACAATGGGGGTTCTTTGAGGCGATCGCCTCCCTCTCGTCGCCTCGATCGTCTCCTCTGCAGTTTTGAGCCTCGCAGCCGCCAGCGCCAGTCCGTCTCCTATGGCGGTCCCGTCTTCATTCTTTCTTGTAACCAGCTGGATGTTGTCTATGAAGCGGTCGAGCGCCCCGTGGCTCATCGTGAGCGGGCAAAGCGTGTCCGCATAGCGGGCGAAGGCCACCATGCCGATGAGGTCGTTCGGTCTTCCCTCGAGGTCTTTGCCGTCGCCCAGAACGAATTGCTTGAAGATTCTCTTGACTACTTCCAGCCGATTGAGAGTCTCTCCTTCATAAGTGAGCTCCTGAGCCATGGAGCCCGAGCGATCCACCACCATCTCGATTGCGACGCCTTCGCTCACATCGCGCACTTCTTCCTTGCCCTGCTGCGGTCGCGCAAGGCCGATAACCAGAAGCGCTACGGCTATAGCGCGAATCATCAGGGGGAGGCGCCGCAATCTTGTCTTCAAAGAAAGCCCCGATGCGCCCGCCAAAGCGACCGATGAGAATTTGACGCCCGTCCTCCGGCGCTTGCTCACGGAATGCCATACAATCAGGGCGAGCAGCGGCAGAATCAAAAAAGCCCATGGGAATTCAAAACGCATGGCGATGCTTACTCCTTGCCGCTCTGCTCATCTATTGGAGGGGCCTTGGTGATCTCGATAAAAGCTTTGCAGGAGTCGACCGCCTTGGCGATTTCTTCCGGCGATGGCTGATGCTCGGCGAACTTGACCAGATCGCAGCCCTGCAGAAAATCGATCAGAAGTTCCTTGGAAGAGACGGAAAAGGATGGGTCCCGGCTGATATCGGAGAGAAGCTCTTCCGTGGTGCGCTTCGGGGCGTGCACGCCGAACCGGTTTTCTATGTAGCTTCTCAGCACATCCGATATTCTCGAGAAGAAAAGCTTGAGCTCTCCACGCTCGAGGAGCTTTTCGTCAAAAATCTCCTGAAGCCGCATGAAGGCCAGTTCGTGCGCGGGCAGAGCCCGAGCTGCTTCGAGAGCTGCCGCAGCCCTTTTTCTTTTTATCAGAAAGAGAACTCCCCCCGCAATGAATCCGGCGGCGAGCAGGCATGAGAGGACAACCAGGAGCGAGGGCGGTTCCGCCCGCAATTCGACAGGGCCTCTGATTGGATTGAGCGAGGGCTCCTTATTCTCCTTTTCAAGGAGCGAGTATACTTTGATGACGATCTCTTCCGTGGCTATATCATGCTCCTGAGAATTCCCCGCGTGAGATGAGGCTCCACTTCCGACGCCCGACTGAATATCTTTACGAAACCGCACCCGCATGGATGGAACGGCGTAGTCGCCTGAAAGGAATGGCTCGAGAACGCATCTCTTCTTTGAGACGATTTTTCCTTCACGGGTAAGTTGCGGTTGATCCTCACGGCATTCCCTCACGCTGAGCTCGCCCATCTTTTCGCCGAAATCGGGAAGTTCCGCTTGGAAGCCGCTTTCGGATTCGGCTTCCAGGCTCAGGACGAGACTTTCGGCAATGCTCATGGAATCTTTGTCCGCTGTGAGACGAACGTAAAAGGGTCCCTCGTGATATTCCCTTCTGATCTCATGAGCCTTTGCGTCCCGAGCTTCGAGTCTTTCGGCTTCATCACTGCAGGAAGCCATGAAAGCTGAGAGAAGCAGCGCCCCCAAACAGAGGGAGAAGGCAGTCCTTCGCATCAAATCCTTCTCCTTCTCTCACGGTTTTTGAAAAAAGCCGTTATATCCCGGATGTAGGCCTTTCCGGTTTGGATGCGGATCTGATCGATCCCCATGGACCGGAGCATCTCCCGGAGCGCTCCAGCGCGCTCGATAGCGAGCTTTTCGTATTGTCTTTGAACCTTGCGGCTTCCGGTATCGATCAAGACAATGTCTCCCGTTTCCGCATCTTCGAGCTCCAGGAGGCCGACATCGGGAAGCCCCGATTCTCTGGAGTCGGCGATCGAGACCGCTATGAGATCGTGCTTCCGCCCCAATATTCGGAGAGATTTCTCGTAGCCCTCGGCCTGAAAGTCGCTCAAAAGAAAAACGACGGCTTTCTTCTGCTGCACCCGCCCGAGATAGTCCAAAGCCCCGGCGATATCGGTTCCGGAGCCCTTCGGGCGAAAAGAGAGAATTTCCCGTATGACCCGAAGCACGCTCCGAACGCCTTTGCCCGGAGGAATAAACATCTCCACCCGATCGGTGAACACGATGAGGCCGACCTTGTCGTTATTCTTTATGGCCGCGAAGGCGAGAAGGGCGCAGATTTCGGCCGCAAGCTCGTTTTTGGTCTGCTTGACGGAGCCGAAGCTTCCGGAGGCGCTGAGATCGACGAGAAACATGACGGTGAGCTCGCGCTCTTCCCGGAATTTCTTTATGAAAGGCTTGCCCGCTCTGGCGGTGACATTCCAGTCTATGCTCCGGACGTCGTCTCCCACCTGGTATTCGCGCACTTCGTCGAATTCCATCCCCCGTCCTTTGAATGCGCTTTCGTACTCGCCGGCCAGGATGTCGTTGACGACCTTGCTGGTGTAGATCTGTATGTAGCGAATCTTCCCGGCAAGCTCTCTGGGGATCATGGCGCTTTGACCGTATTGAAAATTTGTCTGATCAGGTCTTCCGAGCTCTTCTCCTCGGCCTCGGCTTCGTAGCTGACAACCACCCTGTGGCGCAAAACGTCCATTCCGACCGATTTTACATCCTGCGGCGTGACGTAGCCGCGTCCCTGGATGAGGGCGAAAGCTCGAGAGGCCATGCAAAGGGCGATCGTTGCTCGAGGGGATGCCCCGTAGCGGATGAAATCCCCAATCTTGAGGCCGTAATTTTGCGGGAAGCGAGTGGCGTGAACGAGCTGAAGTATGTAATCCTCGATTTTTCCATCCATATAGATTTCATCGGCAAGCGAGCGGAGCCGGAGGATGTCGGCAGGGGAGAGGACCGCCGTCACCTCGGTGTCGGGCCGCGACCTCGCCATGCGCCTCAAGATCAGTTGCTCCTCCTCTAAGGTGGGGTAGGTTACGTGAACCTTGAGAAGGAACCGGTCCACCTGCGCTTCCGGCAATGGGTACGTGCCCTCCTGTTCGATGGGGTTTTGAGTGGCGAGCACCATGAAAGGCTCTTCGAGCCCGAAAGTCGTATCGCCTATGGTCACTTGCCTCTCCTGCATGGCTTCGAGAAGGGCGCTTTGGACCTTCGCCGGTGCGCGGTTGATCTCGTCTGCCAGAATGATCTGATGGAAGACGGGACCTTTTTTCACCATGAAATCTCCCGATTTCGGATTGTAGACGAGAGTGCCGATGAGGTCGGCCGGCAGGAGGTCGGGTGTAAACTGAATGCGCTGAAACGAAGTCTGCATGGCTCTGGCGAGCGTTGTCACGGTAAGAGTTTTGGCAAGTCCCGGCACTCCCTCTATGAGAATGTGGCCATTGCAGAGGATTCCCACCAGAAGCCGGTCGATGAGATCCCGTTGTCCTACGATGATCTTTTCCACCTCCGAGCGGAGCTGCTCGAGAACTTTGCTTTCCTCGCGAACCTGTTCGCTGATCCGTTTCACGTCAACCGTCATTGACCGAATTCCTTTCCTGATTCTTTCTTTTCATTTCAGCAGCCTGTCGGCATACGTCGAGCCGGCGACAAACAAGGCCGCAAGTCCCACAAGCATGACGAACAGCCACTCAGCCACAGAGCCCGTTTTAAACAACGGAAAGCAGATTTTCAATCCCAGGAAGCGCACGCCGCCGGGGGTGAGAATGTCGCCGAGAATGTGCATGACTCCGGGAAGAGGGATGGCCCAGGTCCTTATGATGATGTTGTCTGGAATGATTCCCCGCTTGGCGAGGAGAAAAAGGCACGCGCAGGCTCCGCCCCAAAGCGCGAGATCGTGGGTCCATGTGCGGTGCCGAAAGATTCTAACGCGCCCCACCGACTCTATTTGGTCGGGCAAATTGGCAAAACAAGCGCAGTAGAACGCCTCGGCAAAGCTCATCCCTGAAAGGATCGCTGCCGAGGCTGCCAGAAAGCTGTGATGTCTCCATTTCATTACGTAGAAAATACCCTTCCGCTCGTTCTTCATGCTTTGCGGCGCTCCATTGCGCATCGTGTGGGTAGTTTTCCTAGCATAAGGCAAGTCTGCAAATCAAGATCGGCGTTTCCGCGGTTCTCTGTTTTTTCGGGGAGACCACCAAGACTGCAATCGGCGCGGCTCAAAAGTACGTATTTCGATTAATCGAGGCGATTCGGGGCGATCCGTAACCAATAATCCATGTCCGCTAATCAAAGGAAAAAAAGATCGGCGGGCAGGTCCCTGTTTTCCTGTCCTGTGGTTAACTATCTGTTTCTTAAGCTTTTATGATAGTATTGAGAGTTTATTGGCTATCTTGTATGGGTAGTATAACCCATTACAATCTACATTATAGAATGCAGTAATATTCAGAATAGTACTTATTTACTATTACGACTTTGCATATTAAAAATACTGTAAAAAGGATCACGATAACTGGTTGGCAAGATATGTTGAAGGGATTGTAAGGCTTAGGTTTATGGGTAAAAAATATTCAGTTTAGTCCTGCGCCAAATCTGTCTGGAGTGAAGGGGTGGGGCTATTTTATTATACGCTAAAAAACGCACGCTCTTCGATGAGAGGGAAGTAACAAGCATTATTAAGAATCGGCTATCACGACCATGGAGGTCGCAACGAGGTGTGGGCGCAGAGGAACGGCGCTGGATAAAAAGCCGTTTCCGGTTCGGATTCCGGCTCGTTGTCTTCCCATGCAGAAGGCTTCCATGAAAACAAAGGAAACAACTCCGGTCAGAAAAGACGGCCATTGGGAGGAGACAATAATGGATAGACGCGGATTTCTCAAAGCAAGTACGTGGACGGCTGTTGCCTTGGTGGCCAACCGCTTTTTAAACCTGCCTCTGCTTTTCTCGACTAAAGCGGCGGCTCATGAGCTCACCGGGACCTCCTTTGAATTTACCGCCCGGCAGGTGCTCATGGAGAACGTGGACCAAACTTTGACATACCACTGGGCGTGGCAGGCCGGGCATGAGCTGCCGACCATTGCTGGACCGACTCTTACGATCGAGGCGGGCGTTCCTGTCAGCGTGACTGTGCACAATCCTCTTGACGAGCCGCACGGTTGGGCCGTTGCGGACCGGCTTGGCGGTCTTCTGGCGGACACGGGTCCGATCGACCCGGGCGGCGTGGCGACGCTCGATTTTACCATCTCCGATCCCGGCTCTTATCTTTATTTGGACCCTGTCAACGCTCCGGTAAACAGGGTGATGGGCCTTTTCGGCGGAATCATCGTAAACCCTGGCGCTCCGGACGCGGGGAATAACGTCACTCCCTACTCTGGCGGGGGGCTTGCCGTCCCGTCCAGCATACAGCTTCTCTTCAACGATTTCGGTTCGACAACGCATTTCCCCGGTGAAGCCTGGGATCCCAACAACTGGAACCTGTGGTTGTTTGGGAGCATCGATCCGGCAAAGAATAGTCTCGTCCAGCGACTTGGTCCCGGCCAGGTCATCAGTCCCGCTGAATTCATGGCCAACTACACGCCGCGATACTTCTATATAAACGGGAGGCAGGGCTATTTCGCCGCCCATGACTCCCATGGTCTCCACGGGGATCATGATCCACACACTGACCATCCCATCGATTTGGCTAGTCCGGCCGGTAGGCCCAGGCTCATTCGAAACATCAACGTGGGCTTGTCGACCCACTCGCCTCACATACACGCCAACCATGGCTTTCTCCTCTTCGACAACGACCCGGGAGGAATAGGCAAATCTCCGGGACCGCAGAGCAACCTGACCTGGATCGACACCTGGACGATGAAGCCCATGGACCACAAAGATGTTCTCTACCCCTTCGTAAAGCCGCCCGATATCCCCGCGGACACATGGGAGCGACTGAAAAACGGGACCTCCGAGGAAGGCTTCGCTGAGAACCCGATGCATCTGGATGAGAACGGCAATCTCATCAGAGGATTTCCCATGTATTACCCGATGCATTGTCACCTGGAGCTTTCACAGACCTCGGGCGGAGGCAATTATCCTCAGGGCATGGTCACTCACATCACTTTTACCGGGTCTGTCGAGGATGCGTGATCGTGTGGATAGCGCGATCCAGCAGGAAGGAGAGCAAAATAATGCTTACTCAGATCGAAAGAAAACAAAGACGGATTGAGAGGCTTGCGGCCAAGGTCAAGGCGCTTCGCGACGAGATGGCCGCGATGATGGATATGATCACCACGGATCAAGAGAACCTGGAGATGCTCTCGCACATGAAGAAGACCATGGACCGGGTTGGCGTCTACCAAACGAAGATCAGCGCCCTTCAGCGCGAAATCCAGGTGATCGAGCAGGCAGGAGAGGATCGTAAGCTCAGGCAAAGAGCGCTTCTTGCTGTGAGGCGGCTCAATCGTGAGATGGCCAAGCTCGATCGATTGCACCGTAAAGAGATTGCCGGCCCACGGTTCGAGCGGCAGCTGTCGCGGGTGGAAGAGGCCCAGAAGGCCCTTCTGATCGTCATGCCGGTTGGAGGAGAGGCTGCGCCGCCTCCGCCTCCGGCTGGAGAGCCCGGAGAGCCGACGCAGCCCACGGGCTTGCTTCTGCTTTCCCGGGATCCGAGGGGACTCGCGCTTCAGCCCCATTTCCACATGATGTTCGACGCCTTCTCATCGATGGTTCCCAAGGGGAGCCCACCGACCCCGGATCGGCTCGATCCCACATACTCGGTCTTCCGGGAGTTCAGAACAAAGGACATCATCATGCCCGACGGCAGGAAAGTGGAATTCTGGGGCTTCGTTGGGGATGGAGAGGACGGCGCCTACCCGTCGAAGATCATTCGCGTTCCGCAGGGGGTGTTGTTCCATGGAAGAATGAAGCCTCGCAAGGGCACGCACACGATCCACTGGCATGGAATCGAGCCGACTTCCATGAACGACGGCGTCGGGAAGCTCTCTTTCGAGGTCAACAGCGATTACACTTACCAGTGGTTCGCGGCCGAGCCCGGGCACTATTTCTACCACTGTCATCATAACACGCCGCTGCATTTCGAATTTGGCATGGTCGGACCGCTCATCGTAGACCCGACCCCGCCGGCCGAAGGCCCTGCGGCGGAATTCAACACAACGGCGGACCCCGGGGGGTACAGGACCGGCGGTCCGGGGTATGTCCGACGCGCCAATGGCCCCCACGCCAATAGTCATAATGATCGACTGGAATACTATGATGTGGAGGCTATCTGGTTTGTGGACGATGTGGACCCGAGGTGGCACGAACAGAGTCACGATCATGGACTGGCCATGCCTTTCGGAGAAGACGCGGGACAGAACATCTTCGAGCCGAAATACTTCCTGATTTCCGGCGTTCCCCAGGGAGTCGCCGGCGTGGCGCAGACGGTCACTGTGCGTGCGGGGCAGAAGCTCCTGCTGCGCCTTGTCTGTGGCGCCTACAGTCTGATGAGCAATGTCTTCCGGCCGGTAACGGCGGCAGACGCCGGTTTGGCGGCTGATTTGAGCGCGCCGGCCGCAGGCCTTCCCGGCTCTATCATCGCGATGGATGCGCGCACGCTGGGCGATTTTACGGCAGACGCCGCATTACCCAATGACAGCGCTCAGTATAGCAAGTATTCCCAGGAGATCGTTCTGCAACCGGGGGCTCCCTTTGAGCTCACCGCCGCGCGCCGCTTCGACATCCTCTTTGAGCCCGGAGACGAGCATGTTGGGGATCACTTGTACCGAGCGGAGTTTTTCAAGTATGTCAGCGGCGAAGGAGTGCGTGGACCGAAGCATGTCGGGGCGCTCGGCATCGACGGCGCCAACGCGCTGATTCGCGTGTTGCCGCGAGAGCAGCCGGTTTAGGGGGGCAGCCCGGGCAACTGGTTGCCCGGGTGCGAAGCACAAGAGGCTCGACCGGGACTCTGCCCGGTCGCCTTATTCCTCTCGCCCTTCGGGCGCGGGCGACCAGTTGCCCGCGCTGTCCGGATCCGTAAGATCCCGCGCTACTCTATAGCTCACGAGATGTGTGCATAGAGTAGCGGGGGGCATCCCTATGAATTGCAGCCTTTCCCCCGCCTGAATGAGCCCATTATCCTATGGACATGTCGAATCAAACGTGCAATTCGATACCTCTGCGCTTTCATTTTCGGCCGGTTGGCGAGATCAATGATCCGATGACGTTCCTGCTGCGTTCTATTGAAAGGAGAGCGGTGATCCATGCGCGTTCTGAAACCTCTCAATGCCTTATTCTCTATCTGCCTGATCATCCTTCTTTTCATTATTGCGGGAAGCGGGCGGTTTGTCTTCGCTGCTTCGGCTGAGCTTTCAGGAGATCTGGGAAAGGAGGCTCTTCTCGCCGGCGTTTCCGAGAGCGGCCTTGACAGCGCAGGTTCAGACCAGACGAAGATCGATGTTCCCTTTCTGGGCAAAATCGATGTGGGCGATTACTCCATTCCCACGCTGGCTGTTCTGCTGGGCCTGATTGACGGGTTCAATCCCTGCGCGATGTGGGCTCTGGTCTATCTCATTTCTCTCGTGGCGAGTCTTAACGACAAGAGAAGGATCTGGATCATCGTGGGATCTTTTGTGCTGAGCTCCGGCATTTTGTATTTCCTCTTCATGTCGGCCTGGCTCAACGCCTTTCTCGTTATCGGATTCTTCCGGCCCATGACGATTGTCATAGGCATTGTGGCCCTGTATATCGGCATTTCCGGCTTTGTCCATTTGATCAGGAATAAGGGCGTCGTGGCGTGTGAGGTGGTTGGCGACCGGTCGAAGAAAATGACGATGGACAGGATGAAAAGCATAGCGATATCGCCCCTCACGTTGACGACTCTGATTTCAATCGTAGCGCTCGCGTTCATAGTCAATTCGATCGAGTTCGTATGCTCCTGCGCCATTCCCGCCGTGTTCACCCATGTCCTGTCCATCAGCAATTTGAGCCGGCTGGAGCATTATTCCTATATCCTGCTCTACGATCTATTCTTCATGCTTGACGACTTGATCATCTTCGGTTCTGCCGCGCTCGCAGTCAATACGGCCATTGCGAACAGGTATGTGGTTTACTGCAAGGTCTTTGGAGGACTTGTGATGATCGGCCTTGGAATCGTTCTGCTCTTCATGCCGGACCTGCTGATTATGAGATAGAGACATTGAAGACTCGCCTACCGATAGACACTTCGCCATTTATCGTGGTATAAGAATCGCCATCAAAACGAGGTGCGGTTATCAGAAAGAGCCCGAAGGATTAGCTTCGATGCTGTCGCTGCTTGTCCGAAGGGCAGTGGATCTGCATGGAGAGCATTTTCGCATGGAGCGCCTCCTGACAGAAGGAATGCGACAAAGCGCCAATCTGTAGAATAGCCGCTCGGAAATCAGTGGTTGACCGCCCACTAGGGACCGTCAACATCGTTTATTCCGGTGGAAGCGGGCCCCCTCTCCCTCAGGGAGAGGGTCGGGGTGAGGGAGTATTCTTTAGAAATTGAGGCAAGTATTCTTTTTAAAGAGTATCTCCCCTCACCCTCTCCTTTCCCTCAAGGGAGAGGGAAAAACCGCAACTGGAAAATTCAAAGCTGACGGTCCACTAGCCTCGGCGCGCAAAATGATTGTTGGCGCGCATAAGGGTTGGGCCACCCGATCGTGCTTCGATACCTCAGCATGATCGGGGATGTTCGCCCTTCGATACCTCAGGGCGAACGGGACACCCCGACCCTTATGCGCGCCAACAAATGATTTGTTACCCATTACCCGTTTGCAGGAGAAGGAGGGTTTGATGAAGGTTACAGCAGCAGTCTTGAGAGAGCCGAACAAGCCTTACACCATTGAAGAACTGGAGCTCGAGCCTCCGAAGGAAAGAGAGGTGCTCATCCGATACGCTTATACCGGGTACTGTCATTCAGACCTTCACCTGCAGTTGGGGGAGATTCCCATCATGCTCCCGCTCGTTGCCGGTCACGAAGGGGCGGGCGTGGTTGAAGATGTGGGACCTGGAGTCACGAAGGTGAAGAAAGGCGACCATGTCGGCGTCACCTGGATGATTCCTTGCGGTAAGTGCCCTCAGTGTCTCCGTGGAATGGGGAACATCTGCAGCGGAAATTTCGGCAATTTCCTGGAAGGCATGCTCCTTGACGGCACATCGAGATATAAAGACAAGAACGGGGAAATGGTGCGCCACGGCAATTTCGTCTCCTGTTTTTCTACTTATTCGGTCGTGCCCGAAGACGGGGTGATTCCCATGCCGAAGGAGTTCCCGCTGGAATACGCCGCGCTCATGGGCTGTTGCGTTCCCACCGGCTGGGGAACGGTGACGAATACGGCAAAGGTTCAGCCGGGCGATTCCGTTGCGATCTGGGGGCTCGGAGGCGTGGGGCTCAACATCCTTCGCGCCTGTGCGATGCAGCATGCGAACCCGATCTTCGCAATCGATCTGGAAGGGAGCAAAGAAGGGCTTGCCAAGGAGTTCGGTGCGACGCACTTCATCGACAATTCCAAGGAAGACCCCGTTCCGACGATTCAACTGCTCACGGGCGGCGTTAAGATGCCGGACGGGAACATCATGGGGGGCGGCGTCGATTTCGCCTTCGAAGCCATTGGAGATCCGGGAGCGATCATTCAGGCCTGGTGGTCTACCACTATCGGCGGCAAAGTCATCGTTCCGGGGATAACGCCTCACGACCAGACGACCAATATCCCGCTCATGCTTTTGCCGCTGCACCAAAAGGCGATCATGGGCAATCTCTACGGCTCCATCTCAACGCACCTCGACATTCCCCGGATAGTGAACATGGCGATGAAGGAAGACCTCAAGCTCGACAAGCTTGTCACCAACAAGTTCAAGCTCGAGCAGATAAACGACGTGGCTGACGCCATGTACAAGCGGCAGATACAGGGTCGGTGGGTTTGCGCTTTTGATTGAGATCGAAGTGAAAGCGCCCTTGCCGGGTTTTCGCCGTTGTGTGGAGGCGAAGCGCCTTGCGGGGAAAAACCTCACGGCTCGCATGGAGCTCATGAGTCAAAGATCAACAGGAGAAGATGTAAGACAATGGAAAACAAAGGAAATGAACTGATGAAGGCTACGGTTGCAAACGAAGAAGAAGCCGTGTTTGCAATCGAGGAAATCAAGATCGAAGAAATGGCGATTGACGGAATCTGCGGCGTCTACTAAGTACCTATACAGAAGTTTTTTAACATTTTGGAACATCGATTCGTCATTCCGGCAGTCTTTAAGCCGGAATCCAGCCCAGCGCAAATACTGGATTCCGGCTTAAAGACTGCCGGAATGACGGTATTGCTATGTCTGTAAGAAATGTTAAGAGACTTTTGGTCAGGTACTTAGCAAGTCGCCGTCGCATTAAGGGGTTGGGACGTTCGTGAGGCCATTGCCTTTGGCGCCCACATAGTTCCAATCCCTTTTCTTTTGAGTCGAGAGATGGAAACAGAAAACAAAAGATATCGGTTGGCTCCGGGCTCCCAGGTGAGAGAAGAGGACTTTGGATTGCTCTTTTACACGATGAGCGGCCCACGTCTCTATTTTCTTTCCTGCGGTGAATTGCTTGGCTCCGCTTTTTTCAGTGGGCTCCACACGATGGATAGTTGGATGAAAAAGCAAGGCCGCCATTTGCCGGAAATCGGGGATCGATTGCAGCAAGTTGAAAAGAGTCTCGAAGCGCTGGCTCAGAAGGGGGTTATCCTTGAGTGCTGAACTGGCGAGAAAGGGTTTGCGGGCTCCGGTCAATGTGACATGGGAGATCACGCTCGAGTGCAATCTCGCCTGCGCGCATTGCCTCTCGGATGCGAAGAAGGCGTCGGAAGGGGAGCTGACCAGGCAAGAGTGCCTGCAATTGATCGATCACCTTGCGGCCATCAAGGTGTTCCAGGTGAATATCGGAGGCGGCGAGCCTTTCATGCGTGAGGATTTTTTCGATCTCCTCGCCCATGCCCACGGCCGGGGCGTGGTCACCTGCGTCAGCACAAATGGTACGCTCATAGACCGCTCCCTTGCAAAGAAGCTTTCGGAGCTCAAAATGCTTTACCTTCAGGTGAGCCTCGATGGCGCGACCGAAGAAGTCAACGATGGGATTAGAGGCCGGGGCGTCTATAAGAGAGTGATTCGGGGCATTGAAACCTTGTCTGAAGCCAGGGTTCCTTTCAGCATCAATATGGTGTTGACCCGGAGAAATTATCCGCAGCTCGAAACGATGCGCGCCCTGGCTAAATCGTACGGCGCGACGCTCAGAGTGTCCCGTTTTCGCCCCTCCGGACGAGGCAAGCAAAGCAAAGAATGGCTCGGGCCCGACATGGAGCAGCTGGAGTCTTTTGCCCAATGGCTTGAGAGCAACGATCAGGTGCGCACCGGGGATTCTTTTTTCTGCCTCACTTCGGAAAAGCGCCGGCGCAAGGGCCTGGATATGTGCGGCGCGGCCAAGATGACCTGTTGCATATCCCCGGAAGGGAATGTCTATCCGTGCGCCTTCCTGCAGGAGCCGCCCTTTCTGGCGGGAAACGCGAGGGATGCGACGCTATCTGAAATGTGGGCGAACGCGGCGCCGTTTCACCGTCTTCGCAATCTCGACATTCAGTCCTGTACGCGCTGCTCACGCTTCGAGTCGTGCCGTGGAGGGTGTCCCGCCGTTGCCTTCCATACCTATCAGGACATAGAGATGCCCGACCCCGAATGCCTGGGCGACTGGAGGCAGGTCTGAGAAGATGTTCGAGCGCCTGTTCAGTCCTCTCCAACTGAGAAGAATCACACTAGAAAATCGAGTATGCTTTCTCGCGCACAGGACCAACTTCGGCTTGCGGGGACGGTTGACCGATCGCCTCATCGCGTATTACCGGCGCAGAGCCGAGGGAGGTTGCGGGCTCATCATCGTGGGCGAGCTTTCGATTCACCCGAACGATCAGCCCTGGGAGACTCTGATCAAAGCCTATGAGCCCCAAGCTGTGAAAGACTATCGCCTCCTCACCGATTCTTTGCATGCTCATGGAGCTCCCGTTTTTGCGCACCTGCGCCATCATGGCTTTCAAAGCAGCGGGGCCATATCACGTCAGGCCGTCTGGGGACCTTCCGCCGTGGCGGATATTGCCTTTGGCGAGACGGCCAAGCCGATGGAAATCGAAGACATCGAAGAAGCCTGCAGAGCTTTTGCCCAAGCCGCCGTCTTTGCAAGAGACGGGGGATTCGACGGACTCGAAATCGATATGGGGCCCGAGTCGCTGCTCAGGCAATTCCTTTCTCCCATCAGCAATGCCCGTGAAGACGGGTACGGCGGGAGCATGGAAAACCGGATGCGTTTTCCGCTGGAAGCGCTCGCTGCGGTGAGAAAGGCTGTAGGGAACGATTTCACGGTCGGCGTTCGACTCTGCGTGGACGAAAAGTTCTGGGGCGGAATATCGGTTGAGGATTCCCTGCAGTTTGCAGCAAGCTTCGAGAAAACCGGCCATTGCGATTTCATCAATACCGCCGTCGGCACATACTACAACCTGCACCTCATTCCGGCCTCCATGCACACTCCCATAGGATTCACCGTCGAGCCCGCAGAGCAGATCAAACGCGCAGTCGGCATTCCCGTTCTCGCCAGTCATCAGGTCGGATTTCCCGGCATGGCCGAGGAAGTCCTGCAAAACAACCAGGCAGACGCCGTCGGATTCGTTAGAGTTTTGATCTGTGACCCCGATGCGCCGAAGAAAGCCCGCGAGGGGAATCCGGAGAGCATTCGCTTCTGTGTAAAGGACAACATGGGATGCAACGGCCGAGTCAGCCAGGCGAAGAAGCTCGGCTGCACTCTCAACGCAGAAGTGGGCTATGAATACGAGCACGCAGCCAAAGAGATTTCCCCAATCACCGGTTTTAATGAAAACACAATATCGCAGAAATCACCCAGGCCGAGTGCGCTTCCCCCTCTCCCTCAGGGAGAGGGTCGGGGTGAGGGAGGATCAAAAAGAGGATTTCCCCTCACCCTAACCCTCTCCCTGAGGGAGAGGGGACAAAGAAACGCTTCTTTTGGAGAGAGCGAAAAGGGGGAGAGCGAAAAGGCGGCTTCTGCGCTATTGCATAAAAAGATTGTAGTGGTGGGCGCAGGTCCCGCCGGGATGGAGGCCGCGCGAGTCGCAAAAGAAAGAGGCCATGAGGTCGTCCTTTACGAAAAGGATGAATCGCCAGGCGGGCAGGTTCGCCTGATTTCTCTGCGTCCGGGTCGTCAGTCCATGGGAGGAATCATCAACCATCTGTCGCGATCTTTGGAGAAAGCCGGAGTGCGGGTGATTGCCGGCGTTGAAGCGACTCCCGAGCTCATTCTCGAGCTCGCTCCCGATGCGGTTATTATCGCTACGGGATCGAAACCCGTCGTCAGACCGGTTCCCGGAGAGTACGGACCGCCCCGGGTTCTGAGCGTTCCGGAGGCGTTGTCTGGGCTATACCCCCTTGGGCAAAAGATTCTCTTTATCGACGAAAACGGTGGCCATCACGCAACGGCTACGGTGGAGCTTTTCGCCGAGCAGGGCAAGAGCGTGACCATGACGACAAGCGATCTTTTCATCGGCATGGAGCTTGCCCCTCTTGGCGACCTCTATCTTACCCGCCAGAGGCTTCTCCAGAAGGGCGTAACCTTTTTGCCGGATGTTCGCATCGATCGCATCTCAGGGGACGTCGTCGAGGGGCGGGACATCTACACGAACGAGATTCTTCGGTTCGAAGGCTATGACAACATCATCCTCGACATGGGGAATGTCCCCGAAGACGATCTTTATTTCAAGCTCAAGGGGAAGGTGAAAGAGATCCATCGAATCGGCGATTGCGTTGCGCCCAGAGGAATCCACATGGCGATCTTCGAGGGAAACAGGGTGGGAAGCCGGCTATGAGCGAATTCAGATACCTTTTTTCTCCTTGCCGGATCGGCTCCGTTGTCGTCCCAAACCGGATCCATTTTGCCGCCCATATGACCAACTTCGGCGAAGACCAGAAGATAAGCGAACGGCATATTTATTATTATAGAGAGAGGGCCAGGGGAGGCTGCGGGCTCATAACGACGGAAGAGCTTTCCGTGCATCCCTCCGACCGACCTTACGATAAGCTCGTGGACGCCTTCGAGCCCGAGGCCGTGCCCGGATTCCAGAAGCTCACTGCCGCCATTCACGAGTTTGATGCAAAAATCTTCGCTCAACTGAACCACAACGGGGCGCAGGGAGACAGCAAGCACACGATGCGCCCGGTCTGGGGACCTTCGACCTTCAAAGATCCCATCTTTCGCGAATACAGCAAGGCGATGGAGCTGGAAGACATCCAGGAGTGCATAGCCTTCTTCGCGAAGAGCGCCGCACACGCCGTAGAGGGCGGCTTCGACGGCATCGAGCTCCAATTGGGACACAGCTCTCTCATCAGGCAGTTCCTCTCGCCGGCGACCAATTTCAGGGAGGACGAGTACGGTGGAAGCCTCGAGAACCGCATGCGCTTCTGTCTCCAAGTGATAGATGCCGTTCGTGAGGCGGTTGGAGCCGATTTTACCCTTGGCGTTCGGCTAAACGCCGATGAAATGCATCCACGAGGTGGCCTCACGCTTGATGACGCCAAGGAAATTGCCAAGCGCATTGAAGCCGCGGGCAAGATCGATTTCATGGATTTGAGCCTCGGCACTTTTTATAACCTCTTCCTCGTCGAAGGCTCCATGCATACTCCTCTCGGCTACACAGCGCCGCTTTCGGCCGGGATTCGATCGGTGGTCGATCTTCCGGTCTTCTGCACCAACAGGATCAACGATCCGCATCTGGCCGAAAAAATTCTCGAAAACGGGCATGCGGATATGATCGGCATGGTGCGCGCCCTGATCTGCGATCCCGAGCTGCCCAACAAAGCGCGGGAAGGCCGTGCGGACGATATCCGCCACTGCATAGCCTGCAATCAGGGATGCATCGGCCGCATGGGGCTGGGATCTACCCTTGGCTGCATTCAAAACCCGGCGGTGGGAGAAGAGGAAAACCTCGGGATGGATACGATGAGGCCGGCGCGCAGCCCCAAGAAAGTGGTCGTTGTGGGCGGCGGTCCCGCCGGGCTCGAGGCGGCGCGGGTTGCGGCGCTGAGAAAGCACCGGGTAATACTTTTCGAGAGAAATAACGAGCTTGGAGGGCAGAACCTCATTGCGGGGAAGGGCGCGGGCAGACAGGAAATTACCGGTGTGACCCGATGGCTCGTGAGCCAGATCCGAAAGCTGGATGTCGAGGTGAGGCTTGGCGTAGTAGCCGACGTGGAGATTGTCCTGAAAGAAAGTCCCGACGCCGTGGTTATCGCTACTGGCTCCGCCCCGAGAGACCGCGTGATTCCCGGCGACTACGGCCCGGAAGATGTCGTCAACACGCAGCAGGCGCTCACGGGAGCGGTGCGGATCGGAGAGAAAGTTCTGCTCATCGATCTCGATGGACACCATCAGTCTACGAGCACGGCCGAGCTTCTGGCCAATCAGGGAAAGCAGGTTCACATGCTGACTTCGGCGCTTTTTATCGGAGGCAAGCTCGGTCCCCTTCAAGATCTCTACCTCACCCGGCAGCGGCTTGCAAGGAAAGGAGTATCCTTTACCCCGGACATAGCGGTTCTTGGGATAGAGGGAAAAGTCATTAAGGGATTGAACGTTTACTCCAATGAAATGATCGATTTTTCGAGCTACGACACAATCGTCGTCGCTGCGGTCAATGCTTCCTGCGACTCGCTTTATTTCGCTCTCAAAGGGAAAGTGAAAGAGCTTCACCGGATAGGCGATTGCGTTGCTCCGAGAAAGACCGATATGGCCCTTCTTGAAGGCAACCGGGTGGCGAGAAGTCTATGAAAGAGGGCGCATTTTCGGTGGATGGGGATATCTGGGTTCTTCTCAGGCATAAATTCGGCGCCATAGAAGATTCCTCTTTGGGATTGATCGCCGAGGCGAGGCGGTTTCGCTCGGATAGTCGCAAAATTACGGCGATTGCGCCGGAAACAGCAACCGAGGCCGAGCTCGAAGCGCTTGGCCGCTACGGGGTGGACAGAGTCCTTTTAATAAAAGGGCTCAGCTCTTCATATCCGCGCGGCGAGCTGCTTGCGAGGCTTTTAACCGATCTCGCCAGGGAGGAAAAGCCTTCCTTCATCCTTATGGGTCAGTTGCAGGAGGAAGTGGAGATTGGCTCCCGACTGGCCGCCTTCCTCGATGCCGGCTTTGTTTCCCACGCCATGGACCTGAATATTGGCGAGAATGGGACCGTGGCCGCCGTTCGATCGATATCCGACGGCCGCCTTTTCGAAGAGGTGGAATTCCAACGCCCAAGCCCTTACATCGTCTCCTTCGATCCTGCCGTTCTCTCTGCGGCGAGCGCCGACCGGGAATGCAAAGCGGAAGTTCTGAGCATCTCCAACGATGAGCGTTACGATGGAATAAAAACAAAAGTAATTTCAATAGCTCATCCGGATGACGAACACGCGGATCTTGAAGATGCGGAAATCGTCGTCTCCGGAGGCCGAGGAATAGGGCAGGGGGAAGCCTTCCAGATCATGCATGACCTTGCTTCCATTCTGGGAGGCGTGGTGGGAGGCACAAGGCCGGTCGTCGATCAGCAAACTCTGCCTTTCGAGCGGCAGATAGGTCAGACTGGGAAAACCGTATCGCCCCGTCTTCTCTTTGCCTGCGGCATTTCGGGGGCGAACGAGTATACGGCGGGCATGGAAAAGTCCCAGCTCGTGGTGGCTGTCAATCCGGATCCGCAGGCGAGGATTTTTCGCTTTGCAGACCTTGGCGTCATCGGCGATGCGCATGAAGTGATCCCTCTGCTGATAGAAAGGATCAAGGAGATTAAAGGGAATCGATGAGGGCGCTCTTTTTCATATGTTTGATATTTCTCTGGGCAGAGGCGGGCCTTGCCTACACCGCCGACGATTGTGCGCAATGCCATGCTTCGGCCAGCGGGAAAAGCCGTCTGCAGATCTCGCTCGATGCCTACCGCAGCTCCGTGCACGGTCGTGAAGGCATGAGCTGCGCGGATTGCCACAAAGCTGTGCGGGATGAAGGCCATGAGAGGGCGGGGGGCTCAGGCGCGGTCTCCTGCAACGATTGCCACGATAAGGCGAATTTCCATGGCGTTGGCTCGGAGCGGAGGCCCAAGTGCTATTCGTGCCACACCCGGCACGGCATCCTGGGAAAGAAAGACAGCCGCTCCTCGGTTCATCCCGATGCGCTCCCGAAGACCTGCTCCGCCTGTCATCCTCTCGAAAGCGGGCGAAGCGATTACCTTTCTTGGCTCCCTTCCATGCAGATTGTCTCGCACGGCAAACAGGACTTTAGCCGCGTCTATGACAGAAAGAACTGCATCGGCTGCCATCAAGGCTCTGCCGCCCACGGAGAAAAAGAGCCGATCAGCGGCGATGAGTGCTACAAATGCCATTTTTCCATGATGGGCTATATCCATCCCAAAGCCGATCCAGCCGGCCAGCCCGGAGTTTTTGCCGCAGCCGTCGCCTATCAGCTGTTCGTTGCCGTTCTTCTTGCGGGAGGGTTTTTATTCCTCGTGGGCAGGCTTTCCGGAAACGGGGCGAATAAAAGGAAGGCCGTCCGATGATAACCGCTCTTGACCCACTCCTGATTGCAGCAGCCTTCCTGGCTATGGCCTTTGGGTTCTCGATTCGCGCCCGTCTTTGGCGCATGGGACGGGATGAGGACAGAAAAGGAAGCTTCGCCTCGCTGGCTAAAACCCTTTTCGCGCACCATAGAATCCTTGAAAGACGCGGGGCGGGACTGGCGCATGCGGCGCTCTTCTGGGGCTTCCTGCTGCCCTTGCTCGCCGTGATAGCATCTCAGTTCAGACCGAAGATTCCCGCGGGAGCTGCGGCGCTCCTCTCTTTCCTCTTGGATTTGGCGGGGGCTCTAGCGCTTGCGGCGATGATTTTCTTTCTGCTTCGAAGCTTGAAGCGTGAGAGCGCTGATAAACCTCAACGGACCATTCTTCCCGCTTTTGTTCTTCTTTTCATTCTCGTAACGGGCTTTCTGGCCGAAGGGGCTCGCCTTTCCATTCTGGCTGCTCCCTTCTCCTGGCAATCGCCCGTAGGATCGCTCCTTTCAACCGTTTTGCCGTCTTCCCCGATTCTCATGCAGACGGCCATCCGCATCCATTTCTTTGCGGTTCTTATATTCATTGCTCTGCTTCCCTTTACCTTCGCCCGCCATCTTTACTCGGCGTCCGCCAACGTTTTTTTCAAAAGAGACGGCAATCCCGGCGAGCTCAGGCCGGCTTCCTTCGACGGGGAATACCCCGGCGCCGCGCGGGCTCGAGACTTCTCCTGGAAGCAGCTTCTCGATGTCGATGCCTGCGTATCCTGCGGCCGGTGCGAGGAGAGCTGTCCTGCCGCCATCTCCGGCAAGTCCCTTTCGCCGCTCGAGGTCATGCGTGGGATCAGGGAGGAGATGGAAAAGGATCAAGGGACGAATTTTTCCGATAGTCCTTCGAAGGCATTGATTGAAGCCGTCCGGGATGAAGCCCTCTGGTCATGCACAACCTGCATGGCCTGTGCGCGGCGCTGTCCCGTGTATGCGGAGCCGGTGGACAAGATAATCGAATTGCGCCGCTACAGGACCATGGAAAGAGGATCTTTGCCTTCGGAAGCCAGGACGGTTCTACGGAATATCGAGATCTACGGCGATGTTTACGGGAAGGGAATGGCCTACAGAAATGATTGGGCTCTGAACCGCGGCGTCCCACCCATGACCGCCAACGCCGAGATCCTCCTCTGGGTCGGATGCTCCGGGGCGTTTCACCCTCGATACATGGAGACTGCGCGGGCAATGGTGAAAATTTTGAAAGCCGCCGGAGTTTCCTTCGGGGTTTTGGGCAAGCAGGAATTCTGTTGCGGAGACCCGGCGAGAAGGTTGGGCGACGAAGCTCTTTTCCTGCGCATGGCCGAGAAAAATGTCGAGATCTTCCAAAAAGAAGGCGTGAAAAAAATCGTCGTCCTTTGTCCTCACTGTTACAATGTTTTGAAAAACGAATACAGCGCTCTCGGCTCCCAGATTGAAGCGGTCCACTCCACGGAGCTCCTCGTGGATTTAATCCGCAGCAGGAAAATATCTCTCGATTATCCTCTGCCGGGCAAACTGGCGCTCCACGATCCTTGCTACCTTGGGCGCGGAAACGGGGTGTATGAGCCTCTGAGGGAAATCGCCGGTTCGGTCAAAGGAATCGAGCTGATAGAGCTTCCGAGAAACCGCGAAGCCGGTTTCTGCTGCGGCGGAGGCGGGGGCTTGATGTGGATTCATGAGGCTTCGGGAAAGCGGATCAACCATATAAGGGCCGAAGAAGCGGCGCAGAGCGGAGCGCAGATAGTCGGCTCAGCATGTCCGTATTGCTTGACCATGCTTGAAGACGGTCTCAAATCCTGCGATTCGGGCCGCTCCATCCGCGTGCTGGATCTGGTCGAGATTGTCGCTTCTTCCATCGGGTGATCGTGTCATGAGAATTCTCGTTTGTATAAAGCAGATATGCGATGTCTACGCGCAGAGCGGCATGGCGCCTGAAGAGAACTTTCTTGCGCCGGAAGATAGGATATACAGGCTCAATCCCTGCGATGAAGCGGCTCTGGAGCTCGCCTTAAGAATTAAGGACGAGCGCGGGGAAGCCGAGGTCCTGGTGGTTACGCTCGGGCCCTTGATTGCGGAATCTGAACTGATGCGCTGCTTTGCGCTCGGGGCCGACCGCGTCTATCAGATCGATATCGATGCGCAGATGGACACTTGGCGGAAGTCCTTTTTTCTCGCTCGAGCGGTGAAAGATCTGAAGGCGGACCTCATCTTGTGCGGGAAGGAGTCGATGGATTCGAGGAACGGTCAGATGGGGGCTTTTCTCGCTCACCGCCTCGATCTTCCCTTCCTTTTCGCAGCATCGAGGCTCAGCATCTCGGCCAATGTGGAAAACGCGCAGATCGAGCGGAAAACGGGGCGAGGCGTCAGGGAAATCCTCGAATGCCGCATTCCTGTCGTTGTGAGCGTCGAGACGGGAATCGAGCTCAGGTTGCCCAGGTTTTCTAACAGGGGCCGTTCAGCCGCGGTCCAAAAGCTCACGTATGATGAGAGCGAAGCGGATAGCCCCGGGATTGCGGTCAAAAGGGTCTTCCCTCCAAGGCCGAGACCCAAAGCAATCGCTGCTCCCGACTGCGCGCGGGAAGCTTTCCAGCGCATCCAGCAGCTTCTCAGCGGAAGCCTTGCGCGGAAGACGGGCGCCATCCTCAAAGGAGATCCCCCATCGCAGGTGGAAGAGATCATTGCCTTCATGATCGAGCACGATCTGCTGAAGCCCGGTGAGCCACACTCCTGAAATGTCCGACCAGCATACGAAAGATCCGGAAGAAGAAGCCCGTCGCAAACCGATCTGTTATCGGCTGCGAAAGGGAGCGCGCTGTTATCTGGAAGGGGAAGCTCCTCGCCTGCTGCTCGATTTCCCGCTGAAAGCCCTCCGTCTTCATGCCGCCTGGAAGCCGGCCATGATGCTCCTTTCAAGCCGTTCCGCCGTACCGCTCCGTGAGATCGAAGCCGCGATGTCCCGCTTTTCGGGCGATAAGGTGGAGGCGTTTCTAAACGATCTTGTCCGCAAGGGATTTCTAGAGCCGGAAGGCCTTGCCTCTCTAGCCGAGCGCCCGTTCGTCTCCATCATCATTCCCGTAAGGAACCGGCCCGAAGAGATAAAAGAATGCATCTATTCACTCCTCGAGCTTGATTACCCGAAGGAGAAGCTCGAGATCATCGTCGTTGACGACGCTTCCACAGACAATACACTGGAAGAGGCGGCGAAATTTCCGGTCCGACTCCTCTCTTTAGAAGAACACCGGCAAGCCTCATTTTGCAGAAACTTCGGAGCGAAAGAAGCCCGAGGAGAAATCCTTGCTTTCATCGACTCCGATTGCATTGCCGATCCTCTATGGCTGCTCGAGCTTCTTCCCGCCTTCAAAGATCCCTCCGTAGCAATCGCCGGAGGCCTGGTGAGCTCTTTTTCTACGGAACGAGCCCTAGACAGGTATGAAAAGGTGAAATCTTCTCTCATCGTCGGTTCCTGGTTCAAGCGCTCTTCTGAGGAGGATAAGTTCTTCTATGTGCCTTCCTGCAATCTTTTGGCGAGAAAAGACCTTTTCTTGAAGCTTGGCGGGTTTCGGACGGAGCTGTATGTGGGGGAGGACGTAGATTTGTGCTGGCGGATGCAGGACGCGGGCCGCCAGGTAGAGTACCGGTCGGTTG
>CAZOEL010000019.1:0-87923 GCA_964578835.1 uncultured Syntrophobacteraceae bacterium | reverse complement strand
AATCCTTCTTTCGCGCATCTTCAAAGAAGAGCTTTACGTCATCGTGGAGAGCGCCCTGGTTGCCTTTAAGAGCCAGAACGTAGTCGCCACCCTTTTCTATAATCCGCGCGGCAATGTCTTTCTGGCATCCCATGGCGTCAATGGTAACGTTGCATCCCGAGACCTCCAGCATCTTTAAGAGCTGCGGGATGGCGGTGATCTCATTGGATTTGTCATCCACTTTGATTTGCCCGAGCACCATCCGGTTGCTGTTAGCCCATGCGCTCACCATGTGAATGGCTGCCTTCTTCGATGCCTGGTCAAAGGAGCGGCGCAAAGTCTTACCATCCAGCGAAACAATGCTGCCTTTGGTGAGTTCGCTTCGCTTACTAATCCAGGTAAGGAAGCATTGCTGGAACTCTTCTGGATTGAGACGCGCAAACACACACCCGAAAGTGTCGTGAGAGGGGATGCCGTTAGGCAGTGAGAGGAAGGTCTTGAGCCATTCCTGCTTTGATACCCCGTAGGCTGCAATGTCTACCCAACCATCCGCTCCGCACACAACCGCGCATACTGCAATCCCTATGATATCGAAGAGCAGATGCTCCCTAGTGCGGTCTATCCGGGGATCGGTCATAGAGGAAAATGCGTCAGAAAACGATCCCTCTAAAATAGCCGCACCCACACTCTTTTCTTCTCTTTGCTCTCGCTCTTCCATCTCTCGGTCTCCCAATGCAAAAGATTCCTTAATTCGATTCCTGTTACGAGAGACCTCTTTCACCATATGATTCAATGCCGTGTCAATAACTGTTTGCCTTTAAAGTTATTTTGATGCAATAGCCCTGAGCCAACCCCCTATGGACAAGGAGTCCCAGCTCTGTTATGCGCTGAATCAGAGAAAGATTCTTCACGGTTTAGTGCAGGAGTTCGAAAAACCTTGATCTGGGGAATCCATAGTGTCTTCTGCCATTTTCGAGAACGAGATCATCCTGCTACAAGAGAGTGAGGAGACAAGAATGAGGTATAAGCAAATGATTTCATTATCGGATCTCTGCAGAACAGGTTACCCGTGTATGCAACATCCGGGCTCCCGTCTTCGTTTCAAATTTCTTATATTCTGAGGTTTTGAAAAGAAGACCTCCTCCATACGAACTCCTCGCATCGAGTGCTTAGAATGAGATCAAACAGAATAATGGCGCATCGATCAGCATCATCAATTTAGCGAGGTTAGAAGCCCCGATGCCTTTTTTGCTTCTGAATCTTTTGGGATGGAGGAGTCGAATATGTTCTCCGTAAATTGGAAAGAGATTTTCGTACCCAGTCTTCCTCTTTTTGAAACCATTCTTCGAGGCAGCGTGGTCTACCTGGTATTGTTTTCGCTCCTTCAACTCATTCTGAAGCGGGTGGCTGGGACGGTGGGTCTTGCCGACCTCCTCTTGGTCGTACTCATAGCCGATGCGGCGCAGAATGCTATGGCAAGTGGCTACCGTTCCTGTAAGGGGTATGCGTAGTCTGAGCCTGGAAGAGAACAAGGAGACGATTACGGCTATCTCAGCCAATAGTTCACCAGTGCTAAGCTTTCTCCGTCTGGCGAAACAGCTAATCGGGCGTTTTTCCTGCAGACATGCTGGTAAAAGCTGGGCAAGAAATGAAACGGCTAATTTCATGGGCATTCCCTTTTACGTCCCTGTTAGGGTCCAGAGTTCTCCTTCAACTGTTTTTTCTTCGCCAGACCCCGTTCGAACCGGCTAACTTGCCTGCTCTAAGCATGATTGGCAGTCGGACCTGGACTCAGGGTCCGTCCATCGCCGGCATCTGTCAGGTCATGATGTAGTTGCATCAGCCGTACTCCCCCTCCTATGCCTTGCGCTTCGTTCGTGCCGTTTTAGAATATATGCAGACAAAGCGCATCCCCGAAGGCTGCGTGTCATGCGGCTCTCCTTCCGCTCCCTATCTGACGCAATGGTTCTTGAAATAGCCGCACACTGTTTCATGGATCTGTCTACCAAGTCCTACTCACTGGACTGACACATCACCAATCAACGCGATCGACTCGAGGAGACAAATCGCAATGAAACCGATGAGAACAACATCCTTGTGGCTTGTGGTCCTTTTTCTCTTCTTGTTGCTGCTCCTGACCGTCGGGTCCCTCGCAGCAAAGGATCAAAGTCATCGCCAATTGGCCACAATCATTGAGCAATCCCGATCCTTTTTTGACCGTCCCCGTCACATCGACTGGCGGGCACTTCCCCAAGTGAAGACCATACAGATCACTTCGACGGCCGATGGCTCCAGGCAGCCCGCGCTTTACTACGACTCAGGCAGCGATTGGGAGAAGCCGCTCCTAGTTGCGCTGCACAGCTGGAGTGGCAACTACCACCAGAAGAGCAGCATTCCATACGCCGCGTGGGCGGTGGACAAGGATTGGGTTTTCATCCACCCCGACTATCGTGGAGCCTTTGTCAACCCGAAAGCCACAGGATCGGAATTTGCGGTTCAAGACATTGTGGACGCGGTCGATTATGCCCGCAGGAATGCAAGAATCGACAACAACAGGGTGTATCTCATCGGCTTTTCCGGCGGAGGCATGGTTTCTCTGCTTATGGCGGGCCGGCATCCGGAGCTTTGGACGGCTGTTGCGGCATGGGTTCCCATCTACGACCTGAACGAATGGTACCGTCATGTTTTTAAGGTTTGCAATCACCACTACGTGAGTCAAATTGCCAAGTCGTGCGGAGCCCCTCCCCTGAGAGGATCGCCGGAAGAGCGCGAGTGTGAAAAAAGAAGCCCCAGCAAATATTTGGATAATGCGCGGGGAAAGCCGCTTCGCATCTACATTGCTCATGGCGTCCAGGACGACGTTGTCCCTCCCAGCGATGCGATCAAGGCTTACAATTCCCTGGCCAATCCGGAAGACCGCATCGCTGAGAGTGACATCGCTGCCGTCGATACAAGTGGAAGCATTCCGAAGCACCTTGCCGGACCCTATGAGGACGCATTATATAGTGACGCCAGGAAACCCCTCCTCTTCCGCCGCACCTCGGGAAACGTCACTTTGAATCTCTTCAGAGGGGGCCACGATGTATTGTTCAAACCCGGCCTGCAGTGGCTGAGCGAACAGAAGAGGGATTGAGCGGGGCCGGCAGGGAGGTGCACGCCAGGGTTTCCATAAGACATTGAGCAATGAGAGCAAATAGTTCAACAAGGACTGGCGATTTAAACCGGGGAGGTGGATCGATAGAGCGTGTGAGGCAGCACTTTGCCTTGAAGAAGAGATGGTCACATGTTTTCGTCGCTCTGGTATTGGTGCTGCTGTCTTCCTGGATTAATGACGATCCCTTGGCGTTAGCAGCTTCCACTGCGCTCCCTGCCCCAATTTACGAGAGACTCCACCCTTGATTGACTGACAAAACGAAACTATTATAGCCGCCCATCCTAGCCATCATGCACAGACTTGAACGTCAAATTCAAAGCGAGACTGTGCGTAGAGTTGCTTTTTTGAAGCAATGGCAGGTTCTGGATCAGGCTCACTTGAAAGATGCACTTTGGTGATTATCTCATAGCCTCTGTTTATGGCAAGCTTGATCCACTTACAGCCAATCTTCAAATAGCTGCTACCCCGAAGACAAGGGGGATCAACAAATCGTCTTTTGCCTTGCTTCACCACCTCCTGTGAGACAAGGTAAAGGGTGGCCATGGCCAAAACAAAATCGAACTCATGATCCCGGAAAGTCTTAGGGCTGGTGGGCTGATGACAAACCATCAGTCCTTGCTCTCTTTTCTCCTGCCCATAGCCAAAGGAGCAAACCTTTTTCCGGTATTGTTGACAATCGTTGCTAGCACTGGAAACACCGAAAACCGTGACCGAAAAGTATGGCTTCAGAACAAGGTAGCCGATCAGTTCGCCGACGGGTTCGGCAACTCCGGAGAGGAAGGAAAGCAAGGCCTTTCTGCGGCTTCCCGTAGCGTAATAAATCGAAACGGAAATTCCCTCTCGAGAGGTCCGAGATGGCGGAGATGAATGTAGCGAGACCTTCCGGAAAGTTGTGGACTTCCATGGCAAGGGCGGAGAGTTTCCCCATCCGCAGGAGTTTCTGGTTCTGCAGATCACCCACTTCTTCGAGTCTTCTTGGTTCGTGGGGGTATCATAGGAGGATGCCAGGCGATCGATGATCGCCATAGCCACCATCCCATCAAAGAAAGAAAGCACCGTAATCCAAGTGGCTTCCGCGAGGGTGTAATCTTCTGCAAGCTTGTCGCGAACTTTGGAGAAAATCTCTACGAAGGAAACATAAATCATGACTCCGGACGAAAACCCCAGTGCACCAGAGAGAAAAGTCCAGTTCGTTCGTCTTGAAAAAAAGCGATGAGGCTGCCTATTCCAGTGGAGAGGCCGGCAAAGAAAGAGAGGAGGAATGCAAATAAAAGATGATCGTTCAAAATGCAGCCCTTTCTCAGTGACTGCCGCCGCTTTCAGACTCTTTGCCTGAAAGGGGTATGACCATGCACTCTTCAACCCCTTTCCCTTTTAAGGCAACGACCGTAAATTCAATATTCTCATAAACAACCTTGTCGCCGACTCTTGGCTGGCGGTCAAGAAGCATGAGAACAAGTCCGCTAATGGTGACGACTTCTTCGTGTTCCAGCAAAAGCCCGAGTTGCTCCCCAACTTCATCGAGACGCATCGTGCCTGACACGTGCAACTTCCCAATGTTGTCACGGTATGCTTCGGGTGCTTTTTGCGCCCCTTCCTCCATCTCGCCCACCACCTCCTCGAAGAGATCCTCTATGGTAACGACTCCCGCCGTACCGCCGTATTCATCCATTACAACAGCAAGATGGGTTCTCCTTCTGCGCATGGCGGCAAGGACGACCTCAAGCTTCGAGGTTTCCGGCACATACGGGACAGACCTGAGATGGTCTTTAGTGAGGGGATTGCCGTCTAGAAAGAGTCGAAGCAGATCCTTTATGTGCACTATTCCAAGTATGTGGTCGAGATCGTCCTCGAATACGGGATAGCGGCTATGCCGTGAAGTACGGATGGTTTCCTTGATTTCCTCCGGAGAGGCGCCCAAAGGGATGCCGATGATTCGGACCCTCGGCACCATGACTTCGGCAGCAGCGAGATTGCCGTACTCGAGCAGGTCCTTCAGGACCCTTCCGGATTCCTCTCGGAGCATCCCACCTGCCTGGCTTTCCTGAATGACATACTGGAGCTCCTCAGAGCTCAGGTAGTAGCCGGAGGCAAGCTGCCGGTCGACACGCATCAGTTTCAAAACACCGTTGCCCATTGCGTTGAGGCCTATCACGAGAGGATAGAAGAGCATCTTTATCCAGAGCATGACTGGTGTGATCCAAAGCACCACTCGTTCTGCAAACTGGAGGGCAAGGGATTTGGGGACCATCTCGCCTATAACGATATGAAAGTAGGTGAGGATTGTGATGGCGAGAATGCTTGCTACGGTGTGCGCTGCAAGCCAACTTGGTGCATTCAGGCCTTCGAGCAGGTCAAAAATCCACTCGGCAAGAGTGTGCTCCCCGTACATACCAAGTCCGAGGCTTGCCAGGGTGATCCCGAGTTGGGCGGTTGCAATATAGCGGTCTTGAAGGATGGGCTCGTGCATGATCCGGCTCACTCTTCGAGCGATCCGGTTTCCTTCTGCTGCCAGGTGATCGATGGATGCCCTCGGAGCGCCGACGATGGCAAACTCTGCGGCAACAAAAAGGCCGTTTAAAAGTATGAGCAG
The DNA here is from genome assembly GCA_964578835.1 of uncultured Syntrophobacteraceae bacterium. GTDB lineage: Bacteria > Desulfobacterota > Syntrophobacteria > Syntrophobacterales > Syntrophobacteraceae > CAZOEL01. The sequence continues at coordinate 82,197 of CAZOEL010000019.1, read as the reverse complement.
TGTGATTATTCCTAGAGCGATCATGCTGTCTGCTCCCCTTCTTCCTCTGGATGTCCGAGGGGAAGGGCAAGGAGAGAAACGACCGAATGGTGTTCCACCCGCTCGACTTCAAGCTCGACTCCATCGACCGAAAGGTGCTCTCCAGGGGCAGGAACATGGCCCAGGATCTCAATAACATGCCCACCTACAGTGTCGGACTCCCCCTGCCAGAGAATCCCCAGCCACGGCTCTGCTTCATCGAGGCGCATGAGTCCGGGCAAGCGCACTCTGCCATCGGGGAGCCGCTCCGGCTGATCTTCAGCCTCCTTGAATTCGTCTGCAACCTCTCCAAGCATTTCCTTTAGGACATCCTCAAGGGTTACAAACCCTTCTGTTCCTCCGAACTCATCGATGACAATCGCCTGATGCATCCGCTCTCTTCGCATGAGGCTTAGAAGGGAGTCGGCCGGTACGTTCTCGGGCACATTCAAAACGGGCTGCATCACTTCCTCGATGGATTGGATCTCTCCTCTTTCAATGTAGCGAATGACCACGTCTTTTGTGTGCAAAACGCCTATGACATTATCGATGGAGTCGCGGTAGACCGGAAGATGGCTATAGGAGCTGTTCGCCATGTGAAGGAGGATCTCGTCTGCAGGGGTATCGGCATCAATGGCTTCCATATACCTCCTTGGGACCATCAACTGATGCACGGGCCTCATGCCAAGCTTGAGCGCACGATGCAGGCGGCGGTGCTCGTCCGGTTCAAGCATGCCCCCGTCCCGGCTCTCGGCAATGAGCAATTCGATTTCTTCAGGGGAGTGGATGTGGCGGTGACCGCTGTAGGGGACCCCAAGGAGCTTGAGGATGGCTATCCCGCTGCCGTTGAGAAGGGTGATGAACCAGGAGAAGAAGGTGAGTGACCACCGCATGGGCACAAAGGTCAGGAGAGCCGACTGAGTGGAATACTGGAGCGCAAGCGATTTCGGAACAAGCTCACCGAGAACTACCTGTAGGGCTGTGAGGCCAATAAGCGCCACAACAGCCGAAGAAGACTCGGCGGCAACCACACCCAAGCCGCCCCAGCGATCGAAAAGAGGCGCCAGTTGCACAGCCAGAGTAGCCTGACCGAAGGCTCCGAGCACAAGGCTCGAGAGAGTTATGCCGATCTGGGAGGCAGCGATGTATTGATCGAGCTTTCGGGGATCTTCAAGCCAGGGCAGGAGGCGCAGGGCCAGAGCGCGCCCCTCTCCCGCAAGCTGGCGCACCTGGCTGTGGCGAACGCTCACTGCCGCAAATTCCGCGGCCACATACAAGGCGTTGATAGCAATCAGTAAAAAGATGACAACCCAGGTGAAAAACATCGTCTTCCCACGAATTGAGAATGCAGCTCGTTATGTATATACCGGAAAACCTGTAACTTTATATATGATACAGGGTATGAGCACAACTGCGGCGTCGCAAACATAAAAGAGAGTGTGTCAAAGATGCTGGTAGCTTAAATCCATGCTGTTGGTTCTCCTGGAAAGATACTTTTGATGCCACAAAACGGCATCATGAATCGACTCCTCTATGGGCCTGGGTATGTAACCTAGATACTGCCAACTCTTCCGGCCATCGAACGCCAGGGAGCGACGACACAGTCTAATGCCTGTGGTGCTGCTCCTGGGCCGTCGTCCAGTTATTTTGGCAAACCATTCCTCCATGATGGCCCAAGCCAGCGCCAAAGAGAGCGGCACTCTAAACTTCGGCACAGGGCAACTACTTGCTTTACTCAAAAGAGAAAAGAATTCCACGAGAGTAAGGTTATAACCGGAAAGAATATACCTGCACCCGGGTTTGCCTTCTTCTGCGGCCAGAACATGCCCAATGGCAGCATCCCGGACATCCACGTAATTCATGACGCAGTCGATGTAGCCGGGAATCTTCCCCTGGAGGAAATCGGATATCATGCGACCGGGAGGGGTGAGATTTCGGTCTCCTGGCCCTATGGGAAGAGTGGGGCTTACAATCACTACGGGGAACCCTTCCCCGGCTGCCGCAACCACAGCCTGCTCGGCCAGGAATTTCGATCGGCAATATGGACCGATCATATCCTGGATGCGCGTGACGGTCTCTTCGTTGATAAGCCCTTGGTGATCGCGTGGAGCAAGAATGGATTCGGTGCTGGTGTAGACAAGCAGCCTTACGCCGGCTGAGCGGGCGGCATACAAGACATTCTCGGTTCCTTGCCTGTTGACCCTGTCAAAGACTCGTGAATCCCTCTCCCATAGATGAGGGTTTCCGGCCAGATGATAAACGTTTTCGCAGCCTTTCATCGCTTCGCTTAGAGCAGTTCTATCGGCAATATCGGCTATCGCGACATCGTAAGGCTGCTCTTCCATCTCGGCAGGAAAAGGGTGTCGATCGTAAACTCTCACCTTTCTGCCCAGTTGCACCAGCTCTCTCACCAGGTGGGCTCCGATAAAACCGCTTCCTCCAGTCACCAGATCCATCTCTACGCGCCTCCTGTTCAACAAATGCAAGAATCTGTGAGTTTTGCAGAGATCATGCCAGTAAGCTCTGCTTCACATAGGCTTGAATTACCATATGCAGCAGGTCAGCCTTTATCCGTATGAAGTTGAATGCTTTGTTCAATGGTTAAAAGAAATGCCTCTTCAATTGAACAGAATTTTCAATCGGTCGTTTACAATCACACATTGTATTGCCATCGCAAGAGAGGCGCCAGCCGGTCTTTCCCCGGATTGAAACCGTTTGGCATCGCTGTTGCATTTTATGTGATAAATTCGCGAACCAACAGGTTGAGGTTCGAGACAAAGTGACGATCTTGAATTCGAGATTCCTTGAGGACAGGAGCTCGATTAAGGCAGAAAGAGCTGATTTCCGGATGCATGTTTAACATACACAGAATATTCAACTCCTAAGGGGAAATAATGGAGTAATACAGATGGTGACAACCGGGTGGACCCCTTAGGCAAATGCCGGACTGGTTTACCAAGGCGCAAGCACTGATCGAACGCTTTGGAGCTTACGCTTACGCAGGCGGGGCTCTGGTGATTTTACTTCTAAGGCTGGCCACAGGGGGTTATGGGATCGGCCCCGGAGAGCAGGGTGTCTGTACGCATGTTCGGCCGCCATGTTGCAACAATCGATCCCAGCCTCAATTACAGGCTTCCCTGGCCGATCCAGACGGTTGATGTGGTAAATGTTGCGAGCATCCGGCGTACAGAGATCGGTTTCCGCACCGCATCGAGCGGCAGACCCCAGACTATGCTCGAGGAAGCCCTGATGCTCACCAGGGATGAAAACATCGTAGAGGTGCAGGTGTTGATCCAGTATCGGGTGAAGGAGCCTGCTCAGTTGCTTTTCCGGGTGCAGAAGCCTGAGGAAATTCTTGCCAGTGCTGCCGAAGTGGCCCTTAGGAGCAGCGTTGGACGCATGGGCATAGATGATGTGATCACAGAGCACAGGGCCGAAGTGCAATCTGAAACCCAGCTTTTCCTCGATCGGCTGCTGAATGCATATGAGACAGGCATTCTCGTAACCGATGTGCGGTTGCAGATAGCCGATGCACCTCAGCAGGTGAGGGATGCATTCCATGAGGTGGTTCGTGCAAGAGAGGACAGGGAGAGACTGGTGAACGAAGCTCAGGCTTATATGGAAGATATTTTGCCGCGAGCTCGTGGTGCTGCGCGCCAGATACAGGAAGAATCCATTGCCTACAGGGAAGAGCGTGTGAGGAGGGCTCGTGGTGATTCCAGCCGCTTCACCAAGGTGCTCGAGGAATACCAAAGGGCTCCAGATGTAACCCGCGAGAGAATGCACATCGTAGCATTGGAGGAGATTCTCTCCAAAGCCAATAAAGTGCTCATGAGCAAGAGAGCCGATAGCGGGGCGCAGCCGTTTTTGCCCCTTCGAGGCGTACAGACGGCTTCCACACCTGATCATCCCAATATCGAGAGAGTACAGGTTGCGGGAGAAAGGGGAGAAGCCCTCAAACGCGATGCAGGACTGGGCGAACTCATTAAGACTCAGCCCGAAAGGGCTCGATAAACGAGGTTTCAAGCGATGCGAGAGATGAATAAAAGGTCACTCCCATTTTCTATCATCGTAGGGGCACTGGCTGTCCTGGGCTTTCTCTTCAGCCAGAGCATGGTCGTGCTCGATGAGTCCAAACAGGCTGTCATTACCCAGTTTGGTGAATACCAACGCACCATCAGCGAGGCAGGATTGCATTTTAAGATTCCTTTTATCCAAAGAGCAATGTATCTGGAGCGTCGGCTCTTGTCCTCCGATGCGTTCTCCCAGGAGTATCTCACCCTCGATAAGAAACGAGCGGTTGTCGATCACGTCACGAGGTGGCGCATAACAGACCCCTTGCGCTTCTTCATCTCGGTCAGGACGGAGATGGGAGCACAGGCCCGTCTGGACGATATCGTCCTCTCCGAACTGCGCCGGGAGCTTGCCGTTCATAACCTAGAAGACGTTATTGCCGATAAGCGCGAGCAGATCATGGAAAAGGTCGCCGAATCCGCTCGCAAACAGGCCGAGAGCTTCGGAATCCACATAATGGATGTGCGAATCAAGAGAGCCGACCTTCCCCCCGCCGTACAGGAAAGTGTCTTTAAGCGCATGGAGGCCGAGCGCAAGCGGGAGTCGTCACGATACCGAGCTGAAGGCGAGGAGCGTGGAGCCCGCATCAGGGCCGAAGCCGAGCGAGAGAGAGCGGTTATCCTGGCAGATGCCCGGGAGCAGGCTCAGCGCATCCGGGGTGAAGGGGACGCACAGGCCATTGCAGTCTATGCCGAGGCACTGAAGCAGGACCCCGAGTTCTACACCTTCACGCGAAGGCTCGAGGCCTACAAGAAACTCCTCAGCTCAGAGGATGTGCTGGTACTCGATAGCGATGCGGAATTCTTCCGCTATCTCATGGGACACACTGAAACCGCAGGCGGGGAAACGACGGCCCAGCGATGAGGTTTGTCCGTCTTCCCTTTGCAATCAGCTAAAAAACAGGTAGACGGGGTGCCTGTGACCTGAGACAGGCCACATTCGGTCACAGTCACCCCTTCGGGTGCAGGAGGCTCCCCTCCTGCTCTCAGCATGTGGGATTTTTGCGGTTTGGCTCCGGATATGCCTTTGACCCACACTAAGATGGGCCTACTGTTTCTGGGTTTTTGCGGAGAAAGTTTTACGAGGTTGTTTTTCAAAATTCTTGTAGCTGTAAATTGCGTAATAGTTCGAAGCTAGGTGTTCGAACGCTTCAAACTCAGACCACATGACGAACGGAATCTCAATTGGACCGGTGATTCACATGAAACTCTTTTCACCACTCTATAGGCGAGCCATGATTTGGTCCCGCCATCCGCACGCACCTTGGTATCTGGGAGGATTGAGCTTTGCCGAGTCCTCCTTCTTCCCGGTTCCGCCGGACATAATGCTGGCGCCGATGTGCCTTGCCCATCCCCGCCGCGCCTGGAGTCTTGCTCTGCTGACGACGCTGGCTTCCGTGGCAGGAGGCTTATTCGGCTATGCCATCGGGTATTTTGCCCTGGACCTGATTCTGCCTTGGCTGCAGGAAAGCCGGTACTGGCCGGCCTATCGAACTGCAGTCGAGTGGTTCGAGCACTGGGGGATCTGGGCAGTATTCATCGCCGGCTTCTCGCCGATTCCCTACAAGATGTTCACGATCGCCGCCGGAGCTCTGTCGATGATGCTGCTGCCCTTTGCCCTCGCCTCGATTGTCGGACGGGGCATGCGATTCTTCCTGGTGGCCGGTCTGATGGCGTGGGGCGGGACACGCATGGAGGCGCTCCTACACCGCTACGTTGATCGCCTGGGATGGGCGACGGTCGCCCTCGCCACTTTCTTTACGTTTTGGCACGTAAACCGATGAACACGATAGAGGGAACGGCCTTTCTCCTCAAGGCATCCACATGGCGGATATAATAATTGTTTCTAGCCATTGCGGAAATTTATCATAGATTCTTTTGATTGAATGCCCGTTGCTGCCCTTCTTATGGAATATCTATCAATGTAGCTTGCCTCTTGACGCTTTAGAGAGGAAAAACTATTCATGATCAGGGTTCTGACACTCGCCTGCTGATCCCTCTGCAAGATCACGGCGTTGCGTGCAGACGTATCTAGGACGGATAGGGAAAACCACGCTCGAGATGCCCTCGGTCAGTTGCTGGACTCCCTGCACAGTTTGGTTCAAGTATGCAAAGGCACGCAGGGCAGTCTGGTCGTGGTTGTACAGGCCAGAGGGCCTGCATAAGTAGGCAATCGCCGCGGGTGGTATATCAGTTTATCGGCCAGGACGACTATTACCGACGTTGGCTGCATAAGAGAGATCGATGGGCCGGCAAGCGCTCCCCCCACGGCCAGCATGAGACCCATTAGATAACCGCACAATACCAGCTCCAGTGCCACGTTATCCCGATCTATGAATTCTTCTTTGACGATGAAGCTCCGATGCATGAGATCGAAACAGTATTTTCCCAGTACAAGAAGAACAAAAGCTGCTACGAGGTAGATGATCCCTAAACGGAGGGTGCCTATATACATTGCCTCCTCCATGAGCCCTGTTTTCTTCCAAAGCTGCGACTTCCGCTCAAATCTCAGCCGGTAAGGCGGCTTGCGGAAACCTTCGTTCGTCCCATTCGGGACTTTACTTTCCTGGCAAACGATTCCTTCCACTCCCCCATGCGTGCCTGCTGGCGCTCAATAAAACCTGAACCGCTCTTGCGGGTTACCGTTGCTTCGCTCCCGAACTGAGGTCTTCCCCGGTCGTTCCTTTTCCCGAAGTAGGGGAAGCCCTTACCGGTCGCTTTCCGATACTCCTGCCAGTCGCTGTAATGGATTCGGCGTCCGCGACTCTCAAAAGCGTCGCCGATTTCGTCTATGACCTCGGAGAGGACCATGGATGTTGCAAGACAAGCCCAGACCTGATTGCCACGGCTATCGGTTTGCCACTGTCCAAAACGGGGATCTCCCACGTACTGGAAGGCTGGTGGCTGGATGGCGCTCTCGACTGTACCGTCTTTCTTCTTGGCAAGCACGACCATGCCCAGGGCCGGTAGGTACTTCTCATAAGTGTCTTTGTGAACTTCACCCAGTCTGTAACCTGTTGGGACAATTCCGGGGCGCGGCCTTCGCTTGTATGCTTTCTCACATCAGGATAAAGCAACCGGTAACTATGGAAGCAATCCCGGGCGAATAGTCCCTGTGAGTCCATATCATACAAAATGAGACTGTATTCGGGGTAACGGTCGAGGTCACGGCGAAGAAGGTCCATAGAGGAGTCGCGGCTGCAGCCTCCAAGTACAAAAAAATCAACAGCGTCAGGATCAATCTTCACATACTCAACAGCAGTTGCCTTAATTCTTCCATGATCTCCCTCTCAGAGACGCTTGACAAACAGAAATATTGATAGACTGATACTTTTCCAAAGACTGCCGACAAAGGCTTCCCATCCGGTGTCGTCCCTTGCTCAATGAGCTCCAAACCTCGGACGCCAAGCATTCAGGGGCGGATATGGCTCAAAAGCCGCTTTCAGGTTGCAGGCACACCGATCGAAGAGTCTCTCTTCTTTATCAGGCGGAGACGGCCACAAAGAATGCCTGCAGCGAGTAGAAAAAGCCAACACCTCCCAGGAGCACCATTCCGCAAAAGAAAGCAAGCTTGAGCCTGTCTTCCTGCAATACGAGAGAGACGGCGCCAACAACCAGGCAAAGCTGCAAGAAGAGCACGGCCAGATCGAACTTGTCTCCGGCTCGACCGAGTACATCCAGCTTTTTCTCCCACTCTTTGGCTCCGATCACCCTTCCCAATTCCCCGTCAATGTCCTGAGCCCAGTTTTCCTTGCCCACCGCTGCCGAACCAACCAAAAGCTCGGTCTTCTCTTTCTTGTAACGGGCAATGTCCTCATCGAGTTTCGCCGTCAGGGCTTCCAGGGGGGAAATCTGATCTTGCTTTATGGAGCCCGAGCTCAAGAGAGTTTGAACCAGATCCCTTTGACCTTCCAGGAGGCTCTGTTTTACGCTCTTTGACTGGTACCAGTCGTAGATATTGGCCTTCTCGTTCGTTCCTATGATTTCATCATCACCGTATCTGCCGCCTCCAAGGTCTGTAATGGCAAGGATGGCTGCGAAAACAGCAAGGGTAAGAGCAGTCATGAATTCAAACTTTCTACCGTATCCTTCCGAACTTGCCTCCATTGATTTTCCTTCACTCATCTCGTTTTCTCCAGCCACATAATCTCAAATTCCTGTCTCAGACTTCCCTGCAAACCAGCGAGGGAATTCCATTGCGAACATGGAGGGCCAGCAGAGATCATGCCAAGGAAAGGAGTTCCAGTCCGGCCCATCTTTTGAGGTCCATACAGATCTGATTTTCTTATGGCAGCAGCTAATCTTGTTTGAACGACCAAGTGCAAAACAGTCGCGGAGCTATGGAACTGATTCCGGGTGTGCCTTGAAAGAGTCGTTCAACAATTGAAAAGAATGTCTCTTCAGATTGAACAAAATGTTCAATCCCTAACAGGATACTCTTGGTTACCGTCCCTGGCTCAGCGAATCCTCAGGCCTTTCTTAGTATAGGGGCCGTTGGCAGCTCTATTGCACTATAGTGGATACACATGAAAAGGAGGCTCGATGATGTGCCTCTTCTCGTTATACTGTCTGCATCCCGGACCAAGTCGGGAGGCAAGAAAAGCGGATGGTCGTACCCAATACTCCATCGAAGAGGAATGTATGAGAGAATCAGTAAGAGTAGCCGGTCACCTCTCACCCGATGAGGTGAAGATGAGAATGCAGATGAACGGAGGCTTCTTTCGGGTGCAAAAGTGGCTTGTGATCTACAACGCCTTGGTCAATCCGAGACCCGCCTCGGAAATAGCATTGCACACGGGATTATCGGAGGGAACGGTTCTAAGAATCATATCAGAATACAATTCGCTCGGGCCGGAACCCTCGAAAAACGGAGAAAGGTTAACGATTCACAGGTAGGGACTACAGAACGCGTAAGAAGCATGTTCTTCTGACGCAGTCAGCACAGACAATCCCGGATGAAACTTCCTTGCGGGACCTGGACGCAACATGGGTCGTAACGTATCCGGGAAGATGGAAACCTTAAATGAGAGGAACCACAAAGATGAGCAAAAAGATGTCCTTGGTGCTTGTGTTTTCAACGCTGTTTTTCTTTGGGATCGCCAGCTACATGGAGTCCACAGCTTGGGCAAGAGCTGGAGGTGGGCGCTCGTCTGGAAGCCGTGGAAGCAAAAACTTTTCTACTCCTCAGACGCCTTCCCAAAGCTCGCCCAGTATGAGCACACCCGGGAGGAACCCTCTTCCCGCCAGTCCAGCTCAGCCATCGGGAGGTTTTTTTAGCCGCAGCCCCTTCATGCAGGGATTGGCTGGAGGACTTGCAGGCGGGATGCTGGGAAGTCTCCTTTTCGGCGGTACAGGCCATGCATCACCGGGCGGTGCTGCAGGAGGGGGCATAGGGTTTATCGAGATAGCCCTCATTGGGCTGCTCCTCTATCTTGCATACAGGTTCTTTAGGAAGCGGCGCATGCAGAATGCAGCCGTGACGGGCTACTATGCCGATGGAGGTTCTCCCCAGCCAGATAATTACGCAAGTTATCAGGGGACTCCATATGGTTCGACCCCGGCTCAGGAGCTCGGTCCCAATTATGGGGAACTGGAGCGAGGGCTCGATCAGATCAGGCGCCAGGACCCTGATTTTGAAGAAGATAAGTTCAAGGAAACCGTGCAGGACCTCTTCTTCCGCATTCAAGCAGGTTGGACGAACCGAAGCGTCGATGGAATCGAATCTGTTCTCTCTCGTGAGATGGTCGATTTCTTCCACCAGGAATTCGAGTCGATGCAGCAAAGGGGGGTGATCAACCACCTAGAGAACATCGCCATCCGGAAGGTGGAGATTGCGGAAGCATGGCAGGAAGTCGGGAAGGACTACATAACGGTCCTTTTTACGGCAAACCTGCTCGATTACACCGTGGATGCCGCAACCCGCCAGATAGTGGAAGGAGACAAGATGAATCCTGTCAAGTTCCAGGAGTATTGGACATTTTGCCGCGATATCGGGTCACCCAGGTGGCAGCTTTCCGCCATCAATCAGGCGGATCGATAGCGAGCTTTGTAAGGAGACCAAGATACATGAACACCTTGAGGACTGCTTTTTTCATGACCGTGCTGACACTCCTCCTCGTTTTCACGGGAGGTGCGCTGGGAGGCAAGAGCGGCATGATGATAGCACTTGTCATGGCAACCGTTATGAATTTCGGAGCCTACTGGTTCAGCGACCGGATGGTGCTCGCCATGTACCATGCGCGAGAGGTGAGCGAGAGGGAAGCCCCGGGGCTCTACGGGAAGGTGCGTGAGCTTTCCATTCGGGCGGGTATTCCGATGCCTAAGGTCTACATCATAGAGAGCGATACGCCAAACGCCTTTGCAACGGGAAGGAACCCGGAACATGCGGCCGTTGCGGTCACAACGGGAATCCTTCGCATCCTGGATCGAAACGAGCTCATGGGCGTTCTCGCACATGAGTTGGCGCACGTAAAGCACAGGGATATCCTTATTGGGAGCATTGCAGCGACTTTTGCAGGAGCCATAAGCATGCTTGCCTCTATGGCTCAGTGGGGAGCCCTGCTCGGAGGAGGAAGAAGCGATGAAGAAGGGGGTGGAAGCATTATCGGAACCTTCATCTTCTCCATTATCGCCTCTATTGCTGCAACACTCGTTCAACTCGCCATCTCCAGGTCTCGCGAGTACCTGGCTGATGAGGGAGGAGCAAGGCTTGTCGGGAATCCTAGATACCTTGCCAGTGCACTCCACAAGCTGCACCTCGGGGTTGAGAGGGCTCCCATGCACGCAAATCCCGCAACAGCTCACATGTTCATCGTGAACCCCCTCCGGGGCGATGGCGTGATGCGGTTCTTCAGCACACACCCGCCCATGGAAGAGCGGATTAGAAGGCTTATGAACATGTAGCGGTGGTGAGAATATTCTAGAGCCGGAGGCCTCTTTCCATCTGGGCCTCCGGCCTGAAGCATCGGCATTGCTCTTCCGGTTTTGCTGCGACAGCATTTTAGAAATCCCATACTAATTCTGTCTCAGCTCAGGCTCTTTTAATGGATTATTCTTTTGACTATGGGCGAAGCGCTTCCCATCTAATGCATCCGCATAGACTTGTCTTTTTCTCTCGAAGTCCGACCGTAAAGACTTTGGTATGGACCGAGCATGAGGGAAATCGGTGGCAAGAAAGTTCACGGGCTTCCCGTTTTTGAAGAAGCGAAAATCCAGATGGGGACCGGTTGCCAACCCCGAGGTTCCAACATATCCGATTACATCGCCCTGGAGGACCTTACTCCCTTTCCGCAGCCCCTTGGCAAATCCGTTGAGGTGTCCGTAAGCGGTCTTGTAGGTGGCATTGTGGCTGACTTCTATGTAACGGCCAAAACCGCCTCTCCGGCCTAAATAGGTAATGGTGCCGCTTCCCAGAGCACTGACGGGAGCCCCTTGAGGGGCGGCATAGTCAATACCGAGATGAGGGCGAAAAATCCGGAGTATTGGGTGAAGTCTTCTGTATGTGAAAGTCGAGCTGATACGACTGTAGCTGAGGGGAGCCTTCAAGAAGAGCTTCTGTAAAGATCGTCCATCCTCGTCGAAGTAACCTTTGTAGCCATCTTGAAGCTCATAGAAAAAAGCCTCACGGCTCCTACCTCCTATCACCATTCGAGCGGCCAAAATCGGCTCCGATTGTATCACTTTCCCGTTCCTCGTCTGCTCTTCATAATACAATGAGAACGTGTCGCCCCTCTGGATATCGGCATTGAAATCGATATCGTATGCAAAGAGATCGGCAAGGTCCATTATAAGGGCTGCTGGTACCTGGCTGCGAATGCAGGAGTCATAAAGGTTGTCTGCGATTGTCCCGCTTGCCGCTCGATAGCTGACCAGGGGCTGAGCATCATCCTTTTCACAGGCCCATCCGGGTCCCTCTCTGAAAAACGTGTAAGTTAAACCATCCACTGAGGAATAAATGAACTTGAAAGGTGCCTGCTCCCGCTGATCAATAAAGATTGTGAGCTCATCTTCCGGTTGCAGTTGGTTGAGTTCTGAAAAGTCAGCACATGCCCCCTCGCATTGAGCCAAGCATTCTACCGGAAGATCGAGCGCATTGAAGATGGCATAAAGAGTGTCGCCAGACTGCACGACATAGTGTTTTATTGCAGATTTGGCAGATTCTTCCTGAGATGCAGGAGCACTCGATCCTGTTCTGTGGGACTCTTCGGGCGGATACGGAACAACAGGAAAAAAAAGCGACTTTGGCCAGGGAGAGATGATGAGGATCACAAGAAGGAGGACACCCGTTAACTTTCGGCCTAAACGCCGCTTGCGCTCAGGAAAACATCGCAGCCGGAACCCTCCAGATGATCGTTTGAAAAAATTTGTTCTTTTCATAACCAATTATAATTAGCATAAGAAAAGAAGACCGGTCAAAACCAAAATGGAAGACCTTCCGTATTCTTCGTACAAGATAACGGAAAGCTTGCTTTTCCTATCGTCGAAACTCACCTGCAGTACCTCTGCCTTTCCTTTTGACTGCATGAATACTCCTCACCAGGGACATGAGCCCATTCTCCTCCATAGCAAATCCTCAGCATGGACCAGACGCTGTGGCGGGGAGGAAGGACGAGGGGGCTTGGGATTTCTGAACCTTATCTACCCCGGCCCTGCGCTCTCCGGCATTGTAATGCAGACTGGATAGTCAATCTGCTGCGGGATGTGGACAAATTTATAGCTGGGATAATTATTAACTACGCCTTATACCCTGCATTCCAATTGGGAGGGAAGGCTTCAGTCCCAGCGGGTCTCAAAGGAATTGCCAATCATCCAGTCACGGATATAGATGAAAAAACGCGATGATTTATAAAGATTACAGCAAAGAAAAGCGCTGTTCCGAATGATCCCGAAACAGGGCTTTTCTTTTTGTTGCTCTTTAGCCCGATGCTATTGCTTTACACTTTTCGCTTCATCAAGCTTTTTCACGGTATCGGCAGTCTTGGCGGGATCAGCCTTCACGTCCTTCTCGCCCACAACCTTTTTGTCAGCTGTCTTGTCGTTCGCTGGCTTTTCAGTTGCAGCCTTATCAACTTCTCCCTTTACGGGATCAGCGGTCTTCTTCATCTCGACGCCAGCCTTTTCAGGCTTCACCTCGACACCCGCTTTGGCCTCTGCGGCCTTCATGGGATCAGCCTTCGTCATATCGGGCTTTGGGGCTTTATCCTTCTCTGCCGCAGTCGGTGGGGTATTCGTGGGAGCGGTTGTCGCCTGCTGCGCAAAAGCCGAGCCAAGGCCAAGGGAGATAACCATAGCGCCCACACCAACCATAGAAGCGATCTTATTCATTTCTTTTCCTTCTCTATTTGGAAAATCCATTCAATTGCCATAATCCACACATTGAAAAAATGCTGCTGATGCTCCGATCAGCGCTGACACCCGCAGGCTTTTTTGCGCCAGTCGCTGTCGTTGCGATACATAAAAGCAAGGCGCATGCCAAGGCTGAATGCCCAGCATTGCGTGCTGCCATATGCTTGATGGAACTATGTTTTCATCGGATGGGGCAGTGTGGCGGTTTCATTTTCACAATGAGGTGGGGTGTAAGGGTATTTCCGGATCTACCCAAAAGATCTCACGAGCAATCTCAAAATGTGCAAAAACTGGTGGACTCTCTCACATCGACGCTAAAATGCATGAACTTTCCAGCATTGCAGTAAAAAGCCGAAACCCAAGATAGGTGAAGGTCTTGAAGAAAGATCTCCATAAAGGCCAAGCCTTGTCTTCTCCCAAAATCATTTCACAGTTGGGCCGATATATTTCCTACATGTTTCGACAGCTATCACTCGATTATCAAGTTTTCAATTTGCAGAAGAGACGCTTTTTTCTTGACATCCATAAACCTTGATGCGGTCGCCATTTGGCTCATGTCTCTTTCGGAACAAACATCTCGAAGTGGGGCTTTCTGTTGTTCATTGGATTGCAACCCCTTTTTACATAAGAGCTAAAGCCGCATGGTAGCTTGTCAAGCAAAAGCTGCATAACCGGCGAACAAAAAAACTTGATCATCGAGTATCAGTATCTTCGCCATCTTTTTGAAAAGCTCCCTTACGTTCAGAATGAGGATGACTACAAAGCCTTCCTTCCTCAGAATCTCACGCCGGAGCAGCCTGCTCAGTTTATGAGCGCCCTGTAGTTGCCCAATTGCTTACGAAGCTGAAATACCAGGCCAAAGATGAATGTGGGTGTGAGCTATTACAAGATCTACTTCCAAGGGAGGATTTATGAAAAAGCCAGAACTCAAACACGTTTCCGAATCCCGGAAGGGGTGGACAAAAGTGTACATCCCTTCACGGTGAGAGCCTATGACAAGGCTGGGAATTACGAAGAAATTCAAAACCCAGTGATTGTTCGGTAAACCTCTTCATCCATTATCAAAGCAATCCCATAAGAAAAAACCCTTCCCGTTTTCCGGGAGGGGTTACGGTTTTGTATGGACTTGCTTTCTTTTAATGCCCTCATTCCGAGCGCTTGGTCTCGATTCTTGCGCCTCCCCCTCCCGCTATTGGAGGTACCATGCCTATACTGTTTCAATGGTTGACAGCTATTTTGTTTGCACCTGTAGGTTGTTCTTGACGTCCTTCACACCATTCACTGACCTGACGACCTTCTCGGCTGCACTCTTCTCCTGGGCGCTGGGCACTTGCCCAGCCAGAGTCACGACGCCATTCGTTGTGTTTACCTCGATCGTCGCAATGCTCTTCAAAGCAACGTCGCTTGCGAGGTCTGTCTTAACGGCAGCGGTGATAGCCGTGTCATCAACCACAGTTTTCTCGTTTGTACCGCATGCGGCAGTGATCAAAGCAAGCATGAGCAGAAGGGCTATGGAAAAAAAACGTACTTTCATAATGGCTCCTTTCAAGGTTTAATGTTGGTGAGGCTCGCTATCCCAGGTCGGAACATAGATAGGCCTTTTCGAACGCCTACAGCATCTGTAGA
This sequence comes from uncultured Syntrophobacteraceae bacterium, assembly GCA_964578835.1. GTDB lineage: Bacteria > Desulfobacterota > Syntrophobacteria > Syntrophobacterales > Syntrophobacteraceae > CAZOEL01. The sequence continues at coordinate 67,135 of CAZOEL010000019.1, read as the reverse complement.
TGCCGTCTGGTCCCGAAAATCTTGTGAGCTATTATATTCATGCTTATGTGTTTTGCAATAGGTCGCGGTAGGAATGCCGGGTGCCCCCTCCTCCTACCCGATTCCACGCTTCAATATTCAGTGGTTCGCAAACCTCTGGAAACCTTCTGTTGAGTCCAATTTGATGCGATTGCCCTGAGGCGTCATCTATTCTTCGTTTGATTCCTGAAGCTCTCCAGACGTCTGAAATTTCCTCATGAAGCGTTTGTCTATGTAATTCTTCAGGAGAAAAGATATGCGGCCCTCGATCACCCAGTTATTTTTCCAGGCAATGCCCTTTCCATTCCCCATGTTCATTATCAGCATATAGCTTCCGCCAGGGTCAAAAGCCTCGAGGCGCCTCCCATCGAGAACAGCCATGAGGTTGTAATGGAGAATGGGATTTTCCCGGACTGCATAGACGCCCACTTTTGCAAGGGAATGACCTTTGAACTCGACACAGTCCCCGCCGCCGAAAAGCTCCGGGCGAGCGATGGAGCGAAGATGCCGATCGACGATCATTGCCCCGTCAGAGGCCGAAGGAAGGCCGGAATCTCTAAAAAGCGAAGAAGGCCGCACCCCTGTTGCAATGAACGCGTAGTCATAGGGCAAGCTCTCCTCGTCCCGCAACGAGATGCGTCCATCCTTGATCGATTCGGCCCTGACACTTTCAAGAACTTCAACGCCTCTCGCCGTCAGCGATTCAATAGCATAGCGGCGGACGCTCTGCGGAGCATCCTTTAGAAGCCGCTCTCCACCGATCAGGGATATCCGCGCCCTTCCGCCGCTGTCGGCAACGAGCTTCCAGAGATTTGCAGCTATTTCAACTCCGGCCGGCCCTCCGCCGACAACAGCAATTTGCAGCTCTTTTTCCTTGATTTCCTTCATTATGGAGAGGCGCGCATGATAAAGATTGATTATGGGCTTAACTGGAATGACCCTCTCGTTCGGCGCTGCAAGCGGCTCAACGGGAACCCCGCTTCCGGTGTTGAAAGAAGCGACGTCATAAAAGACCTCGCCGCCGCCAGCTAAAATCAACCGACGATCCTCAGGCGCAATCCTGACTACCTTATCTTTTATGAACAGAGCACCGCGATCTTCCGCAGTTTTTTTGATATGAAACCGGATCTCCCGCGGGCGGTAGAAGCCCGAGAGCATTCCCGGTCCCATACCTGAATAGTAATGGTATTCGGAGAGACTTATGACTGTAACCCGATGTCCTTTTTCGATATAGTCGCGAAGATTCACCAGCGTAGTCATATGCGCATGCCCGGCCCCTGCCAATACAAGATGTTTGCCCATGGTTGCTCCCGATCATTTAGGACGCGCCGAGACGGGCGCGTTCAACTTTCGAGCGCGCTTCCATATTCGACGACAGGGTTGATTTCCGCCTTCCTGCTTGCGCCTGCCTTTCATCCGGCTTAGATTAACCACGTCCCGCAAAAAAGATCAGCAGGGTCGCGCCTCCTGCGGGAGTGACTCACATGCCTATACGAGAAGATGGAGCTCAGGGGGCAGAAGCCAAGAAAGATCTGCTTCTTAGCCGCTTGTTAGCTTACTATTCCTATGCTTCATTGCGACCTTCCGTCATGGGCGGCTATAAGCGGTTTGAGTCTAAAGCGAGTTGACCCGCATACTGGACAGAAGGTTCTTCATTCCACCCATAGCGAGTAATTTGGCGCGGAGCCGCCGGCTTGTCAACGACCAGCGGCGCATTAGCCGCAATAAAGGGGAGCAAATGAATAGCTCATCGAGAGAGAACATCATCACCGAATTCCAGCGCCGCAGAAAACGAATGCTCCATAACTTCGGATTCTGCATGATTTTGATCGCATTGAGCCTTGCTCTCCTGCAACTCTCGGACAGCTATCCGATACTTTTCGGCATCGGCAAGAACGGGTGGTACGCTCTCGCGCTGGCTCAGTTCGTGGCAGGCGTCATTTTCGCTATTACAGGCTTTTTGCAGTACCGGTGCCCGGTTTGCTCCGAGGTCATTAAAGGTCACGACAGGTATTACCTCGGCGTAATCTTGGACCCGGATCAATGCCCTCACTGCAGAGCCCGGTTGAGAGAGCCCGATATGGAAAACTCGAGGGAGCAGAAGTAGAGGGGAGCAGATGGAAAGCGGACTGCTTACGGAGCTCGTCAACGAATTCCATTCTTTTGGCGTCACCGACGCCTTGACCATTGCCACTCTGGCCATACTCGAAAGCATCCTTTCGGTCGACAATGCACTGGTGCTCGCAATCCTGGTTCGCACCCTTCCCAAGCATCAACAGCGAAAGGCCCTTACTTACGGGATCGTTGGCGCTTTCGTTTTCCGCTTCACGGCGCTCGTCTTCGCGACTTACCTGATGCGATTGATGATCTTTAAGCTCATCGGAGGCGCATATCTCATCTATCTCGCCATGAAGCACATGTTCTTCTTCTATAAGGAAGATGCTCATCAACTGAGGCCAACGACGGCAAGCAGCTTCTGGAAAACCGTCGCCATGGTGGAGCTCACCGACGTGGCGTTTTCCATCGACAGCATCACCATGGCGGTCGCCATGAGCGATAAGCTGCTTGTCGTATGGATTGGCGGCATTCTTGGCATGATCTCTTTGAGGATGGTGTCGGGCTTTCTTGTCAAGGTCTTGGAAAAGCTTCCAAAGCTGGAAGATTTAGCATACCAGCTCATCTTCTTCATAGGAACCAAGCTTTCCCTCGATGCTTTTCACGTCGATATCGAGCATTGGATTTTCTGGCTCATGATGGGCGTCATAGCCCTTCTGGGCTCCGCGCTGGTTTATCGGGACTATCACCAACGCTCGACGCGGACAAGATTCCACAACCGATTGCTGAGTCGTCTGGAGCAGGGAGAGGTCGCGGTTGAAGAATTGCTGGGCCTTGATAACATACCCCGCGAAGTGATCGAGTACCTGATGCAGAACGGTTGCCTTCGAATTCAGACCCCGGTTAAAAAGGGAGAATGCGTAGCTTGCGAAAGCCACGCAAAAGGCGCTGGCGTTTAGTCCTCCGGAATGGTACTGTCCACGCCATGATCTTTGCAGCTTCAGGACGAAGCTTCACCTGAAGCCGCGATGTATGAGGTCCGATCCGAGGGGCCGGGAGAGCCGCGATCGGAGAGGACCGGATTTGCTCTAGACCAACAGCGCCAATTTGCGCGCCTCGCACCGACATTAGGGAGGTCGTCTGCATGAAAAGATTTCTGAAAGCATTTCCTCCTTTTTTAATCCTTCTTCTCATGCCGATTTTTGCGGTGTGCGCCGCCGAGCAGCCCGCGCACATCACGATTCTCCACGTAAACGACACCCATGGCCGAGTGCTTCCCTACATAGAAAAGAGCGTTAACGAAAACACTCCCTCGAGCGGCGCCGCATACCTGGCTCGAATGATCGAGACGGCAAGGAGCGAAAATCCTGATGGAACCTTACTCCTTTCTGCCGGCGACATGTTCCAGGGTACCCCGCTTTCAAATGTTTTCAAAGGTCAGCCTGTAATAGAGATCATGAATTACCTGAGGTTCGATGCAATGACCCTGGGCAACCACGAATTCGACTGGGGGCAGGAGACCCTGCAGGCGCTTCGGTCCTCGGCTGCATTCCCGTTCCTTTCGGCAAACATCAAAGACGTCAGAGGAGAGTATCTTCCCGGAGTCAAGCCTTACACTATCCTTTCGCGAAAAGGCTTGAGGATCGCCGTCATCGGCCTGACCACCCCTGAGACTCCAATTGCGACCAAGCCTTCCAATGTCGCCGGCCTGATCGTGTCCGACCCGGTTGAAGTCCTGCCCGGGTTGATCGAGCAAGTGAAAAGCGAGCGTGCAGACCTGATAATCGTGCTATCTCATCTTGGATTGGAAGCGGACAGAGATCTCGCCCGCCGCGTGCGCGGCATCGATATCATCGTTGGCGGACACAGCCACACCGTCGTGTCCGACCCACTGGTGGAAAACGGGGTCATCATTGCCCAGGCGGGCTATTATGGCTTGTACCTGGGAGATCTCGAGCTTCTGATCGAACCCGGCGCCAATAAGATAATCGAGCACACAAAAAGGAATGCGTTGAAGCTGGTCTCCGCCGCCCCTGAGGCTCCTTTCGACGAGGAGGCGTCACGAATCGTCGCCAGGTATAACGACCAGATCAAGGAAGAGTTTTCCAAAGAAATCGGCGCAACATCGGTCGACTTGATGAGGAGCGATTTCGATGAGTCGAACATAGGAAACCTTATTGCGGACAGCATGCGCCAAGCCACGGGCTCAGACATCGCCCTCCAAAATGGGGGAGGAATAAGGGCGGACCTTCCAAAAGGAAAGGTAACGCTTGAAGGAGCCTATAGCGTTCTTCCCTTCGACAATATCCTTGTCACCATGGACCTATCCGGAAGTCATATACTGGAAACGTTGGAAAAGAACGCCCTTATGGAGCGCAGGATTGTGCAGGTCTCTGGAATATCGGTGGAATATGACATCAAAAAGCCCGTGGGATCGAGAGTTGTCAAAGCAACGATCAAGGATGAGCCTCTAGACCCTGCAAAGTACTATAGAGTTACGGTAAATGATTTCATGGCTGCGGGCGGAGACGGGCTGGACGCGCTGAAAGAGGGCAAGAACATTCTATACGGAGACAACCTTAGAGACGTTTTCATAAAATATCTTGAGGCTAATTCTCCCGTAAATCCAAAGCTTGAGAACAGGATAGGCTTCCTAAGATAAATGGCCGACAAAATTACAGTATTCGTTAACGGAGCAGCTGTCTCCATCTATCGCGGAATGGCAGTCAAGCACGCTCTCATTGCTTATGACTACGCCATATACAAGGCTGCGGAAGAAGGCGATATCGTCATAGAAGACGAGCGCGGATTCCGGATTGGGCTCGGCGGCGCATTACATCCCGGCGCAAAAATCTTTGTGAAAAAAACTAACGCCTGACCGCTTCGAAGCGCGCTTCCAGAAGGGCTCTGGGGGGTTGCTTCCAGAGCCCTTCATTTTAATTTCGTCAGGCTACCGGTGGCGTTCGACGACCGAAGAATAGCGACACCAGGAACGCCACGAGGAAAACGACGAACAACACCTGCGCAATCCACGCCGCAGTTCCGGCAATTCCCGTAAATCCAAATACACCCGCGATTATAGCCACAACAAGAAACATCAATGCCCAGGATAGAAACATGACTTAACCTCCATCTATGGTATCAGCTCCATGCTCATGAAAAAGTCTGAAAGCTTCAAACTCGGTAATAGACACTCGTAAAATCCGCATATCTAACTATAAAGATTGATAGCAAGGAGGTCTTTGTCAATAATAGTCCATATGTTGCAAGCTATATACGGAACAGTTCTCCGCAGCGTAACCGCCGCCAACGGCTGAACGAATATTTCCATAAGGCGATCGGGCATCTATGAACTTTGCCTTTTGAAGAGTCTCATCTTCTTCCTGCATTCATTTCAACCCCAAAGCGCTTCAATGCCGAAACAACGGAACCCTCTCCCTTCGTGATCAAACTGAAAGGGCGCATCGGAGAGTAAGTGAACAGAGGGAAGCTCCACGGTAAATCTATTCAGCTAAGCGGCGCAAAAGCGGGAACAAAGCCAAGCTGTTCGCATTGGCTTTGTTCGTTATTTTTTGAGGGGAGGAAAAATTCAGGAGGAGCAGCAGCAACCGGATTCGCATGCAGAAGTCAAAGGATCTGACGGATCGGCGATCTCCGCAATTTCAACTTCGTAGACAACGGGTTTACCGGCAAGCGGGTGGTTGAAATCGACCTTGACATATTCGCCATCCAGCTCTGTTATGACGCCGGGAAGCTGCTCGCCATGCGGGGTCTTCATAGCCACAATGCTTCCTATCTCCGGCTGATAGTCAGAGGGAAAGTTTGACCTCAGGAGGGTCCGCATCAGTCGTTCGTCTCTGACGCCAAACGCCTCGTCAGGAGATAGCGAAACCGTCTTCTTCTCATTCTGCCCCATGCCAATCAGCGCATCTTCCAGGCCTTGGACCATCTCTCCCGCTCCGATGACAATAGCCAGAGGCTGGCAGCTATCGGTGCGATCGAAGACCTCGCCATTTTCAAGCCTGCCCGTGTAGCATATCTTTATAGAGCTGCCATTTTCAACTTTCCTCATTCTTTTCTCCTTAAGGTTCCTTGCAAACAATGCATAGTTATCCAAAAACTTAGTGTTACGACTGGAAAGAGTCAAGAAACACAGCCTTCTTAAGCTCTTGCGCCCTAAGCGGCAAGAGGCGGCGAGGCGCGCCGTCCTCCAGTGCTTTTCATTCCCCACGACCCGTAACATTCATATATTGCAAATCGCAGCTTGATCGAATAGTTCTATTTTTGCTCGTATGCAATTACAAAATACTTGATTGAGGAGAGATATTCATGAAACGCACCTTTGCAGCATCTTTTCTGCTTGCAATCAGCCTGATCGGCTGCGCAACGGCTCCCATGCGAAAACCCGAGGCGGGCATAAGGCTTGAGGAAGCAAACGCCGCGCTCGACCAATTAATCAGACAAGTAGATGAATTCTACAGTAGATTTGAAGAGCTCCGTCAGGACACCGTCTCTTTGTACCGTCAACCCGGTTGGTCCGAGATGGAAAAAATCATCGAACAGTCATCAACGAGCGACAATCCCGAAGACGACGCCCTCTCCCTGTTGGAGGCCAGAGATGCCGACGGGGAATGGATCAATAGATGGGGAGCGCCCTGGGAGGGGCTATTCGCTAGATATCTCTCCCTGACGCAACGCTGCAATGCGATGGAAATTCGCCGTCTGATCTTATTATCCGAACTGAGGGGCGCTCAGTCGAGATTCCTGGGCTTGGTCATGGATTTCTCGGAACAAAAGGAAGGAAAGCAAATCTTTGACGTAGCCGAGGTTCTGGGAAGATCGGCCGATGAGCTCGAGGGCTACTCACCGAATGCGATCGGCTTGTATGACGTAAATCCCAGATAGAACACGCTTCTTCCCTGGATAAATATTTGGATCGTTGTTACTTTTCATCGAGAACAAGGGGAACCGATGAGAAATCTGCTTTGGCAACCGTCCGAAGAGCGCGTCGCAAGCTCCAATATGCGCCGATTCATGCTCTATGTGAATGATCGTTATGGCAAGTCTTTTGCCGATTACAACGATCTCTACCAGTGGTCGATCGAGGAAATTCCTCAATTCTGGGAAGCAATATGGGACTTTTCGGAAGTAAAATGCAGCAGGCGTTACGACCGGGTGGTAGACAACGTAACCAGAATGCCCGGCGCCAGATGGTTTGAAGGAGCGAGGCTGAATTTCGCCGAAAATTTGCTCCGACGCAGGGATGATCGCATTGCCCTGAGCTTCAAGGGAGAAGGCGCGCCGACCGTAAGCATCACTTATGCCGCGCTCTACGAACAGGTTGTCCGTCTCGCTTCCTCTCTGCGAGGAATCGGAATCAAGGCGGGCGACCGCGTTGCGGGCTTCATGCCGAACCTGATCGAAACCGTGGTGGCGATGCTTGCGACTACAAGCATCGGCGCTGTCTGGTCCTCATGCTCGCCGGATTTTGGAGCCAAAGGCGTGGTGGACAGGTTTGGACAGATTGCTCCACGCGTACTTTTCACGGCAAACGGATACGCCTATGGCGGCAAGCAGTTCGACTCCCTCTCTACCATTGGAGAAATCGCAAAGGAAATTCCAAGTCTCGAGCGCGTGGTAGTGATTCCTTACACCGAGCCCAACCCTGACCCGGAGCGCGTTCCCAAAGGAATCCTTTTCGAGGATTTCATTTCAGCAAACGAAGCGCTCGAGGCGCCGTTCGAGCAACTTCCCGCAAGTCATCCCCTGTACATCATGTACTCTTCCGGAACAACGGGCGTTCCCAAGTGCATCGTTCACAGCGCCGCAGGAACGCTCGTCCAGCATTTAAAGGAATTAAGCCTCCACACGGACGTAAAGCCGGAAGACACCATCTTCTACTACACGACCTGCGGCTGGATGATGTGGAACTGGCTCGTAAGCTCCCTGGCGCTCGGCGCCCGCGCGCTCCTCTATGACGGCTCGCCCTTTTATACCTCCCCTAACTCTCTCTGGCGGCTTGCGCAGGACGAACAGGTAACCATCTTCGGAACAAGCGCCAAATACCTTGGCGCAATTGAAAAAGCGGGCGTCAAACCGAAAGGCGCCTTCAACCTGGAGGGCCTCAAGGCTGTTCTTTCCACCGGCTCCCCACTTTCCGCAGAAAGCTTCGAATACGTCTACCGAGACATCAAAAGCGATATCGTTCTTTCTTCCATCTCGGGGGGAACCGACATCATATCGTGCTTTGCCCTCGGAAACCCAACGGCGCCGGTATACGCCGGAGAGCTTCAATGCAGGGGATTAGGTATGAAAGTTGAGGCTTACGATGAGCGCGGCAGGTCTGTAATCGGAGAGAAAGGCGAATTGGTGTGCAGCGCTGCGGCCCCATCCATGCCCATCCATTTCTGGAACGACGCAGACGGACAAAAATATCGAAACGCCTACTTTGACGCCTTTCCCAGGGTTTGGAGCCATGGGGATTACATAGAGATCACCGAGCATGGGGGCGTTATCGTATACGGTCGTTCGGACGCAACCCTCAATCCGGGCGGCGTCCGCATAGGAACCGCCGAGATCTACAGGCAGGTTGAAAGCTTCCCCGAAATCCTCGATAGCTTGGCGATTGGTCAGGACTGGAACGACGACGTTCGAATCATCCTCTTCGTCAAGTTGCGAGAAGGCTGCGAGCTTGACGAAGACCTGTTTGGGAGTATCAAAGCCGCCATTCGCCGTAACGCCACGCCTCGACATGTCCCGGCGAAAATAATCTCTGTTCCCGACATCCCTTACACCATCAGCGGCAAAAAAGTGGAGCTTGCAGTGCGCAATATCGTTCATCGCAGAGAGGTCAAAAACCGGGATGCTCTGGCGAATCCCGAATCCCTGGACTACTTTGAAGGGATTTCAGAGCTCACGACATAGCTGGCGATAGGTGAATTCCAGATAGTGGCCGGTAAATTCGAAAAGGCTCGGGCTCTTTGCTTGCCTTCGCCTCTCCCACCTAATTTGTCGAAGCAAGGAACAATTTAGAGGCCCAAGTTCAACTATTCCTTCGTTTCTTTCTGAGGTTAGAGCCTGCGATAGCAAGCAACCCCGAACAAAGGAGGATAATTGTGCCTGGTTCTGGAACTGGTGTTCCAAGTACGGAAACATTGTCGATACCGGCATAAGAATCGACAAAGCCCGGATTTTCCATTAAGACAAACTTCAGGGTTCCGATGCTTCCGGATGAAGCCGAGATATCGATTTCCGAACTATAAGTGTATTTAATCCACTCCCCCCAAAGGCTCCAGTTGCTCTCTTCTTTTAGAAGTGTAATCTCTGCGCCAGGATTACTCTGCGAGTATACAGCCATAAAGGCATCCGTCTTAAAAAGACTTATATCATTGTAATGAAAGGCAAAATCAAAAGAGATAGTAATAGTGTCCATCCCCGCGATGCTGAAACTTTGCGACAAAGAGGATTCTTTATTGGAAGTGGATAATCCAAAAAGAGCGTAACCACCCTTCATGCCATACGACATTGCCAGTGGACCAGCAGAAGCTGACAATACCGGCCCTTCAGTTGTCCATTCGTCAAAACCCCCACTGAAATTACCGTTCTGTATCAACTCAATGCTTGTTGCACCTGCAAGACCGGCGGCAAATAGCACGATCAAAATGGCCATCATCAGTTTCTTCATATCCCATACCCTCCTGTTACGCAGTCAGAACTTCAACCTCTCCCACTCGATCGGACACAATGAATTGCAACTTATATACCAAGAATATACAAAGAAGATTATAGCAAAATAATCGAATTATAATCGCATGATAGGATGGAGTTTAAATTGAGCCTCAACCAATCCGGCAAATTCCCGTATTTTTTATTGCAAAGAATTCCAACACCAACAAAGGCAAGAAACCTTTAATCTCTTGATATTCAAAGCATTCTCGAGAAATCGATAAATGTAAAGGAATCCGACAATAGAGCTTATTTCTGGAAAGTTGGAAGCTCTACCCATTCTTTGCCCTTACTCGGAACGAGAGCGCAGAATCCATTTAAATCCTACTGATCATGTGGTACTTTACAAAGGTTGTCGAGGTTCGCCCTTTGCCTCTGTGGACGTTTCACATTGATCGGCGGGCGGGCTCCCGTTTATGCTACGTGACCGGCAGGTCAAATCTATCAACCATCTATCAGGTCGTGGAGGGACCATGTCATTCAGTCTCTTCCCCAAGTCGCCAAAGTTTTTTGAACTGTTTCGCGAGCAAAACCGCGTCATCGTGAATGCGGCGACGGTGCTCCACAAGATTGCAGTGGAATTCTCCGAACTGGAGGAGCGATGCCAGCTGATCAACCGGCTTGAGGCTGAAGGAGACGTCCTTAGCAGGACTATTCTTCGCGAGTTATCCACCACATTCATAACCCCTATCGACCGCGAGGACATTCACGAGATCAACTCATCCCAGGAAGCCATTTTGAATCATATCCAATCAGTTTCAAACCGCCTTGGCGTCTACGGGCTCTCTTCCATGCGCTTTCCGGCCAAGCGAATGATTTCCGATATCAAGGAGATGGTGACTGAGATAGGAATTATGCTTGGCAAGCTGGGCCACGGGAAAGAGGTTTCTGAAAACGTCTCACAAATTAAGCAGTTGAAAAAGGAATGCGAAATGCTCTTGCTCACCGGCCTTGGCGAGCTCTACGACAATCCCACCTATGAGCCGGCCGACGTGCTGGAAATCATCAAGTGGACCCATGTCTATGACCGCATCGACAAAGCGTTCAACAAAACCTGGCAATTGACAAAATCCATCGAAGGGATTGTGCTCAAGAATGCTTGAAATTCCACTGCTTCTCGTGGTCGTCATCGTCGTGGCGCTTATGTTCGATTTCACCAACGGCGCGCACGACACCGCCAACGCCATAGCCACCGTAGTTTCCACCAAGGTCCTTTCACCTGGAGTGGCGGTAATGATGGCCGCACTGCTCAACCTGCTCGGGGCGCTCATCGGCACTCATGTAGCGCATACCGTTGGCAGCGGCATCGTCCATCCGGATATGATCAAAGGCTGTCAAGCGTTGACTCTCGCCGCTCTTTTCGGCGCTATCTTTTGGAACCTTCTGACGTGGTACCTGGGACTGCCGTCTTCATCCTCTCACGCCCTGATCGGCGGGCTGATCGGCGCCACACTCGCCTATAAGGGAACAGAAGCCCTCAACTTTTACTCAATCGTTTATAAGATCTTGACGCCGCTCGTGCTTTCTCCACTCGCGGGATTCGTAGCGGGCTACCTGATGATGCTGGCCCTCTCATGGATTTATCGCAATTCGCACCCTCGAAAGGTTAACAAGGCGTTTCGAAGGCTTCAAATCGTGTCATCGGCTTTCATGGCCACGAGCCACGGCACCAATGATGCGCAAAAGACCATGGGCATCATCACGCTCGCGCTTTTCATCGGACATCAGATTCCGGATACGCGGGTGCCCTTCTGGGTCCAGCTGAGCTGCGCTCTTGTCATGGCCCTTGGCACGGCTACAGGCGGCTGGAAGATCATCAAGACCATGGGTCATAAGATCTTCCACCTTGAAGCCGTTCACGGTTTTTCAGCCGAGACATCGGCGGCCGGAGTAATCTCTGTGGCATCTTCCTTCGGGGCCCCGATCAGCACTACTCATGTCATTTCAGCCGCCATTCTGGGGGTGGGCTCTTCCAAACGTTTGTCAGCCGTGCGTTGGGGCGTTGCCGGAAGAATGGCGGTCGCTTGGGTCTTAACGATACCCGCGGCAAGTTTGGTCGCCGCTATTTGCTTTGAATTGTTGTGGCTCGTTGGCCTGGTGGATAGATGATACGCAGGGGGATGGGCAGGAGCAGAGAAGCTCCCGCCCTTCTTCAATGGACCATGAGCGCCAGCCTGCACTGAACAAGAAGTCAAGCCACAGATTGGAGGAAATCACTCTATTCCCTTTCCGTTTAAGAATGGCGCATACTGCCTGTCTGTCCCCAAAATATGCTTATCCACCCAGTCTTTCAAGAATTTCATAACCTCGAAGGTAATGGTCGCCTTCCCATCCTGAAAATCTCTGTAGAGGTGCGCTACCTTCTCGGTCATAAGATCATGCTTCCTTTTATGCTCCTCATACTCTGGATACCCATTGGCCCTCATCAGGCGCTCCTCAGTACTGAAGTGCGTTCGGGCATATTGAATCAGGGCGGCCAAGATTTCGCCGAGAGCCGCCTTTCCCTTTCCTTGCAGCATTGCTTCATCCAGCCGGTTTACCATTCCTATCAACTTCATGTGCTGCTCATCGATTTCGCGAATATTTACACTGTACTTTTCATTCCACGAAAAAATGGCCATTCGGATACTCCTCATATTTGAAAATCTATCTTTAAAGCGTTCATCTACGGAATGGCAATTGTCCGAGACGTATCTGCGATCTCATTCACATTGATCGGTCGAAATCGATGGCTTCTTGAAGGAAAGGTGGGCTTGAATAACGAGGGCTGCATTCTACCGTCCCCTTTTTATCATTCGGATGAAGGTATCGGTCACCTGATCCAGTCCATGCTTTTGCATCAACGCATCCAAAGCGATTTGAATCTCGGTCGGGCGGCTGACTTCCTCTTCCACTTCCACTTCTCTTTCTTCGTAGGTCAGAACGTCCCTGAGACACGCCTCTACGCACAGCGGCATTTCTTCGCCTTCACACATGTCGCATCTCAAGGGGAGGCCGGAATCGGGCTCCTTAAAAAGGTCCCTCGATGGACAGGCGGCGCGGCAGAAGGCGCACTCGTCGTATTCCTTCCCATCAATTATGTAGGCGTCTCTCCCATTGCATTCGGCAGGGGCGTACTCGCCGGCAAATACCGGAAGCCATATGTCTTTCAGTCGGTGAGTGATCACCTGAATGCGAGATCTTGCAGGATTATTGCTGCTGAACTTCGGCTTGGCATGAACATAGGAACAGATTACCTCGCATGCCCGGCAGCCATTGCACTTGTCAGCTTCGATCTTGATTTTTCTAATCTTCTTCTTAATCTTGGCCATCTTCTAATATCCCTCTCTTTTCCAGGTCTTCGGCAACATATGCCAAATCCAGTTCCTCTAATCTCTCTCGGGTCGGGATACCGTTATTGTTCCATCCCTTGTATTTGTAATAGGTAGACAAGAGCTTTTCTTCGATCTCCGGGAATCTATGCCTCCAATGATCTTCTGGCGGCTTCTCGTCGGCTCTCGTCATGCCTCTCCTGTTATTGAACGCTCTATGCAGGTTACGGCTTCTGTTGACTGTCTCTTTGAGTCCCTCTTCATCCAGATCCAGACCTGAAGCCGCAGAGATGATTTTCGGATAATTATGAATATGATAGGCCGGCTTCAAACAAAATGAGCCCATGCCGGCGCACAGACCAATGGCGTCGTCGATGTTGTGCAGCATCTCCATCCAGTCGACAATTTCAGAGGCGATCTCGGGAGTCGGATAATAGGGAATTCCCATCTCGCCACGCGGCTCCCAATCGATGAAATACTTTTTGAACTTTTCATCGGGCAGTTGTACCCAATCTTTGACCCACTCTTCCCGATCCTCTTTTTTGATGAAGGGAGCCTGGGGCCAATTACCTTCGATCTGCGTGATGCTCACCTTCTCATTGGTCGAGAACATGAGGAAATAGAGAGGATCGAGCATGCCCAACTTGACGTTCATCTGTTCATGTTTTTTGATAGTGTTGTGATCGAATTTCTCAGCCCCATTGCCGATCTTCCGAGCCGCATAATAAACGCCTTCCGCCAGGATGTCTCCGATTCCTTCCCGCTTGGCAAGCTTCTCGAGCAGCCAGAAGAATCTTCCCTCTTTATCGTTCGGGCATCCTTCGAATTCCTTATCGCTGAGAATTCCGGCTTCGCGGAGCTCAAAGGCGAAGGCCAAAACCTGCGGAGTGGAAAATGAATCCAGGCCATACTCGAAGGCGCGCTCGAGTATCCGCCAGGTGAAGGCTTGGTCGTCCACTTCGGCCCCAATGAGATAGGAGAGCTTCGAATAGCATTTGGCCATGTATCTTGGAACGTCTTCGTAGGAAATCAGGGCTCCGCATTGCTGAGAACAGTTGAAACAGCTTATGAACCGCTTGATGGCTTTTGTTTGAGTCTCGGTCCAGCTCCTCTCGATCTCATCGGTCCAGAAGTTCTTTCTCCGATTGCGCGCATTACCCCAGGAAAAACCTTCCGTGTGCCATTTTTCGTTAACGTGCTTCATCGCCTGAGGCGACCCGACTCCAGTATGGATATCCATAATGAGTCTTTTGGGGAGCGGGTTGTCGTTTCTGTGTCTCACGAAGGCGGCAATCTCTTTCATATGAGCCCGCAATTCGGCCCCCCGAGCGATGTTGACGTCTTTTGTGCCACGAACGGCTATGGCCTTTATCCCCTTGTCTCCCATAACGGCGCCGGATCCCAGACGGCTGGCGCTAGACCTCGACTGCTCAATAGACGCCATGAAGCAGCGGTTCTCACCTGCAAGGCCAATGGCGGACACCTGGGCTCTCGGCTCGTTCAATTCTTCCCTTATGAGCTCTTGAGTCTCGAGAGCGCCCTTTCCTTTAAGATGGCTGGCGTCGCGTATTTCCACTTTATCGTTGTGTATCCAGATGTAGACCAGCTTCGGGGACTTGTTGCGGAAGATCACTTTGTCATAGCCGGCATATTTCAGCTCCGAGGACCAAAACCCTCCCATCATGGGATAGGCCAGGAGATTCGTCTGAGGAGAGATGGTCGTGACCAAAGTGCGGTTTGCGCTATAGACGGGCGTGCCGCACAAAAGGCCGGAGCTGAATATCAGCAGGTTTTCAGGATCGAAAGCTTGGGTCTCGGGGGGCACCCTGTCCCACATCAACTTGACGTCGGTGCCAAGACCGCCCAGATGAAGCTCCATCAGCTTCGGATCGGTCTCCACCCGTTCGATGTTGCCCGTCGCCAAATCAATTTCCAAATTATACCCGGTTTCGGCATATCTCATTTTCTATCACCTTTAACTATAGGGTTGCTCTTGTTTGCTGCGTTCTTGTTTGCATACGGCGAGGGGCGTTCCCAAGGTGAGATCGCAAACGTCCCTCCATGTGGGTCAACCGCTGGCGAATCGCGCAGCAAAGGGTTCTTATCCCGCATATAAAAACGACTTATGAGATATCAGGCTCTAAACCCACAAAGATCCTGAAAAACGCCTAGCAAGCGCTCAGGCTCGTGATCACTGATTCCCTGATGACCCACACCAATGGTGGCGGACAACCACACCCGACCATGAAAGGCTATAGCTGCAACACGAACATTGCATGGCTATGTCATTAATTACATAACGCATGCCGTTGCTAAACCAGGGAGCAGTTCATATCTCACAGCAATTGCAGCAAGCGCTTCATCCCGGATTGGAGCTTAAGACCTCAGCTTACAAGCGAAAATGGCTTCGCGACTCTTGCTTGACATCGTCGTCCCAGGAGAGAGCGACTAGCAGCCTGTCGGAGAATCCCCCATAGAACGTCATTCCCGCGAAGGCGGGAATGACGGGATGCAGCAGAAAATGGGCTCGACAGACTGCTAGGCCGCAACTGGATGCGGTTCTGTTGAACGCAACATTTCGCAGCCCAGCGGCGCTCTCGGATGGATACCGACAAAAACAGGTTCAATATATGCAACCATGTTTCATTAAGCGTTATGCCACGGCATAGACAACGCTTCAACATGTTAATTTTAGCCAATACGGCTTTCGAAGCAGATCGCTTCCAAAGGGGATCTCAAAAATGGCTAGAATCTCTGCTCGTAAGAGATATGAGGCTGGACGGATAGGAGAGGGCAAATGCAATAGCGCGCAAAGCATAAGCGCGAGATCGGTTGGAAGAGATGCTGGATGCCTGATGGACATGCGCCAGGAATGCATTAGAAGCTTTTGTCCGGCATCCAAAACCGAGCATCCAGCGTCTCTTGGAGGCGTCTCTTCTTTGAAACGTTTATCTACATGATATGACAGGCGTTTCGAATTCCAAATCCGAAAGCCTCTTCTCGCAGTCGAGGATATCCATTTCTTCCAACCAGGCCAGGCTTGGCGCCGCCAGGAACGGGCCATTCTGGAGCTCAGGCTTATTATAGGTGAGAGGCTTTCCCTTCGGTCCGGTCATTACGCCTCCAGCCTCAGTGATTATGGCTTGCCCCGCCGCTGTCTCCCATTCCCAGGTGGCGTCTAATCGAGGATAGAAATCCGCCTCCCCTGCGGCTATTGCGCAGAATTTGAGGGCTCCGCGTCTACTGACAATCGTGCTGCGAGGCAACAAATCAATGAGCGGGATAACATCCAGAGATGCAGGCGAGCGGCCAACGGCAACGCGTATTGGTTCTTCAGCCGGTGGAGCGGCAACTTTCAGAGGAAAACGTACGCCATTATCTATCTTCCAACTCCCCGAACCCTTAGCCGCCATATACAGAATCTTCTGCACCGGCAGGTAAATCAAGCCCAAGATTGGTATGGCGCCGTCAATCAGGGCGATATTGACAGTGAATTCGCCACTTCTTTCCCTAAACCCCTGCGCCGCGTCAAGCGCATTGACAAGCCAAAAGCGAGGCCATTCCTTCCTAATCGAATAAGGGATATCCTTTCCTTCTTTGGAGAGCGCGGGAATATCGGAATATCGAGACTGAAGTCCCCGGGAGATAATCTGAAGAGCCTGCTTCTCTGCGAGCGAGTGAGGAAAGTCGGCGTCTTTTTCCTCTGCACGGGAGGAAGCATTATAGATCTTCAGGATAGCGTCTCCCGCTTCCACTGTAAGATTGCCCAAGAATTCAAGATCGATCACTTTTTCCCCATTCAGATAAAGTTTTCTGTTTGATGATGCTATTCTAGTCTTTCAGAAATATGTAATCTCCTTTTTTAGGATATCCACTGAACGATCCGACTGTCAATCGATTATACTTTGCCCCGTAAGGGTCCTCGATCATAGCAGACCGGCAATTCGCCACAACCAGCGCGCTTTTCCTTCCCCGCTCGACGCTGAAAAGATGGTTCATTACCCGCTTTCCGATCCTTGAGGAACCGCCTTTGGACGCGGCCCATTCTTCATCTATGGAAATGCTTATATTAAGAGGCAGAAACGCAGTCAGAGAAAGGAGAGTCTGTATTCATGAAAACTTCGACCATATTGGTGCTGCTAACGGCAGTAGTCGCAATCTTTTTGCTGCTGGCGCCGATGCGCGTGAAGATAGGAAGCGAGGACATGACCACATTGAATGCGGCAACGGAGGCGTTCAGCACTCTCATGTCGCATCCGGCCAAGCGCATACCCGCCTCGGTTCTTGAAGGGGCGCTCGCCATCGCAGTCATTCCCGGAGCGTTCGAGAGCACTATGCCCAAGGGAGGCGGTTTTAGCCAGGGAATCCTGATTGTTCGGTCCAAAGATGGAACATGGAGCGGCCCCAGCTTTGTGTTACTGAATGAGCTCAGCTCCGAACCTCATCAGCAAAATGACGCCGACGCTATTTTGATTATCAATTCGAGACACCCTATAGAAGCTCTTGCTGACAAGGGAAGTTTGCCTCTGGGAGCGCAAGCCTCCATTTCCGACGGCCCGATTGAAAGCTCCAACCGGCTCTTGCGGAGCGCTCTACGAAGTCCGACAGTTTATTCGTATTTTCACGGCAATATACAATCTGCGCACAGAAACATCCAAAGCGGAGTACTGAACATCGATAACAACCTCAATTCAGAATTTTACAGCAGAGAAGGGATCACTTTGAACGAGATAATAGCTAAAGAGGGAGTGAGGATTCCAAACGTCGCAAGAAGATTCACCTGTCTCGTTTCAACCTATACTAACGCAAGCAACAAGTGCGGTTGAGATGTCTAATGAGATGGGGTGAAGAGAAAGGGAGAAGAAAGAAGAGCTAAAAGGAAAAGCGCAAAAAAAAAGGCTGAAGGCGCTTCAACCTTCAGCCTTGCGGGCACAGCCGCGAATGACCAGAGTCATCCGATTCCATTTTGTTACTCCCTATACATGATTACTCGCCCAGTAGGATCCGTAGAGCACTTGCGTACGAAATCCTTCATGCTGCAATTGAACTGATCGCGATGAGCAAACCAGAAATCTAATGCTTTCTTGCGCGCCTCATTGCGGCTACGACCACGAATGAAAACCACCTTCATCGGTCACCCCCTTTCGTCTTCAGGCAAAAAAAAAACCCGAGCCAAGGCTCGGGCTTCCACGCACGCGGGCGCTCCATCGCACCCATCCTTTCAGAGAAAGGCCATACGGACCACCTCCTCAAGGCGCGGAATCCCATTTCCCATTCGGCCCAACAAATAATGCCCTAAACGTTTGTCGCTACTACTGCCAGATTCGTCCATGTCCTTCTTCCACCAATACTCAAGCCATAAGCTTCAACGCTTCATATACTTCTTTTAAATCACTGGCTTCGTATTCGTCAAGGAATTTCTGCATCGAGATCATGCCTTTCGAATAGCCTTCGCTCGAGCAGGCTTGAAACGAAAAAAACCCATTGGAAACCCGCCCGCGCAGGATCTAACGCCGCGCCAAAACCAAGGTTTCCAATTGGGTCATTGGGGAAAAGCAAGAGATCTGCGAAATCTCCCGCAGATCTCTCGTGAACGCCGGTTAAATATCGTAGTAAAGTTTGAACTCGTGGGGGTGCGGCCTCATCCTGATAGGATCCACTTCGTTCACGGTCTTGTACTCAATCCAGGTCCGGATGACATCTTCGGTGAAAACATCACCCTTGAGCAGGAATTCGTGATCTTTCTCGAGAGCCTTCAAAGCCTGATCGAGGGAGCCAGGCGTGGAGGGCACATTGGCAAGCTCTTCGGGGGTCATGGAGTAGATGTCCCTATCCAGAGGCTGGCCCGGATCTATCCGGTTTTCGATGCCGTCGAGAGCCGCCATGAGAAGAGCGCTGAAGGCCAAATACCCGTTGCATGATGGATCTGGGAAGCGGACTTCAATTCTCTTGAGCTTCGGCGAAGCCGAGTACATCGGGATGCGGAGCGAAGCGCTGCGATTGCGGCTCGAGTAGGCGAGGTTCACCGGAGCTTCATAGCCGGGAACCAGACGCTTATACGAGTTGGTCGTCGGGTTGGTGATGGCGCAGATGGCTGCCGCATGCTTCAAGATGCCGCCTGCGGCATGGAGAGCCATCTCGCTGAGGCCGGCGTACTTGTCGCCTGCAAACAGAGGCTTGCCTTCCTTCCAAATGCTGATATGGATGTGCATTCCCGAGCCATTGTCGCCAAAGAGAGGCTTGGGCATGAAGGTCACCGTCTTACGGTTGCGATAGGCGACATTTTTCACGACATATTTGTACCACTGAAGATTGTCTCCCATTTTGACCAGAGGCGCCGCCTTCATATCGATTTCGGCCTGACCGGCGGTGGCCACTTCGTGGTGTTGGCATTCCACGGTAAGCCCCACCTTCTGCATCATGAGAACCATCTCGGAGCGAAGATCCTGCTGGGAATCAACCGGAGGCACGGGGAAGTAGCCTTCTTTGTGGCGAGGCTTGTAACCGAGGTTGGGACTCTCAACGCGCCCGCTATTCCAAATGCCTTCAGACGAATCGATATAGTGGTAGGAATATTGGGAAGCGGAATCGAAACGGATGTCGTCGAAGATGAAGAATTCAGCTTCGGGGCCAAACCAGGCCATATCGCCGATGCCCGTGAACTTAAGATATTCCTCAGCTTTCTGAGCTATATAGCGAGGGTCGCGGGAGTATCTTTCCTGGGTAACGGGATCCACGACGTTACAAATCATGGTCAGAGTGGGCACAGCCATGAAAGGATCCATGATCGCCGTCGAAGCGTCCGGAATAACAAGCATGTCGCTGGCGTTGATCGGCTGCCAGCCGCGGATGCTCGATCCATCGAAGCCATAACCATTTTCAAAATCGGACTCGCTCAGCTCCTCAAGGGGGTTGGTGAAATGCTGCCATGTTCCCAAAAAATCCAAGAACTTGAAATCCACCATCTTAGCGCCCTGCTCTTTGGCGAAGGCTAGTACTTCTTTCGGGGTCATACCCATTCCTCCATTAATGTTCATTTAAGGGAAAGCGCACATGCTTCGAAATCCATTAAAGGCAATTTACTTGCCAAACTCCGCCCCCTTTTCACTTTTTTGCAAAGGCAGCGGCATTTCCTAGTTCTCCTCTTTCCGGCAGAGCGGATTCGATTCGAAATCTCCAGACCTGGGAGCGCAGAATCAACAAAAATGTATCTCACAGAAAGCAAGCGCCATTCAAGACATGCCCCTGACAGCTCTGCGAAACACACAAGCCAAGAAATACTAACCACTTAAAAGACAAGATAGAAGCCCCGCCCCATACAACAAAAATGTAACATTACGGGACGGACTGATCCCTGAACAGATAATCCGGGCTAACTCTCGGAAGACAATCCTTCCAAGAGCCTCGCGCGGATTCTCTCATGCATCTCGCTATCCATCAATTTGTTTCCGCTCAAATCCGTAACATAGAAAACATCAGCGACCTGAGCCCCCGGAGTGGATATCTTGGCCAGCTGAATGGTTATATCCAACTCGTAAAAAACGTTCGTTATCAGGTGGAGAACGCCCGGACGATCCCAGGTGTACACTTCCACAATGGTATAAAAGTCAGAAGCCCCTTCATCGACCACAACCCGATCTTCCTTGCGCGGCATGGCCTTCGGCTGGAGCAGAGAAGATTTGCGCTTCCCGGCAACGAGATTCTTGAGGTAAGAAATGTCGCTCAACGCCTCACCCAGATCTTTTTCCACTCTTTCCCAGAGCTGCTCGGAATGGAGGGGATCGGGAAGACGCTCCACAATGATGATGTCCAAGGCTATGCCGGACTGTCTGGTGAAAATATCGGCGGAAAGGATGTTGAGCCCTCGAACCCACAACACTCCAGTGATAAGAGCGAATAGACCCGGCCGATCTCGAACCGCGACCGTTATCTGCCACATATCGCCCTCGGCGCGCTGCGTATGAAGCGCGAGCTTCTTTTTGGAGAGATCGCTTTCCATCTCATAATGCCGCATTATGGAATCGGCAGGCTGCGACAGCAAATACCTGAAAGAAAGGGTATCGAGCCAACGAGACACTTTTGCTTTCAGGGACGGATCTTCCACACGGTCAAGCAGCCGCTGCTGGACTTCCTGCGAACGCTCCTCGACATCCTCCTTCTTCCAGTCGCCACGCAGCAAGAGCTTGTCAGTCTTCATATAGAGCTCTCTCAGGAGAGAAGCCTTCCAGGTATTCCAAGCTCCGGGGCCAGTCGCGCGCGAGTCTGCAATCGTGAGCAGATAGAGCAGCCGCAAACGCTCCCGGTCTCCAATCTCAAAGGCGCAATGGAGGATGGGCTTCTCATCCATGAGGTCCCGCTTGAGGGCCGTATCGGCTAGAAGCAAATGTTTTTCAAGGAGAAAGCAAAGAAGGTCCGTTTCATACGGACTGAGATGGAGACGCTCGGCAATGTCCCTCGCCATCGCCGCGCCCCTTACCGAGTGGTTCTTTCCCTGCCCTTTTCCGATATCGTGAATCAGGGTCGCAATATAGAGAATATGCCGATTTTCGAGCTCAACAAAAATGTTATTCAAGCCCAGGCGCATCAGCTCATCATCAGCGCCCTGCTCCATCCTATGGAGCTCGCGAACGGCTCGAAGCAGATGCTCATCGACCGTATAGAGATGATAGACGTCGTATTGCACGCGATAACGGATGGCTGCAAATTCCGGAATAAAAACGTCCAAGAACCCTGTTTCCAGCATGACCTTCAGAACATTGAAGGCATGTTCCGGGTCCAGCAGAATATCCATGAACTGCTTTATCACCTGGGGGTCTCTTCTCAGGGAATCATTGAAGGCATTGAGGTTTTCCCGAATCACAAGCCCCGCATTGTGGTGGAAGTGAGCATCCGATTGAGCGGCTTGCCAGAAGAATTGCATCAGAAGGCGAGGATCTTTTTTTACCCACTCGGGCTCCAGAAAGTGGATATGACGTCCTTCCAGCAGAAAGGGACCCGGCAGGATCCGCTTCTTTCGAAGCTTCGCCTTGAAAAATCCCGTATGGCCCTCGTCGAGACGCTCGAGGAAAAAAGAGGTCGTCCTACGGATTCGAGCGGTGTGCCTGTAGTAAAGCCGCATGAATGCTTCAACGGCAGCGCCCTGTTGGCCCTCCAGAAAACCGAGCCTGTCGGCAACCTGCTCCTGCTCGGGAAAGAGCAGTTGATCCTGGCGTCTTCCGGTCAACCTGTGGAGCTGCAAGCGCACGCGCCAGAGGAAATCGTAGGCTTGCTCGAGCCATAGCGCCTCCTGGTGAGACAGCCATTCGCGTTCGATCATGGAAGCGAAGCCCGGGTCGCGCAGGTAAACGCAGCCCGCCCAGCGGATTGTCTGCAGATCTCTGAGGCCGCCAACGCCCTCCTTCACATGAGGCTCGAGAAGATAGGAGCTTTCCCCATACTGGCTCAGCCTTTGTTGGCGATATTGAATCAGAGTATTGAGAAAACGCCGACGGCTTTGCGTCCCAAAGCTGTCAAGAAACGATTTCCTCCATCCCGAAAAGAGTCCTTCATCGCCAGCAACGAATTTGGCCTCCAGATAATTCGTAAATATCGAGAAATCTTCATGCACCAGGCGCTTCAGGGCGGAAACGGACGCCGTGACATGCCCGACTTCAAACCCACCGTCCCAAAGTCCGTAGACCAGCTCGCGAATCACTTCCTGGAGAGACTGAGGAAGACGGTTGGAATGTAAGAATAGCAAATCCAGGTCTGAGGCAAAGCTGAGCTCTCCTCTCCCGAAGCCGCCGACAGCCGAAAGCGCCCAACCATCTCGGCTAATGGATTCGGAATTGAGAAATTTCTTGAGAGTATCAGAGAAGTTTTGGGAGTAAGTGCGAGCAGCCAGCAGCCCCGGCACATCATTTCGGCAGGTCTCCTGGAAGTGCTGACGAAGATCCTTCAAGCGCCTGATAAGCGGCAATAATTGCAGTTGTGTCATGGAATACCTTGTGCGAAGCGCCGGGGGAGAAGCTGGAGCTTCTCAATCAGTTGCGTTCCCAAGCTGGAGCTTGGGAACGAGAGGAAGAAGCTGGAGCTTGGGAACGCAATTGATAAGGAAGCTCCAGCTTCCGCCTTCTCGACCCGAAGAAATAATGTGGACAACCCACTAGAGCGCCTGTTCTCCCGATTCCCCCGTTCTGATCCGAACGCATTCATCTACGGGGAGAACAAAAATCTTGCCATCGCCTATCTTGCCGGTGTTCGCCGCGCTCCGTATAACGTCCACGACTTCGGCCACCTGATCGTCCGAAACCACCAACTCGATCTTGATTTTGGGCAGAAAGTCCACCACATATTCGGCCCCACGGTAGATCTCCGTATGTCCCTTCTGGCGTCCGAATCCCCGAACTTCAGTGACAGTCATACCCTTGATGCCCAGCCCGGTAAGTTTTTCTTTGACATCGTCCAGCTTGAACGGTTTGATAATTGATTCTATTTTTTTCATTTACCCTCTTCCTCCGATGAGCGCAGATCGCGCCGAATCAAATAAAGTCTCTTTAAGCCTTTTCCCGCCCACGCGGCGTCAGTCTTCTCTAAAGCCCTGAGCTATGGGCTGTCTACGCCCGGTTCCAAAGGCTTTAGCCGTAACCCTGAGCACGGGGGGCGCCTGCCAACGCTTGTACTCGTTCCGATCCACTCGTTCGATCACCCAACGAACCATCTCGGGCGGCCAACCTTGCGCCACGATTTCCGAAGCCGGCAAACGTTTTTCTACGTACGCCGCAAGAATGGCGTCCAACGTCTCGTAGGGCGGCAGGGTGTCCTGATCCGTCTGATCGGGCCGAAGCTCTGCGGAAGGAGCCCGCGTGAGAATCCTCTCCGGAATCCAATCATACTGCTCATTCAACTTACGGGCCAAATCGTAAACAAGAGTTTTAGGGACGTCTCCCAAAACAGCGAGCCCGCCGTTCATATCGCCGTATAAAGTGCAGTAACCCACCGCAAGCTCGGATTTGTTGCCCGTGCTGAGCAGCAAACGATGAAACTTGTTCGAGAGGCCCATGAGAATCAATCCGCGCAGTCGCGCCTGCAGGTTTTCTTCGGTCACATCCTGCGGAAGGTCCCCGAACACTGGAGCAAACGTGTTTAGAGCAGACTCGAAAAGCTCTGAGATTGGAACCGTTTCAAAAGAAATATTGAGCCGTCTCGCCAACTCCTCGGCATCGGACAGACTCTCCGGCGCATTGTACGGACCAGGCATTCCAACACCGAGAACATTCTTCGAGCCCAGAGCCAGAACGGCCAGACATGCCACCAAAGCTGAATCGACCCCACCGCTCAACCCCAGCACGGCTTTTTTGAACCCGCATTTCCTCGCATAATCGCGGAGACCCAGGACCAGAGCGTCGCGCACTTCCGAGACATGATCCAAATCGGAGGAATGAAGGTCGCCCTTATGAGCCAGACTATCATAGATAATGAAATCCTCTTCAAAATCAGCGCCACTCGCCACCAGCTTTCCGGTTTCGTCAAAGACCATGCTGCGCCCCTGGAAGACAAGCTCATCATTGCCCCCCACCTGGTTCACGTACACGACCTGCATACCGAACCCGACCGCGTGGGCTTCGAGAAGATGCCCCACCCAGGACGCCTTTCCCAAATGAAACGGCGATGCGGATATGTTGATGAGAATCTTCACCGATTCGTTTTTCAGCTCGCAGACCGGGTCGCAACGATAGAGTGGACGGGGTAGATAATCGGTCACATTCCATATATCTTCACAAATAGTGACGCCCAGCCGCTCCCCTTTGAAGTCTACCCAATAGGCTTCCGTTCCGGGCTCGAAGTAGCGCTCCTCATCGAAGACATCGTAGGAGGGAAGCAGCCTCTTGTGATAAGCAGCTTTGAGGGCGCCGTCCAAAAAGAATAAAGCGGTATTGTGATAGGGCTTTCCGACGCTCGCCTCATTAAGGTCCACAGCGCCGCAGATGACGCCTATCCCCTGGCTGGCTGCAGAAATCCCGGGCCAGAAACGCTTGCTCGAGTTGACAAAGCTCGCCTTGTCGAGAAGATCCCTGGGTGGATAGCCCGTCAGAGCCATCTCCGGAAAAACTGCCAGATCGCACCCTTCCTTCTTTGCCCGTTCTATAGAGGCGATGATCTTTGCCGTGTTGCCCGCAAAATCGCCTATGAAAGGATCGATTTGCGCTAATGCGATTCGCATTTCCTCCTCCTGCCCGGATAAGGCTAATAGAACGCGCCAATCGAGCTATCGAGCCAATCGGCGCAAAAAGAATCAGAAATCATGTCGGCTCTTATTCAATGGGCAAAATCCATTCCATTGCGATGCCATATTCCACGAAGGATGGCTAAGAGAGAAGCGGAAGGCGGCAATGATGACCGGCTCAACGCTGCTTCCGAGAAAACCGGAACCCTTAAGGCGTCATACATTCAGGCTTTCGGCCTTTGTCAGAGCAGCGTTGACGGTCAAAGTCGACAGTGTCGGGGAAAGCGTCCTCCGGTCAAGGCAGTTGGCTCCATCGTTCAAATGAAGATCCCGCAATGGTTTCCGGATCAAGCGCTTGCTTTACTGCGAAAACGTTTTGGATCGATTCCGTACTTCTCCACCTTGTATTGAATAATTCTTTTGGTGGTTCCCAGAAGTCTGGCGGCTTGCGACTGATTGCCTCGAACATCTTTGAGGGCGTCCGTGATGAGATCCCTTTCGAAAGCGCTCACAAGGGCTTCCATTTTGCCGCGGCTGATCGTCTGATTGCCCGTTGGCTTCATCTGAAGAGTAGGCGGCAGGTGCCACGCCTCGATCGCTTCTCCATTGGCCAGCAGCACGGCGCGCTCGACGCAGTTCTCGAGCTCGCGCACGTTTCCAGGCCAGTGATAGGACATGAGCATGTCGATTGCGCTCGTAGAAATCCGCTTCAGGTCCTTGCCAAATTCCTTGGCGTATTTGATCACGAAATAATCCGCCAGGAGAAGGATGTCCGGCCCCCGGTCCCTGAGGGGAGGTAGAAAAATCGGAAATACGTTGAGCCGGTAGAAAAGATCCGAACGGAACGATCCTTCCGCGACCTCTTTTTCAAGGTCCTTGTTGGTTGCGGTAACCACCCGCACATCCACTTTGACCGTCCTGGGAGATCCCAGAGGCTGGAACTCTCTCTCCTGCAGGACTCTGAGCAGCTTCGCCTGCGCGATCGGTGAAAGCTCCCCTACTTCGTCGAGGAAGATGGTTCCTCCCTGGGCCTCTTCGAACCGCCCTCGCCTCCTGGAAATGGCTCCCGTGAAAGCGCCTTTTTCATGTCCGAAGAGCTCGCTTTCAAGAAGCGTATCGGGCATGGCCGCACAGTTGACTTGAACCATCGGCCCTTTCCGTCGCCGACTGTTTTCGTGAATGGCCTTGGCCACAAGCTCCTTGCCCGTCCCTGTTTCCCCGTTGATCAAAACCGTCGTGTTGGTATCCGCCACCTGATCGATCAGACGCAACACTTCCTGGACGACTTTGGATCGACCGATGATGTTGGTCATCGGGCGCTTCGCTTCGGCCAACATGCGGCGCAAGCGCAAGTTTTCCTCTTCAACGGCTCGGAAATGCACCACCTTGCCGAGAAGCTCCGCAACGGCGCTGAGGATATCGATCTCCTTATCGGAATCCTCCACTTGATGGGCCAGTTTATCAGCGGAGAGCACTCCGACCACCAGCCCCTGGTAGAAGATCGGGACGCAGAGAAAAGCCAGTTCCGCACGATTCAAAGACTTGCGAGCCCCGGTGCGGTCGAGAAAAAGAGTTTCGTTCCCGAGGTTGGCGATCGCCATCGGACGCCCCGTCTGGGCCACTTTTCCCGTGATTCCCTCGCCCGGACGATAACTGATCTTTCCAGTCTCCACGTCAACGCCTCTGGCCACATCCAACCAGGCTTCACCCGTCTGCAGGTCGAGAACGGAAACCATGCCCCGCTCCATGCCCAGCCAGGTGCTGAGGATGTCCAACGTCTGCGAGAGCTGGTCTTTCAACTCATCCGTTCTGGAGAGCACTCTCGCAATCTCATGCAATGATCTCAGTTCAAGATAACTATAGTTCCCCATCGTCACTTCTTTTCGTTAATGGCCTCCCGTAAATTTTCCTGGAGCTATTATCTCATTATGACAAAAATGTCACTAATTTCTTGACCGGTTTATTCAAGATGAGCGCTCAGATTACAATAAGAGCTCAGTTTCCGGCGCAACCCGCCCGGACGGCGCAACTCCGCGTCCGTTGACAGAAAAGGTGGTCTTTGTTACGGTGCGCCCGCTGTTTATATTCGAAAATGAGTATGGAATATGCTCGAAGACTTTATTGCCCGAAACTACTGAACTGAAATTTGCAGGAGGAAAAATCCATGCACATGGACCGCGCTATCTTTGACATGCAGGCAAGTGTAGAAGCCACTTCCCTCTACATTCTATTGTGCGCCTTTCTCGATCAAGGAGAAACGCCGACATTGAGCCTCGCTCTCACCAAATGGAACGGGGACATCAAAAGCCTCGCGATGGCGGCCGAGGAGTTGATGCAACGAGGAGTCCTTGAAACGCTATCTCCAATTGAAGAAGATGCGCCCCTTGCCGTTAATCCCAGCAGCAAATGGATCAAGAGCTAAGAAGGCTGCAAAAAAAAACAACCTGAACAATCTGGTTTTGGGTGGCGCGGGCAACTGGTCGCCCGCGCCCGAAGGGCAAGAGGGGCTTCTGACAAGCAACAGGAAACGGAGCCTCTTATGGCTCGCACCCGGGCAACCTGGCGCCTGGGCCGCCCATCGGTTCAGAACCGCCCCATCGCCTTGCTATCCCAAGAACCCTTTAACCTTTTTGGCGCCGAATGTCGGCTCCGGATTCAAGTAAAATGCCGTAACTTCAAGATAGTTCGATACGCCCTCTTTGATTTGCTCGCGCTCGTCGTCGGATACTTTTCTTTTGACAGCGGCCGGCGTCCCCAAGACCAACGATTCCGGCGGGACAATCATGCCGGGAGTCACAACCGACCCGGCCCCGATAATGGAGCCGCTCCCGATCCTCGCCCCGTCCATAATGACGGCGCCCATGCCGATCAGACAATCGTCCTCCACGACACACCCGTGCAATATCACCCTGTGGCCGACCACAATCCGGTTTCCCATTTCAAGCGGGAATTTCTTCCTGGTCACATGTAAAGTGCTGTTGTCCTGGATATTGGTCTCAGACCCAATGCGCACATAATGCACATCTCCGCGCACGACGGTATTGAACCAAATGCTGCTGCGGTCCCCGATTACCACATCCCCTATCACCCACGCTCCCGGAGCGATATAAACATCTTCCCCAAGCTCTGGAAACTTGTCCCTAAAAGGCAAAATACCGGTCATTCTTTCCTCCAGCACGCGCTGCGTCTCATTATTTTCTTCATCGCCCGCATCTGCCGCGGGCGACCTTCGGAAGCCGCTTCGCCTTGACGACCATGACTCATTCACGATTTCCGGCTTCTGACTTCTTACCTCTGTCACCTCTCCTCGACTATCGCCCCTTCAGGCCCAGCAAATTTGCGACAGCTTTAGCCGTATATTCCACAAAAGTCTGGAATTCTCTCTCGCCAAGCGGCTTTCCCTGCATTGGGCGAGGCATCCCCTCAGGAGGCTCGACAAAATAGGGCGCATTTTGAAGCTCCTTCTTTGGGGCGACTTCGAATTCCGGTTCAAAAGAATCGGTGAAATACTTTTCCTGAAAACCAGCAAATTTCAAGGCGTGAGCGGTGGCATCCAAAACAGCTCTTCGACCCGGATCGATCATCTTGCTCCGAACGGCCTTATGAAGGCCTGCAAGACACTCGCCTCCCTGAGTGCAGGCGATATGACCGTTTCGATTGGCTGTGAGCATGGAATCCATGATTTCCTGCTCGCTCACCTCCACCATCCTCACTGCGTCCTCGCCTGCCAAACCCCGGTACTGCTCCACAAGACGCACAACGCGGGGCATGGAAACCGGATTACCGATCATCGCCGCCTGGGCGACGCTTGCGCGCACGGTCACGGGCTGGAAGCGACGTTTTTGGGAGTCGGGCTCCAGGTAGTAGAGGAAAACAGGATTTGCATGCTCCGATTGCACGCCGATTACAGATGGAAGCGCGGTAATGACGCCAAGATCGTGAAGCTTGAGAAAGCCCTGGAGCACGGCGGTGATGTTCCCGGCGTTTCCGATCGGCGCGACAATCGTTAAATCG
This sequence comes from uncultured Syntrophobacteraceae bacterium, assembly GCA_964578835.1. Classification (GTDB taxonomy): domain Bacteria; phylum Desulfobacterota; class Syntrophobacteria; order Syntrophobacterales; family Syntrophobacteraceae; genus CAZOEL01. The sequence continues at coordinate 37,807 of CAZOEL010000019.1, read as the reverse complement.
CCCACTTCGTAATCGAAAGTCTGGGCAATTTCGTAGCTGTAAGACTCCTGTCCCAGAATTCGCCAGGCGTTCTTTGAATTCATTAGCGCTACGGAAAAGTGCTCCGAAAGATACTCAACGATCTTCATGCAGTCATCGAACACCCCCGGAATTTCAATCACTTTGGCTCCACTGCCCAGAGGCTGACCCAACTGCTGGGGCGTGACCTTTCCATGAGGCAGCAGGACCGCGGATTTGACGCCCTCTACCAGGTACGAAGCGTAGAGCGCAGCCGAAGCCGATGTGTCGCCGGTGGACGCGCAAATTGCAAGGACATCGCTCAGGCCCTGGCTTTTCACCAGATAATTCAGATAACTGAATGCGCTGGCCATGCCTCGGTCTTTGAAGGAAGCGCTCGGGTTTTGGCCGTCGTTCTTGAAGTAGAAGGACATTCCAACCCAGTTTTTGAGCTTGTCGTTAGCGGCTATTATCGGCGTATGACCTTCCCCCAGGTAAATAATGTCTTCGACGGGAATGATCGAGCCGATCATCTCATGGTAGCGGTAAATTCCGGAAAGCCCCGACATCGTGAGCATGCTCCGGTAATCGAAGATCTTCCGCCAAAATGAGCCCGGCATAGCTTTGAGCCGCTCCCACTGTCGATCTCGAATGAGCAAAACACTGTTGCATTCGGGACAGGTATAGAGCAACCGATCAACCCCGTACTCGCGGCCGCAGCTAAAACATTCATAACAATACTCTCCGCTCGGACTTGGAACCAGGTAGGGTTGAATTTCAGTAGGAAACTGGTCGACTTTCATATGCTGCGACTCCTCTTTGTCTCAAGCTATCTAACAGTTCTAAATGGAAGAATTCTCAATTCCATATTTTTTCCTTCCAATCTGCGAAATAATCACGGCCGCGCCCACGGAAACAGCACCCATAGGCTTTTTAGTATCCATCATCCGAAGCCAACTATCAAGTATTGATGCGATGAGCAGATTTGGACGGACCGATACCGTGAGGTGAAGCACCCGATTATGCAAAGCCCGTCGAAAAGGCTAAGGACGCATTGAGGCCAACCGGGGAGGGTTCCGACGGGAGGTATCGGTCTTTGCTCTTGATTGATCGTTCTTATGCCTATATCAATTAGACCGGCTTTCTGGTATTCATGGCAAGGTTTTAATCGTTAGAGGCGTGGTCGGGAATTCATTTCCTGAAAAGCCGATGCTTTGCCGCCTCGTTATCCAAAGGCCTTTGCCTTCCGCATTTTGCCTCATAACAGTCGCATCTTTATGGGCTCATTATAAATGGCTTCTGAACAGGCAAAGCCAATCTGATTTACTCCAGGAGGAGAAGGAATGATATTGGACAGAAACAAACAGCACGGCGGGGCGATAATCTCCGTTCTATTGATGCTGACGCTTTTCCCTATAAACGATTTTTCGACGGCCCGGCAGCCGCATGCTATTGAAAATCCGGCCATCCCAGCCGGGAAGAGCTCCGATCATGGCGGAGTGTACAACCATTACGCCCGGTTCATCGCGGGAATGGCAGTTCCGCAAGGTGAATTGGCCGCATTTCAAAACAGGCCGGCGTGGGTGGAGTATTCCCGATTTTTCGACCGAAACTGGATAAACCTGGACAAAAGACTGCTCATGCCCGAACGTCAGTGGGCTGAGAGGGAGCTCGGGGCTGCCGCCTCATCGGAGCGCACCGTCTTCTATCCTTTCAGCGGGCCGGATTTCGCCAATGTCCATGCTTTTTTCCCGCGAGCCCGGACATACGTTCTGGTCGCCCTGGAGACGCTGGGAGAAATCCCCAAGTTTGCGGCCATGAGCGATGGGCAGTTCAAATCTTATTTTCAATCCATGAAAGATTCGCTCCGCGACCTCCTGAACATCAACTATTTCATCTCCGCTCATATGGACGCTGAGATTGAGAAAACGGAAATAAAGGGCGTTCTTCCCGTTCTCTTATTCATGCTGGCGCGAAATAACGCACAGGTGCTCGATGTTCGTTACTGGGCCATGGGGCTGGACGGAAAAGTTCGGGAATTTCCCGCCCTCGGGACCACCGCTCGGGAATTTCCCGCCCTCGGGACCACGGACCTGGACCTCGCTAACATCCAGGGCATTCGCATTATCTTTGACGCCGGCGGTTCCGGAGGGAATCACCCTCAAACCATTTACTACTTTCGCCTTGACCTTTCCAATAAGTCCTTCGATCGAAACCGGAAATTTCTCTCCTTCCTTAGGGGACTGGCGCCTTTCACCACTTTTATGAAGTCCGCCTCGTACGTGATGTTCGACGACAAGGTATCGACCGCAAGGCAGTTCGTGCTGGACCAGAGCCGCTACATCGTCCAGGAGGATTCGGGAATTCCGCTGAAATACTTCGAGCCGTCGCGCTGGAGCCTCCAATTCCACGGTCGTTACATCAAGCCGATTTCAGCTTTCAGTCAGAATTACCAGGAGACTCTGGCCTCGACTTACAAGGCCGATAAGAAGATAAAGCCTTTGCCCTTCGGCTTTGGCTACTATTTCAACCCTGGCGAGGCAAATTTGATGTTTGCTGAAAGAAAGGCCATGGATCGAGGAAGAGATGAAGCTACTTTCAACAATTCTGATGGCAAGCATTTTCTTTACGACAACTAATCCTTCCAACGCCGGCGCTGGGGCTCGCGAGCTTTCCGGGTGCATGCCCTTACAGGTTGGGCAGTATCGTCCTTTTGCGGAAACAGCGGACGAAGTCCTTCAGTCGGCCCTCGAGAATGCTCTGGGTAAGAACCGGTCCTGGCGCGCCCTGATTGAACAAGATAAAATGGCGGTCGGGGTGGTGGACCTTTCAAACCCTCCAAAGGGCCGTTTTGCGAGCGTAAACGGCTGGTCAATGATGTATGCCGCGAGCCTGCCCAAAATTGCGATTTTGCTGGCCGCTTATCAGAGCATCGAAGAGGGCCTGCTCCAAGACTCGCCCGAGCTCCACGAGTGGCTGGCCCGGATGATTCGCAACTCGAACAACCCTGCAGCTTCCTTCCTGGTTGATTTCATAGGCTTGAAGCATATCGGGGACGTCCTCAAGCAGCATCATTTCTATATACTGGAACAGGGTGGGGGAATTTGGCTGGGAGCCGGCTACCCGCCGGTTGGCGAGCGAAATCCCGAACCCGTTAAAGGCCTGTCTCATTCCGCGACCGCTATGCAAATATGCCGCTTTTACTACATGCTTGCAAACGGTGAAATCATCACCCCGGAACGCTCGCGCCAGATGCTGGAGATACTTTCAAGGCCGGGCCTTCACGACAAATTTGTAAGCGTCCTCGAAAAACATGTCTCTCCAGACAGGTTGTTCCGCAAATCCGGGGATTGGGACGACTCCTTTTCGGATTCGGTCCTCGTCTGTGATGACGGCTGGCGCAAATATATCCTGGCAGCCCTGATTGAGGATAAGAACGGGGAACGTATACTGCGGGATATTGTTCCTGTCATCGAAGAGCTCCTGAAGCCTTCCAACATCAACACGGGGCCTTGACGGCAGATCAAGGCGCTCCCTTGCCCGGGGTCCTGGTTTGGCTTCAAACGGAGTAGCCTTTCAATATATACAGCGCCTGCCAGGCGACGCTCCAGGGATTTCACGAGAAGTCCCGACGTGCATCCCGTCTTATTCCAAGGAATGGAACGTTGTTGATGGCGTCAATACCAACAATATTTTACTTGGCTTTCCCATATCTCGATGCGACCCCCATCTTTCCAGAGTTCAACCTACGCGAATCTTTTGCGTTAGGCGCAACGCCATGAGTAAAGTTCAACATTGTGGCAAGATATTTCCCTATCATCTTCCGTCGTAATTCCCTAAAAGCCTGACAGTAACAGCGTCCCCTGATTTTCTCTTTCCTTCCTCTCGGAACACAGTTATATTTTATGTTTTCGTATTTTCAACAGGTAAGAAGACAAACCAATTTGCGCAAAGGAAGGAGAAGTTGGATGAAAGAGCTTAAGAACCGCACTCTATACAGTGGTGGCTACAAGGGCGCCGAGGCCGAATTTGGAATGCAGGCCGAGAAGTGGGAGGTAAATGAAGTCAATTATTCCTTCGAGGGGAACACTCCGGCGAGGGACAAGGGACTGGTGGTGCTCGGATCGGAGGAGCTGAAAAGAGGCGACATCAGCATGGAGATCGTCTGCATGCACATGAACCGGACCTACACAAGCGTCGAGACGATCCGCAAGGTCATGCAGGTTATCTTCCATATGGTGAACAGTGGCTTCCAGATCTTCGTCGTCGGCCTGTTGCAGACGAACGGGACCGTAAAGGGAGGTACCGGTTGGGCTGTGGAACTGGCAAAGCTTTTCAACCGTCCGCTCAGCGTCTTCGATCAGGACCGAAACGTCTGGTTTTCGTGGAAAGAAAACGCGTGGGTGGAAGACCTGCCGGTAATAGAACACGAGACCTTTGTTGGCACTGGAACGCGCAACCTGACCAATGCGGGGAAGAATGCCATCGTGGACCTCTTCCAAAGGTCTTTTGGAAAATAGCTCCAGCACGCGGTTTGTTCGGGTCACGAGCGGCGAGACTCCCGTTCACGGTCGTGTAATACTCACACTCCCGGGAAGCTACCTGAAAAGAGCTCTTCCTTGCAATATCGGGCAGCTTTGTGCTCCGAGATTCAATGATGCTGTCATCATGGTCCCCGAGCACATTCAGGCGCCTCGCCGGAGCTCCCATGGGGAGGACAGGGGACGCTCATGAAATGATGCGTTTCTCCGCTTGTGCTGTGGTCTTCTTCACGACACGACAAGCTCGCATTGATGCACCGGGTGCATGACACCACATCGTATGCTGTGGAATTGAGCGGGGAGCGGATCTTCCTTGATGACGCCGGCCGGGATCATTTCTTCCAGCGCTTTGCTGCTCTTTTGCCGACGACATCCACGAGCTGTTTTGTTTGGCTCTCATTCCTAACCATTTCCATCTGCTCGTTGGAAACGGTTGCGTGCCGGTTTCTACCGTCATGCGGCGACTTTTGACAAGCTTTGCGGTTCACTTCGACCATCGCCACCACCACCGGTCGGGGCACGTGTTCCAGAACCCTTAGAAATCCATCTTGTGCCAGCAGGATCCCTATCTGATTGAATTGTAGCGCTATATCCGATTGAATTCTCTGCGGGTGATGGACCGGACGATGGTGTCGGGCTCAACGTGGTGTCTTCCGTGGCCAATATCGATAGGCGAATAAAAGAATGAAGGGCAAACACAACTACGTGGTGCAAATAGAGTGCTGTTATCCGAAAGTCCGCAGCTGGTGGTTGTGTGCCGCTGAGCTCATCCAAAATCTTTGAAGGAAACATCATCGAATACCCTTCTGACAGACGCAAGAGAGTTGTTGCATTCACACTTCTCTTCTGTATCGCGTTTCCCGAATATTTCTGCCGATGGATCGATATGATAATCGTTTGTTAAACGAATGGATTCAGCCCTTCATATCGTGATTCTGGCAAGTAACATGGACAGTGGCAGAATTGAAAGGAATGTCACATGCTCCATTGATCCAATGGTGCAGAGCCGCTTCCTAATCGATATCTTTAATTGGTAAATTGGAAATTGAGATTTGAACATGCCTAATGTTTTCGATAACTTTGGTTTTGAAGTGCCTCTGTGTCTCTTGGGCTGCTTGAACCCTATCTACAATGACATCATGACAACGGCTCTTTCCGCCGGTCCCAAAAGAAGCTGCGGCAGTTCTACAAGGGCAGGCAGGAAACCGCCGTCAGCTCCAATCTGCCAGAAAGTAATATTGGGGTAGTCGAATTGGAGATAGAGGAATTTTGAGTTACACCTGAGTTGAGCGATTCCCGTGCCAGGGAGCCCTGGCATGGGAATCGCTGATCGTCATTCCAGCATACTCCCATTCGTCATTACGATTCAAAGACTGTCGTAATGACGGGCGTACACGCTATAAACCTCTCACATTGGGACAAAGTATGTCGCAACGGCATCTGCAGCAAGCTGCTGGCCCAGGGCCACCGCCAGTTCGGTGGAGCTGCGGAAGTGCATCCCGCCCCAGGTCCTGGCGTTGATGATCTCAGCTCTAAGCTCTGCTGCGGTATTGTAGTGTCGTATTGCACCCCCGGTGCCGCTCAGATCGATATTGATCTGATCCGTGCCAAAGAACCAGGTGAAGACCTCTGCCTGCGATGACATAAAGGAGCCGTGCCCTGCCACGTACTCGGGAAAATTCGGCGTCATCATTGCCGGCATCCAATTATTGAGTGGAGTGTCCGAATAGGAGTTGTCAACCGGGTTGGTATGCTGAATAGCCGTTACCGGCCGCCAGAAGCTGTAGGTGTACTTGGTGTCAAAAGTGGCGATCAGGCTGTCGGTTGCGACCATATTGCCCATGGCCATGAGGCGGGCGGTATCGAGCAAGTTCAGTTTGCGATTATCTGCAATCTGGCGGTAAGCGGCATTGGTCTGGACCACCATGTTGGTCCCCCAGAAGTTGGCTATCGCGGTTTGCTCAGGTGTGCGGAATGAGCTCACAGCCCCGCCCCAATCCCTGACCTCGCTCAAGTCCGCCAGATACGCGGGGTCATCGAGGGCTGGTGGCGGAGCAGAGCGGTACAGGTTCGATGTAGCGCGCAAGAACGGCTTCAGTATGGCCATCCATGGATCCATGGGAGGCATCGGGGTCACACCGTCGGGCATCATAGCCCTCTCCCAGATGCCAGGTCCGGGTTCGAGCAGGACGTATCCGCCGTCTCCAGAAAGGATGTCGCCCGCCCGCAGCGCAATCATTGCATCTGCGGCAGCCTCGCCGATTGCCATACCGGAATCCTTGGCAGTCTGGTCCGCAGGATTGTTGATAAGGATAGTTGCAAGCGAGGCGGCATACTTCACGTCGAGAGCGGAGTTATTGGGGAAGTAATTCTTGAGGGCGGTATAAGCAGCAGTTGCCACAGCAGCCTGGCGTGAGGCAGTGGGGTCAGGAGTTGCAGTATAGGCATAGGGCTTGTAGCCTCCATCAATGGCTGCCAGGGCATCGTAAACCGCACCCTGCATATAGGCCAGGTAAACAAAGGCCGCCGACATAGAGACTCCCTCCATGGAGGCTCCCTCCATGGGCATCGACATCCCCGTGCCTGGCTGCAGTATCTCCTGGGCGATGGCGTTCCATTCAGCCACGGTATTGCCCGGCAGAAATCTCGGCAGATTCGGATCGACGGGGCCCACATGGTAAGGCCGCATCATCTCGTTATCCTCATGAGAGAGGATATGGCAGTGCCACACGTAGAGCCCCGGGATATCGAACTGTGCCTTTACTGTGGTTATTTCGCCAGGGTAGGCGATGACCGTGTCCTTGAAGCCTGCCTCCCAGGCGAGAGGTTCATTGCTGCCGGTAATGCTGAGGCCCCCCGCCTCCATCGACTCGCGACCCACCACCTGGAACTGCACCAGATGGATATGGATGGGGTGAGCATCACCAGTGGTATTCACGATCTTCCACTCTTCAACGATACCCGCACCAGGATTCTCAGTTATGGCATCCATCCACATGAACGGGACCGCCAGACCGGTAGCGGGATCATACGTGCCAAGCTTGGCAGCCGCCGGACCCTCCCCTCCATCGGGGAAATTCTCATGCATGTACATTTCCTCATTGAGGCTGACGTATCGGGTCTTGGATGCGGGAGCCACTGGCGTGATCGCCGGCAGTGTCAAGGTAGCCGGGTCGGCCCCAGGATCAGTGGCGGGGGTTGCGTTTTTGACCCGAAACTGCATCACCTGCCCGGTGGAATTCTCATCTGAGGGGTCGAAATCAACACCCGGTTCGCCTCCGCCAAAGGGTTCATCGGGACCGAGGTTTTTCAGGACATAATTACCCGGCGCCACCCCTGAAAAGTCCACGATAATGTCTGCCCGCTCGGCAAGGGCCAGAAGAAGCCGGTTACTATGATTTGTAGTGATATCTACCGGAGCAGGCAGAAAGCCACCGTCTGTGCCGATCCACCACACTTTGACCCCTGTAATTGCACTGAAATCAAGGTATAGGAAGCGGGAGTCGCAGCCGTTCAGAAGGCGGAAGCGGTACCTCTGCTTGTTCACCTCCAGATAAGGCCAGGTTTGGCCGTTCACCACCATCATGTTCCCGAAAAATTCGGGGTTCCAAGCAGGAGAAATGGGGGTCTCCGGGATGAAAGGACCAGTGAATCCGTCGAAGAATGCCCTGTTATCCGGAAAATACAGGGAGCCGTCTGTGTTGAACGAACGATCCTGGATGAGCATCGGGATCTCGGTAAAAGAACCCAAGGGATTAGCTCCGACACCCGGTGCTGTATAGCCCAGGTTCAGGTCGTCAGGTCCGCCTCGGATCAGCCAGAAGCCTGCCGGTCCGGCATAGACGTTTGCTCGAGTCATGCCGAGTGTGTGATCGTGGTACCAAAGAGTGGTGGCCCGCTGGCTGTTGGGATATTTGAAGCTTGCCGCACCCGGCTCCCAGCCATGCGCGTACTTGGTGTTGAAGTAATCGAAAAAGGCGCCGGTAGAGGCATAACCCGCCGGGATGTTGACTGCATCCGGAAGGTACCATGCCTCGGGGAAACCGTCACTATCCTCTGTTGTATGCGCCCCGTGTAAGTGGGTAATGATTGGTACCGGGCCGGTGTAAAAACCGGTGGAAAACCAAGGGTCGCCGGGCATGGGTCGCATGTCCCTTCCCGTCATGCCTCCTGGGGGGTTTGCCCAGTGCAGCGTCTGGTCAATCGGCAGCAAGTGAGGACGGAAGTTTCCCAAAGCATCTTTGAGTTCATTTCGCCAGATGACCTGAGTATCTTTGTTGGCGGTGGCCTCGATAGTTAGGGCCGGGTAGAAATAGGTGCCTCCTTGGGCGATCGTTTTCCCCTCATTGTCCCCGACGACATCCTTCGAAAGGCCGTAGCTCCAGACAGTGGTCATGGGAAGCGTAGGCGGAAGAATCTGTTGCCCAAACTGCCGCACCGCAATGTCGTACTTGTCCTTGTTCTTGTTAATTTTACCCGGCATTGCCGGCGGCTTGACCAAAGGCTGCACGTACTTCGGAACATCACTTGGAGAGAGTGTTCCTCCCGGAATCTGAGCCAATGCTGGAAGGCTCAGTGCGCAGACCATGAGACCGACGGCAATGGCCAGGCCGGTTCTCCAGAACTTCGATTCTGCCGACATGAAATTCTCCTTCACAATAAAGTCATAGTAGGGTGATCTGGTGCGATTGAGCGCATCGCAACAGGCGCCGTCCAAGACAAGCCCTCTTTCTCTTTCGACTCTTCCTTGCCTCCTTTCTTTGTGATTCCTATGATTAGCAGCTAGTATTTTCTCAATTGCGAATTGAATGCATCCAGGTGGTTGTACGATCCGGCCAGGAGGTTTGCATATACGCGTTCGATGTCCACGTAGAGGTCATTAGTTGCATCCAGTGCAAGTTTCAGGTCGATGATATCGGTTTCCTCAATAATGACTCCGACCTCCAGAGCATCACGCTTTGAGAGCAACCCCTTCGCAATAAGGCTGTTATACAATTCCTGAATGTGTGAATCCGTGAATTCTCCTCGCCCATTACCCTGCGTTGGATCTTCAAGGCCGTAGCGGTCCAGTATGTTCTTAATGGCGTCCATGTGGTTTTGTTCACTGCTGGCGATATTGTTGAAAATGTTCAAACGCCACTTAGCGTATAGTTCCATGTACACATCCCTTGCGAGCTTTTCTTCTTCCCGCATGTAGAGAAGCCATTCCTTTTCTTCTGCTGTCAGATCGGCTGCTAATATCTGAGGGGCAGCCGTAAAAGACACCAGGACAATCAAGCCAATAGCGAGCCAAAAGCTTTTCACGTAAATCCAGGCATTCCTTTTCATAGACAATCCTCCTTGTGTTCTTTGTTGGAGGATCCTCATCAGATGACTGATGAGAACCCCGGATCACCAGCAGTAGAAGATGTTCTTCTACGTCTCGGCAGAGAAGAGCGTGCCGAGAAATCATCCTCTCAGGCAGGCCCGTGAAGGCGATGGTCGAGGAGCGCCTGGAAACTTTGGACGATGGGCTGAACAGGATGTACTCATCTATTGGACGCCCCTCGATTACGCCCAAGCGGCTTCTCAGAGCTTTGTTGCGCCGGATCCTCTACTCCATCGCGCCTGGTCAGCAGTAGTTGGTTTTTCTCTGGACCATTCTATTGCTCTTCACACTGGCTTCCTGTAACTAGAAATACGGAGAAGTTGAAACTTAAAATACTACCCTGCATAGCAGGAAGGATAGAGCCTAGCCGGACTGGTCACAATGGGTGAATTTAGGAAATATTAACTACTAGAGGCATGTAAAGAGGGATCGGGCAATTCGTGATCTGACGGAGTATTTCCACCCGTTTCTTCTACTCTGTTTAATTTCGGTAAATGAACAACTCGTCGTCTTGGTTTAGCTTAGAAATTGCCAATGTAAGCACTACAACGGTTTATGTGGAACCGTGCACCTCCTGCAGCCATATAACCGGCGACTTATTTGCTTACACCTCCTCATGGCTAAACCGGCTGGAGGCGGCAGATTCCGGGAACTGGTGACCGAGACTGTGGTGTGAGGGCCGGGGCTCGCTCAACCGCTTGCGGGGCCGATGCACAGTGTTTTATCCAGTCGCCCGCAGGGTATTTCGCATGGCTCCTGACGGTGGTAGAGAAGCGGAAAAGTTGCCTCCTCAACGTGCAGAATAGTCATTCGTGAAATCAAAGCAGCTGCTGAAGATTCATGCTTAGAAGACAATCTATAATACGGTCTAGACCATCGAACACATACGTCGAACAAGGTAGTCGCCGCCAGCGCAGATGCAGGGGACATGGTCAGTGAGCCCAGAGGAAATGCTTTAAGGGTGGCACAGGCGACAGGTTGCCTGTGCCACCCACCTCGGCGCGCAGGTTGCTGCAGAGGCCGTGCCTTACCCTCCGGGCGGGCAGGAAAAGTATAAGATGAAGCATCTCTTTACCCAAAGATCGCAGTATCTGTCCATCTTGGTGCATGGAATATCTGCAACACCACTAATTCGGCGCTATGGCATACGGAAAATCCCGGAACGATCATAGACGCTACCTTCGTACATCCGCTTCTTTCACGACATCGGACTCAATGGCCCTTGATAGCAGAGGCTAACGAGGATGCTATAGTGCGCTTTCACATGCTTTTAGATGACGAATATCTATAGGAAATTTGAAACGAGGATGAGGCCAGGAAGTCGCATATCTCTACTGTATGGCGATTTCCGCCCCCCCCGACGACCGGAATGGATATGATTTTCTAGTCTTGAGCCCTGACCTCGCTCCTCTCATATCACCCTTCTGGCAAGATGTGCAGCACCTTTGTCGTTTTCGTATGGTTGACGTGCTAAAATGGACGTTATTGGGATTCCAACATGTAAGGAGAATCTAATCGGTCTTGGCGCTCTTATGGGAAATATCATTTTCGAGAACCATTGAATTTTGGCGCCAGGATCATCTGAATACAAGGGACGTTACTGCTATTGAGCGGGGTTTTAGCCGACAGGATGGATTGGATCGCTTCAGCACGAGTGAAGTAGGCTGAGGACTTCGTGTTTTTACTCATTTTCCATAATGGTGTCTGTTCACGATTCCGAGATTACTGGGGTGACACGAAGCACCCGAAACTGATTGTGGTGTCTATCAAGAGTAGGGCGCCGGGTCTGCTCATCAGTGGTGTTCGATTTGGAGTAGTAGCCCCAAGGCTACTAGCGGTATTCATTCAATCTGTCGCATATTTTGGTCTTTGTGCACATCTCTTGGGGTGAAATTATCGCCTCCATCGAATTCGAGAGCATATTCTGGACTGATTCTCCCATGGCCTGTCCGCATCTTCTCGAGGCGCCGGACCAGATCCGCAGCACCCGATCTGGTGCGAAAAGCTGAAGAGAACGGCAGAATGTGATCGATAAGATTACTTGGTTGTGTCTGTGAAAGCCCTGCGGGTTCAAACTCGCGTTGACTGTTCTGCTGGCGCTCACCATGACGCCATTCGAAGAACTGCTCAAGGCCCTTGCCGGAGTGCTGCTCCAGTAGACTCGGGGCATTGAAGTCGTGTCTTACGAGAAACAGTCCCTTCTCCTTCAGTGTAGTTCTTCCTGGCGCACTGGCAGTGTGAAGGAAAAAGTAGCGCCGCCTTCCGGGTTATTCGATGCCTCTAGGGCTCCTCCATGAGCCTGGATGATGGTCTGGCTGATGGAAAGCCCCACGCCCAAACCATTTGGCTTGGTTGTGTAGAAGGGCTCAAAGAGGCGATCCATGTGGTTTTGGTCAATGCCAGTCCCATAATCTTTTACGGATGTTTTTACCGTTCGGTTATCCGGCATGACTGTTCTTACCACGATCCTCCGCCTTTCAGGCTCAGCATCCCCCATGGCGGCGGCCGCATTCAAAATCAAGTTTAGGATTACTTGCTGCAGTTGGGTCCTGTCCCCATAGATAGGAGCCAGAGCCGGGATAAAGTCCGTCTCAATCGACAGACCATCGAGAAGGGATTCGCCCCGAATGAGACCTACGACCTGTTTGATTACCTCGTTGAGGTCCATGGGCTCCTGGCATGGCTTCTCCTTCTTCAAAAGAGCCCGCACTTTCGAGACTACCTCGCTTGCCCGGATGTCGTCCCGCATGATGTCATCGAGGATCTGCCGCACCTCATCAATGTCAGGCTCGACCTGCAAAAGAAATCGCTGGGCTGCTCCAGCGTTGGTCATAATCGCTGCAAGGGGCTGGTTTATCTCGTGGGCTAGCGATGAAGTAAGCTCCCCCATCATGGCGATACGGGTGACATGCGCAAGCTCATCCCTGCGCTGCTGGTTCTCGACTTCGGCCTTTAGCCGATCGGTAAAATCTCGTGCAGCTGCATAGATGAGGTTTCCCGCAGGGGCTGCAGTCCATTCCAGCCAGCGATAGGCGCCGTCCTTGGAGCGGTAGCGATTTTCAAACTGGATCACTTCCTGCTGAGAGACGAGTGAAGCAAGCGCCTTTTGGGTGCGCTCTAGATCGTCAGGGTGCACTAAATCAAGAAATTGCCTTGACGTGAGCTCTTTTAGTGTGTAGCCAAGAACGTTTCCCCAGGCAGGGTTCAATAGCAGGAAATAGCCTTCGGTGTTCGCAATGCAGAGCAGGTCAAGCGAAACATTGAAAAACTGGTCGAGCTCCTTTGTTTTCTGCCAAAGGGACTCCTCCGCTGATCTCCTGTGACGCCTGTTGATAATCAGACCGACGATAAGGGACGACTGAAAAACGATGAGCACCAGAGCCCCTATAATGTAGTATCTAAAGTCCCAAAGCGTGAGTTCCCTATTCACGATGACGCTACCTTCAGGCAGTCTGTCCTCGCTCAACTTCCAGCGCCTGAGCTGACTCCAATCGAACATGGGCACGCATGGGACGTTCAGAGACTGGGGTATGTTCTCGGCAGTTGAGACGTCCTCAAGAATATCGAGAGTAAATTGAGCCGCCTGAATGCCGGTCCTATCGTAGCTGAGCAGAGAGCCTCCGACGATACCCTCTCCCAGCAGGAGCTCGTAAAGGCCAAAGACCGGTGCTGCCGATACCCGACTTACCTGCTGAGTCACCTCCTTGATCGTGAAGACTCTCCCGGTAATGTCCTTGGTGAAAGGCAGCATGAGGATTACAGTCCCAAGGGGAGCGCTGGATACCGTGGTGAGCATTTCCTCGAGAGGCATGTTGCTCAGGTATCGAAATTCCAGGTGGCCCTCCCATTTCTTGAAGTCCCGCCGCGCCTGCTCTTCCATCCCTCTGTCCGTCTCGTAAACCCCGGCCACTACAAAGACGCGCTTTGTATCCGGAAGAAGATTAAGCGCCGCTTCCAGGGTCCCCGCCATGTCCCGCGTGGGGATATGCAGGGTAATGGAGCGCCCTGTATTGGGCAGATCCACCCCCTCGCGCATCCACAATGCCAGAATAGGGGCGTCCGGAAAGACAGTTCGCCCTTCATACAGCAGAAAACGGAGAGCCTCCGGGTACATCGTGATGATCATGTCAATTTTGCGATGACCATACCGAAGACGCATCAACTCGGCCATCTTCTCCCTGTGATCAGGCCCGGGGTTGCGCGCCAGGTCCAGGTATTCAAAGAACTGGTTCCTGATGCCCACCCCGCCGTCATCGAGAGTCTTCCTGATTCCACGATCGATCAGTTCGAAAATTGGTACGTTGGATTCAAAGGCGTGCAGGACCAAGATGTTCTTGGAAGCGGATACGGTTCCAGCCTGCACTTGGGCTAGTGCGCCGCCAACCATACAGGTGAGCAAGATAAATGCATGGAATAAAATAAAAAATATTTTATGTGCTATTTCGCCGGCATGGGGCGCTACCCCCGTAGATGAGAAAAGCAACGATCGAGTCTGACTTCGAGTTCCAGAAACCCACTTTGTTCCCAGCGCCGCTTCGCCTATCAAGGTATAAACCTCCTCGATGCCTAGGGAATTATAGCTGATACGCAAAAGTTCCCAGCAGGTCTACGGATATCACCTCTGGTGGAGCTGCGTCAAGGAGTCACATGGTTACAAATTGGCGCATACCGCTTTGCGTCTTCATTGAGAGATAAACTGAACCTCATACCTGCATGAAACTGTCGATGCAGAAAAATCGCTAGATTGGCAATCACTTTGGAACACTTCGTTGTGCTATTTTCAGGAATTGTGGGATGCTCATATCATTTCGGTTTGGTGGTCCTGCCCGCATCGTCACTGTGGCAAGCTCCATTCCGACTGGATAGACAGCACCAACCGGTTGCAGTATATGAGCCATCAGGCTATGACGCCTCCCACACCCACACCAGAAGGAGCCCATGAGGAGCGTAAAGACAATTCTATCGGTAGCCGCTATCTTGCTTGCCGCTGCCATTGCACCGCCAGTGCGCGCTGAAGACCCTGATCTAGCCAGTATCTTCAAGATTTGAATGAAGAGATCGCTTCGAAAATCATCCCCGGGAAGACTACAAGGGCAGAGGTCCTAACAATGCTGGGACCGCCGAACGAGGTGGTGGGCGACGGAAAGCAATTTACGTATGTGAGAAAGTATGAAGTGGCTCTGATGTTCCCAGGAGGACGGGGATCGGGCAAGCAACCCATCACGGCTAATCGTTATCTACTTGGAATAGAATTGGATGATCAGGACGTCGTATCTCGGCGGGATTTCATTGCACCGTATGAATTCCATGACAAGCCTCTTCGCGGTGTCGGCCCGTACACCTCACCACCTTTATTTCGTTAGCATGAAGTCTTAAGACCACACAATGGTTAGGCACATTGGCGCGCCATCGCGAACCATAGAGAAAATTCATCTAAAGATTATAGATCGAAAAGTAGAAATTATGAGCCCTATGAAGAAAGCTCAGTCACCCGGATTGTTCCTTGCGTTCATTCTGCAGGGGGTTGCCTCCCCAATGATGGCTGCTCCTGCATTTGCAACATCGATGTGGTTGGATGCCATCGTACTTGTCACCCTTATCGCCAGCACGACGCTCGTCCCGTTCGGAGCGCCTCCGCATGCCTTCTTTTTCGTAGGACCGATCGGAAGCACATGAGGTGGCGCAGTTACATTGCGAAAAGAATTCTCTTGTTGTAAAGTCCTCCCGGTGAGAGAGAAGGCTATTAGGTTTGATGGGGGGTCTTATGCGTACTTTTTATCCGGAAATAAAGACACATGAGCATTTGAGCGCGACTGAAAAGCTTCGACGGTTTACTCTGGCCGAATATCGATTTCTTCTAGCCGGAGTTATCGCTCTTTTCATAGTGGTGCTCCCGTGGCGCTCTGCTATTGGCCATAAATTTGCCGATACAAAGTCCGGAAGACTTCCGACCCATGAAAAAACCATCCGTGACGGAGTAACCGGAGAGAATGGCGCATTATCGAACGTTTTAACCCACTTCCGGTCCTACAGGCGAGCAATTAGGAACAGGCGTTATCTAACTGTTATCGATTACAGCAAGCCCTCGCATGTTAAAAGAATGCTTGTGATTGATATGAAGAGGGGCAAAGTCGAAAGGTTCCTCGTCTCCCATGGCAAGAATTCCGGCTGGGCGTATGCGACCACTTTTTCAAACCGGCTCGAATCATGTCAGAGTAGCCGAGGATTCTTCATTACGGGCAAAGAATACTACGGAAAGCACGGGATCGCACTCCAGCTTCACGGGCTTGAAAAGGGAGTCAACGACAATGCGCTCAGGCGCGGAATCGTGATGCATGGGGCAAATTATGTCAGCGCGCGTTCGGTGATGCTGAACGGGGGCCGACTGGGACGAAGCCTTGGGTGTCCGGCCATCCCGGCCGAAGTGGCGAAGTCGGTAATCAACAGGATAAAAGGCGGTAGCTTGGTTTATATCCATGCAGGAGACAAATGGTGCGGATCCGAGGGCTCAAAGAGGGCGGTGAAACACAGGAGTTGATTTTCTGATTGGCTCGGGGATGTATAGCGGCAGGCTGGTTGGGGCCCTACGCAACCCCATCGTAATAACATCATTGTATTAATCTGTTGATTTGCTATCCGGATAGGGGATCAAAAAAGGCGCTTTTTGCACCAGCGATTTTGAAAATTGAACACCATCTACTGGGAAAAAAAGGATCAGTCGGCTCTATTCATTCCCCTTGGGCATGATCATCATGCTGTAATGGTTTTCCTTCACCCAAGCGCAATTCTCCGCATTGAACTTCGATATGACGCAACTGCAGATTAGACTGAACTTGCGACAAAGCCGACCTGAAGGCATTTGGGGGTCGATTTTTTACTCTAACGGCATGAGTCGGAGTCCGCTGCCTTCCAAAGGGGAGACTTGGTGATAATTATAGTGGATTGATGTTTGCTGGAAAGGTGATACGGCTTCGTAAAAGGGTCGTGATGATCGTTCCGGCCCACGAAGGCAATCGAGTAGCGGCTGTTCCGCGTCATCGTGGGCCGATGCCGATATCTATGCCCCGCCAACAGCAGTCTTGGTGACGACCTCCGGCTTGGCTTCCTTCTCACCAGCAATGACTCCGTAGAGACCTCCTGCAAGTGCAGCTCCAATGACCGGAGCTACCCAAAAAAGCCAGAGCTGGGCAATAGCCCACCCACCTACGAAAAGGGCTGGTCCAGTGCTGCGCGCCGGATTGACCGAGAGGTTTGTTACGGGGATGCCGATCAGGTGGATGAGGGTGAGACCAAGCCCTATGGCAATGGGTGCAAAGCCTTGTGGAGCCCTCTTGTCGGTTGCACCCAAGATGATCATGAGGAACATGAAGGTGAGGACCACCTCGGCAACAAACCCAGAGGCCATGGTGTAGCCCCCTGGCGAGTGCTCACCGTAGCCGTTTGAGGCAAACCCGCTACTGAGGCTAAAGTCGGCTTTGCCGGAGGCGATCAGGTAGAGGACAAAAGCTCCCACCACTCCCCCGGCGACTTGGGCTACAAGGTACGGGAGCACCTCTGATGCAGGAAATCTCTTTCCCACGGTCAGCCCCACCGTGACGGCAGGATTGAGATGACAGCCAGAGATATGGCCAATGGCATAGGCCATCGTGAGAACTGTGAGCCCGAAAGCAAGAGATACCCCAAGGAGACCTATACCGACATTGGGGAATGCCGCTGCAAGCACCGCACTTCCACACCCCCCGAATACCAACCAGAAAGTTCCCATGAATTCTGCTGCTGCTCTTTTCGTAAGCTGCATCTTAAAAATCCTTTCTCGAGAGCTGTGGTCGGCAGATCAGCAGGGCTCTCGCAATGCTCTTAATGTGTGAAGGATTAGAAGACGTTCATGTCGGTGTTATTATTCGCGGTTTTACATCATCCGCCCAGAGCAGATTTCACTGCCTTGAGGGTATCGATATTCTTTTGCAGTCCATCCACATGCTGCTGCATCTCGACGATGGATTTCCCAAGCTCCACAATGTTGCCGGCCGCACCTCCCTGTGAGCCAAGTTTTTGCATCCCGGCTTGGCCAAGCTCTTTGAGTTGTGCGTCTGCGTTTCTCTGCGTCAATGATCCGCACAGAAAACCCGCTGCAAAAACCAACGCAATCATTCCGATCTGAATCATCCGGATAGGCTTGATGCCTGACATAATGTTCTCCTTTCGCTCGGTGGATACCCAAAAGGTTTTCTTAAAACACCGGAAGCACTTTCCGGCACACCATGAGGAAAAAAATAAGTTATGCGCAAGCTACCATATGGTTATAAAAAGTGTCAAGCCGAGCAGCATCGGTGATTTGTTCTGCAGAGATGCAAGAATGAAATCTATGACTTATGCCTTATTCTTGTCTCCTCACTTTCTTGTATTAGGATGACTTCGTTCTCGAAAATGGCGGAGGATGCGATGGATTTCACAGATCCCAGTTTTTCAAACTCGTGCATTGACCAGCGAAAGAAGTTCGTTTTTCAGTATGGGAGCCAAGAGACTCCAACATGATGGAAAACTGTCTATTCAAGCCATTTTCTTAACGAGAACAAAATTACCATAGCATGGACTCAGCAACTTACTACGGCTTTACGGTCGGAGGCCGATTTCCCAATTGATTTTGGAAAAACCTCAGGAAGGAGCGGGAAAGCTATAACCGTAGAGCTAAAGTGTTCACAACTCTTCTGGATGTCATTTTCCGAAGGCCTTCTCCCAATATTCCATATGATCATGGAAACTTGAGCACCTTGATGGTCCTGTCAACATCGTTATTCTGGCAAGGTACTGAAATGATTAAGGGTTGGTGGAGCCTTGCTGATTTCTTGCTTCTAGAAAGCCTGGGACAGAAATGCTATCATGTTCCGGAATTTTACATCGCCAAGCGTGTCGCAGAGCCGATCGTCTAGGTGATGAATTGTATATCGTCCCAAAGGTGGAGAGCAAACCTTCGGGTTGTCTCCTGCCAAGGAACTTTAGTCATGAACTTAGAACGTGTTTACCAAGTCTCATCCAAAACCCACCTCAGAGGTATTTTGATTCTGCTCTTTATCTTTATCGGTTCTGCGTGGTGGTATGCAGTGAAGACGGACTATGAGCATACCTTAGAACTTACACAGAAGGAGATGCAGCAAACAACGCTCTCCCTGGAGGAACGGGTGAAGCGGACGATCAGCGCCACAGAACTCATCCTCGCTCACCCTTCACCTGGAGCGAATCTTCTCCCCCTTCCAAAGGCTGCATGAAAGAGGCAGCACTACGAGGGAACGGGTATGGGGCTGGCTATCTGCAAGAAGATCGTTGAACGTCATGGGGGAGGCATCACGGCTAGGACCAGGCCGGGAGAAGGATCGACATTTATAATCACGCCGCCTCTCAAACAGCCCAAGCCGAAAGTATAGAGCAACAAACCAAAGTCGATACGGAATGGGCAATCTATTGTCTTTCACTCAACCCGGCATATTTCCTTTCAAGCCCTGGCCCAAGATGTCAATAGCTCACCCCTATCACATCACGGGTGACTTGTTCTGCCGAGATACGAGAATGAAATCCTTGGCTTATTTCTCATTCTTATCTCGGCGCTCTCTTGTAGCAGAATGACCTCGTTCTCGAAACTGGCGGAGAACGCGATGGAGTGCCCAGATCAAGGTTTTTCAAACTTTTGCGCCGACCAGCGAAAGAAGCTCTTTTTTCAACATGGGAGTCAAGGAGACTTCAGCATGATTAAAAACTGTTTATCCAAGCCATTCCTTCCTGATGACTCCCACGTCCTGCTATCTTCCGGCTATCCTTGCGCTCACAACTTGCGATTCCTTTTCTGAGCCGTCTTTGACCTTAAAGAAGATTTCGCGGGCGGATTCGGAATTCACGGTAAAGGTTGGAGCGTTCGAGTAGGGCTGCCATGCGGCGTCGGAAAAATTTGAGAATTCACTTGCAATGTAGTGAGTTGGAGTACTTCCAACCACGGTGTTTTTAAGAGTGACCGTGCGTTTTTTGGCGGTAACTGCGCCATTGATCCGGAAAGAATCGACCGTCGGTTTGATCGCCGCTACTATTGCTTGCATCTCCGGGGTTAACTGTTTCACAAGCTGAGCGTTATAGACGCCGGTAGTCTCGTCTATGCCAGGTCCCTCATTTGCGGGAGACTGAAATATCTGTTGCGCTCCGATGGTGTAGTGACGCGAAGTCATCGCAGGCGAGGCCGACCCGTCGGGCATGGGTTCCGGATTGTCCGCAGGATCTACGTCAAGCACAAAGATAGAAACGGTATTGTCGCTGTTTCGAACGATCTCGAAATGCCGAAACTGCTGTGGAAAGTCCCTCAACGATGGGGTCTCAATCGTCCAGAAGCTTTTTTCAAAATCTCCTTCGACGAGTTGAGGAGTAATGGCGTTTCGGTGAACGTGCCCCGAAATCCATGCGACAAGGTTTGGATATTCATGGAGCATGTCAAGCAAATCCCCTTCGGTGACATTTTCGTCAAACGAGGAATTCGTCGTCCAAATCGGCAGATATTGATACGGTTGCTTATTTGGGGGCGTCTTCTCCATCCCAAAGGCGTGCAACGGGATATGTGCGCAGATGATCATGAGTTGATCGGCGGCCTGACCATCCTCGAGCTCTTCTATAAGCCATTGGTAACGTTTGGTATCGAGGGCCCCGTCTGCGGTGCCGGACTTGTCCGTATCGTCGAGGACGATGACTTTGAGCGGAATACCGGCCTTGGGGTAGAAGTGATAGCAGGCAAATCCCTCAGTTACCATTTTCCGAGTAAATCCGTGGCCCACTGGTTTGGAAGTGGTATCGAAGAATTGGGCCATCCATTGGTTGATCGTAAGAGAGCGGCGTCTCGGGTCGGCCGCAACCCTGGGAGGCTTGCTGTAGCTCTGTTCCGGCCCGGCATAGATAATGTCCCCGTACGGTTTGGAGCCGTCGACTACACCCATATAATAACCATGCTGATTCAGTGCCTCGGTCCAATCTGAGTTTATATAGTGAGGAGGCAACAGACTCCGCATGCCGATGTTGAGGATGCTCGATCCGACGAGGGTTTTCCGGATGTATTCAGTCGGCAGGGCGGCCCCCATCCAGAACTGATCGTGATTGCCGATAGCCTGGTACCATTTGATCGACTTGTCGAGTCCTGCCGCCCGGAACGGCTTCTGAAAATCAATGTGGTTGGCTCCATGGTGCGCGCCGGAACTTGGGTGGATCATTTTACCGTCCAGGACGTCGATATACCATCGAAGCTCATTTAGCTGATTGTTGTCGCATGCATCCCCCAGAGCAATGCCAAAATCAAACGGCGTTACCTTGTGCAGGGCGTTTATTGTCTGGACGGCGGCATCCAGCACATGGGGCGTATAAAGCGTACTTCCTGAATACATTGCTGAACTACCCGCGGGTTGCAGTTCTCCCGTTCCGGGATTCAACATTTTTGGATTCGGATATTGGTAGCCGAAATACATTGCCCGAGCCGGGCTTTCTTTGTCGGCGATATGCACGTCGCTGATAGTGAAAAAAGTCAAAAGCGTCGCGGCCTTCGGATCGCGTTCCGAGGGCGCGAAGTTTGGCGGGTTTTGCATGTCGGGGAGAAGGAAATCGGATTTTTCTCCATCTTGGAATTTTCCGTAGTTGTTTGGCGCGTATTCGGCAAGTTGGCACGGCATGAGAACAGGGCTGGAAGGCGGTGCGATTGGCTCGATAGTCTTTTCGAGCGTTGTGACGACTTCGTCCGAGATGGGATACGTCGGAACGCGCGGAACTCCGGCGGCAAGCGCTTTCCGCAGTTTGCCAGCAGGCGAAATCTCCAGTCCAAGGGCCCCTGCGGAGACAATGCAGCACTTCAGGAAATCTCTTCTGACCAAGTTCATTTGCTATCCTTTGAAATCTATGCGACAAAATCTCATTAAATTCAATTCGCTGGCCCAACCATCAGGAAAACCAGCACAAAATACCCTTTGAATTTACAGCAATCCAAGCACAGATGGCGATGGGCACATCCAGCAACCCGAGCAGGTTCCATAGACAGCTCTCAATTAATTGTGATTGTGATCTTTTTCTAAATCGGAGTTACCGTCGTGCACCTTTAATAGAATTTGAATGCCGTAAAATCCGGAAAGCGAATAGGAGATCGCGCGTCGCCGTTATCTTCAGATTGAATACTCATGCGGCGTGCTTAGCATGGCTTCTTAACTTGAACGGGCAATTGCCCGACTGCAGTCGTATTTTTGCGCTCCTTGGACTCCGATGAATCAATCTTACCGAACCCAACCCTATTTCAGTCCTGAATGGTCAATGCGAAACTGTCGACTCGAGAAGTGCGACGAACTTTTGCAGTGTGGGAAGATTGCGGGCAAAGAAGTGCGCCCCCAGCTCTTTCCTGAGTCCATCTACCTCATAGGGCAGGCGAAGAAGGGTGATCATTTCCGCGCTGCTGTCGTACAGAACGCAGTTCGCAGCGGGAATGCCATCTCGATAAGGCCCTCCGACACTTCCCGCTTTGATCCAGTAACGTGAGCCCGAATTCAAGCGAATTGTAAGCGATTGGCTTTTCCCCGGCTTATGAACGATCACACCGTCAAGCGTGAGAGGCTCTAGATCCTCGGGAAGCTCGAATACAGCCGGATCATGGTCATGTCCACTGAAAATGATGCGTTTTGAAAAGCTTCGCCATGCGTCGAGGCAACCGGCAAGGGCCGTCTCATCGAGGTAGTTGAAGCACTCGATTGTGGGGGACTCGCCTGGCGCCGGAAGATGGAACGGGCTGTGATGAACGACTACGAAGTTCTCGCCTTCAAGCATCAGTGGAAGGCGTGCGAAGGTAGTCGACGGCCTCGGGCCCGGACGCTCTATCGCCCTGTGAAGCTATGGCGCTTTAGCTGACAGTGAAAGAGCAGGCAATCGTAGAAAAGACGCTTGATCCTGCAGTACGCTCTGTGCTAAAAATTTCAGCGGATATATGCACATCGTGGTGATGGAGTCCACCCATAACCGCCGATCGAGGCTGATGACTCCTACCAAAGCTGGCCATTTTAGGAACGCCTGGTAGGATTCATATAAAAAGCCCCTGCCAGGCCATATCTGGTAGGGGTTTTTTATATGCGCCCCCTTTCTTCTTGCCACCTTTGGTCTGATAGGCGGCGGAGTGGAGCGCCGTAGGTCCGGGTAGTTCTATACGGCAAGGCTCTTGGGAGCAATGCGTCAAAGGAGTCATCTGGTGGCGAGAAAGCCTAAGATACGCAGAATCTCACAGATGCGGGCGCCAAGGCATACTCGCGAAAGTGAAGGTCCTAGGAGATGGAGCTTTTGGCTCAAGCTGACATTATCTCGCACTGATGGGTGGATAATGAGAATACTTCTCGTAATGATTGGGGGAAGCTTGGGCTCGGTTTCCCGTTACGGCATTTCCCTTTTGGCTGCATGGCTTTTCGGGAGCCGGTTCCCCTTTGGCACCCTCATCGTAAACCTTTTGGGCTGCTTTCTCATCGGTCTTTCTTTTGCCTTTGCAGACCGCGGGCTCAGCTTTATGAATCCTTCGGTTCGGCTCTTTTTCATGACCGGATTTCTCGGGGGGCTTACGACCTTTTCAACATACGCCCTGGAGACCGTCAACTCCATGCGCGCGCAGGACTATCTCGTAACGGCTGCAAATTTTTTTGCCAATAATATCGTCGGCGGAGCCCTGGTTTTTGCTGGGATGTGGGTGGGACGGCTAAGATGAGGAGAAGCCTCTCGTGATGCGCTACAAGGTCATCGAGATATTTTTTACTATTTATTGTCAATTTTGGAATTGGCTCCCTGGCCTGGGGAAGCTGGTTCGAATGGATCTCAGCTTGACCGGCACTCGATAATCTCCTAAATTCATAATTGAGTCAGCTACTTGATTCAATGATATGAATGCAAGCCGCCTTTTTGGGGCTGTCCCCTTAATGATTCACCACTCTTCACAAGGATTTGCCATGAGAACCGTCAAGATCGTCTATTGGCAGGAGCCGGATGGGATGTGGCTTGGACATCTGGAAGCTCATCCGGAGTATATGACTCAAGGCGAAACGCTCGATGAACTGAAGGAGAACCTGAAAGATATCCTTAAAGACGTGGATGAGAAAGCCATCCCCTTCATACGCACTCATGAGGATATGGCCGTATGAAGCGCAAGGATCTCATAGAAACCCTTGAGCGCATGGGCTGCGTATTCATACGTCATGGGGGAAGGCACGACTGGTATCAAAACCCGTCTACCGGCATGAGCCAACCTGTTCCCAGGCATCGAGAGATCAACGAGCGACTTGCCAAACATATCATCAAAATGCTTTCCAATTGAGTGTTGCGACAGGGGACGGGAATGTTGAACTACAAGATCATCGAAATATTCGCCAGTGAGGAGGCAAGGTGGCGTGGAAAGCCGCTCACCAGCGCCATAGTGGAGTACGTGAGCACTTTAAAGATTGCAGCCCGGTCCATGGTGACAAGAGGCATAGAAGGCTCCTACGAGAGCGGGGAGGTTGCCACAGGAAGACTCGAGATCCTCTCCTTCAATATGCCCCTTCGTATAACCATCATCCTTCCGGAGTCGGACCTGAGCCAGGTTCTTTCCGCCGTAGAAGAGATGGTGACGGATGGCATCGTAGCCGTCCGGGATATCGATGTCCTTTGCCACAAGACCCGAGGGCGTCTCATACCGGCTCACACGAGAGTCCGGGACATTATGAGCGCCGATCCCGGGAAAGTCGGACCGGAAACCCCTTTGAGCGAGGTGGCCGGGCTGCTCCTCTCCTCGACTTTCACCGGTCTTCCCATAGTTGATGAGGAAAACCGCCCGCTTGGGGTCATAACCCAGGGGGATTTGATCTACAAGGCGGGCCTGCCCATGCGATTGGGGCTCCT
Organism: uncultured Syntrophobacteraceae bacterium; assembly: GCA_964578835.1. Lineage (GTDB taxonomy): Bacteria > Desulfobacterota > Syntrophobacteria > Syntrophobacterales > Syntrophobacteraceae > CAZOEL01. Next base: position 12,991 of record CAZOEL010000019.1, on the reverse strand, counting down.
TTCCGCATCGGAGCCCGAAAAAGTCGAAGCCATCCTTGAATCTCTGGCTCCCAAGCAGGCGCGGGAAATCATGACACAGCCGGCTATCACCGCGCGAGATGGCGAGCTTGTTACGGAAGCCGTAGGGCGCATGATCGAAAAGAACGTAAAACGCCTTCCTGTTGTAAACGAAGCGGGGCGGCTCGTTGGCATCCTCTCCCGCGTGGATGTCTTTCGAGGGGTCATGAAAGCTTGCCCGAATTGGTCCGCGTTCAGGGAAAAGAACATTCATGTCGATGGACTTCACTTTGTCTCCGACATCATGCGCAGGGACATTCACACGGTGCTTCCCGACACCCCCGTCGAGGAGGTGATGCGCATCATCGATTGCAACGATATCCAAAGGGTTTGTGTCGTGGACAAGGAAGGCCGCTTCATCGGACTCGTCTCCGACCGGGACCTGCTTGTATCCCTCTCCGACTACCATCCCGGAATATGGGACTATTTTGCAAGCAAAATGCCTTTTACGGAGCGGGGCAAGAGGCACAAGGAACTGCGGGAGCATCTGCGTGCAAGGACAGCCGCCGAGGTGATGAAAACCGACATCGCAACAGTTAGGGAGGACACCTCTATTGAAGAGGCCATCCGGCTGATGCTGGAGCGGTCCATCAAGCGCCTCCCCGTGCTCGATTCGCAAGGAAGATTCAAGGGGATGATCAGCCGGGATGCGCTCCTGCACACGGGATTCGCCGACTCTTAGCACGGGCGCCCTCACGGATGAGCCCGAACACATGGCAGGGGATAAGGTAAGAGGAATTTTGATATCCTCGAGAGAAGCTTGCACCCATGACATCAAGAAAGGAGAAGCTCATGAACGGCAAGATTGCATCTATTCGCGCCATGGAGATTCTGGATTCGCGTGGAAACCCCACGGTCAGGGTTTTTCTCAGCCTCGATACCGGCCTGACCGCCTCGGCTTCCGTTCCCTCGGGCGCTTCGACCGGTGAAAACGAGGCAGTGGAGCTTCGAGATGGAGACAAGAGGCGCTACGGAGGAAAGGGAGTACTCAAGGCTGTTTCCAACGTGAACGAAGTCATCGCTCCGCGCGTAATCGGCCTTGACCCGTCCCGCCAGGCAGAGATCGATGGGATCATGATCGATCTTGACGGCGCGCCAAACAAAGGCAGCCTCGGAGCCAACGCCATCCTCGGCGTTTCGATGGCTGCGGCAAGAGCGGCGGCTGCGGCGGCAGGACTTCCTCTCTACCTCTATTTGGGCGGCCCAGGGGCTCTTCGCATCCCCATGCCCATGATGAACATCTTAAACGGCGGCAAGCACGCCGACAACAGCGTCGATTTCCAGGAATTCATGGTGATGCCCATTGGCGCTCCCACCTTTGCCGAAGCATTGCGCTACGCATCCGAAACCTTCCATGCCCTCAAAGGCATCCTCAAAAAAAGAGGCTACAGCACGAGCGTGGGGGATGAAGGCGGGTTTGCCCCCAACCTCAGGAGCAATGACGAGGCCTGCGAGGTGATCATCGAAGCCATTGAGGCTGCCCGCTACACACCGGGAAAAGACATCGCCATAGCCCTTGATCCCGCAGCGAGCTCCTTTTTCGAGGATGGGGCCTATCATCTGAGCAAATCCGGACAGGGAAAGAAGACAAGCTCCCAGATGACCGCTCTCTACCAGTCCTGGGTCGAAAAGTATCCCATAGTCTCCATCGAAGACGGTCTTGCCGAAAACGACTGGGAAGGCTTCCGTGAGCATACGGCGGCGCTGGCCGGAAAGATTCAGGTCGTTGGCGACGATATCTTTGTTACAAACACCCGGTTTATCGAGCGAGGCGTACGGGAGAAGAGCGCAAATGCAGTGCTCATAAAGCTCAACCAGATCGGTACGGTAACCGAAACCATCGACGCCATAAACCTGTGCCGAAAAGCCGGCTGGGGCTTTGTGATATCTCATAGATCCGGCGAGACGGAAGATTCCTTCATTGCCGATTTTGCCGTGGCCATGGGCGGAGGGCAGCTCAAGTCCGGCTCGGCTTGCCGAAGCGAGCGAATCGCCAAGTACAACCGGCTGCTTGAAATCGAAGGCGAGCTAGGGCGTGCTTCCGTTTTTAAAAATCCTTTGAAGCAATGAATGGGGCATGGGGATGCAATGCGGCAAGGCATGATCAAACAGCGGTGAGCAATGGACCAGTACTCAAATTTCGAGCAGTTGAAAGCGCGGGAGCGCGCAGGGACTGACTACCGCATCAGATGGCGAATAGGGAGGTCCAGGATTGCTGTCTTGAGCATCCATGGCGGGGATATCGAGCCTGGCGCCTCCCGGATTGCCGACGCTATAGCAGGCTCCGAGCACTCCTTTTATGCTTTCGAGGGGCTCAAAACCAGGAAAAATATAGCTCTGCACATCACGAGCACTGTTTTTGACGAGCCGGCAGCTCTTGAGATCGTATCGAAATCAGAGATCATCATCTCGATCCATGGCTGCGCGGAGACGGATTCGATTGTCTATCTGGGGGGACGTCATCAGGATCTAAAGATTCAAATCAGAGACAATTTGCGCAAGGCCGGGTTCAATGCAACGGACAGGCAGGATTCCAGATTCACAGGGATGGACCTGGCCAATATCTGCAACCTCTGCGGTGGCGGCATGGGGGTGCAAATGGAAATCAGCAGAGGAATGCGCATCCTCATGTTTCGGGATCTTACCCCCGAAGGGAGGAGCCACCCAACCGAGGAATTGTACCGGTTCGCCAAGGCGGTACGGGATGCCATCGAGCCTTTTGCGGGTTTCTTCGTTGAAGACTCCCCTCTGGAGCCTACCGACTGATTGCGTTTTGCGGAGGCTAGAGCTGCCCTTTACCCATATGTCTCTTCACCGCCCAGGGGACGATTTTAAGACCTGGCTTAACTTTACAGAAGGTTATGAATCGTTTCCATGCCCCGCGTCATAGGGAAAAAGGCGTTTTTTGCGCCCAAAACCACAAGGTAAAAAGCTAACACATTTATTTTTCTGAATAAGATATGGGTAAAGGGCAGGACCAGAGCGTCGGTGTCCAAAACGACGACGGCTTTCCGCGCTGCCTGTGGGGCAAGTTCCTAGCAGCCTGTCGGAGAGCCCATTTTCTGTTGCATACCGTCATTCCCGCGAAGGCGTGACCAGGTTTTAAGCCATTTTTATGGATTCCCGCCTTCGCGGGAATGACGTTCTATGGGGGATTCTTCGACAGACTGCTAGGCCACATCGAAAAAGGGCCGGACAATGAAGTAAATGCCCAAGACTCCTATCGCTGTGCCGGCAAGTTTCCTGAACCACTGGCTTCCCTCATGAAACGAGCTGCTCTCCAGGATCTTTCTCACCTTTGCCGTAGAGCTTCCGGCTATGGCAATGGGAATGCAGTGGCCGATACCGAAAAGAACAATGTAGACGATCCCGATCAGTATCTTTTGCTGTATCGTGATAAAGGCAAGGATGGGAGCAATGAAGCCGAAAGTGCAGGAGCCGGAGAGAATTCCGTAGGCCAGTCCCAGGACAAAAGCCCCCATCATGCCCTTTATCTTTATCCGGCCCATAAGCCCCCCCGACATGGAGCACCTGGAGACACCCCACATGTCCAGAGCCACCCAGATGAGGATGGCCCCTACAAGGATCGTCCAGTAAGGGCCGATCTCCCCCAGCATGCGGCCAAGGAGCGAGCAGATGATTCCTACCATGGCAATGGAGAGGAAGAGCCCAATGCTGAATACTACCGCATACCAGGCGGCGTCCCTTGCCTTGAGCGCCTTGTCCTGGCCGGCGACATAGCTCACGATGAGCGGGATCGAGGCCAGATGGCAAGGGCTGAAGGCCACGCTCACCATCCCCCACAGGAAACAGCCCAGCGCAGCTATCAGTATGCCCCCCATCATCCACTCGTTTATAGTCAGAAATATCTGTTCGAGCATTTTAGATCCTTTTCAGTCTCTTACTTCACTCCCAGCTTTTCGAGCATGGCCACAATATTCTTTTTGTCCAGAAATCCCTCGTGGCGGTACACTTCATTGCCGTCCTTATCATAGAAAATCTGGGTCGGTATGGAGCGGATGCCGAACTTTCGGCCCTGCTCCCTGTTCTTCCAGACATCGATGAAAATGATAGCAGCCCTCCCGCTCTCATGATACTCCTTCTCGAGCTCTTCCATGATCGGGGCCATCATCTTACAGGGAATGCACTCCTTGGCCCCTATATCCACCATGGTGACCTTTCCCTTTATCGGCGCCTCGGGCGCTGCCGACGTTTCCCCCGTGCTGAATGCGTGACCTGCCAGTCCGAGCACAACAATCAATGCAACACTCCCGATCAGGGTCGAAAAACCAACATTTTTTCTCACACCTACCTCCTTTGAACGGTTCATGTCTCTCACTCATCGCTCCCTTAGCTTGAAAAACCACTATGAGACTACTATCTCGCTAATTTCCTCAGTGTCTGACGCGTAGCTACCAACCGTAATTGATCCATCTGTGGCCGCTCTTCGACCCTCGTGCGTAGTAGTCTGAATGTTCAGCCAGTTTCTTCCTCTGTGCAGGACTTAGGCAACTCACAACAAATAACCTACCAGGAAGAGGGGTTCTGTCATTCCGGCATGGTTTTGGCCGGAATCCAGCCCCGCGAAAAAACGGGATTCCGGCTTGAAGACTGCCGGAATGACGATGGGTGTTTCTGAACCAATTTTGGTAGGTTATTTGTTGTGAGCTGCCTTACGGGATCTTCATTCCTTTTTTATCATCTTCTCCTTAACGTATGTTTTGTACTCTTTTAGCAGTATATACCGATACTCTCTGCGAACGCTCTCAGAGTCCGGGATGTAATTCTTCATATCCTCCAGTCTTCTAATGATCTCCTCTCCCGTCTCATCATTCGCGTTCCTGCCTTCAGCGTAAAGCTCGGCCATTATTTCGTCTAACCCGAAAAGACTAAACTGCGTATCATCCAAGAACTTCAACTTTCGCCAACTAACTGCCGGCGGTGTGTAATCATCACCTCAGTCTGCTCACCCCGGCTTAAATAGATGGGCCATAACTCACCTCTTCTCTAGTTTTTAGAATCCACTTTCCTCAAAAACGACTGAAATTGCAGCCAAATTGATTATCCTGAACTTCTCCTCTCTTGCCGTCTGCGTGATGGTGGCATCATCTTTGGACGCAGCTCTTTTGCGGCGACGATGGTAAGTAAGCCCGGAGGGCTCGCAGCCATTAGCCGGGGGTTGAGCACACGATACCCCCGGTAAAAGAATGAAGAGGAGGGATACGACCCCGGCAGGGGTCGCAGAATACCCCTTTCCGGCTCCCCTTCGGGGCGCATGATCGTGCTGCCGGCTTTCCGGGGGTATTGGCGGCCTCCCCCCCGGCTAATGGCTGGGAACTTCTAACTGTAGCCATGGCTTTTCTCTGAAAGTTCTCTAATCGATGCAACCCCACGAACTATTTCACACGCCCTTCGCCGTGGAGCTGCTTAGAGCCGGCGGCGCCTTATCGCGTCTCCCGAGCAGATGCAGTGTAGCGGCGAGTATGGCGACAAAGCCCGCAAGATATCCTCCCAGCAGCCACGTGCTGGCGCCGTCGATCCAGGCGCCGTAGGTAAGGCCTGCAAGAGTGCTGAACAAAGCGACCCAGATGACATATGTCCAGGCCTTTTTCTTGCCTATGATGCTTGCAGTGACAATGATGCTTTGGAGGCTCAGCTCAGGGTCGGCCATGAGGTAGGCGATCAGCGGACCACGGTGCATGCCGAGGGAAAGGAACATCTTGGCTATGGGTACTTCCACCAAGGTTGGGAAGTACATGAACACGCCGAACACCACCCCTGCAAGATTGCCAAAGACGGTGTTCTCTCCCGCAACAGCCTGGACCCACTCGGGCTGTATGAATCTTCGGATGACTCCTACTGCAAACACGCCCATGATGAGCAGCGGGAAAATCTGCCTGACGAATCTCCAGGCCTCCCACAACCACTGCTGGATCTCGTCCGCATCAAACAAGCTTCGGGCCATTAGGAACAGGCCCAGCATGGCGAACATCACTCCGAACATCTTTCCTGTGAGGTGGATCTCGAGCCCCTCGGCTTTTGGCTCCATCCCTGTTGCAGCAACAGTCAAAGTGAGGGCTATCATCGCAAGGGAAATCCATGTCCAGCGGTTGTAGCCATCGAGAATATTGGTGAGTCCCCACCATGCAGTAAAGCCAACAAATACAAGAAGGCCAATAAGAATAGCCCCTTGAGCGCTCACGCCCTCTTCTCCTTTTGAGGGATCGAAAGGTATCAACTGATAGAGCATCTCCTGAAAACGATCCATCCCGTAAACTGGGACTGTGAAGCTGGCATAGGTGTTGAGCAGGAGCGATACCTTGAGAGTGCCGAAGATGAGGAGAGCAACCATCAGAAGCAGGAAGATGAGAGTCCCTGCCTTGAAGCCTTCTTCGCCAACATAAGTCGTATCGGCTTCTTCCGCATGCGCTATGTCTTCCTTTCGGAAGATGAACGCCATGATCAGACCAATGCCAATACCGAAGATGAGTGAGAGGATGATCCTTGCTACGGCAAAATCCGCTCCGATGGTTGCTCCCGTATATACGAGGGCAAGAATGTTTGCAGCAGGCGCAAAGAAAAGAAAAGTGATCGCAGGGCCGAGCCCCGCTCCCTTATAGTAGATGCCTGCAAATAGAGGGACTATGGTGCAGGAGCATACCGCCAGAGTGCTGCCCGCCAGAGCCGAGGCCGGGTAAGCGACTGTTTTGGGAGCATTGCGGCCTAACAGTTTAGTTATCGTCCCTTTGGGAACAAGCGCTGACAACCCACCGGCTATGAAGAATGCCGGAACAAGGCAAAGAAGCACGTGAGCCGCAAGATAAGAGGCCACGCTCCCCAGGCCGCTCTGAAGAAGGTAAATAAGATACTCCCCGGTACTCATGGCAAAGCCTCCTTTTTGGCTGGGGATGTAATGATATGGAGCCTGCAACGCTCATTTTTGCCGAACTCAAACTGACAACTGAACCCGATGCTCCAACAACCCGTCTTCATTGACTTGCCTGCGGAATCAGGAGCACCGGGCGAGACGCAAGTCTTGCGACGTTATAAGCGACGCTCCCGAGAAGGACTTCCGAGAGCAGGCTCTTTCCCTGGGTTCCCATAACAACGAGAGAAAACTTCTCAGTCTTGAGCTCATCCAATATTTGGGGCAGAGGATGTCCCTTAGCTACGTGGCCGTGAATCCGTGAGACTCCCGCATCCTGCAGGCGATTTGCGAGCGAATCCACGAGCCTTCCTGCTGCGGCTTCAGCAGGCTCGACTATTGCGGGAGGATACGCGTCTAAAACCTCTAGAGCGTGCAGCAAAGTGACTTCTGCAAGTCCCTTGGTTGCCAGATGCTCCAAATATACTGCGGCCTCTATCGCCACTTCTGAAAAATCGGTTGGAAAGAGCACATGACGCAGAAGTTCGGTCGTGCGCAACTGGCAACTTCCCGCCTGTCCTTCTTCTTTGAGGCGCTTCAGGTTGAGGAGCAGAATCGGAAAGCGGGCCTGGTGGAGCAGCGCATTGGAGACAGACCCAAGCAAAGCCTCTTTCCATGCAGATTTTCCGTGGTTGCCCACGACGATGAGCGAGGCGCAGTGGCGCAGCGCAACATCGTTTAAGGAAAAAGCGGGGAGCCCGAGAGGAGTTTCAACAATAACATCGAACCCAAGGGATTCCAGCTGTCTTGCTTGCTCTTCAAGCTTTGGTTGAGCCTCTGACAGGAGAGCGGAGTCGGCGCCGACAAGCCCTTTGGTCACGATCACGTGGGTTAGTATGAGCTGAGCGCATCCAAGGACTCTGAATTCTCCCGCGCAGCCGACGATTTGATCCCAATCGTCGGATAGGTCCGTAGCCAGCACAATCTTTTCGAACATGCCTCTACCTCCTTGAGTTATCAGCCTTTACGCTTTGAAGTTGAGCTCGGGCGATTCGCCGTTCCACACACCACACTGATCGATGGGGTGAAGTATTTTTGTTTGAGCCTCAAAGCGACGTTGACCAGGCTTATGAGAACAGGCACCTCGACGAGAGGCCCTATGACGGCGGCGAAGGCCTGACCGGAGTTCACCCCAAAAACGGCGATGGCTACGGCGATGGCGAGCTCAAAGTTATTCGATGCGGCGGTGAAGCTAAGCGTTGTCGCCTGTCCGTAAGTGGCTCCGACTTTTTGGGACATGTTATGGCCAAAAGGAACATGAGGATGGGGCCGACTATCCAGTTCTGGATGAGGGAGAGGGCCAGGACCTTGAAATTTCGAAACACGCGACCCAATTCTTCGTACTTTACTTTGGCGAGGGGAGGGTACATCATGAGAATCAGGCCGATGGCGATAGGAATGTTTGTGGTCCCTACCTGAAAATAGTTGATGACGTTCTTTACGCCGGGATAAAGCCAGCCTCCCACAACCCCAACAACCATGGCCAGGAAGATCCAGAGGGTCAGATACCTGTCCAGAAATGACAGTCTTCTAGAAACAGATTGCGCCATTTGTAAATCTCCTATGCGCCTTAATGATCTTCCATCAGCACCTGAGGAAGTCTCTCGACGAACTCTTTGATTTCATCCCGCACACGTCGGTAGTGAGCCATTGCTTCCTCCTCCGTCGCGCAGTCGGCGGAAAGCCTTGGGGGGTCATCAAACCCGACATGGAGCACTCTCGTTTTGGCGGGAAAGAAGGGGCATGCTTCGTGTGCTCGGTCGCATACGGTAATGACGTAATCGAATTCCAGATGCTCGAGAGCAGAGATGTCCTTCGAGTGGTGGTGCGATATGTCAACGCCGACTTCAGCCATGACCCTAACGGCCCTGGGATCGACCCCGTGCGGCTGCACCCCGGCGGAGTAGGCCTCAATCAGGTCTCCTTTCAAGTGCCGCGTCCAGCCTTCAGCCATCTGGCTGCGGCAGGAATTTCCAGTGCATAAAAAAAGGACCTTGAGCTTTTCCATCGTGACCGCCATTTCCCCGACTTCGGTCGGCTACATGTGAATATTTCTATTCAAACTGGAATTGCTGGAGATAAGCATCGAGCTTATCCTTGTTTTCTCCTTTGAGAGCGGGACAATCTTCCGCTCCCCTGCCTCCCTCCGCCGCCTGCGTGGCGAACACCATGCAGGTGGGCTGACCACACTCGCGGCAGTTTGTCTTGGGGAGGAGCTTCAGGATCTCGATCACTTTGGGTTTGGGCGCGCCCTCAAAACGAGGCTCGATTTCGCTTCGACGCTCCCAGACATCGTTTATCTCCCCTCTCATCCACTCTATGATCTTGTCCCCCTGCGCTTCGTCTTCAAGGGCATTGACGCAGATCATCCGGGGGTGAACCGCAATGAGCTTTCCATGCGCTTTGAAGGAGACGGAAGGAGGGTCCTTGAGATACTGAAAGCCTCCGAGAACGGCGTTCAGGTAAGGAATCACCTCGGCAATATCCTCATCGAGATGAGCGATGCAATGCACCGACTGGGCTTCAGGTCTGCACTCGGGCCGAACGATTTCTTTCCTATAGCCTTTGAGCAGCATGGGACGCCTCCTTCTTTAAGGGAAAAGCATTCGATCACACCATGGCTCACGCTTTTGCGAGTGCCTCTCTTACGGCCTCTTTAACCTTCAAGACTTCTTCCGGCTTTGAGGCCAAATCCTTGTTCTTCTCGATCCCGAGGTCAGTGAGGACCAGATAGCTTTTCATCGGAACCTGCGCATTTTCCAGACATGCCTTGGCGCAGCCAACCTGGCAGCCATCGATCGCCACCATCTCTGGCGCATCACGGGCCGATTGAACGAACCCGCTGAGTTGCCCGCCTATTCCAGCAAGGCAGAACATCTTCCCAACTCCCTCCCGCGTCAGCTCAACCGCCGCTTGATTGGAGAGTTGCCCCACGTTGGAGCCTCCGGAGCAGGCGAGAATCATCACATTGGGTCCAGATGCGCAACAATCGTTAGCCATTGAATTCCTCCTTTTTGTCGATTACGCTTATTTGCCGATCCAGCCTTTCACATCAGCTTTCGAGGGAACTTTGCCCACACTTTTCACGTTCCCATCCACAACGACGGCAGGGGTGCTGAAGATGCCGGCCTTTGCGATTTCAGCTATGTCCGTTACATATTCCACCGTGGCTTCGGAGCCTGTCTCTGCGACAACTTCCTTCACCACCTTCTCCGTTTCATGACACTTTTTGCATCCAGGACCGAGTACTTTGATGTGCATTTGTTTCTCTCCTTTTGTGAGACGTTTTAATGGATCGCTACGCTAACATTGAGCTCAATCCTTTAGATCAAGAGATTGAACAAATAGCCGACAATGAGGATCCCAAATCCGACTACCCCAAAAAAAGTCGCGATGAGGGTGGGCTTGAGCACCTTTCTCAAAATGATCGCCTCGGGCAGTGATAGAGCGATGACCGCCATCATGAAAGCGAGGACAGTTCCAAGAGCCGCCCCTTTTCCAAGAAGGGCCTGCACCACGGGAATGATCCCTGCGGCATTGGAGTACATGGGAATGCCGATGAGGATGGAAATAGGAACGGCCCACCAGGCGCTCTTACCCATGATGGAAGCCATGAACCCTTCGGGAACATAGCCGTGAATGCCGGCTCCAACCGCAATGCCCAGCACAACGTAGATCCATACCTTGCCCACGATGTCCCGAACGGCGTCGAGGCCATATTGAATACGGTCCGCCCATGTCTGCTCCGGCTCCTCGTAGACCGCTTCTCCCGCCTGAATCTCATAGACCCATTGCTCGAGATGGCGCTCCATCTTGAACCTGCCGATGGTCCAGCCCGCAACCATGGCGATGAGAAGGCCGGTGCTGAGATAGATGGCTGCAACCTTCCAACCGAAAAGCCCGTAGAGCAGAACGAGGGCGATCTCGTTCACCATGGGAGCTGCTATGAGGAAGGAGAAGGTCACCCCGAGAGGCACGCCGGCCGTGACAAAACCTATGAAGAGTGGTACGGCCGAACAGGTGCAGAAAGGAGTCACGATTCCAAGGAGCGCCGCAAGCACGTTCCCCAGGGATTCACGCTTTCCGGCCAGAATTCTTCGAGTGCGATCGGGGGTGAAAAAAGATCGGATGACTCCCACCCCGAAGACAACCAGGGTCAGGAGCAAAAGCACCTTGGGCGTATCGTAGACGAAGAATTCGATGGCGCTGCTCAAGTGAGCGCCTTTAGGCAAGTTCAATAGCTCATAGGTGAAATACTTGGAAAAGGGGACGAGGTTGCTGTAAATCAGCCACCAGGCAGCAAGCACGGGAACACTGAACATGAGATATTTGATGGTTAGAGATCTGCTGTTATTGGAGTCCAAATCATCTGAGACGGCACAATTTTCAGCGCTACAGCAACAAGCTTTTTCTTCATCTGATTTCATGGATTTTGTCTTTCTCGTAAATTGTCGAGCTAACAGCCAAACGTTAACAACCCGCTTGAGTAAGCCATTTCCTCCATCAAGCCATTGATGCCCATAATGCCGATCGGAATGCCGCCGACACTGATTTTCTTAATCTCCTTTTCATCCATATATCGTTCCACGCTTTTTTGCGATTGCCGATGGCAAAGGTTACTTTTTGCAAATATCTTCGCGCTTAATCCCCGGAAGGCTTTCCTGGAGGTGAACAACTTCCGGCTCGTCTTGCAGCCAATGCTTGAGGTTTCCCAGAAGGGTCGCCGCATACGGGGTGCTGCTGCCATCCGCCAAATAGTAGTTGGCCCAAAGACCGTCTTTTTTATAGCCCACCAACCCCACATCTTCGAGAACCTTCAGATGATTGGAGACGGTAGGTTGAGCAACCCCCAGGGCAGTCTGTATCTCGCAGACGCACATCGTCTTGCACTGGAGCATCTTTAGAATCTTCACCCGGTTTGGATCGGAAAGGGCTTTCATAACTTTAATGAAGTCCTTCATATGGTCTCTCTCCTTTATATATTCGTAGAAGCAAATATGACATTCAGATCGATGAATGTCAATTTATTTCTTATGTGGAGAGAGACCGCAAAGACAAAGCCTCTTGCATAAGAAAACCTTGAACCATGCTCTTTCAGCTGGGAAAGTTCGGTTGTTCCATTTGCCACATTATTATTTTGAACATGAAATATGAATTGAGCATTCTCGCGAACCAATATAGATCACCTTCTAGCCCAACGGAGCACCTGCCTGATCATACGGACGGATTGCTCCCATAGGAACTTCGGGGCCTTGCCGCGGGCCATGGTGATAATTTGATATAATGAGCTTAAAAGGGACTGGATGTCCTCTCGTTGACGCCTTCAGCCTCTCCGATCCGAAAGGGCGGATACCCAATTATAAATTCCCATACATAAATACAATTTCTCCCAGAAGGGCGTTTGAGATCGATGATACGCTCTCGATGATAGCCAAAACCGAAAATATTTGTTGGCGCGCATAAGGGTTGGCCCAACCCTTATGCGCGCCAACATATCTTTCTAATAAGGACATCCCATCAACCGGTGGCCTGATGTTCGTCATTCCGGCGAAAGGCGGAATCCAGATTTTGCTCTATTCTCTAGACTCCGGCCTTCGCCGGGGCGACGATCGTTGAGGTGCGCCTTTTGCTCATTTGAATGGTATTGCGGCTTGGAGGAGATCCATTATATCTGGTCGTCTATATGGCTCCGGCCGAAGCCTTATCTGCCTCGAATCTCTGCGCCCGAGAGGAGAGAGATCTGTTGCATTTATGCAACACCAAATAGATTCGAGTGTGTGCTTTTTACCACTTTCATCCGTCTCCGCTACTGCCTTCCCTCCCAATCGGGCAGGCTCCAGATACGTTCTTCCATTCACTTTCCAGCTTCCATTCCAGCCCGTTGAAGCTAATTCAATAGCCTCTACTCCTTACTCAAACTCTCAATGGCACGCCCGGTGCAAATCTCAATCGGGCGAGGAGGACAGGGGCTTGAATATAAACACAGGATTTCTATATCAGAGCACTCTC
>CAZOEL010000018.1:70898-88153 GCA_964578835.1 uncultured Syntrophobacteraceae bacterium | reverse complement strand
GCCGGAAGAAAGTGATGGTCCATTTCAGGGAATTCCTGCCCTGATTTTCATCAGCGCACTTCTATACTCGCTCTTCGATCTCCACTTTAGGAACATCGGAGGCGCGCTCGAACATCTCTCAGCTTGCCGATTTGAATTCGGAAACAAGCTGTTGGACGGTGGTTTTGGCGTCTCCGAAGAGCATCCGCGTATTTTCTTTGGTAAACAGCGGGTTTTCGATCCCTGCGAAGCCGGAAGCCATGGATCGTTTCAGCACGATAACGGTCTTTGCTTGATCCACATTGATGATGGGCATTCCATAGATTGGACTTGACGAGTCTTCCCTTGCAGCCGGGTTCACGACGTCGTTGGCCCCGATTACAAGACATATGTCTACTGTTTCCATGATCGGATTGACATCGTCCATTTCCGCAAGCTGTTCATAGAGCACATTGGCTTCGGCAAGGAGCACGTTCATGTGGCCAGGCATGCGGCCCGCCACGGGATGAATGGCGTAGCGCACTTCCGCCCCGTTGTTTTCAAGCATCTCGCCCAACTCTCTCACGGTGTGCTGAGCTTGAGCCACGGCCATCCCATACCCCGGAACGATCACCACGGAGCGAGCGGCTTCAAGGACATAGTAAGCGTCCGCGGCGCTGATGGGTTTTGGCGCGCCTCCGGCAGTTGCCCCAATCGGCTTTGCGCCTCCGCTCCGGATGCCTCCGAACAGCACGTTTGTCAGAGATCGGTTCATCGCTTTGCACATGATCCCGCTCAGAATCACTCCGCTTGCGCCCACCAGCGCTCCCGCGACAATGAGCACGTTGTTGAAGATAATGAAGCCCGCTGCGCAGCCGGCAAGGCCCGAATAGCTGTTTAGAAGGGCGATGACCACCGGCATGTCGGCGCCTCCGATGGGAATGACGCTGGCGACGCCCAAAACCAGCGACAATGAAACGATCAGCACGAAGAGTGGATAAGCATAAACGGCGACGGGGCTGATTGAGAAGATTGCTCCGCAAATCAGAATGGCGGCGAGGATTGCGGCGTTCATCGCTTTTTGCCCGGAGAAGAGCACAGGCCTCCCGGTTATTCGCACGGCAAGCTTTGCGTAAGCGATTATGCTGCCGGAGAAGGTGACTCCTCCGATCACCACCGCAAGAAATGTCGCTACGGTTACGAACGTTGCGCCTCCAGGTTGGCTGTGGTAGTTCTCCCAGCCGATCAGAAGGCTTGCGATGCCTCCAAAACCGTTCAAAAGAGCCACCATCTGGGGCATGGCAGTCATTTGAACCGTGCGCGCCGCGATAAGGCCAATCGCCGAACCGATGACAAGCGCGGGAATTATCCAGGCGAATGTGACGCAGCAATGAAGGAGAGTGGCTATTATGGCCACAAGCATGCCCAGAGAGGAAATAATGTTGCCGCGGCGGGCGCTCTCTTGTCTGCCGAGCATCTTGATGCCGACGATGAACAGAACGGAGGCGGCAATGTAGGCTAAATCAATGAAGAATGCATTGTCAGGCTTCATTTGGTATCTTCCCCGCCTTTGCGTTTGAACATGGCGAGCATGCGATCCGTGACGAGATATCCGCCTACTACGTTGATGGTGGCGAAAATCACCGCCAGGGCTCCCAATATGGATGCTGTGAGATCGGCTCCAGCGCCGGCCGCAGCCAATGCCCCGACTATGGTGATGCCTGAGATCGCATTGGTGCCGGACATCAGCGGCGTGTGCAGTTGGGAGGGCACCTTGGATATCAGCTCAACTCCCAGAAAGATGGCCAGAACAAACACGAAGATGAGCAAACCGAAAGACATGATAGCATTTCTCCTTAATCTGCGATCCGTTCGAAGGGCGCTCCGTTAACCCGAATAATGTCTGGCGATCGTCTCGTTGACGATCTCTCCTCGATGGGTGATCACGCAGCCTTTGAGTATTTCCTCATTGAAATTGAGCTCGAAGCGTCGCTCATCCTTATTCCAGAATTCCATGATAAGGTTGAGCATATTCGAAGAAAACATCTGGCTCGCATGCACCGCCACGTGTCCCGGAAGATTGGAAAGGCCGATGATGAGAACGCCCTCGGCTTCCACTTCCTCATCCAGTCTGGAGCCGGCTACGTTGCCGCCGTTTTCTACCGCCAGGTCAACTATCACAGATCCTCTGGACATGCCCCCGACCATTTCCTCGGTGATGATTAGCGGAGCATTGCGGCCAAACACCTGAGCCGTGGTGATCACGACATCCGAGGAGGCGCATATCTTCGCCATGCCTTCCCGCTGCTTCGCCAATTGCTCTTCGGTCAGCGCCTTGGCGTAGCCGTCTTTGGTGCGTCCCGTTTCTCCCAGATCGATCTTGACGAAGCGGGCTCCGAGCGATTTGACCTGCTCTTCCACCTCGGGACGGGTATCGAAGGCCTCTACTCGCGCTCCAAGCCGCTTCGCCGTGGCAATGGCCTGGAGTCCCGCCACGCCTACCCCCACAATAAAGACTCGGGCCGGTGAAATTGTCCCTGCAGGCGTCATCATCATGGGAAAAATCTTGGAGAGCCGCTCAGCAGCCAGAATGACAGCCACGTATCCCGCCAGGTTGGCCTGCGAGCTCAGCACGTCCATCTTCTGCGCTCTGGTGATGCGGGGGATCATCTCCAGGCTGATGGCGGAAACGTGTTGATCTCGCAGCGTTTCGACAATCCCTCTTTCTCGAAACGGGTCGAGAAGACTGATGCAGATGGCGTCTCGCCTCAGTCCTTTGACCTCTTCGAGAGAGAGTCCACGGATGCTCAACACCAGATCGGCGTCTGCAGCCAAGCTCTTCCGCTCGTTGACCACAATGGCCCCGGCGGCGCTGTAAGCTTCATCGGGTATGTTGAGCGAGCGACCGGCGCCGGTCTCAATGCGCATTTCCGCGCCGGCTTTGACGAGCTTTGAAACATGGTCGGGTATGAGGGCGACGCGCCTCTCTTTCGGATGAGCCTCTCTGAGAACGCCTATGATCATGATTTCCGCTTCTCCTGGATAGCAATAATTTCGAAGGCCCTGACTTGCTTTGAAGCTTTACGAGACTCTTTAAATACTGCCTCGAGCGGGAGGAGATCTCTCTTTCCCGCAGATGGTAGAGAAGATAATAATCTCCTGATTGTTGGCAATGCATGCGAGGCCTATTTCCCCGGCAAGTAAGACGGCTCTTTCGAGCGCTCTCATTGGCGGCGGCGAAGAAAAGATCGAGGGAAAACGGGAATAACGAAGTCTTACGGAAAAAGCCTTTGAGGGAGAGCGCACAGCCTTTTATGGCGACTCTGCCGACAGAATAGCCATGCCGATCATCACTTCCATGCGGACGTTGTCGAAGAATGGATAAAGTAGTTCAGACGGAAACTACTGCGCGCCCCATGGCTTTACAAAATCTCGGTTAATATGAGCGCAGCCGCGACTGCGGCCACGGCAATCCGGTAGTAGCCGAAGATTTCGAGTCCATTGCGGTTCAAATACGATACCATCCACTTTACCGACACCACCGCGGATAGGAAAGCCGCAACCAGACCGACCAGAAGCGAGAGTGGGGTGAAGGTCTGAATCATAGCCGCGCCGTGCTTCAACGCGTCGAATATGGTGGCCGCTCCGAGCGTTACGACTCCGAGCAGGAAGCTGAACTCGACGGCTGCGGACATGGACAAGCCCACCAGCATTCCGCCAACTATCGTTATGAGACTTCGGCTTACTCCCGGCCACATTGCGATGCACTGAGCGAGCCCTATAATAAGCGCCATTCTCACATTCATGTCGGTGAGAGACTTGGCGTTTCTGGAGTATTTCCTGTCGCCCATCGGGCTCTTTGCAACGGCTAGTATGGCGATGCCTCCCACCAGCCACGCCGCCACCACGGGCCAGGGACCGAAAAGATATTCCTTGATGGTTTTGTGAAGCAAAAGCCCGATGAGCGCAGCAGGCAAGAACGCCGCCACAATGTTGATGGCCATCTTGAGCCCTGTGCGGTCTTTTCCGAGGACGCCCATGATCATCTGCTTCACATGCTTCATGTAAAGACCCAGAACAGCGATGATTGCGCCGGCCTGTATGCAGATAGCGTAGGCATCGGCAGCCTCTTTGCTGCTGCCGTTGTTGGCCGGCGCTCCTCCTGACGTCTGGCCGTCTATTCCCATGGCTCTTTGCGCGAGAAGGAGATGCCCCGTGGAGCTTACAGGCAGATATTCAGTCACTCCTTCGACAATGCCGAGAATGAGCGCCTGACCGATCGTCATTCCCGTAGAGGGCTCCTCCTTATTTTGTGCGGCTGACTTCAGTGCGGGATCGATGGGAAATCTGGCGATGTTTCCTGCAGCCGCTCCAGATCCGGACCAACAGAGGACAATCGTCAGAAATAGCGTCGCTGAAAACAGTTGATTCGCCGCTGTGCGCTGATTGACGAACATATGGGTTCCTTCGCTGATACGATTATTCGAAGTGCTGAGGGCGCGCGCAGCTCTTTTGGCCAAAAGAGCCGCACCCATCGGAGATGAACTTATAGCTTGATTCCTGGAGCATGTCTAGCTTTTGGAAGAATGCGGGATATTACCAGATTCAGGTGGAGGGAGCTGCATGGAGGATGCGGAATCCTGCTTCGCAGGTTTTGCAGATCAAAAGGGCCAAATCAAGGGGATCAAAAAAGAGCTCATGAGCCAGGTGAGCAGGTCGAGGGGTATTCCCATTTTGAGAAAATCTGAGAATCTGTATCCGCCCGGTCCGTACACGAGGAGATGAGTCTGGTAGCCTATTGGAATGGCGAAGCCGCAACTGGCTCCGAAACAGACTCCTATTATGAAGGGCTTCGGATCCACGCCCAGGGAAAGAGCCGTAGATATGGCGATGGGCAGAATCAAAACGGCTGTGGCGCTGTTGCTCATGAGCTCTGTGACGATGCATGTGAGCAAAATGATGGCCGATAGAACTATTGCCGGGTCCTGCCCCTGGAAGGGAGTAAGGAAGATGTCTGCGTAAATCTTTGTGGCTCCAGTCTTTTCCATAGCGGTTCCGAGCGCTATCGTTCCCACGATGACCAGCAGCACCTGAACGTCCATGGCGCGGTAAGCGTCCCGCAATCGCAGGCAGCCGGTCAAAAACATGAAAAAGACAGCGGTGACCGCTCCAACCGTGATGTCCGTGATTCCAAGGGATGCGGCTGCGATCATTCCCGCGAAAAAGGCGAGGGCCAGAGGCGCTTTCTTCTTATTGACGATCTGGTGGTGGACATCCTCGAGGATTATGAGGTCGGGTTTGCTTCTAATCTCATCGAGCCTGTCTTTAGCAAACAGAATGAGGAGCGTATCGCCGACAGACAACCTCAAATCGCGGATCTTTTGCTCTGAGTAGTGAATGCCGCGTCTCTTTACGGCTATGACCTGTATCCCCAGCTGACTTTGAAGGTTGGAGTGAACGGGTTGTTCGCCGATAAGCCTCGATTGTGGGGGGATGATCAATTCCGCTATGAGAGATTTGTCATTGTCCGGGTTGAACTTCATCCCTTCTATCTTGTGGGGGAGCTCGGCGTGTTTTTTGTCAAGCAATGCCAGCAGTTCAGTGGCTGAGCCCTTCACGAGAAGGGTGTCGTCCTGCTCGATCCTTATCTTGTCGCGTTCGGGAAAGTGAATAATCGGGCCGCGAATCACCTCGAAAAGCTCGATGCTCGGGTATTTTTCGGAAAAGAAAGACAGTGGCTCCCGACCAATGAGCTTACTTCCCTGCGGGATTGAGATCTCTGTCAGGTAATGGGGCGCGTGTTTGCCGCTTAATTCACAGATTGCCGCTTTATGCTGTGGCATGAGCCGTGGCGAAAAGAAGTAAAGAAAGGCCATAGCCGCAAGCATTATGGGAATGCCGAGCGGGGCAAGCTCGAACATGCTGATGGCGCCGTAGCCGTATTGTGCGCTGAGGTCGCTCACGATAAGGTTCGTGGAAGTGCCGATCAAGGTGGACATGCCGCCCACAATAGAGCTATAGGAGATGGGAAGGAGGTACTTTGACGGGCTCAGGCCGTATTCGCAACAAACGGCCATGATGATCGTTATGAAGAGAACCACTACCGGCGTGTTGTTGATGAAAGCCGATGCGATGGCCGTGAGGAGCATCGATATCATCAGTATTCGCTTTTCGTTTCCTTCCGTGTACCGGATGATTCTCTCGCTGACGAAGCCAAGAGCCCCCGTTCTCATCAGCCCTCTGCTCAACATGAACATCGCCGCTATGGTGATGACGGACGGGTTGGAAAACCCTGCCAGCGCTTCTCTCGGGGTCAGTATCCCGGTTGTCATCAACGCAACCAAGATCCCGATGGCGGTGAGATCGAGCGGGAGTTTTTCTGTTACGAGAAAGATTATTGCCAGGATGAGTATGAAAGTTATCAACCAGATTAGCATGGCAATGGGCTCCAGCTCAACATTCCTGATGCGTAAAAGCAGTTCAATATCGACAAGTTGCGCCCGGCTTCGCGATGCTGCGCCAAAAAAGACGCTCCCGCCCTTGTGGTATGGGCGAAGGATGATTACGTCTCCCAGCGAGAGAGATTCTACTTCCAGATCGGCGGGAATCGGGGCGCCTGTAATGAGCGGGTGTGACTGCTGCACACTAACGGAAGGTAATCCTCTGCGATATTCGAGTCAATTAACGGGCCGTCGGGCGGACGGCTCGAGTGGCGGGAATCAAAATCCGAGCGAACTACATTCAGAATGAAATCATAGCTCTCCCGGGAGCTTGCCCGTAGCGGGCCAAAACCGATAAGGAAGCACCACTCATGTTAGAGCTCTACAATACCATGTCCGGAAAGAAGGAAGCATTCAAGCCCATAGAGGATAATTCGGTCAAAATGTTCACCTGCGGACCATCCATTTACAGACGGCCTCATGTGGGCAACTACCGAACTTTCATATGGGAAGATGTGTTGCTGAGATATCTCGAATATAACGGCTACAGCGTGGAGCGCGTCATCAACTTTACCGATGTGGAAGACAAGGCCATAAGCGAAGCCGAATCGGAGGGGATGGGCGTCGCCGAGCTCACGGGTAAAGTAGCCGATGTTTTCTTCTCGGATACGAAACGGCTTAGAATCAAATTGCCCGAATTCATCCCCCGCTCCTCGACGAGCGTTGACGAAGCCGCAAGAATCATCAAAATCCTCCTCGAAAAGGGAGTTGCCTATCGCCATGAGAACAATATCTTCTTCGATCCCTTAAAATTCAAGGACTTCGGCAAACTGTTCCGACTCGACATGAGCCGTTGGCCTAAAGAAAAAAAGCGCTTCAAGAGGGATACCTATCCTGGAAGGCGCTGGAACCTCGGAGACTTCATACTCTGGCACGGCTATAAAGAAGGCGACGATGTCTTCTGGGATACGGAAATAGGCAAGGGGAGGCCGTCCTGGAATATCCAGGACCCCGCCATCATTACGAAGCATCTCGGAGCTCGATTGGACATCGCGTGCGGTGGAATCGACAACATCTACAGACATCACGATTACAATATCGCTGTCGTCGAAGCCGCTTTCGACTCCGAACTGGCCAGATACTGGCTCCATGCAGAGCATTTGCTTTCCGATGGAAAGAAGATGTCGAAGAGCAAGGGAAATATCATCTATCCGGACGATCTTTTCGAGAAGGGCTACGGTCCCCAGCATGTTAGATTTTATCTGCTTTACGGCCATCACAAAAGAACAATGAACCTGACCGAGGAGAGCCTCAAGGAAAAAGTGGGAGTGCTCGATGCTTTCCGTGAGAAGGTGAATCTGATCATAGGGGATGGCTCCAAAACAGAGACTCTCGAAAAAACGAGCGGAAAGGCTGGAAAACTGATTGACGGTCTCTCCGCCCGATTTCGGAAGCACATGGACGATGATTTGCGCGTCAAAAGCGCTTTTGACTCAATGGAGGAAATCCTCTCTAGTTTGCTCTCCTTGAAGAAGGAGGGACGTCTTACGGCGGGGGATATCGGTCGGATCGAGCAGGATTTGCGCAAGATTGACGAAGTGCTCCAGGTGATATTCCCCTGAGCGTATTTTACATGATCCAGGAGGTGAGCTTATGAAGGGAAAGACGTTGAAGGAGCTCAATGTGGGCGATGCGGCGGAATTCACCAAAACCATATCTGAATCCGATATCTACCTGTTTGCCGGAGTTACCGGAGATATGAACCCCGCCCACATCAATGAGGAGTACGCCAGTAAAACCTACTTCAAGACCCGGATTGCACATGGGATGTTGGGGGCCGGGTTCATATCGGCGGTCCTGGGCATGCAGCTTCCAGGGCCTGGAACCGTCTACATCAGCCAGGAGCTGAATTTTCTATCGGCGGTGCGTATTGGCGATACGGTTACCGCACGGGTTGAAGTGCTGGAGATTGTCGCCGAAAAGAAACGAGTCAGAATGAAGACCACCCTTGTGAAGCAGGACGGTTCCCTGGTGCTCGATGGGGAAGCCGTTGTGAGCCCTCCACGAAGGTAAATCGATAGCGAAGAGCGGGCCTTGCAACGGTTCAGAAGGGCAGAAGCCACGAGACGACGATTGTCGTTCCGTTCCCTTCAACCGATTCAATACTGAAAGAACCGCATGTGAGCTCCGCCCGCTCTTTCATACTGGCGAGCCCGAGTCCTTTTCTGCCGATTTCTTTGTAGACGAGGTCGAGATCGAAGCCCGCTCCGTTGTCCTCTATGAGCAGGGACAAATATCTCCCTTGCTTCTGCAAAGTGACATTCACCAATTCGGCCCTGCTGTACTTTGCGATGTTATGCAGACCCTCCTGTAGAATTCTGAAGATGACGGTCTTCAGGTCTTCCGGTATCTGTTCCTCTTCCACGCTGATGTGGCGCTCGACGTGGATAATTGGATAGATTGTCTGAAATTGCCTGCAAAACCATTGAACCGTGGCGATGATCCCGAGATCGTCCAGAATGGAGGGACGCAGGTCGGTCATTATCCTTCTGGATTCCTCTATGGCGGTTTGCGTCATGGAAACGAGCGCCTTGAGGGACTCGGAACTGGCTGCCTTGCCTTCCTTGACTTGTGAGAGAGTGTTTTCAAGGCTGAATTTTATGGCGCTGAGAGAGGAGCCGATGCTGTCATGAAGCTCTCTCGCTATTCGTCTTCTTTCTTCCTCCTGAGCGGAAATAAGTTGGGACGACAGAAGCTTGAGCTGTCTCTCGGAGCGTTTTCGATCGATGGCGTAGCGGATGGATCGTTCGAGAAGATGCGCATTTATCTGACCCTTCAAAAGGTAATCAGCGGCGCCGGCGTGCATTGCTTCAATATCCAACTCATAGTTTCCATGACCGGTAAGGATGATAATGGGAGCGCCGCAGTCTACGCCTCTCGTTTTTTGCAGCAGCTCTATCCCGTCCCGATCTCCGAGGCGATAGTCGACCAGGCACACGTCGTGGTCTCCACGCTCAATGGCTGTCACTCCTTCCTCAAAAGTGGAGATCCAGTCCAATCTAAATCTGGCGCTTGGAATCCCGTCCAACAAACTGCGCACCAGCACATAATCATCTTCATCGTCCTCGATGAGAAGCACTCTCACCACGAGGTCGTCCATAGCCGTATTTTCCCCTTTCCCCACAAAACAAAGAGATTGTCGAGCTTGTTGCAGCAAAAGATCTTCGCCGGCGATGCGCGTAAGCAAATCCTCTCTCATCTGATAAGCTCTTTTAAAGACTGGTCTTTTAAAAAAGAGTGAATTCTTGACTCTTCTTTACATTTCTGTTTAGTTTAAACAGAAATCGTCTTATGGCAAGATAAAGATCGCCTACATTTTTCAACCTGTTATGGAATCTGGAAAATATTATCAACGCCGCCGGCGACGGCAATCGCATTGGAAAGGCTCAGCAGGTTTTCCTCCCTCAATCATGACTGTTTCCGAATTCCTGAAAAAATGCCTCCTTCTGGATCTCGAAGCCGGAAGCAATAAAATATTCCGCGTAGGGGCCATTTATCAAGGCGAGATCTTCGTTCGAAAAGACATCTTCGAACTCCGGAAGAGCCTCTCGGACCTCGATGCTTTCTCCTCCGACGCCGAATACATTTTAGGGCACAACCTATCGGAGCACGACGTCCCAATCATAACAAGAGCCTTCCCAGATCTCAACCTGCTAAAGAAGCCCATCGTGGATACGCTTTTCTTGTCTCCTCTCGCGTTTCCCGAAAACCCGTATCACCGCCTCGTTAAAGATTACAAGCTCGTAAAAGAATCCTTGAACGATCCCGTGGCCGACGCGCGTCTTTCCGAATCGCTCTTCAGGGATCAGTGGGAAAGCTTCGACGCCTTGAAGAAGGGCGGCCATCGGAATATTCTCTCTTTCTATCGCTTTTGCTTTGAATCATGTGCTTCATCGGCGCTTGGGAGCTACGGTGGAACGATAGCTCTTCTCAAGGCGCTCGAGGCCGCTCCCGCATCCGAAGCGGAAGCCATTGACACTTTGCGTGACTCCCTGCGTGGACGAGTATGCTCCGGCGCTCTTGCGAAACTGATTGAGGAGATGCGCTCGCGAGCGGGCATTCTGGCTGTGCTGCCTTACTGCCTTGCGTGGCTTCGAGTCGCGGGATCGAATTCCGTTTTGCCTCCCTGGGTTCGGCATCGCTTCCCGATGATTTCTCCCATCCTGAGGCAGCTTCGCGATGTTCCCTGCGGAAGCTCGCAGTGCGATTACTGTCGGGAAGTTCACGACCCCGGAGTCCAGTTGGAGCGTTACTTCGGTTTTTCCCGCTTTCGCCCGAAGCCCGTTGCGCCCGATGGCAGCGGAGGACTTCAGGAAGCCATCGTGAGGTTTGGCATGGGGGATCAACCGGTTCTCGCCATTCTCCCGACCGGAGGCGGGAAATCCTTATGCTACCAGCTTCCGGCTCTTGCGCGCCATTTCCGCCGCGGATCCCTGACGGTGGTGATCTCTCCTCTGCAGGCTCTCATGAAAGATCAGGTGGACAATCTGATCGCGAGGACCGGAACGGCTTCCGCCGCGGCCCTCTATGGCTTGCTCTCGCCTCCTGAGCGCGGGGAAGCGCTGGAGCGGGTGAAGCTTGGAGACATCGCCATTCTCTATGTTGCTCCTGAGCAATTGAGAAACGTCTCGTTTCGCAAAGCTATTTCGCAGCGCGAGGTTGGCTGCTGGGTTTTCGACGAGGCCCATTGCCTTTCGAAGTGGGGACATGATTTTCGTCCCGACTACCTCTACGCGGGGCGCTTCATAAGAGAATTTGCAGCCGAGCAGAACGTTCCCGTTCCTCCTGTCGCCTGCTTCACCGCAACGGCAAAACGAGACGTGAAGGAGGAAATCCTCGAATACTTCAAACGAGAGCTCGGGCAGGATCTGACTGTTTTTGAAGGCGGCATCGAGCGGGAAAACCTTCAGTTTGAAGTGCAGATGGTGAACAAGGCCGAGAAGCTCCAAAGAATTCATTCCATACTTGCCTCGAGGCTTTCCGAAAATGGAGGAAGCGCCGTGGTCTATGCCTCCACGCGGCGCGCCTCACAAGAAGCGGCGCAATATCTTCAGGCGCAGGGGTGGCCCGCCGAAGCCTACCACGCCGGCATGACCCCGCCCGAAAAGAGAGCTGTTCAGGATGCCTTCGTCGCCGGGCAAACGCGTGTCATCTGCGCCACCAACGCTTTCGGCATGGGGATCGACAAGGAAAATATCCGCCTTGTCATACACGCAAACATACCCGGGTCTCTCGAGAACTACCTTCAGGAAGCGGGACGGGCGGGGCGCGATCTTCAGGACGCTGAATGCGTGCTCCTCTACGACGGGCAGGATATCGAAACGCAATTCAAGCTTCAGGCGTCATCGGAGCTGAGCAGGCGCGACATAGCGCAACTGCTGCGAGGCCTGCGCAGAGCGAAACGGGATAAAAAGGGCGAGGTCGTTCTTACGCCTCGGGAATTGATTCGCGATGATGAGGTGGAAATCGAATTCGACGCCGGTGACCCTCAGGCCGACACCAAAGTCAAGACCGCCGTAGCATGGCTGGAACGCGCCGGATTCATCGAACGAAACCAGAACAACACCAGAGTCTTTCAGGGAAAGCCCCGCGTGAGCAGCCTCGATGAGGCGAAGGCGATGCTCGACCGGCTGAATCTGTCTCCTGTTCAACAGGAAAGGTGGCTCGCCATCCTGCGGGAGCTCATGAACGCCGATGCGGATGAAGGTTTGAGCGCGGACCAACTGGCGGAGCTTCCGCAGCTGAAAAACATGGCAAAGGAGGATAACGCGCGCTATGGCCCGGATGAAAGCCCGTCTTTGCATGTTCTGCGCATTCTTCACAGTATGGCGGAGGCCGGGCTGGTAAAGCAGGGAATTCTGCTTTCCGCTTTTGTTCGCCACAAGGTGAAGAGCCATTCGGAGCTCATCTTGGAGAGAGTATGCGCGCTCGAAGAGGCGATGCTCAAAATCATGTCGGAATCGGCTCCGGACGCCGCAGGCGAAGGCTGGCTCGATCTTTCGCTTCGGAAGCTCAATCAGCGGTTGCTGGACGAGGGGCATGAGGATAGCAACCCGCAGGTCCTTTTGAATCTGCTCAAGAGCCTGAGCCTGGATGGCAGAGGGCTCGCCGGGCGCAGAGGAAGCCTCGATTTGCGATCTACGTGGCAGGACGGCTATCGCGTGAAGCTTCATCGCGATTGGGACGCTCTCATGGAGACGGCCAAAAGACGGCGGATGGTGGCTAAAACCGCCCTCGATCACATCCTGTCGAAGGTTCCCGCCGATGCTCCGGCCGGAGCCGACGTGCTAGTGAGCTTTTCAAGCGATGAGATCGCACAGACGCTGCGCTCCAATATCTATCTTTCCGGCCAGATCAAAGACCCACTGGCGGCTATCGATCGGGCTCTCATGTTTTTGCATGAGCAGAAAGCCATCATCCTGCAGCAGGGCCTCGCGGTATTCAGACAGGCCATGACCATCCGAATCATGCCGGAGGCCAAAAACAGGCGCTATGCAAAATCCGACTATGAGCCTCTGGGCTGGCACTACAGGGAGCGCGTTCTCCAGGTCCATGTCATGAACGAGTACGCAAGGCTCGGGCTGGAAAAAATAGGACAGGCGCTGGAGCTCGCGCTAGCTTATTTCAGCATGGATAAAACGAGCTTTCTCAAGCGCTTCTTTGCCGGCCGAAAAGAGCTCATAGAACGGGCGACGAGCCTCGAATCGTATCGCCGCATCGTTGACGATCTCGGCAATCAGGCGCAGACGGATATCGTGACGGCTCCTCAAGAAAGCAATATTCTCGTGCTTGCGGGACCGGGCTCCGGCAAAACGCGCGTCGTGGCGCACCGGTGCGCCTATCTTCTCCGGGTGAAAAGGGCTCCGGCTAGAAGCGTTCTCGTCCTTTGCTTCAATAGGAGCGCAGCCACAACTCTCAGAAAGCGCCTCTTCGGGCTGATCGGCTCCGATGCCGCGGGCGTAACAGTCCAGACATACCACGGTCTTGCAATGCGGCTTACCGGAATCTCCTTTGCGGATCTCGCGGAACGCTCCGGAGGCGAATACCCAAACTTCAATCGCCTCATCCCCGATGCCGTCGAACTGCTTCGAGGCGAGAGGGATATCCCGGGTCTCGAACCCGATGAGCTGCGGGATCGGCTCCTTGGCGGATACCGCCATATCCTCGTGGATGAATATCAGGACATAGATGAAGAGCAGTACGGGCTCATCTCCGCCATAGCCGGGAGAACGGAGCATGAAACCGACGTAAAGCTATCGATTCTGGCCGTTGGGGATGACGATCAGAACATCTATACGTTTCGCGGAGCGAATGTAGCCTTCATTCGCAGGTTTTCGGAAGACTATGCGGCAAAGACGCATTATCTGGTGGAAAACTATCGGTCCACCAAAAACATCATCGCTGCGGCGAACAGTTTGATCCGGCGCAACAGGGATCGGATGAAAACCGACAAGGCCATTCGCGTCGACAAAAAGAGGGAAAGCGAAGGGGCAGGCGGGCGTTGGGAAACCCGGGATCCTCTGGCTCGCGGAAGAGTGCAGATTTTGCAGGTAAGCAATGAATGCGAACAGGCTATGGCCCTCGTTTCCGAAATGTATCGACTCCGCGAGTTGGATCCCGCTATCGAGTGGACCGATTTCGCCGTGCTGGCGCGAACGAAAGAGACCCTCTTCCCGATCCGAACCGTGTGTGAGCATTACGGCATTCCTGTGATGTTGAGCTTTGCCCGCAGCAAAACCCCATCCTTTCATCGCATGAGAGAAATTGCCGGTTTTCTCGATGATCTCAAGACACAGAGGGAGAAGCTCATGAGAGCCTCTCAGCTCGAAGCGCTTCTTTCCCAAAGGTCTACAGAAACATTGGACAATCCATGGCGTAGGCTGCTGATTGATATTCTGGCTTCATGGCGTGAAGAGACCGGAGATGCGGAGCTTCCCGTGAGTCTTGCCATGGAGGCTGTCTTCGAGCATCTCGTGGAGCAGAGAAGAGACCAGGCGGTTGGGAGCGGCGTCTTTCTTGGAACCGTGCATTCGGCCAAAGGCCTGGAGTTTCCTCATGTCTTCGTTCCGGATGGCGATTGGCGTGCGGGGCGAAGCGCAAAGGAGCTTGAGGAGGAGCGAAGAACCTTTTATGTGGCCATGACCCGGGCCAAGGACTCCCTCTGCCTCTTCGAGCGAGCGGATGCGCGATGCCCGCATCTCGAGTCGCTTGAAGGCGAGGCGGTGCTGAAAAGGCCCGGACCTGCGAGAGAAAAGCTTCCAGACGAAATTTTAAAGCTGCGCTACGAACTGCTGGGCATGCAGGACATCTATCTCAGCTTTGCAGGCCGGCGTCCTCCCGATAGCCCGATACACGCCCATCTTGCCGCACTGCAGCCGGGCAGCCGCCTCATGGCGAAAAAAGGATCAGACAGGATCGAGCTTCTGGATGAACATGGAGTCGCCGTTTCCGCGCTTTCGCATTCCGCCTCCAGAAAATGGCTGCCCAACCTCGATGCAATCAAAAATATTCGGGTAATCGCCATGCTGCGACGCTATGCCGTGGATTCCGGCGAAGAATACCGAAAGAGCTACCGCTGTGAGAGTTGGGAAGCGCCGTGGATAGAAATTATATCTGTTAGGTGAATGGGTTCGCTTGTGATTGACAGGATATCCCTTCTTCTGAAGGCAAGTCGTCATGTGGCGAATCCCATAGAATGGAGTCTCCGTATACTTCCTGTCTATCAGGCGCATCAGCTTCAGTTCAAATTCCGATACCTCCACCGGGTGGTAATAAAAACTGGATCGGGGTAGACCCAACAACTCACACTTCCTTTCGATTGTGATCTGAGGATGGCCCGGCTCTATCCTTCTTCTCTTCTCATCTGTTGATAAGACCTGATTTTTTTAATTCAATCGAGCTCACCTTCAGCTATCCGATCTGTTTGTAGAGCTCCGGTTCCAGGTCTTCTCTAGCGCCACCAACTTTTCACTAAAGATCTAC
Organism: uncultured Syntrophobacteraceae bacterium; assembly: GCA_964578835.1. Classification (GTDB taxonomy): domain Bacteria; phylum Desulfobacterota; class Syntrophobacteria; order Syntrophobacterales; family Syntrophobacteraceae; genus CAZOEL01. The sequence goes on along the minus strand of CAZOEL010000018.1, from coordinate 72,713 downwards.
ATCCATCGTCCCGATACATAAAGAATCTACAAATGCACCAATATTCACTTGATCCACTGGCCACAACCTTTTTCCACTTAGATAGGAAATGACAAGGCTTTTCATCAGTACAGCAATGCAGAGAAGAGTACGAAGAAGTTGACAGAGAGACGATACATCAAGGTATAGAACGATATAGGATCGAATAGCTAAGAGAATTCGACAATTCATTAGGAGGCAATCATACATAAGTGATTTGAAACAGGATGGTTTGCGAAGGTGCAATGTTGAGCCCTTTAAAGTTACAAGGATTATGGGGTGTTCGGGAATCACTGCAACAATAGTGAAATCAGGAGGGAAAACATGGTCATAGGGAAAGATCGAAGATCTCAGCATCATACTTTGCGGGGAATTTCTTTGGCGGTATTATTTTTCATTATAGGATGGTGTTACCCATCGGATGGGTGGACTGCTTATACCATCTTGCACCGTTTTGCAGGTTCACCAAACGATGGCTCCATGCCAAATACTGATTTCCTAGCTGAAGATTCCACATGCCTCTATGGTACAACCCGGGAAGGAGGGGCTAGTGGATATGGTGTTGTTTATAAGTGTAAGAAGGATGGGACTGGTTGCACAATATTGCACTCATTTCCTGATGGAAATATATTTGGTGATGGGGCCTATCCCTACTCAAATGTCATTCTTTCTGACTCTACTCTGTATGGAACGACTTATGGTGGTGGAGGTTCCGGATATTCTGGGACCATCTTTAGAATCGATACAGACGGTGGTAATTATCAGATCTTGCATAGATTCAGTGCGGACAGTCCAGCTCCGAATGGCGGAAACCCTCTAGCTGGATTGGTTATATCCGGTTCTACTCTTTATGGCATGACGCAGTCCGGTGGTGAAAAGGATTGTGGAGTCATTTATAAAATCAATGCTGACGGTAGCGATTTTACCGTGTTGCATGATTTTGGTGATGGAACTGTAATTGATGATGGAAGACAGCCTATTGGACGTTTAACTCTTTTGGGGACTACACTTTATGGGATGACCTATGAGAGCCAAGGTGCTTATCATGGTGGTCTTATATTCTCGATGGAAATAGATGGAAGCGATTATACAATTTTACACAGATTTGCTGATGGGAGTGTCTACGCAGATGGATGTTGCCCACAGGGCGGTCTTGCCGTAAGAGGATCTACTCTTTATGGAGGGACGGATCAGACTATTTTCAAGCTGAATACAGACGCTAGCGATTATACTAACATATATAGACCTGATACCGGTTATTTGCTCTATCATGGATACCTTACGCCAAGCGGCTCTACCCTCTACGGAATGACAGAGTGTTGGGGGCATAGCGCTAATACGATTTATAGAATTGAAAATGACGGAAGTAATTATCAGACTATACACACTTTCGGCGTTGGAGTATCCAATGACGGAATAAGCTATACTCCGGCTGGACTCATTCTGTCCGGTACTACTTTGTATGGAACAACATCGAACGGTGGCAATGCAGGTGGCCAAGGGATTATCTTCGCAGCCTCGGTGCCTCCTGCACCAACCGGCATAATAGCAACGGCGCAGAATGCACAGGCGACCATACAATTCTCCCCTCCTCCGAATGACGCTGCAATTCCCACAACATCCTATACTGTGACATCCACCCCAGGTGGCCTCACCGAAGTGGGTACAGACAGTCCGATAACGATAACTGGACTCACCAACGGAATTGCCTATACTTTCACAGTAAGTGCGACAAATGCGGTTGGAACAGGGGAACCATCTAGCCCGTCAAATAGCGTAACGCCAACTGCAACCGGC
>CAZOEL010000018.1:0-70798 GCA_964578835.1 uncultured Syntrophobacteraceae bacterium | reverse complement strand
TCCCTCAGCGTCTCCATCGCTCCTCAGGGAGCCATTGATGCCGGAGCGATGTGGAGAATAGATGCCGGAGAGTGGCGCTCAAGCGGAGCAACCCTTGAGAACATCACGGTCGGCTCTCATAGCCTGAGCTTCAATGACATTGCCGGCTGGACAACCCCAGGCACTCAAAGCGTGGTTATCTCCAATGCCCAGACGGCCTCGGCAAGCGGAGCTTATGTTCAGCACACCGGCTCCCTCAGCGTCTCCATCGCTCCTCAGGGAGCCATTGATGCCGGAGCGATGTGGAAGCTCACAACTGATACGAATTGGAGAAATAGTGGAGATATCGCATCAGGGCTTATTCCAGGTCAGCTTGTTGTTCAGTTTAAAGGTGTTACGGGCTGGATTGCTCCAAGCAACCAAACCCAAACCATAACGGCAGGCCAATCAACATCGTTGACGGGAACATACACCAATCAAGAACAAACAGGTTCACTCATGGTCACAGTTGCGCCGCAAGGCGCTATTGACGCCGGAGCTCAATGGAATATTGATGGAGGAGCGTGGAACGATAGCGGCACAACTGATTCCGGTCTGAGCGTTGGGCAACATACGGTAACATTTAAAGATGTTCCCGGATGGACTAAGCCTGCAAATCAGATAATAAACATCTCAGCCAACGAGACATATATCCTTCCTGCAACTTATAGTCAGGTGTCACAGCCAAGCTCTCTCACTGTGATAATCATCCCTCAAGAAGCTTTAGATGCTGGAGCCAAGTGGACCATTGACGGAGGAATCACCTGGAACAACAGCGGAGCCACTGTGACAGATCTAGCTCCCGGACAATACATTTTAGAGTTCAGCATTGTCTCGGGATGGACAAAGCCAGAAAGTCGTACAGTGGATATTGCAACCGGAGAATCCGAGGCAATCGAGGAGGAATACACAGAACTACAACAACCAGAATTCACTATCACTGCAAATGATCCGAACGCATCTGAGTCGCAGAAAACCGGTTTGTTCACAGTCTCTCGGTCCGGAGACACCTCGAAAAAGCTCAAGGTCTATTACACTGTTTCAGGATCAGCAACAAATGGAAAAGATTACAGGAAGCTCAATGGAAAGGTAACGATAAAACGTGGATCCTCTACGGCCATAATTACTGTGAAGCCAAAGAATGATAAGATTGCGGAGGATGATGAGACTGTTACTGTGATACTATCCAATGGAGAGAACGCTACTGTGACGATTACAGACAACGACTGATGCTTTAGAAGTAGATTTTGGGGGCGGAGACTAATACGTTCTGCCCCCCATTCGCAAATAGCAGCTCGCTTCATTCCTCAACGCACTTGGAATGAAGCCCTGCTCACTCGGTGTTTCTAAGCGCGGTAGGTTGGGGTGAGCGGATGAGCGAACCCCAACATTTCCCGTGCATAGTCAGTGCTTTGTTGGGGTTCGCAAAAGCCTCACCCCAACCTACCGTGCTAATCAGTCTTGCCTCTTGTCCTTCGGGCGCCGGCAACAAGTTGCCGGCGCCACCCGCCGTGGGCATGATTGAACCTGTACCCACCCTTGTTGCTGCTCGGGTCCCGAGATCGTATCTACTTGGCTCCCCAAACTGCCAAATCACCACCAGGCAAGCTCACGATCCGCAAATCAGTACCTTGGAAGATCTCCCATGATTCGTGATCAGGATTAGCATCAACAGAGAGAGTAGCGCCACCCGAGAAAGCAATAAAGAGCCCTCCTCGCTTGTATGCTAATACGGAACTTATCCTTCTATGGAGAATGGATAATGCTGGGCATAAGTTTACCGGTTTGGCAGACCATAGAGAAGCTCTCGGCAGAGGATAGAGAGCGCATCCTCTATGTGGTTGACAGCCTTGTTCGCGATGCCAGGGCGCGGGAAGCCTACGGTCGTTAGGCCTTTAAAAGAGAGAAGGCTTCTCAAAGAGAAAAGCTCCAGGTCCCACCTTTGACCCACCGCCGTCCTTCCCAGGAAGAGAGAGAGGAGTATTACGATGCAAACTGAAAGCGTAAAAGAACAGGCCTACCGGTTGCTTGAAAGCCTTCCCGACACGGCAACCTGGGAAGACCTGATGTACAGGATCTATGTGAGGCAGGCCATTGAGGTTGGCTTGCGGGACAGCGACGAAGAGCGAACGGTGGATGTGAGAGAGGTTCGCAAAAGATTCGGGCTGCCTGCATGAAAGTTCTCTGGACCCAAAACGCCATAGAGCAATTGGTCGGTATCTTCGAGCACATCGCCCATGATTCCAGCCTCTATGGCTCCCTGTGAGCGTTTACGCGCGGCGAGAGACCTTTCGGGTACTTTCCGGAAGTCGTATTGAGGATAGGATTGGACCGCGCTCACCTTCTCCCTGTCTTTGAAGCGGATGAGCTCAGCTCTTGCCTTGTAACAGGCGCCCGCTCACCCATCCACTTCTTCCTGCTGTCAACTTGCTTGAACGGCGTCTAAATCCTCATCCGAGACATCGAAGGTGTTTCCGGAAGGAGTAAGCTTTTCTTCGAGAAAAAACTCGGGCAGCCGGTCGTCCAGTTTGGTGAAGCCGGCTTCCGCATTGAAGCTGGTTTCTGTTTGAAGCACGGACTGGCCGAGCTGCATCAGGTAGTCGGGCTCAATGGATACGCCGAGCAGCCCGGAAACGCAACCTGCGATTTCCTTCTGAAGCTCGGGGATCTCCAGCGTTGGAAGCGAAGCAAAAAGGCAGAGGCCTAACGAGTCGACAGCCGCAATATAGGTTTGGAGGAACTTCGATATGTCTCCCTGCCCTTTGGGAGACGAAGGATTGTATTCAGGCATGGCGGGACTGGGGAGGGCGTTGCCGCAGGTGTGGTCGGCTCCCATAGGCGAAGTGGCGTAGGTGACTCCCGTTCCTTTGAGAATCCGAGGATCGTAGCCGGCCAGCGATTGGCCTTTGACGTGGGGGATGCGCTTAACTTTAAGCTTCTCGCCGGCGAACTTGCAGCCATTTCCGATCATCCTCCCGTTATCGCTCCCCGATGCGATTTCCTCCACGAGTTTGAGCGCTGCGGCTCCATCGCCCCATGGGATCACCCCGGCTTCCATGCATACGGCTATGGCTGCGCCGACATCCATCGTGTCCACTCCGACGTCGTTGCAGACGCCGTTCATAGCGGCCACTGCATCGATGTCATCGATCATGCAGTTGGAGCCCATCATTGCTATGGTCTCGTACTCGAGTCCCGACGCTACAATCTTTCCGGTTGCGTCCGTGAATATATTGGAGCAGCCCACTACACACCCCGGCATGCATCGATGTTCCGTTTGAGCTTCAGGACGCTCCTTGAGTAGCTCGGCTATGCGCTCGCCCGAGATCTTCTCGGCGCCATCGAATCTGCCCAGCGAATAATTCTTTGTGGCCAGCGCGCCGGCCTCGTTGATGAGATTTACCAGCAGGGGAGTTCCGAACAAGCGGAGCCCTCCGATCAAGGGGTGGGATGTGATGCCCTTTGATAAGGCTTTGACGGAGGCGGAGAAAAGCTCCTTGTCTTTTGGCTTGACGGCCTGGCTTCCAGCATCGTCTATGACGATGGCCTTGAGGTTCTTAGATCCCATTACGGCTCCCAACCCTCCCCTTGCCGCGCTCCTGACGTGGAAGTCCATCGTCGTTACGGAGACCGTGGAAGCCAGAAGCCTCATGGCGCCGGCGGGCCCTATTGAGATCACGCTGATATTGTCTCCGGCTTCCTCCCTAAATCGTTTTATCAGCTCGTAGTTGCCGAGCATCTCCATGTTTGTGGCGTCGGAGAAGCTTACGCCGCTCTCGTCTATCTTGAGCGTCACGGGCTTGTTCGCAATTCCTTCCACCACTATTGCCTGAATGCCAAGGCGCGCGAGCTTGTGAGCTGCAGTGCCTCCCGAATTTGCCTCCTTTATCGTGCCCGTCAGGGGACTCTTAGCGCCAACCGACAGTCTGCCGCTGTTCGGAACCGAAGTCCCCGCCAGCAAACCGGCGGCAAAGATGAGCTTGTTTTCTTTTCCCAAAGGGTCGCAGCGGGGAGGGACTTCCGTGCGAATGATCTTGGAGGTCAGTCCCCTACCTCCGAGATGGGCGTATGGACCGGCAAGCGTCTCTTCAAGCTTCCAGCTTTCCGTTTCAAGGTCGATTCTAAAGATTTTCGGCATTACTCGTCCTTTCGTCTAAGGGGTTCCCGTTCTAGCTACCGTCAGAATTTGTTGGCTTTGTGAAATGTGAATCCTCTATATCAGACTGCCTTTGGGTGGGGAATCGCAATTTTGAGGATTAAGACATAAAGGAGACAGTGATCGGAAGGTTCAGGAAGAAACACAGGCTATGCGGAGCCCAAAGATGATGGCGACACGCTCGCCAACTTCTCCGTTGTCCCTTGCTGAATCGGCAAAAACGAAAAGCGCCATGCGATAAAATAGGAAGTAGTGAGGCTGAAAAGAGCCCCACCCATCGGAATAAGCTTTACTCCAGAGGCTAACCTTATGAATCGACATGCTGGATTATCGATCGAGAATTCTCATGACACGCCATGCGGTCGAGCGAGCGGGTCGAAGCCTCATTGCCCCTCAAAACCGGCGATCTTCATTATTTTTGCGTGAATGTCCGTTTGGTCGTAATAGCCGTTGAACAATTCCGCTCCGACGCCCAATGCGGAAGTCTGCACAGGCGCGGCCGTATGCGAAAAGCTCGTCCAGCCGATGCCCGCCTTGTTGTCCAGAATTGTTGTGAGCTTAACCACCAGCGGTTCATAGCCTCCATAATGCCTGTATGAAAGATCGTCGCGCTTTCGTTGATTCTCGCCCGTCATACTTTGCTTGAAAGCGTCTTCGAGGATCTTCATTTCGAGGTCTGTCAGGGCCATACCGTTCTTCAGAAGATCCTCAGCTTCCTTGGCTTTTCCCTTCGCCTCCTCTGTGGCTTTATTTGACTTCCCCTTTTCAACAGTCTTGTTGAGCGCGTCTCTTTCTGCTCCGGACAATGCGTACAGACCGAAGCCTTCTTTGATGACGGGCAGCAGTTCTTTTAAAGACGCCTTAGAAGCGCTGCGCGAATTTTTGAACTCATCGAGCTTCTTTTTGAATTCGATGTGGCTCATCTTCTGATGCTGGAGCTTGTGCATATAAGTGGAATATTTCGTCTCGGCGAACCCCAGCGCCATCCCGCCGGTTTCATGATCGCCCGTCACCACGAGGAGCGTCTCCCGGGGGTGGCGTTCGTAGAATTTCACGGCTTCAGCAATTGCGGCATCAAGAGCCAAGGTGTCATGGATTGCCGAGGCTGCGTCATTTGCATGGCATGCCCAGTCGATCTTGCCCCCCTCCGCCATGATGAGGAAACCGTCTGGATTCTCGAGCATTTCGATCCCTTTGGCGAGATATTCGGCAAGGGCGATGTGGTCTCTTCCCTTGTCTTGATCCAGCGTGTAGTACATGGCGGCCTTATCATCCACCAGATCATTCATTGCTATCGCCTTTCCCGAGCCGGGCTTCAGGGCTTCAAGCTGCGCTCGTCCCATGGCGATGATGTACCCGTTTGCTTTTGCTCTATGCAGAGCATTCGGCTTGTGTTGCTCTTTATTGTCCGCGGTCCCTTCCAGTTGTCCGCCCGCGAAGTAATCGAACCCCGAGTCTGCAAGCTGCTGGCTGATTTCGTTTAGTTGCTTCCGGCTCGGAACATGGGCGTAGAATGCGGCGGGCGTAGCGTTATTGAGAGAAACCGTCGTCAGGATGCCAACCTTCCAGCCTCTTTTTTTCGCGGTTTCCGCAATGCTTTCATAATTGAGCTTTTTATGAGCATCCATGCCGATCACGCCGGATGCTGTCTTGAAGCCTGTTGCTATCGCAGTGCCGGCGGCTGCCGAATCCGGTATGAAGCTGCTCAAATCGTGGGTCGTGTTTATCCCCTGCGCCGGGAAGCTGTTCATCAGAAGCTTTGCCTCTCCGGAACCTTTCTGCGCGCTTGCCAGAAAAAGCTCGGCTGCCCTTCGCTGAGCGACGCCCATTCCATCGCCGATGAAAATAAAAATATACTTGGCCGTTTGTTGTGCAGAAGCAGGGCCATGCCCCATGAGCAACAATAAAGCCGCCAAAAAAATGTAGATCCTGTGCCTGTCGAACATTTCCGCCTCCTCGGTTGTCTGCAGCTTCTATCGATTTTGTGTTTAGCAGAAACAATCACTCTGAGACAAGCTCTATGAAAAAGCCGCCGCTTGTGCGGAGAGCTTTTTTTGCTGAGCCTATCGCTGATAATATAAGTATTTATACTTATTTGCAGCAAGTATAAAATAATTGGTAATAATTGACTTTATGTATTTATGTTATTAACTCTCTGATGTGATTGTATGAGTACTTCCTTGATATTTTTAGAGTATTAATAGCCAAGATAAGGACTGGCATATCTTCGGAGTCGTTATACCCCGCAAGCAGGAGTTGACCTTTAGGACCTGCTTGTTAAGACGTCATACATGAATAACTGAAGGCCGGCGCTGTCGTCGGCATCGAATAACAAATCGATGCAAGCCAAGAGGGCTGTCGGGATCTCTTCCCGGTAATCCGATGAAGACTTTAGGAGGCATTAAGATGGCTAAATACAACATTTATACAAGAATGATAAGAGCAGGTCTGATTGCGGTTGGCGCTTTCGTCCTCTTGTCGGGCTTTGTGTTTGTGGGAAGCGCAAATGCTGAGCTGGCCGCCGTTTCGCCGGATTTGAACGCGGCGGGCTATCCATTATGGTACCAGGACAACAATGGTCTGGCGCTGGAGTTGTGTCTTGACCCCGCAAACTGCATTGCTGATCCGGTTGACCCTGCTAACCCGGATTCCGTAGTGCTCGGGGTCGGCGGCGAGTCCTTCTATTGGTCAGCCGATTCAGCTATTACGGACCCTGCCTCCGGAGTGGACGGGTTACTGGTGATGGCGCTGGAAGGGGCGTTCTTGAACGAAGAGCCGGCTATAGGGGAGCAAATTGTATTCGGGAGAATCCGCATTCGCATAGACGTTCCTGTAGCCGGCGTATGGACGGTGGATCATCCCTATGGACAGGAGGTGTTTGATGTGGCGGCTGTGGGAGCGGGAAACGAGATCAACGACACCTCGGATATCGGCTGCTTTGCTGCGCCATGTGACTTCTCGCTCGCTTTGACTAGCGGCGTCGGACCATTCCTGGCGGCTGTCGACCCTCCTCCGCCTGAAGGCTTCATCGGAAACGGCCTCACCGAAGCCACAATTCAGCCAGGGCCAAATGGCGCTGCGTTCCGGATCAGGGGGCCCGGAGGGATCGATTTGACGCAGAATCTATTCGTGGTGCAGGGTAAGATATTTACCGGCGCAACGCCGCAGGCCCCGGCCAGCGTGGCTCGAGCGACCTTCGCCAGAACGACGACCGACGGACAGGTCGACGTTTTCGCCACCGCCCCCGTGGGCTCGGTAGTTGAAGTGTCCGGGGCTCCGAACTTGCCGAGCGCTCCTGTTCCCATGGTCGGGAATGCCGCAGGCGAGTTCTTCGCCACGATTCCCTTAACAGACGCTTCCGTTTTGCCCTTGACCCTTACCGTGACGGTTGACCCGCTTGGAACGCCCAACTCTGTCAATGCACAGCTCAAAGATGTAGTGAGCATCTCTTCGGCGGTATACAATCCGGCATCCCAGACCCTGGATATTTCGGCCTCTTCCAGCGATCAGGGACTCACCCCGCCTACGCTCACCGCTGAAGGGTTCGGCCCGCTGGTTAGCGGAAGCTTGAGCGTTCCCAATCTTGTTGTTCCGCCCGCTGTCGTGAAAGTGACATCATCGGCTGGAGGCGAAAACAGCGCCACGGTTGTTGTTGCTTCAGCCTCGGCTCCTCCGACGGATGGCGCCATTACGGTGGATAGATCAGTATTTCAACAGCGTCGTGGAAGGCTTGTGCTCTCCGGAACTGCTACAGTTCAGGGGGCCGGGGAGGTGATCGCTGTATTCAAGGGATCTCCGAGCCTTGACAATCTGATTGGAGTTGCGCGAGTCAATAGGCGCGGGGCCTGGAAATTCAACGGCAAAGTAGATTTTGCTCCGGGTGATACGGTCAGTGTGCGCTCTGTTGGTGGCGCTACGCTTCCTTCAGTTGAGCCGACCTTCCGTTGATTGCTTTCGTCGAATATAGACAAGGGCAATTCCTCAAACGTCGGCGGCGCGTTTGCCGCCGACGCAAAATTTCTTCCTTGTGCGCATCTTCATCTCTCTGCCCTTCAATGCTTTTTCATGCTAAATGTAATGGAATCAGGCTCAAGACCGAGCTTGTGAAGCAAGGCTTCGAGGCGTTATGCGCGATGCTGTTGGCTTTATCTGCGGAAAATCAACTCCTTGCATTATGAGACTATGAAACGGGGAGGCGCTTTTAGGCTTTGGCGCGATCTGCAGGGTCGTGATGATTTGTGTGGATGTGAGGCGCATGCCGGACTGTTTGCCAGATGACGACATCAAAGATATCGGGGCCTTCTTGTCAGGAGATCGGGAGGCGTTCGAAAGGCTTGTGCTGCGGCATAAAGACCGCACCTTCAACCTGTGTTACAGACTGCTTGGAGATCATGAGGATGCTGACGACTGCGCTCAGGAAATTTTCATCAAGGTTTTCAGATCGCTTAAAAACTTCAAGCTCCAATCGAGCTTTTCTACTTGGCTTTACGCCATTGCGGTGAATACCTGCAGGAACAAGCGCTGTTCCGCCGAGCGTCGTTTTTGGCGTAAAATACTGCGGTTCGGGACGGATTCCAAAGAGGAGGAGGGAAGTCTGGATTGTGACTTCGAGGACCCTGCTCCATCTCCCTTGGCCATTATGACGGAAAAAGAGCGGGAAGCTATCCTGCAATCGGCTATCAACTCGCTTTCTCTCGATCACAGGACCGTCATAGTGCTGCGGCACATCGAAGGACTTTCGTATGAGGAAATATGCCGCATAACCAATTATAATCCTGGAACGTTAAGATCGAAGCTCGCGCGGGCAAGGCTGCAGCTTCAAAACAAGCTCCAAGGAGCGTGACGGGGAACTGATTGGACTGCTCTAGGATAAGACAGATCATTCTGGAAGATCCGGACATCGACATGCCGGAAGAAATTCGCCAGAGCGTCGAGGCGCATGTGGACGCTTGTCAGCCTTGCGCGATGCGCCTGGCGATTCTGAGAGAGCAACTCGAAGCGTTGAGGACTTTACCCGAGGTGAAGCCTCCGGACGACTTTCTCGACCGACTTCGTCGACGCATGGAAGAGCCTTCCATTTCAAAGAAGAATGAAGGGAAGGTTGCAGCCTTTTGGGAAGGATGGAGATTTTTTCACTGGGCGGGAGTCGCCGCCGCCTTGCTCCTTGTAATTGTGACTTATCAGACGGTTCAGAAAGGAGCTCTCGAGGAAAGAGAGCATGTTTCTCCCGCGCCAATCATCGGAATGGACAGACTGCAACCTGCCGCCCCTGAGCGAATGAGCCCGCAAGACGCGGGCCAGGAAGAACCGGTCCTCTCGGCTGTTCCAAGGTCAGCGGCTCCAAGCCCGGAGAGTCGGCAGGAAAGGGTCCTCATCACTCTTGCGCTGCCGAGAGCCTCGCTTGGCGGGAAAGCATCCGCGCCATCGAAGCCGGTCGAAAGCGAATCGGATATGCAATTGAGGGAGCGCGCCGCTCTTGTTGAGGAAGGCAAGGAACGGGCAAAAGGCTCTGCTCGGCGCGGGGAGGGGAAAATAGAAAAATTTTCTCTTGATGCCTACACGCCGGCGAGGGATCGAATCTTAGATGAGATAAGGCAGATCATTCTGCTCATAGATGGCAAAGTCTTGCAGCCACAACCCGGGAGCGGCGCAGGAACGGCTCTGGCGCTTGATGCTGAGGCGCCGGCTTCTGCGTATGGAGCGCTCCTCAAAGAGCTTGGCCGCTTTGGAAAGATAGAGACGACCCAAAGCGAGCCGCCGGCCGATGACGGCATTATCCGCCTTCGGATCGAGCTCTTGCCGCCGGAATAGGAGATGCTGCTCATGTCGATCGACGATCCGAAATGTCCGGAGGCTGCCCTCATTTTTCTGCGTTATGGAGAGACTGGTTGATAATCAACGATCCTTCCAAGAAATTGTGCATGTACCATGTGTTGGACGGCCTTTGCGAAGGCATCTCTCACTTCTCTGGACCCAGCCGCGCAGCTCTGCTGTTTGCGGAAAAGCCTGAGGACCCGATATCCATCTACGATCCCCAAGACCTGCTCAGAGGCCACGAGCCGAAGCTAAAAGAGCTCTACCTCGATTCCGACCATTGGCGAAAAATCCCGGCTCGATACATTGGCGACCGTTTCTGCGGCATAATCGATCCGGAGAAGAATCTGCAGCTTGCCGGCCTGATTTCATACGGAGGAAGGACTCGCTCCTTTTTCTATCAGATGTGGTTTACCGAGCACCACCCGGACATGTGCTCCATTGGACCCATCGAAAGATGGCTCGAGCACGCCGTCTGTCTCCTCGCCCATGACTTCGCCAATCAGGGGAGCTATATCGGAACTTCCAGTTACGTTTTACGAGAGTATGCAACTCATGCGGTTAGGGATTATATTCGAGATGAAATGAACATCCGTTTCGGGTGGGATGTCCATCTGGAAGTCTACCCGATCCTCGATGCGATTCTGGGGATTTCCAAGACCCAGGAGGAAGGCTCATGGCCCCGTGGGATGCTGGTTTTTGTGGAGCCGGGATCTCTGGAAGAGATGGATTTTCTGACACGTTTTCCTCCATACGAGAGGCCGAGTCTCAAGAATTATAAATATGTCAGAAAGCTCCTGCTGGCTGTGGAGCACTCTGACAGGAGAGTCGTCTCAGACGGGGAGAACGTTGTGGGAATCGCCGCCGATCCCATTCCCGAGTGCAATATCACGGCCGATTACATGGGCGGATATGGATTCCTGCGGTTTGCCGAAAAAATGGTCTGCAGCTTCTCGGAAGGGAGATATCATTCATCCACGCGCAAGCCGAACCTGGTCGTCCTCGAGGAGACTCTGATCGAGCTCAACGTCGACCCCTCCGTTATCCATATCCTCTTCAAAATCATCTCCCAGATTGTCTGCGAGGCTTGCGACAATCAGTACGGCTGCTCGATTGTGATAGACCTGAACGACTCCTGCACTCCGATCTCCGGGCAGCAGATTGAAGCGCCGCTGGATCTCCGGGAGCCGCGGTTCCTGGAGCTGGCTACATCGCTGGCGAAGCTCGACGGCTCGCTCCATATCCGAGCGGATCTGCATCTGTACGCCTTCGCCTGTCTTATGGACGGCGCTGCGGTTCCCGGCGAGAACAGGGCTCGAGGGGCGCGCTTCAACTCCGCTCTGAGATTCACCGCAAAGCATGCAAATGTGGTGGTTATTGTGGTATCTTCCGATAGGCCCGTATCCGTTATCCGGGACGGTGTGGAGCTGACCGCCCAGTGTGAGTGGACTTCCTTTTTGGAGCCCGTCGCTTCAATACCGATTTTGGCCGAATGGATTGCGAGGGGATGAGCCCTTTGACATTTGTGACGCTGACTCACAGCGGCTGACCCGTGTGCTGAAGAGGCGGCGGAGCCAGCGGAAGCATAGAGGAAACCAATGAGGCGTAATACATTCGAGGATGCTCAAGAGATAAGGATATGCCAGGGGGACATCGATTACCGGGGTGTTGTGGAGCATATCAACGAGGGCGTCGTCATCATAAGGGAAGGCAAAATAGTCTTTGCAAACAACAGTTTTTGCGAAATCTCGCGAAGAAGCCCGGAACAGGTCTTCAAGGCGGACTTTTCGAGTTTTCTGTCGGCGGTGGATCGGGAGAGAGTCGCCCGATACTGCACCGAGCGGCTCTTTACTGACCGTCTTTCTGATCGGATCGAGTTCTCCATGCCGAGAGAGGATGGGGACGCGATCATCGAGATGAAAGTAAGCGTCATCGAATGCGGAGGCGCCCCTGCGATTCTCGGCGCGCTGACGGACATCACGGAGCGGCGCAAGACCCGAATAGAATTGGAAAGGATCAAGGACCGGTTCGAAAGCATACTTCAGTCCATGAGTGAAGTCGTTGTCTCCATATCGCCGAACGGTTACTGGATACTTGCGATCAATCCCGCAGCCGAAGCTCTCTATGGCGTCCCCGCCAGGGATTTTACCAGTGGGGAAAGCCACATCATGAGCTTCGTGCATCCCGACGACCTGGTAAAAGTGAAGCAATTCTACGACAATTTGCCCGAAGCCGAATTTGATGAGACGCAGTATAGAATCATCAGCAGCGACAAAAGGGTGAAATGGGTGCGCGATGAAGGGCATGTGGTTTATACCTCCAGGGGAGCCATTCGGAGGATTGATCATGTCATCAAGGACATCACAGAGGAGAGGAAAGCCATTGAAGCTCTCAGGCAGAACGAAGCGAAGTACAGAGATTTTTTCGAATCAACGAGCGATATGGCGTTTACGCTGTCTGCCGACGGGAGATTTCTCGATATCAACAACGCCGGTATGAAGCTTCTAGGCTTCGAGAATAAAGAAATTGCGCTTGCGAGCAATGTAAAAGATTTCTACGTGGACCTTGCGGAAAGGGAGGATTTGATCCAGGAGCTTTACGGTAAAGGTCGCATCGAAGGGAAGCACGTTAGATTTCGAGACAAGACCGGAGAAGCGATCGAAGTTGCCATTACAGCGCGGGTCAAGACCGACGACGGGGGCGGCTTCCTTTACCATGAAGGAATTGCGCAGAATATCTCGAGAGCCCTGGAGGAGCAACGGAACAGAGTCCTGCGTAATGCGGCGGGAAGTATGTGTCATTACCTCAATACGCACCTCATGCACCTTCTTGGCTCTAAAGACGGCGTTATGGAAGAGATGGCGTTTCTCGACGAATTGGTCGAAGAGCTTGCTCTGGGGCGCAGCCCGCATGAAGCCATATCTCAAATCCAGATGACCTTGAAAAATATGCGCTTTTTCGCGGACGGCGTCGCCAGCGCTTATGAAAGAATAGCGGAAGTGACGAAGGCCCTCAACCAAGCTTTCCGATATGAAGAAGAATCATATGTGATCAATACTATCCTCAATATTTTCAAATCATGCGGGTATAATGACTGCGACGATCCAAACTGATGAATGAAGGACAAAAAGTTAATAGAGGAGCCATTTTTCCACTAGAGATTTCATCATATCCACCCACTCGTCAAAGGTTGCGGGCTTGGTTATGAAGCTGTTGGCGCCCATCTCGCGACTGAAGATGATGTCTCTTTCCTCTCTGGATGTGGTGAGCACAACAATCGGGATGCCCTGAAAAGCGGGAGTCGACTTGATTTCCTTGAGAGCCTGACGTCCATCCTTTCTTGGCATGTTCAGATCGAGCAGAATCAGGGCTGGAAGATCTTTTCGGTCGTTGATTCCATCCTCTTCGATGCCTTCGAGATAATCCAAAAGCTCTATGCCATCCTCAACACAGTGAATGGCGCCCGGGGCGAGACTTTCTGCAAAGGCGTCCTTGGCAAGCATACAATCGTCGTCGTCATCGTCTGCCATTACTACCAAGGGTGTTGTATTCGTCTTCAATATGTCCTCTCCTATTCAACCTGTTCCACCTGAGCTTGATGCCAGGGGGAAGCTCCCTTTTTGCTCACTTCGCGTCTTACTGCAGTGTCTCGTTCATGGTGGCCGCTAATTCATCGGCCATTGGGATCGAACCAATCCCCGCCGGTCAACCGTTACTAATGCAAATAACATGTACTAACCAGATTGACGAGTCAATAATCAGTAGTTCTCATATTGAGGAATAAGAATGTTGTTGTTGGGCAGCGTCTTGCCGCCTATGAAAGAGAATGCTTCAAAGGAGAATGCCTGTGAAAATGCGGCATTTCGATCAAGTGAAGGCTCGCGCTCAGGGGCGGGCGAGAGGCCGGGGAGGGGGACCCGGCCTCCTGGCGCTGTGGTTTTACTCGATGGTGCAAAGGGCGGTTGAAGCATATGGGGGTATCTGGGAGCCACTTTACATCATGAGTGCAGTGTGATGATATACGGTCAAGAGAGTATTTTGGCACTAATGGATAATGTATTTTGTGAGTAAAGATAAAAGAGGCGGATCGGCAAGATGCTCTTTTATGGAAGCTCAAGTCATCTATACTCAACATGGAAAGGAAAATCTATGTCTCCCTGCGTCGAGCTTACCCGTGAAATGTTGAATTCTCCTGTGTGCGTGAATGCGCCCGATCGGGATCTCACCTTCTCGGCCGCCAGGACGCTGGCCGATGGTAAAGCTCTGGAGGTTAATCCCGACGCCATGCTGTTGGCGTGGTTCGATAAGAAATCCGGCGAATTTTCGCCAAGAGTTGAGTGATGCAATGGCAAAAAGCCTGGATGGCTTGTCTATGCTGAATCGAGAGGCGGCAGGATCGTCGTTGACATCAACGATCGGGAATACGTGTTTGTATATCTTGGTTGATCGTCTGTCTTTCGCCTTTTGAAGAGTTGCTGCGTGAGCGTTTGGCCAAAAGCCTTGACACTCCGCTTTGCCTTGAACTATGGTGATCGCTCACGCTAAAAGCAGATGGGAGCGAGAGCCATGAACAGCCCGTGTTATTATTATTGCTATTACTGGAGCGGTTTTTACCGTGATGACGGAGGCGTGCGCTGCTGATAGCTGTGCGAAGATTGTTGCCAAAAGCCGTGGATGCCTCAAAGCTTCCACGGCTTTTTTATTTTGTGGGCGATGTCTGCCCATGAGCCGGTTGTAAGGAGTGAGACAGCGTTTTGTTGTTCTACAATGAGAGTTGATTCGAACTAGCGGAATGAGAGGCGAAGAAGATCATGGATATTATCAAAAGAAGGTCCAAGCGAGGCGTTGGAATCCTATGAGAGAAGAAAGCTTTGTGTCCGATCGCGAGCGCCGGGAGAATGGCGAGGACAAACCAATGCAGTGGGGGCCTGGTTCTGCTGTGGGAGTAATCGGAGGCTTGGGAGAGATGGGACGGCTTTTTTCCGCCTTTTTCCGGGAACGCGGGTATCGGGTTGAAGTAGCCGACCTACAAACGGGGCTCAGTAGCCGCCAAGCCGTGGAGGCGTCGGATATCGTAGTGTTCGCGGTCCCTCTCCACCTCTCGGTGGACATTATTCGGGAGCTTGTCCCGCATACGCGTCCCGATCAACTGCTTATCGATCTGACGAGCCTCAAAGTTGCGACCGTTAAGGAAATGCTTGCTTCCAGAGCATCCGTGCTGGGGCTGCACCCGATGTTTGGCGGAAGGATAGAGACCTTTGCGGGACAGAGCATGGTGGCTTGTCCCGTGCGCATCGAGCCTTCGATGTGGCGGCGCATCGCGAGGCTCTTTACCGATGCCGGAATCCGGGTCAAAGAATGCGCCCCCGAGGAGCATGACCGCATGATGAGCATCATTCAGGTGCTTTTCCATATGCTGACAATGCTGAAGGGCAGGGTTCTGAGGGAGCTCGGGGTTGATATTGCGGAGACCATGGCTTACACCAGCCCCATTTACAGGATGGAAATAAACTTGGTCGGAAGAATGTTTTCCCAGAGTCCCGAGCTCTATTCCGCCATCGCCAAGATGAATCCATATACGAGGGAAATCCTGGATCAGCTCAAACAAGGGTTGGAATCTTACGACAAATGGTATGATGATGCAGATTTGGATGCTTTCATCAAAGACTTCGAGCAAAGCTCCAAGCATTTAGGAAAAGACTTCTGCGGCGGCGCGTATGAGGAAAGCTCCGCCTTTTTGGATTTCGTTGTGCGTTCCTCCGTTAAGGGAGGGCCGCCGGACGAAAAAGCATAGAAAATCATTCCTTGCTTTTGGCTTCCGACTCCAAGACCTGCTGGAGGCATTCTTTGAGGCACTTCTCGCAACTGGAAGTTTGGGCTCCTTTTTTGCAAAACCTGGCGAAGGCGTCGAACCAGTCTATGCCCGTGCGTGGGCAGATCTGAAGAAACTCCAGGAAGCGAACCAGCCTGTCGATGGCCATGAGGTCGATGGCGTGCTCGATGCGGCAGGCGTTTGCTTCCGCCTGTTCCGGGTCCAGTTGCAGCGTATTCATGAAGAAGCGCTTCAAAGTATCGTGGCGATGAATAATATCCCGCGCAATGGTTCGACCCTCGCTGGTAAGGGTGATGAAGCTGTAGGGACTGTAATTTATCAGTCCTCTTCCCGCCAAAGATTTGAGCGCTCCGGTTACAGAGGCGCGCTGAACATTCATTTGATCGGCTATGTCTTTGGCCCGAGCAACCCGGTTTGACTGTTCCAGGTGGTAAATGACTTCGAGATAGTCTTCCAGACTGGCTGAAAGCCCTTCCACCGTTTCAGAGGGCATATCCATCACCTTTCTATTAGGCCGCTCACAACAAATAACCTGCCAAAGTGGTTCAGAAACACCCACCGTCATTCCGGCAGTCTTCAAGCCGGAATCCAGGTCTTACGCTGGGTTGGATACCGGCTAAAGACATGCCGGTATGACAAAATCCCTCTTCCTGGTAGGTTATTTGTTGTGAGTCGCCTTACACGTTTCTTCCATCATCTTGACCATTTGTTTCTGGAGCTTCAAAAGCTTCGGAAACTCCCCTCACCTTTGCGACGGAGACGCCCTGTCTTTCCATCGCCTGGACCCGTTTTCGCAAGAAGCGCTGTGAGGCTCCGAATGAATAATAATCCTAAACCCGTTCGTCAGAAAGCCAAAACGTAAAATAGAATCTTCCATTTTTCCACTTCTCTAGTCGATAATTTTGACATGAGAATGGAAAGTTGATAATAATCTAATGTTTTATGCGCTGCTATGCGAGAGGATTTCACAGCTTGCATTCTCTCGCTAAATCATCTGGAAAGGAAACTGTATGGAAAGCTCTCAACCCTCGGGAGGAATCTCCTCCCCCGTAAACCCTATGCAACCTGTCGTCGAATTCCTTAAGGGCGGCGATCCTGAAGCTATTTGCGCCCGATACGGCATTTCCCGCGAGGAACTGGATAAACGGGTGGCCGCCTACCAGGGCTCTATAAAACAAGCGGCCCAGGCCGATGATCTGATCGTGCGGAAGACGGGACGCAATGAGCCTTGCCCTTGCGGGTCTGGCAAAAAATATAAGAAGTGTTGTCTTCCAAGGCATGAAGAAGCCAGAAAGAATGTTCCTGCTCACTATCTGCAACAGATGGAAGAGCGGTCGAGAGCGAGTGAGACTCTCGAAAAGGAGGTCAGGAAAGGCTTCGACTTCCTATTCTCTCAGGATTTCGTCAAAGCGGATCGTCTGGCCAAACGGTTGCTCGAGACTTTTCCAGAAGATGACCGGCTTCACGATATCGCTGTAAGCGCCATGCTCGCCATGGGCGACTATCAGAACGCCTTTTTTACCTGCCGCCGCCGCTGGCAGGTATCCAAGGAAGAGAAGGAATTCTATCAGGAGAACGGTTTTCACAAGCGGGAGGGAGTGGACCGCAAGAACGTTGTGCACTTTTATTCTCCTTCCACCTGGCTCGACAAATTTTGGATATCCAAACAGGCCCGGGCTTACAGCGAGATGTATCCTGTCCTGAAGGGCTCTCCTATTGCAAAGGAAGTCGAGAAGCTAAAGGCGGCAAATGACTTGAAGCGTTTTTCGGACAAGGATGCGGATGGCTATGAAGTCCGCCGACAGGCGCTCGAGCCCGTGCTTTCCGGCATCGAGGCGGAAGGTCCGGCCGCTATTCCCTATCTGCTGCCCCTGACCTACAGTTTTTCGTGGGCGAGCCTTTTTGTTCCGGATCTTCTTCGCGCTTATGGAACGGATGAAAGCGTGAGGCTGCTTGCCGAGCTTTCCATGTTTCGCCTTCCTTTCTTTGCGCAGAAATGCCTGGTGAGCCTTGAGAGCTTCGGTGGGCGCGCAGTGGGCGTCATTGACGAGATACTGCAAAAAGACGCGGCCTTTGATGATTTGAAGGTCGGGCTCATATCCGTATTAGGAAATATCGAGACCCCCGAGAGCTTTGCTATTTTGACAAGGCTTACGGATCATGAAAGCCCGTACATCGTCAACTGGACAGCGCAGGCTCTGGGGAAGCTGAAGAACCCGGAGGCGCTGCCCTATCTCGAGAAAGCCAAGGAGCGCCTCGGCGCCCTGAGCAAAATTGCAGGGGCCATAAAGGACATTGCCGCATCTTCGGGAAAATGACGGAGGGCGAAGCGCCTGGAGCGCAGTTCTTCAACGTGCGTCGCGCGCTTCAGAAACTGTCAAAAAATTCCCTTTCCCGTCATTCCGGCAGTCTTTAAGCCGGAATCCAGCTCAGCGCAAAACTTGGATTCCGGCTAGAAACATGCCGGAACGACGAAATAGGTGTAGGCAAAGAGACAATAACCCTTTTATCAGACAGTTTCTCAAGCGTTGCGCGCGTTGCTCAATACTTCCTTCAACCGCCAGGGCCGAACCGAGTCAAACCAGTCTTCAATCAAACGGTAAGCGATGGAGATCGAAGGCGGAAGCTTCAGGCTTTTTTCCAGGATGGTCTTTTGAATCTCTTCCCTGCTAAACCACCTGGCGTCCTCTAACTCCTTGTCATCGAGCCGAATTTCTTCCGTTTCCGTTTTGGCGTTGAACCCGAGCATCAGAGAGCTTGGAAACGGCCACGGCTGCGACGATCGATAGGATATGGAGGCCGCTTCAATTCCGGTTTCCTCGAGAACTTCGCGGGCTACGGCTTCTTCAAGGGATTCGCCCGGTTCGACAAAGCCTGCGATGGTTGAATACATCCCCTTCGGCCATATCGGCTGACGACCGAGAAGGCACTTCTCGCCACGAGTCACCATCACTATTATGGCGGGGTCGGTGCGTGGAAAGTGAAGCTGCCCGCATTCTTTATTTGTGCAGATGCGCTGATAACCCGCTTCGATGCTCTTGGTGGGACTTCCGCAATCGCCGCAGAACCTGTGGCGGACATGCCAGTGAGCCATTCCTCTGGCGTGAGCGAGAAGCCCCGCATCCCCGCTCTTCAACAGACCCGCTACTTTTCTCAAATCTTCAAATTTGCCGTATCGCTCGAACACTGCCTCAGGCGTGGGGCCGCCAAGCGGAAGAGCAAAGGAGAAGTATGCATGCTCCTCATCTTCTCCCAGGAAGGTGATTGAATCCGCAGTCGATAAAAAATCTTCAATCTCGCTTATCGAAAATAGGACCGGATGAAGCTCCGAAGCGTCCGTAACCAGGTTCTTCAAATTCCAGAGAGGCAGGAATCGAGTGGTTGGATCTTTCAGTCGGTCTGCAATCCATCTTTCGTCTTTTCTTCTGGCTGTCGCCCTGTCGATGCCTTGCGCAGCAAACCCGTTGAGAGAAGATAGCGCGTAATTGTCCATTGAATTGATGTCGGTCCTGTTGTTTTGGATTTCAATATTAAACGTTGCCTATAGCCGATAGATCAAGATCGGGCAGCATGGCGCCCGACTCGATGAGGTTTCGATGCAGTTCGAAACAATTCGCAAGGTTATGACGAATATGCCCGAGCCTTGAATTCTCGATGTAGCGATAGAGATAATCCCGATAGGCGGGGTGGGCGCAGTTTTCGATGATTGCTTTCGCACGCTGCATGGGCCCGAGTCCACGCAAATCGGCGAGTCCCTGCTCCGTTACGACTATCTGGACCGAGTGCTCGTTGTTGTCGATATGGGGGCACATGGGAACGATGGCTGATATCCGGCCTCCCTTCGCGATGGAAGGACACATGAAGACCGAGAGATAACTGTTGCGAGTGAATTCTCCGCTGCCTCCCACTCCGTTCATGATATCCGTTCCGAAAACATGGGACGAATTGACGTTTCCGTAAATATCAACTTCCAGAGCGGTGTTGAGCGCAATGACGCCGAGTCGGCGCACGACTCCGGGGTGATTCGAAAGCTCCTGGGGGCGCAGCACGATCTTGGGAGCAAAGAAATCCATGTTGTCATAGATGCGCTTGAGAGATGGCGTCGTAATGGTGAGGGCGCAAGAGCTCACGGCCGTGAGCCGCCCTTGTTCCATAAGCTCCACAAGCGACTCCTGAAATACTTCCGAGTACATCGTAAAGTTGGGAATGTCGGGGTTCCTGCCCAGGGCGGCCATGACGCTGTTCGCCACATTGCCGACTCCGGCCTGAAGAGGCAGAAATTCTTCGGGAATGTGGCCAGCCCTCTTTTCTTCGATCAGAAACCGCACCACATGCTCCGCAATTTTGTGGCTGGCTTCATCCTCGGCGGTAAACAGAGGGACATGGTCCGACTCGTTGTTTTCGACAATTCCGATGATTCTTTTCGGATCGACCATGGCGTGAGGCGAGCCGACTTTGGTCAAAGGGTCGTGAATGGCGATGGGGCTTCTGTGCGGCGGCGGAGGCAGAACGAGAATGTCCGACATCTCGCGCAGTCTCACGGAATGGAAATGATTCAGCTCGATTATGACGCGGTCCGCATATTTGAGGTATGTAGGAGACGCTCCGATGGAGGCTGTAAGATAGACTCTTCCATCCGGCAGGACTTCAGTGGCTTCGACCACCGCGACGTCCAACTTTCCGAAAAAACCGAAGAGCACCGCCTGCGGGACATGCGATAGATGCATGTCCACATATTCCACTTCCTGATTGTTTATCTGCTTTCGTAGAACGGGGCCGCTCTGGTACGGGGCGCGCCAGGAAATAGCGTCCGCCTCGGCCAGGGCGCCGTCAATGCTGGCGCCGCTCGAAGCGCCCGTAAGAACTCGGATCTTATAAGGCTCGCCCTTATCGTGCAGTTCGCGCGCTCGGGCTGCTATCGCCCGTGGAATAGCTTTTACCGCGCCGGCATTGGTGAAGC
Organism: uncultured Syntrophobacteraceae bacterium; assembly: GCA_964578835.1. GTDB lineage: Bacteria > Desulfobacterota > Syntrophobacteria > Syntrophobacterales > Syntrophobacteraceae > CAZOEL01. Next base: position 50,017 of record CAZOEL010000018.1, on the reverse strand, counting down.
CGCTGAAGGCGACCATCGCGCCATCGGGAATCTGAGAGGCGGCCTCTTCTGCAGTGAGAAGGGGGAATCCGGACAACTTTGGCATTTATTTCTCCTCCAACAAAGCGCTAAAATAGATGAATGGCTTATTCCCTCGTTTATCTCGATGCTTGGATTGCCTGACTCATCTAATTGTAATCACTTGAGGCCGCAGTCGCAGATAATGCGCTTCAGAGGCGCTGCTACGATTCTTTTGCTTTGTCGGCGCTTTTCAGGATGATTCTACAATCGGCTACGGAGGCGCCTTTTCCTTCCTCGTGCGCTATGAGAGGATTAATGTCTACTTCCTGAATCTCGGGATGGTTGATCACGAGATCCGAAAAGCTCACGATGGCTTTTTCCACAGTTTCGATATCCGTCCTCGGTCTTCCGCGAAATCCCGTGAGAAGCCTGTATCCCTTGATTCCGCGGATCATGCGTATGGCCACGTTTCTGCCGAGTGGAGCAAGCCCGAATTTGACGTCCTTAAAGACTTCGACGAATATGCCTCCCGTGCCGAACATGACCAACGGCCCGAATACCGGGTAGCGGTTCATCCCGAGTATCAGCTCCTCTCCCCGGGCAGCCATCTGTTGAACCAGAACGCCGTCAATTATGGCCTTGGGGTCGAACTTCTTCACACTCTCGATAATGGTCGTGAAAGCGCGCGCGGCTTCCTCCCTGCTTCGCAGCTTCACCATGACCCCGCCCGCGTCCGATTTGTGGAGAATCTGCTCGGATACGATCTTCATGACGACTGGAAAGCCGATGCGCTCCGCAATGTTCGCCGCCTCCTCGGGACTGTGGGCCAGCTCCGTGGGCAGCACTTTGAAGCCGTAGCACTTGAGAATGTCGAGCCCGACTGTTTCGCCGAGGCGGGTCTTGCCGGCGGCGAGAGATTTTTGGATGATTTTTTCCGCGCGCTCCCGATCGTGCTCGAACGTGAACTGATCGAGCATCGGTCGAGCCAGCCACTTGGAGTATCTATAAATGGCTCCGAAAGCTTTCGCCGCGCTTTCGGGAAACCTGAAAACCGGGTATCCATGGGCCTGGAGGTATTCCACACCCTTCGAGACGTCGACAATGCCCATGAAGCAGGAGAGAATGGGCTTGGGAGAGGTTCTCGCTATGCGCACGATGGCCTCGGCCGTGCCGAGAGCGTTCGTCATCGACTGAGGCGTGAGTATGACCAGCGTCCCGTCCACTCCGTCATCTCTCGTGACCGCCGCAAGGGCGCTCTCGTAGCGGTCGTAGCTGGCGTCTCCTATGACGTCGACCGGATTGTGGATGTTGGCTGTGGCGGGAAGATGCTCCGCCAGAGCTTCTATGGTCTCCTCGCTGAAAGTGGCGAGCTCGAGTCCCGAGGATATGGTCATGTCGGTAGCGACTATGCCGGGGCCGCCCGCGTTGGTGACAATAGCCACGCGGTTTCCGGTGGGGAGCTTCCTTCTCACCTTTCCAAGCGCCGATTCGGTCTTATAGGCGAAGGCGCTGGCGAAGTCGAAGAGCTCGTCGATGGAATCCGCTCTTATGATTCCGGATTGTTCGAAAATGGAATCGTAGACCGCTTCGGAGCCCGCGAGCGCGCCCGTGTGGGAGGCCGCGGCGCGCGCCCCGGCGATCGTTCTGCCCGACTTTATCACGATTACCGGCGTTCTTCTTCTCCCGGAAGTAATTTCCTTGACGATCTGTATGAACTCCGCTCCCCTGCGAAGCTCTTCCAGGTAGAGCATAATGACTTCCGTATCCTGGTCTTCGTGAAGGTACTGGAGGAGATCGAGCTCATCGACGTCGGCCTTGTTGCCGATGGAGATGAATTTTGAAAAGCCGAAGTCCCGATCGGCCGCAAAATCGAGAACCGCCGTGCAAAGCGCTCCGCTCTGAGAAATGAACGATATCTTCCCGGGCGCCGGCATGCGGCTCGAGAAGCTGGCGTTGAGCCTGACGGAGGGCATCGGGTTTATCACACCGAGGCAGTTGGGCCCAACAAGACGCACTTCGGCTTCTTTGCAGATGGCGACGATTCGGTTTTCAATTTCCAAGCCCTCTTGTCCCACTTCCTTAAAGCCGGCCGAAACGATCACAATGCCCTTCACACCCTTTGCGACTGACTCCTCAACGGCTTTGAGCGACAATCGAGGCGGGAGAATGATGATGGAGAGATCGACTTCATCCGGAATGTCGGTTATCGTGGGATAGGCTTTGACGCTCGCAACTGCGAGGGCGTTTGGATTTACGGGGTAAAGCACCCCCGTGTACCCGCTCTTCAATATGTTAAAGAAAATATCGTGTCCAACTTTTCCCTGTGTGGTGGAGGCCCCGATTACGGCGACCGACCGGGGTGCGAAAATGGCGTCGAGTCTGTGCATTGAACTTTCCTCCTACCCTGTCGATGGTTATAAAATTCATAACCACGATATCATTAGCTTTCCAACTAGAGGCGCCCGACCCTCCCGGCCTTAGCCCCTGCCCCCTCAATGCTGGATTTCGTCTCAAGGCTCATCGAAGTCCATGAGGATCGTTACATCTTCCTCTACTCCCTCCGAGATTATTGCATGAGGGTATTTCTTTTTGAAGGCGCTGATCATCGCAGAATTCTCTTTTAAGACGCTTGCCATGAATTTCTTGTATTGATTTTCCTTCGCAATCTTTTCCAGAACAGTGAGAAGATGAGAGCCGAGGCCCATGCCTTGCAAGTCTTCGCGAATGACGAGCGCGACTTCCGCCGTATCTTTGTCGAACAGAGCGTAAGAGCCGATCGCCACGATTTCTTTCTGCCCACCCTTGGACTTGATGCCTATGATGGACATGTTCTTCCGGTAATCGACGCTTGCCCAATGCTCCTGCACCGACTGGTGCGAGAAGACCTCCTTATAGTAAAAAAACCTCGAATAGATTGTCTCATTCTGAAGCGAATAATAAAAATTCCTGTAAGCAAGCTCATCCGAAGGCAAAAGAGGTCTGAATTCGATAGCCCCCCCGTCCTTCAGCTGGACCGAGCTCTTGTAGCCTTCCAGGAAGATCAGGTCATCCTGATGCGGCGGCAACTGGTCTGCAAATATATAGTGACGCGCTTTGGCGAAATCAATCAGCTCTTCTCTAAACCGCGGATGGGCGATCTGCGCAAGCTCCATGACCCGTTGATAGATGCTCTTTCCCTGTAGCTCGGCAATGCCATACTCCGTAACGACGAAGTTGACGTCGCCCCGGGTGGCGGCAATGCCCGCGCCTTCGCTCAAGTGGGAGACAATGCGGGAGACTTTTCCGTTCTGCGCCGTCGAAGGCAGAAGAATAATGGAAAAGCCGTTCCTGGACATGGCGCTGCCTCTCAGGAAATCAACCTGCTCGCCTATGCCGCTGTAGAAGCGGTACCCGAGAGAGTCCGAGGAAATCTGACCGGTAAGGTCAACCTCGAGCGCCGACGTAATGGAAATGAGATTGTCGTTCCGGGCGATTTCAGCCGGATTGTTCACGAAGTCGGAGCTTCGGAAATAGAACATGGGATTGTTGTCGATGTAGTCATAGAGCTCTTCCGATCCTGCGCACATCGAGGTCACGACTCGTCCGGGAAGAAGAGTCTTCTTCTTGTTCGTGATCACCTTATTCTTGAAAAGGGGCAGAAAACAGTCCCTTATGAGTGGGGTGTGGAGCCCGAGATGCTCCTTGGAGTCAAGATACTGAACAATGGCGTAAGGCAGATGGCCAAGACCTATCTGGAGGGTCGCCCCGTCTTCGACGAGCTGTGCGACGTAAAGGCCGATTCTTCGAGCTGTTTCCTCGTCCGGAATAGTCGGGAAATGCGTTGCCAGCGGCTCGTCATGCAGAACGAAATAGTCTATTGAATCCACATGAACGAAGCTGTCCCCCAAAGTCCGGGGCATTTTCGAATTCACCTGTGCGATGACGAGCTTGGCGTTCTCCATGCCGGCCCGGGTGATGTCCACGGAGGCGCCAAGGCTGCAGAATCCATGCTGGTCGGGTGGGCTTACCTGTATGAGGGCGACATCCAGGCCTATGCGCTTACTCGAAAAGAGAAGCGGTATCTGAGAGAAATAGGCCGGTATATAGTCGATTTTTCCTTCAAAAGCAGCTTTGCGAATCGGTTTGCTGATGAAGAAAAGCTTCATTGAAAAACGATCGAAAAAAGAATCGTCTTCAATATATTCAGCGAGAGTGATTGAAAGCATCTGATAGATGAGGATATCTCGAAGATCCATATCCGCCGCCATGGATCTGATAAGGTGCTGAGGCTCCCCGCATCCGGAGCCGATGAAAACGCGGCTTCCGTTCTTGATCTGCTTGATAGCTTGCGGAGTGGCGATAACCCTGCCGGGGCAATAATTATGGAGCCAATCGATGTGATCCATTATGTTCTCACCAGATTGAATGCGATGATGTGCTCTCTCCCGCATCAGATAGAGGGTTCAACAACTTGACGATAGAGCTTCCATCCTACCAAGCGCATCAGTGATGCGCCAAACAAAATGAGCAAATTTCAAAGGAAGAATCCAAAGGCGTTTTGGATTATTTTAACCAATCACTCCAGCGAAAATAAGGCTCTGCATATCGGATGATATTGTTTAGAATCTTATTTCCGGTAAATATTCGGCGCAAACACATGACTTTTAGCAAAATTGGAAAGCGCCAGCAAAGCTCTTTGTTGTCCAATGCAGATTCTGTTGATATTTTTTTCACTTGATGGGGTATCATCGAAGAGGGACGTCGCATAGCTACAAATGTTTCTTGACTATTTCAAACCTTGGAGGAGCGCGCGTTGTACAAATTGAGCCACCAAATCGAAGACGCAAGCATCTATGAAAAGAAAGCCAGGTTCTGGGACAAAGCGATTACCGGCGTGCTCGCGCTCGTTCTCGTCTTTCCCTTTCCTTTTGCTCGCATCAAGGCGTGGCCGGCGGACCGAGTGATTTCGGAGCATCTCATAATGCCCTGGAGCCATTTTCGAATATGCTATCTTTCATTTCCCGAGGGGAATGCGGTTGAAGAAGTCTATCGATTTACCTGGAAGGGGGAAATAGAGGACGGGAGCATTCAGACGCCTCTCACCTTGTCGCTCAAATCCACGCATCCTCCGATTCTGAGGTGGCAGAATTCGCCTGAAAAAGCGCTCTCAGAGATCTTCTATGAAGGGGATCTCTTGAGAGTGGAGACCTTTTGGCAGCCTCTCTTGCTTTGGCCGATAAAGATGGTTTTGGGAACGAGAGATTTGTACAAGGCTGAGGGGGAAGGCCGAAATAGCTCCGGATAAATCTCCTGACACGCTCCATCGGAGAGATCGCATGGTCAGGGGAAGCGGCTTGTGAGCGGACCATGCGCCGCGTATTCTCTCAATTATGAGGCGGATCTTCGATTGTTACCTCAGCTTTCGAAAGGGAAATAATGAGAGAAGAGTAAAAGAGGCTCAAGAGCATCGGCAGCAGGAAATAAACAAATCTGTAGACAAGCACTGCTATGAGGGCATGGTCGTAATCCAGGCCCATGAGATAAAATGATCCGGCCATGGAGCCTTCCATTACGCCGATGGAAGCGGGAGTTATGGAGAAGAGAGCCGTAAAGATGCCGATGGAAAAGCCCACCATGATCGTCTGATTATCCACGGGATAGTTCACTGCAGAGAAAGCCCACTTCAAGCACAGGAACATCATCAGCCAGTCTATTGCAGCGAATAAGGCAGGCTTCCACAAAATTCCCGAGCTCTTAACGAGCATATTCATGCTGTCGTTGAACTTTTCAAAAAACGACTCGGCGCGCTCCCGATGGAGCAAGCGCGGGTGGCGCAGCTTCCGGCAGAGCGCCGAGCCTGCGCGATACGCCAAATCCCAAAGCCTTCTTCTGAAAGATTCGTGGACTATCGCCTGCACCGTAATCCATGTGAGCGCGAAAGCTATGAGCAAAACGACGATTCCGGCTTCGACCTGCTTTCTGCTCATCTGGTAATCGCTATAGAGAAAAAAGAAGCCGAGATAGATGAACACAATCGCGACGGTATTGGTAAGAAAGCCGTGAACCATGGAGATGGAGAGCGTGCTGCTCGGAGGGACTTTTTCCCTTGCCAGGAGATAGACTTTGGCCGCCATGCCGCTCAATCCACCCATCGCCATGATGTAATTCAAGGTGGTGGAGATAAGAGAGATTCGAAACGAGGCTGAAAAGGAAACCTCATGCCCCATGCCTCTGAGCAACAGATGCAGCACGGCGGCTATGCAGAGATAGCTTAGCGCGCCGGCAGCCAAAGTCATCGCGCCCCAGAAAATATTGAGGTCGTGGATGCTTTGCGCAAGCTTACCCAAGTCGGCGTGGTTCAGGGTGTAGATCAATACAGCCAGGCCCAGCCCCGCGGCAAGCCAGAGTCGCTTTTTTCGAATCATTGCGCTCATCCGGTCCTTGTCCACTCGGTGGAAGGATGATATTTCCACCGTGCGTGTTTGCAGTCTCTGACAGTCTCAACGCTGGGGAAAATAGCAAAACCATTCTGGAAAGTGAAGTTTTTAGACTCTGCGCCAGTCGTTTTCACGATTCCACTTTAATATTTTAACTCTTTCCAGATATACTGCCCAACTTTGGATTCGGCCTCTTTGCCGGAATGAAGGCCGTCGAAAGACGAGCTTCTATAGTATTATGTTTTTGAAATGAAGGAGAAGCGACCATGAAGAGAATGCCGATCTGTTCCGTTTTCTTTATGATTCCCGCGGTTGTCGTGTTCTTTTCCATCCCCGCGGCGTGTTCCGGGAAGGAGCATGCGTCCTTTCAGCCTCGAATCTCTATCGAAACTGCGACGACGAAGAGCGGCGGAGGGACGAATCTGCTTTTCGATGCTGTTGGCGGCATGCTGAGCGACCTACAGGTCGATCCCGAGATCGCCGGGGAATTCAATATGCTCTACGATCGCAATTCCGCAGAGATCAACAGGCTTTTCGTGGATAATCCCGAGCTGGTTTGGGAGGCCTTCGAAGTAGTCTATGATATTCTGCCCGCTTTTCGCAATCTGAACAAGGAGGGCGGAAAGCTTCATATCGAGAAGGACGCCTTCTCGAGAGCGATGCTCCTGTTTGGAGAGATTGAATCGCTTGCGAGTCCTCAACTAGAGGCCGACATCAAACGGGCAACAAAGCTGGTGCAAAGCAGAATGTCCTCTCCGGGAGCCGAGCAGGTGCTCATCGATCTGGGACGCTCGGCTGTAGGCCCATAGAAAAGCTATGATATTTCGTTATTCCGCTAACCGGGGCGAGCTGGGAAAGCGCTTGACAAGCCTCCTGGAGCCATTAGAATGGCCGCATATACTTTTTATATAGCGTGAGCAAGGCCGGGGAAGAATCGTAACGTCCAAAAACCAGGGAGGAGAAGCGTATATGGGAACTGTTGAGGATAAGATCAAAGAGCTCCGCGAGCGTGAGGCGGAGATCAAAAAAATGGGGGGAGAAAAAGCTGTAGCTCAGCAGCATGAAAGAGGCAAAATGACTGCTCGCGAAAGGATCGAGTATTTCTTCGATCCCGGCAGTTTTCGTGAGCTGGACATCTTCGTGAAGCATCGTGGGACATTGTTCGGCATCGACAAGGTGGACATCCCGGCTGATGGAGTCATAACCGGCTACGGCCTCGTGAACGGGAGGCAGGTTTTTGCTTTCTCGCAGGACTTCACGGCGAGAGCCGGAACGCTTGGCGAGATGCATTCGAAGAAGATCTGCAAGGTCATGGACTTGGCCCTGAAGGCGGGAAAACCTTTGATCGGATTCAACGACTCGGGCGGCGCTCGCATCCAAGAAGGGGTGGATTCTCTTTCCGGCTATGGACAGATATTCTATCGAAACGCCGTCTCCTCCGGCGTTATTCCACAGATATCGGCCATCATGGGGCCTTGCGCGGGTGGAGCGGTTTATTCGCCCGCCATGACCGATTTCGTCTTCATGGTCAAAAACACCAGCTACATGTTCATTACCGGTCCCGATGTGATCAAGTCTGTTTTAGGCGAGGTAATCACCCAGGAGGAGTTGGGAGGCGCTATGACTCACAACTCCACGAGCGGTGTGGCTCATTTTGCGTGCGAGAACGACGCAGACGCTATCGACCGGATAAAACTTCTCTTGAGCTTCCTTCCCGATAATAACATGGACGATCCTCCTCTTGCGCGCACAACGGACGACCCTGGACGAATTGAACCAGCCCTGGATTCCCTCATTCCCGAAAATCCCATGCGTGGCTACGATATGAAAGATCTCATCCGCGCGGTTGTGGATAAAGGAACCTTCTACGAGGTTCATGAATACTACGCTCAGAACATAATCGTAGGCTTTGCCCGCTTGAAGGGACGATCCATAGGCATTATCGCCAATCAGCCAAAAATTATTGCAGGCTGCCTCAATATCGATGCTTCCGATAAAGCCACCCGCTTCATTCGATTCTGTGACGCTTTCAATATTCCTCTGCTCACCATAGCCGACGTCCCCGGGTATCTGCCTGGCAAAAAGCAGGAGTGGGGCGGAATTATCCGTCATGGCGCGAAGCTTCTCTGGTGCTACTCCGAAGCGACTGTTCCCAAGGTGACATTGATCGTTCGAAAGGCCTATGGCGGCTCTTATCTCGCCATGTGCTCCAAGGACCTCGGATCGGATATCGCTCTTGCATGGCCAACTGCCGAAATTGCAGTCATGGGCGCCGATGGAGCGGCCAACATCATCTTCAGGAAGGATATCAAGGAGGCGGCTGATCCCGCCGCCAAGCGCAAGGAAAAGATCGAAGAGTATCACAACCTCCTCTGCAACCCCTATATTGCTGCGTCGAGGGCCTACATCGATGCTGTGATCGTTCCCTCTGAAACAAGGCCAAGGCTCATAGAAGCGTTCGAAATGTTGGCCAACAAGCGTATTGCGCTGCCGCCGAAAAAGCACGGCAATATACCGGTATAAGAAACGCCAGCGGATTTCTTCCGCGGCCCTGATCGTCTGACCTGCAAAAGGCTCCAAAGAGCGTCCTGGGGAGCGAGAATTCGCCCGGCCGCTCTTTGGGGCTGTAACTAACCATCATCCGAGTGCTCGTCATGCTCTCCTTTAATGAATGGCTTATCCAACTGCGGCGCTGCTTCCACCAGATTCCCGAGCTTTCATACCGGGAAGAAAAAACGGCCTCAAAGATTGCCGAAGTGCTGAAAGATCTCGGAATTCCCTTTGAGACAGGAGTCGGGAAGACCGGCGTGGTCGCGTCTCTTTCGGCAAAACGTCCGGGGCCTGTCGTCGCCATGAGGGCGGATATGGATGCGCTGCCCCTGACGGAGCAGAACGATGTTCCGTATAAGTCCACGCATCCCGGAATCATGCATGCCTGCGGCCATGACGGCCACGTGGCCATGGCGCTCGGAACGGCTCGCTCCCTCCTCGAGGAAAAATGGCCGGAAACGGGGCGGGGCAAGATCCTGTTCTTTTTTCAGCCTGCCGAGGAAGGCGGGGCCGGCGCTCAGGCCATGATCGAAACGGGCATATTCGATAGAGAGCCCATTGAAGCGATTTTTGCCGCTCACATGCATCCCGAGCTTCCGGCCGGGCGCATCGGCATCGCCCGCGGCGTGTGTCATGCCGCTTCCGACAGCATCAGAATCCGTCTGACCGGCGATGGCGGCCATGGCGCTCATCCTCACCTCTGCACGGATCCACTCGTAGCCGGGGCATATCTCGTTACGCAGCTGCAGACCATTGTAAGCCGCAGCATCTCGCCCACCGAAAGCGCCGTTGTCACCATCGGCCGCTTCCATGCCGGAACGGCCTCCAACATCATTCCCCACGAAGCGATTCTGCACGGTACGGTCCGCACTCTCAAGCCCGCCGTGCGGGATAAAATCTTGAGCCGGATCGATGATCTGCTGAATGGGCTAGAGAAAGCCCATCAGGTCAGAGCCGAGCTAAAGATCACGCCCGGATACCCGCTCCTTGAAAATGACCTGGCGCTTGTCGACTATGTGCGGGAATGCGCTGGAGAATTGCTGGGAAAAGATTGCGTTCATGAGGGCTCTCCCAGAATGGGAGCGGAAGACTTTGCCTATTTCCTACAAAAATGCCCCGGAGTGATGATTCGCCTGGGCTGCCATGATCCTGAAAAGGGATTCCAATACGGTCTACATTCCCCTTTCTTCGATTTCGATGAAAGGGCGCTCGATGTCGGGGTGCGGCTTTTTACCCGGCTCCTGTCGCGATACGAAAGGAGACGTCCCTCGGAAGTCATCACCTCTTACGCGTAGCGGGCTTCCTTTTAGAATCCCTGACATTGCTCATCCTCGCTTCATCGATCCTCCATTCCGATGTGGCTGAATATTCAATATCTTGCCATGATCCCCTCCAGCCGGAGACGATTCTCTTTTACGTCATAGCTCTAAGCACTTCACTCTTCATCGGCGAACAGCGGTTCGAATTGTGGGCATACTCGGTTGTTTTTTCGCTATCGCCATTGGCTTGGCAATCGGTTTCTTAGACTTCAATATTAGGGGAGCGCATCGCCGATAGAACACGAGCCAAGGGCTATACTGCCGTAGGAAGCGCGAATTCCAACCGACGTCAGGTTTACTTTACCACTCACATGTGAAGCCACACCTATGATGTGTCGAATTTCTTTACAACCCATAAACTTATGCCTAAATGGTTACTTGGACAGTGTCTAAGATCAAGAATGTTAGCTCAGTGTCGGAGATATTTACAAATTGTATTGGAATAGGCATAGAGAAAAGAGGATGATCGCATTCTAGATGGATCTTAAGCTATTAGAATAAATAAGGAAGTCCCTTCTCTGGATGTTATTGAATATGTAGGCCCATATCTTGCATTACCTTGCAATCACACAAATGTTCTGCATTCTAATCCCTATGCGTTGCATGCGAGTTCCTGGAAGCCAGTGCATGAAGTCTTTCACTGACTCATTTTTTTGGGAAGCCGATATTATCGCTTGCCACCTGCGCCTATATCGGTCCTGACCATCGATCTCGGGTTTTTTAAGAAGGGAAATAGCAGTTCGAGGTCCGACCTTTTTGCATCGGAAAGCAAGAATGCTAGTGTCAAAGAATTGCTCTTGACTGAAAAATATCAGATCTTGCGCACCGTACAGCATTGTCAGGTTGGGTTTTGCTGACATGAGTGGTTCAGCACTCTAGGAGCGACCGGAAACCTGCTGCTACATTATGAGCCTTCAACCATGGCTACTCACCGGATCAAGCTTTTCAAAATACCAGTGAAATCGTTGGCCCTGAAGCATGGGACGTAATTGCCTGTATCGGCAGGCAATTAGCATCGAAGGCAATTTGGAGATGCTGAGTGAGGTGCTAATTTGGCAAAAGCCAATCTTTTAGTGAGCATGGGACGATAAGGTGTGGATATTTCCCAACGTGGGGTAACTGTATTGCTGTCACATAAACTCGTACGGACAGAAGGAGGGGAACAGAATGAAGATCTTTGCTGGAGTATTGTTGGCTTTGTCGCTAATGGCATTTTGGATTTCAAGAGCTTCAGCTGCTGCCATCAGCCTTCTCGAGTGGGGTTTTAATGTCGATGGAAGCGTATATAACGCCTTTCAGGCTCCCCTATCCGGGCAATTGCCAACAAGCATTGATACATCGGGCTTCGACTGGAATGCGGGTCTTGGCATAATTGCCATAACCATCAGCTCTCCTGGTTCCCACCATGTTTTATCTTTCTTCGACCATGAGATAGATCAAGATGTGAATGGCTTTGTCAATGAAATTGGATCGCCCGCCGGTTCCCTTGCTCCAGGCCAATCTTGGCAGATCGGCGAACCAGGATATACTCATGGAACGGTATACAACAATTTCTTGAATAACATCCTTAATAACAATAACGAAAACAGTGAGGCGGATGATGTATCCATGGCTTTGGGATGGGACTTCGTTCTGAGCCAGGGACAGACTGCTGTCATCACGTTTATTCTTAGCGACACAATGCTTCCATCTGCTCCGTTTTATCTTACACAAAGTGATCCAGATTCTTTTCCTTCAGTTCCCTTTTCGCAGGTTTGCTTCTTGGAGGCGCTGGACATTGTCCCGACACCCGTTCCCGAGCCGTCAACTATTGTTTTACTGTGTGCGGGTTTGGCCTGCCTGGCGTTAAAGCAGATAATAGTCTTTTGCAGGTTTTGAATTATCTCCGACCGTAACCGTATCAGAAGAAAGAACAAATCCATCTGGGAATTTTAGAAACGGGTTCAGGATGCTCTTCTCTTAAGAGCCTTTTGGGTCCGGACTATGGCGAGAATTTCCACCTAAGTCGAGTTAGGAGCGCATAATGTTAAGAAAGCATCCGGTCGTAGGTATACAGAAAGGTATTTTGAATCCTTTCCTCAGTAGGATTCTGAAGTTTATGGTTTTCTTCATGTTGCTGCAGACTTCTCCTCTCCCGGAATTCACCCAGGCGCATAAATGGAATGATGGGAAGCTTCGGCAGATGGTCGGGCGTGCGGTGGATATTCCGGGTACCGTAAAAGAATGCTCGGCTTTCGTGGCTATTGAACCGGAGGAGCTCTTGCTTGGCCTCTCTGCAAGAGGCAAACCGGGCAAGATGCAGCTTCAATGGACCAACCAAGTCGGCATGGTGCGTTACGACGTTCTCAGGGCAACGGAATCGTCCCCCTTTTCTTTTCAAAAAATCGCTGAAACCACCTCAACTTATTCGGTCTACATAGATTACACGGTTTCAAATGAGATCACATATCTTTATAGGATCGATACCGTTTTCCCGGACAAGACCTATTATTCAGAGGTTGTAAGCGCCCATACGCCTCTGACGACAAGAATTGTCCAAAACTATAATCCAGTGATCTATTCTGAGCCTGTGGCTGATGGCATGGCCACATCCTTCTATAGTTATCAGGTGCGGGCGACGGACCCCAATTTGAACACTCTGAGCTACAGTCTTGCGGCAGCGCCTGACGGAATGGCGATCGATGCTGCAAGCGGGACAATTACCTGGACGCCCCTAGGTCGAGGGGTTTTTCCCGTCAAGGTGGAAGTATCTGACGGGGCAGGAGGGAAGGCGACCCAGGAGTTCACTGTCGACGTTGCCGGACTGCCTCCTACGGCTCGAATTTCTGGAGAATTCATACAATCTGCAATGGTTGGTGAAACCGTGAATCTTGATGGCAGCGGATCGAGCGACCCGGATGGGGACACCCTTCATTACCTATGGTATTTCTATGATAGTCCGGCTGGAAGCAATGTTTTCTTTTCGGACGCGCATTCTGCGACGTCAACTTTTGTGCCGGATCTTCCAGGAAACTACTTTATTCAGCTATTCGTAAATGACAGCGAATCATTCAGTGTTCCAGCCGAAGTCCTTATCCATGTTCAAGGACTTCCTCCGACGGTTGCCATGAGTGCAGACCCAACATCGATCATGCCGGGAGCCGCATGTACGCTCTCCTGGAATTCCACCAATGCGGATTCGTGCAGCATTGATCAAGGTATTGGCGTTGTTGACTGCAATGGATCGATCTCGATTTCGCCACCTCAGAACACGACCTATACGATTACGGCAACGGGAGATGGTGGAACGGCTACAGCCAAAGCGACCGTAGTGGTAATCCATCCGGATCCCTCTGTCTCCTTATTTGCAAACCCGCAAACGATCATGGCCGGGCAGTCAGCCACGCTCATATGGACATCGAGTGATGCGAGCAGCGTGAGCTTCGATCAGGGCATCGGCAGCGTGGCCCCCAATGGATTCCTCTCGGTCTCGCCTACGGAGACTACCACATATACTATCGAGGCTTCAGGACCCGGAGGAACGGTCTTCTCAAGCATAACAATCATGGTGACGCATCCCGCGCCAACCGTTAGCATCACTGCTAGTCCGGCAAGCATCGCATCCGGGGAATTCTCCTCTTTATCGTGGACCTCAACGGATGCAACGTCGTGCGTAATTCAACCCGGGATCGGCGCCGTAAGCACAACTGGCATTTTGAGTGTCTCACCTACTCAGACGACAGACTACACCATCACGGCGACCGGGCCTGGGGGCGCGGCGACGGCGCATGTCACGGTTACGATCATCATTCCTACCGCTATTGTCACTGGCGTCGTCACAGACTCTTCATCCTCTGAGCCCATTGCCGGGGCGACGGTCACAGTAAACGACGCATACAAGACTCAAAGTGTCCAAACCGGGCTATCGGGAGAGTTCAGGATTGAGGACGTTTCTCCCGGCCCTATAACCATCGCCTTTCTTAAAGATGCATACCACCCCCTTTCTTCGACGGCCAGCATAGGACAAGGAGAGACGCTTGTCGTGAATGCGCCTCTGGTAAAAATCCTTACAGGGGCTGTCTTGACGGGGAAGGTGACAATCGAGGAGACCGGTCAGTTGGTTGCAGGAGCCACGGTTATAGTGACGGATTCCAGCAGGACCCAGTCCGTTTTGACCGGGGCCGACGGATCTTATACGATCTCAGAGATTGTGCCGGGTGAAGCGCAGGCGGGCGCCTCTTATGGGGGCCTCTCGGCAAATCAGCAGATCAGTATGCCGAGCGCACAGACATATTCTCTGGATTTTTCTCTTCGAAGCGCCGCAAGCCTAAAGGGAGTCATAACCGATGCTATAACGGGTCTTCCCCTTGCGGGAGCCGCAATTTCTGTTGCTCATGCCGCCGGGACTTCTGCAGTGCAAACGCTTGATGACGGGACTTATCTTTTGAGCAACATTCCTTTGGGTTCCGCACAGATCGCAGTCTCACACGGGGGCTATCACACCCAGACCACCATCATGGCTGTGAGCGCCCGTCAAACGTATGTGCTGGACTTTGCTCTATTTGATGCGAATGCCGTTGCTGAGGTTATTGGGACTCTGACAAATGCCGGGACACTCCTTCCGGAACCGGGCGTTCTAATCACTTTGCAGGGAGCGGAAAGTTCGGATGAGACGGACTCCAACGGCGGCTTTGCGTTGGTCGATGTTCCCTTCGGGCCCCAAACATTCCGGTTAGTGAAAGATGGTTTCATAGACGCCACCATAAGCGTTACCGTTGATCGAACCCCCTTTGTTCTGGATATCGTTGAGCCCGTCATAACCGGTGTGGCCAATCCGGAAGAGATCGGGACGGAGGTTGCCGGCTTTGTTTTGGACGCCATGAGCGGCCTTCCCTTGAATGGAGCCGTCGTCAAGGTGAGTGGCTCCGACATTCAGACCGTTGCCGACGCGGACGGTAAATATGTCCTATCCGGACTCCCTCTGGGATCGATCCAGCTCATTGCCATGGCGCTCGATCACGAAGCCGTCTCGATATATCCTACAGTGGTTGTAGACGGGGACTCCAACGGAGGAGACTTTGCTCTTCCCCCGTTGACAATAGGATTGGTAACCGGAACGGTTACGGACGCGGCGACAGGTTTGCCCATCCGGCATGCAAATATTGAAGTGGCGGGAGACGGTCTTCTGGTTGCGAGCACCGAAGCCGATGGAACCTATAATCTTGTGAGTGTTCCGGTGGGAACGTACAGCATTGTGATAAACCATTCGGAATATCTCTCACAGTCAGTCGCAAATGTTGTTGTGGCCGACATGTCTTCCACAACGCTTAATTTTACTCTGACGCGAAGACCCGAAACGGGCTCCATTCAAGGGACTGTTACGGATGATCAGACGGAGGCGGCTGTTTCGGGCGCGCTTCTCACCGCGCTTGAAACCGGAGCAACCGCCACAACCGACCAGAGTGGACATTACAGCCTAAGCGGCCTTCCCGCAGGACTTGTCAGTATTTCCATCGATGCTCCGGGCTACCCCGCAACGACAAGAACCGTGCTGGTCTTTGCGGATGAGGACGGGACTACAGCTACGGTCACCACAGCGGACTTTGCGTTGGATCTCACCGATCCCACTCCACCGGAGTCGGTTTCCGGCCTCATTTTAACCGCACAAGGCGGAAGCATCGAGTCGCCAGACGGAAGGTTCACTTTGGTTATACCTCCAGGAGGGCTGAGTGGCGATGCCGTGGTGACTCTTATGCCGCCTTCCGATGGTCCGACGATTTCGCCCGGAGACGATCTCGATTTGGACCCCGGTTTGGGGGTTAGTGGGATCAAAGCCATAGGGCGCATTACAGAAGTGGTCCTGGAGCCTGCGGTGCAGGGCGAAGAGATCCCAACCCTTTCGGGATGGGTCTTGATCCTCTCTCGATATTCCGAGTCCCGCGCGGATACCGTCGGAATTGATGAAGCCTCCGTCTTTCCGTATTATTTTGACGGGACCCGCTGGACAGCTATGCGTATAAAGCCATACGAGATCTTTGTGGACACAATCAACAACCTTTCTGCGGCAGTGGTCGACTTTTCAACGACCCAGACCGGAAGTCCCGTCATAGCTCGCTTGGGTGCGAGGAAGCCGGTCTTGCTGGCGTCCCAGGGGCATGTCCCGAATTTTAGCTTTGCCAGGAAGTTTTTCTTCGTTCCCGCTGGACGCCTCAAAAATGTCATTCTTCCCCCCGCCAATGTCAAAGTCATGGACAAAGACGAACTGGATGCCGTAACGACGAACTCCATTCTTCATCCGCTAAAAGCGCCCAATCCTAATGCGCTCCCTCTTCTTGTCATCCATGGATGGGATCCTAAAACCATATTGATGAATGACGGAGGAGGGGATCCCAATGACCAGGGCGGCAGGTATTACTACATTTTGAGAGATCTGGCGCTCCATTCCAATGGAGTCTATCGGCCTGTTTTTGTGAGCTCAAACAGCCGGGCTGACATGATGGACATCGGAGGAAACTTGGCCATGCAACTGCGCGACAAATTTATGCAGGAGCCATGTAAGTTCAAGGGGCTTCCCGCCGATCCGCAAAATCCGGGATCGGGTTACTTTCCTTATGTGAACACCTTCGGCTTTTCCATGGGTGGGCTTATATCGCGAGCCTATCAGGCGAGTGCGAAAAACGTCAAAGATATGGTGATAGCGGGAACGCCCAATCACGGCACCTTCGGGCTTCTCTATTTCTTGGAGAACTTCAATCTCCTTCCCAAAGTGTTGCCGCTGAGCGGTAACTTGCCGTTCAGTCTTCTTTTACAAATCCTCCGCTCTCCGGGAACGGCCGATCTCCTTGCATATGACGACAAGCAGCCGTGCTTGATCAGCGAGAATCCCCAACTCTGCCGGTTGAATAAAAATGGCTACTCTGTTCCCAATGGGCAGATGACTCTTATAGCTGGAACCGACGGGGCTCCCTGGTTCGGGGAGCCCAATGATAAGGTTGTTCCGGTATCGAGCGTATTCTGCTACAAGTCCGGTTCATCGGATGGAAGCAAGAGCCTTTTCGATGCAGCGAAAGTCCGTGATCGTCTCACCTACGATTTCGATCATTTCAATTTTGGATCAATGACATATAGAATCAAAGACAATGAGAAGCTTAGAACAGAGATCTTCAAAGGGCTTTCAGACTGGACGGTATCGACTTCAGAAAAGAGTCCTTATGCGCCATACACGAGAAATGAAACGCTGCTGTGGCCAAACACCCATGAGCCGAGGCATGCCGAGTACAGCGTCAGGGTCGAGTACAACTGCTACGCGCGTGATTTTGACAGGGTAGTTCTCGTTGTCTATGCTATGGATGGTCTTGGCCACTGGCGCATCGTGGAAGGAAACGACAACGGCGCCTTTCCCGATGGAACCGTAAACCCGGATAAGGTCAAAAAGGTAAATGGCAATTCCTCAGACCGTGATACTCAAGATCCGGGTCTTTATCTTACGGCAACGTGTGATTTTCCAATGCCCATAGGGGGCTGCCCGGACACGTACGCCTCGGAGATAACCGCTCGCGTCATCATGCTGAAGCCGGGAGCAAACGAGGTCCCGTTGCGACCGGAGGAAGCCAACTTTGCTGTGCCAAAACCAGAGTAGGCGCATCCCTTAGCTCGCAAAGGAAAGGGCATCCAGATGAAAAAGCTAGTCATGACATTGTTCTTGTTACTTTTGCCCGTATTTGCATGGGGAGAGTCCGTCTGGCGGTTCGTCGCCCCCATGCCGCATCCAAGATATGGCCATGCGGCCACTCTTGGGCCTGATGGGAAGATCTATGTAATGGGAGGATTAGTCTTGTATATTCCAGCTATTCCAGCTGGCAACTATTCCAACCTTGCCTATGATCGGGAGACGGACCGCTGGAATTATCTAGCTTCGGTTCCTGGGTGGGCGTTGTTTGGCAAGTACCTTTTCTACAACGAGGAAAGCAGAAAATGGGAATTGCTTTTCGATATGACTCAACCTCCCAATCAGAAAAAGGATATTCTGCTGCTCAGGATGGGCGGCTGGGATGGTACGAAGGTGGAGTACCGGGAGGTGAGTCGAGAGAGGCTGAGGAATACGGGCTTTGAGAGGCAGGGAAACGGTGTTGCGATTGTGGCTGCAAAAGATGGCGGGATCTGGTGGCTGGGAGGCATGGGGAAGTGGACTGGAACAGGAGAGAGCGTCGTCATTCCCTATGATCCGATCAAGGACAAATGGCCTGAGGTTGTAGTAACGCCCAGGGAGGGAACCCACCTGATGAACGTCAAGTATTCAGACCTTCCGCGAATGCTAGAGAGACGCATGGAGCACAGGGCTGTTGTGGCCTCGGACGGGAAGATATACGTCATGGGAGGATTCAGAAGAGAGCCTGAATTTCCGCGCGATGGCAAGACCGTCGAGATTGTGTCGGATACGATGGAATGCTTTGATCCGCAAACGGGGAGGTGGGAGTACAAGAAGCCCCTCAGCTCGAAGAGGATGGGTTTTGCCGCAGTCATGGGAGCGGACGATAAGATCTATCTTTTTGGCGGCTCGGCTGGAATGACGACCCGAAAGGAGACGCCAATCCTCGATGTGACAGAGGTGTATGATCCCAAAGCCGATGCCTGGTCGAACCGCAAGCCCATGCCCGAGCCTAGGAGCGGACATGCGTGCGCTCAGGCGTCCAACGGGAAAATTTATGTCATGGGAGGGGTGAAGAGCGAGGAGACTGGTCCCCTTGCCGATGTCTTCATCTACGATCCGCTCAAGGATGAGTGGGAGAGGGGTCCCAAGATGAACACCCGCCGGGGTGATCTTGCCGCGGTGGCCACGCCCGACGGCAGGATCTACGCCATAGGGGGAACGGATAAGGGAGCCTATAAGGATAGGGAGCAGATCAATGCCTTCCTTCCTTCGGGCAAGGAGCTCTATGAGGGAAAGGTTCAGGAGACCGTGGAGGCGCTCGACATATCGAAATGAGAGAAGAGCTCAATCTCGGTTGCCATACAATGAACGGCTTAGAATAAGACTTCCAATCAGGCTCCTTCCCGTCATTTCCGGTAATAAGCATGTGGGCATGACGATAACGAATGAGTCAGGTTGCCGTAGGCTGACCAAAATTTAGCTATTTTGGACAGCCTCCTTGCGGCCCCAGGTGAAGAGAAGAAAAGAAGTTGAACGGAAAACTCTATATCAAAAACCTCTAAACGAGATGGGAGGCGTCTATTGTTTTACTAACCAGCATATCTATCGTATTTTGTAATGTCACCTAAACGATGGTTTGTCACCGGATGGCTGTTAGAGCCGCCGGGTTTTTGACGTAAGATCCCTCATTACAGTAAAAGGAGAATTAGAATGCGTATCACCAGTCTTGTTTCATCTATCCTTGTCTTGTTAGTTACTACGACCGGCGGCCCGCTGTTTGCGGCAGACAAAACACCAGTCGAGCAGGCGGTCCAGGAATCAGCTCAGGCCAGTGGCAACGCCAGCGCCAGCGCCGCTCATTCCATCGTCGCATCTGGGCAGGTGACATCGGCGGCTACGGCTGTACCACTATCCGTCGGCGGCGCCGTACTGGGTTCTGCCGGGGCAGTCAGCGTAGGCGCCGCATATGATTCCATGAATGCTGCAACCGCACCTATTGGCGCGCCCTTGGAAGTCACCGATGAGTCTATTACCACCATGCCGCCCAATGAGGCGCTAAAGACCAAGCAAGAGTGATAAAGAATCCAATAAAGAAATTTAATCTGTTAGGGAAGCCGCTATGAGATATCTAATTCACACCTTCTTCCTTTTGATCTTTTCCTTCACCAGCACCATTTGCGCCCATGCTGTCGGCTTCAGTTCCGCCAGCAGCCAAGCCGGTGAGAAGATACATTTTTCTACCGAACAGATCCTTAAGTTTTCCAAAAAGGTGGAAAAGACGCTCGCTGCCAAAGGGGCGCGCGTCGCCATTTTGGCGCGTAAGGGACGTCCAATGTCCGAAATGCCGGAAGGGATGAATTTCACCCACACGGCATTTGCCGTATATTCGGAAATAACCACTAGCGATGGTCGCAAATTACTGGGCTATGCGATCTACAATTTGTATCAGCAAGAAAAAAATCCTGATGTTAGCCATCTAGTGCAGGATTTTCCAGTGGACTTTTTTGCCGGAGTGGCCGTGCTGGAAGCCGGAGTTATAATCCCTTCTGCTGAACTGCAGAAACGCCTGTTGGAAGTAATTGCCTCCCCGACTTACAAGACACTGCACGATCCGCACTACTCGGTCATTGCCAACCCGTACACGCTGGGCAGACAGAATTGTACCGAGTTTGTACTGGACGTGACCAACGCGGCTATCTACCAGACCGGTGATATCAAGAAAATCAAGGCAAATGAGAAGGAGTATTTCCTCGCACAAAAGGTTAACGTTAATCCGTTCAAGCTAATGCTCGGTTCCATGTTTAGTGCGGAAGTGTCAACATCTGATCAGCCTGGTCCACCCGTTACCGCCACTTTCGAGACGATAGGGCAATACCTGGAAAAATATGATACTGGCGTCGAAAAACTGATCGTCATGCCAGAATAATAGACCCTTGTTGGCCGCCGTGGCTATGTGAAAACGGTGGGCCAACAAGCGATTCAACTTGACCGCCTGGCATGATTCCCCACTCTCCCCGCTTTGTCTGTGGAGCGGGGACATTTTGTTCTCTTGTTCGCGTGGACTTGCACCGAGAATGCCTGTCGATGCCGACCTTAATGGCTATGCCAAGCTGTCGCCAAATCCTATGTTTCATAAATCAAGCATTTGAATGTCATACCTGCGCCCGTCGATGGAAAGGTGAAATTTCTCTTCATTCTCCTCCATTTCCACATGGCGCGTGAGCTCATAATAGGCCACTTTTCCAAACCGGGCTTTCATGCGTCTGGCCGTTGCGAGGCAGTAAAGAGCGTCGTTGTTTGAGATCGTGAGCGTCTCCGGTGCGAGCGGTTCCCTGCGCCCGTCTTGAAGCTCGATTTCAACGCCGAGCAATTTCCCGTCGCAGCTCTGTTGCGCATGAATGTAGCGAATCCAAAGCGGCGCATCCGAAACTCGCACGGGATGGACTTCGCCTTCGCAGCGGACGAAGTACCCGCTCTTATCCTGGAAGAGGGAGCGGCTGAGCAGGCGAAAAAGGTCGGGATCGGTTACCGGGTTTCCCTCGCAGAGCCAATCGCCGCGCTCGTCAATGTAGTAGTCGTAAATGTGCGTTTGCTTTGGCGGCATATCGCAGGGCCTAGTATTCGAAATCCACCGCATGAATCCTTTCGCACATCGTTCGGACCTTGTTGAGCACTTCGACATGGGCTGGATGCATCTGGTAGCGCTTCAATGCATCGAGATCGTCAAAAGCCGAAACCAGCGCAAAGTCGAAGGACCTTTCCGAGTGGATGATGTCGCGACCGAATTCATATCCTTTTATCTCGGGGATGAGCGCCGGGAGCGCGGCAAGCTTTTGCTCGAGATTGGAAATATCCGCATCCGGGACATCCTGCTTGAACTTGAAAAAGACTATATGTTTCAACATGAAGGAATTCCTTTCCTGGTTCAGCTTCCAACTTCCTGATTGGGCCCGGCGCGCGCCTCCGCCAATCAACCAACCCTGCTCTCGCGCAGCCTGCGCGTGTCTCCAATGCGGATCGTGATGCGCTGCGAATCGAAGTATTCCAGCAGAGGGATGGTGTATTTGCGGCTCACCTGAGTCATTTCCTTGAACTGGGGGGTTGTGATCTCTCCATGCTCTTTGAGAAAGCCGATGAGGCGGCTCTGCAGCTCATTGAGGGCGGTGGAGTGAAAGTAGATATCCTCTTTGGCTTTTATGAGAATCCCCTGCGTGAGCATCCATTCGATGACGTCCTGATGCTGGCGGGGCGTTCCCGGAAGCTTCGCCGTCACATCTTTCATGAACGGCGGCTGAAGTCCCGCATCTTGAAACGCCTTTTCTATCTTTTGGCGAATCGCCTGCTCATCTTTTGTGAGGTCGATCTTATGTGAAGCAAGGCGCACCCATTCCATTTCCTGGACTATCTTTTCCTCTTCCGCCAGTCTGCGCAGAACGAAGTTGTAGAGCTTGGCGTCCGCTTGCTTTGGGAGTTGCGCGGAAAGCTCTTCTTTGGGCATGCCGGTTTTTAGAGGGAAACGCTTGTGATAGTCGTCCAGCGCTTCAACAACGGTCTCCTTGAGGCTCTCCAACGTATCGGGATGAAGCAGGCGTCGATTGTCTTTGTCGTAGAGGATGGCTTTCTTCTGGCTTATGAAAAGCTGAAGGGTTTTTTCCAAAAGCTTTGGAGGAACATTCGCCCTCACGCGCAGGTCTTCTTCGCTCAAGCCCGCCGGACCGGCGTCCCGAATGTGCCACAAGATGATGCTTGGCTCGTCCCCTTCGAGAAGAGTTCTTAGGGCTGTCGCCGCCTCGAGCTTGCCGTGCCCTTTGTGCTTTCCCGGAAGCGGGTGCAGAATGCTGCCGCCGCCTATGGTCTGAACGGGAGAATAAGAGCGGATGACAAAGCGGTCTCCCCGCAGAGCGGCGATGGGCTGATCGAGGCGTATCTGGATAAAGCCCGCTTTTCCCGGGGCAAGCTCTTCAGCGTCTAGAAGCACGGCTGTTCCCAGGTGCTCGGCGGTTCCCGTATGAAACCTTATCTTTGCGCGGTTCTTGAGCGGCCGCGGAGCGCTCTCGAGAAGCGTCAGATAAACATCTATCATATGGGTGGCAACCAGGGCGCCGGGGGTTGCTATCACGTTGCCGCGCTCGATGAGAATGCGCTCGATGCTCTGAAGGTTTATGGCCGTGCGCTGTCCTGGCAGCACCGTTTCGACTTCGTCATTGTGGACTTGGAGTCCTCGCACCTTGGTCTTGTGCTCGGATGGGTAAACGGTTACGGGGTCTCCTATGCGCACCGTGCCGGAGAGGCTGGTGCCGGTCACGACCGTACCGAAGCCGCGCATGCTGAACACTCGATCCACGGAGAGCCTGAATGGTCCGTCCGCACTGCGAGGCTCCACTTCATCCACCAGAGCGGTCAAGGCCTGACGCAGCTCATCCATGCCTTCCTTCGTGATGGCGGAGACCGGAATGATGGGCGCTCCCTCAAGGAAGGTTCCCTTCATGAACTCCGCCACATCGTCCCGCACCATTTCCACCCACTCGGGATCTTCCACCATATCTATTTTCGTAAGGACTACGAGTCCTTTCTTGACCTGCAAAAGCTGGCATATTTCCATGTGCTCGCGGGTTTGGGGCATGACGCCTTCATCGGCGGCAATGACGAGCGCCACGAGATCGATTCCGGTTGCGCCGGCCACCATATGGCGCACAAAGCGCTCATGGCCCGGGACGTCTACGATGCCAAGCCGCTCACCATTGGGCAGCTCCATATGAGCGAAGCCGAGCTCGATGGTGATGCCCCGAAGCTTCTCCTCCTTGAGCCGGTCCGTGTCGATGCCCGTCAGAGCCCTGATGAGCGAAGTTTTTCCGTGATCGATGTGACCGGCAGTGCCTAAGACTACTTGCTTCATCAGTTTGCCTTCTTCCTTATTATTGGGTGTTCTCAAAACATCCGTCTAGCTGGGGACATCGTCCTGTAAAACTAAATTTACAGAACGATTGGCCGGAGTTCAAGGTCTTTCCCACTTGTGAGGTTGCGCCCGGATCTGGGATAGAAATTCTTCTGAGCCGGCAACCTGTTTTCATGATGGCGGAAGAGGGGAAAGCTTTATCGAAGAATGTTTTGACATCCTGGAATCACTAAGATATTTTTTCTCAATCTTCATTTACGAGGAGCCTAAAAGGGGAGAAGTCATGAATTTGAATATCACTCAATGCAGCCGCATGTATCGATTGCCGCCCTATGTCTTCGCCCAGGTGAACGCTTTGAAAATGGAAAAGCGACGCGCAGGCGAGGACATAATCGATTTGGGAATGGGGAACCCCGACCTCGCGACCCCGCCGCACATCATCGACAAGCTTGTTGAGGCGGTGCAAAAGCCGCACAATCACCGCTATTCGGCTTCTCGCGGCATTACCAAGCTTCGGGAGGGAATCGCCAAGTGGTATAAGAGACGCTACGACGTGGACATCGACCCCGAGAGTGAAGCAGTGGTGACTATTGGGGCGAAGGAGGGACTTTCTCATCTCGTGCTCGTCCTGATCAGCCCGGGAGACGTTGTGTTTGCCCCCAATCCGACCTATCCCATTCATCCTTATTCGGCGATCATAGCGGGTGGAGATGTTCGTTCGATACCGATCGGGACGGACAGGAATTTCCTGGAGGATCTGGAGCGCGCCATGAAGCAGACATGGCCGAGACCGAAGCTCCTCATCATCTCTTATCCGCATAATCCCACGTCTGCGGTAGTGGATCTGGACTTCTTTCGAAAGATAGTTGATTTCGCAAAAGAAAACAGCCTGATGGTCATTCACGATCTGGCGTACGCCGATCTCACCTTCGATGGCTACGAAGCTCCGAGCTTCCTTCAAGTGCCGGGGGCCAGAGACGTTGGAGTTGAATTCTTTTCGATGTCCAAGAGTTACAGCATGGCGGGATGGCGAGTCGGCTTCTGTGTCGGGAACAGCGAAATGGTGGGCGCTCTTACCCGCATCAAGAGCTATCTCGATTACGGCGTCTTTCAGCCCATCCAGATAGCTGCAACCATAGCCCTGAATTCCGACCAGTCCTGTGTCGATGAGATCGTGTCGATTTACAAGTCGCGCCGGGACGTTTTGGTGGATGGCATGAACCGGATCGGCTGGAGTCAGGAAAAGCCCAAAGGCACGATGTTTGTCTGGTCCCGCATTCCCGAGCGATTCCGCAAGATGGGATCGGTCGAGTTTTCGAAATTCTTGATCGAGGAGGCGAAGGTGGCGGTGTCTCCCGGCCTTGGCTTCGGAGAATACGGAGACGAGTACGTGCGCTTTGCTCTCGTTGAAAATGAAATGCGTATCCGGCAAGCCATCCGTGGAATGCGGCGGGCGCTTGAAAAATAAGAAAAAAGAGGACAAGATGCGTTCCATTGGAGTTGGATTGATCGGCTGGGGAACCGTAGGCTGCGGCGTGATACAGGTGCTTCGGGAAAATGCGGAAATCATAGAAAAGCGCCTGGGCGTTCCAATACATCTGAAGCGTGTCGCGGATATCGACCTTGAACGGCAAAGACCTGTCTCTCCGCCTCGTGAGATGCTCACAACCAGGGCCGACGACATTTTAGAGGATCCGGAGATTGACATAGTTGTCGAGCTCATCGGAGGGTTGACCGCAGCCAAGAGCGTAGTCTGCAAAGCCCTCGAGAACAAAAAGCATGTCGTCACCGCAAACAAGGCTCTTTTGGCTCATGACGGCAACGAGCTTTTTCAGATAGCCAGGCGCAATAATCGCTCGATTGCTTTCGAAGCTTCCGTCGCCGGAGGAATCCCGCTCATAAAATCGTTGAGGGAAGGACTCGCCGCAAATAAGATCGAGACCATTTTCGGGATACTCAACGGCACCTCCAACTATATCCTGACCCGCATGACCGAGCAGGGAATCTCCTTTGAGGAAGCCCTCCGGGAGGCTCAGGCCAAAGGCTACGCCGAAGCCGATCCTACTTTGGACGTGGGAGGCGGAGACGCCGCGCACAAGCTCGCCATTGCCGCATCGATCGCCTTCGGGGCGCCCATCCGGCTGGACTCCGTCTACACAGAAGGCATCACCCGAATCGATCCGGTCGATATCCAATTCGGCGAGGAATTCGGCTATCAGCTGAAGCTCCTGGCCATCGCCAGAAATACCGACGGCCGCGTCGAAATGCGCGTCCACCCGACTCTGATCCCGAGCAATCATGTCCTTGCCGGTGTAAAAGGGGCTTACAACGCCGTTCATATTCGCGGAAACGCTGTCGGCAATATCATGCTCTACGGCCTCGGCGCAGGAATGTTGCCTACCGGGAGCGCCGTAGTGAGCGATCTGATGGATCTTGCGCGAGACATTATCGGGAATACTCCGGACCGGGTCCCTCATCTCGGCTTCCGATGTGATCGCCTCGAGGATCTTCCGGTAAAGCCCATTGCCGATGTGAATACCTGCTACTATTTTCGCTTTGCCGCCCTGGATCGTCCAGGCGTGCTCTCGAAAATTTCCGGAATACTCGGCGAAAACCAGATCAGCATAGCGGCTGTCATACAAAAGGGACGCGAGGTGGAAGGAGCCGTTCCCATAGTGATGCTCACGCATGAAGCCCTCGAAAGGAATGTGAGAAGAGCGATGTCAGAAATCGAGAGCCTGGATGTGGTGCTATCGGGTCAGACTCAGCTCATACGTATCGAAAATCAGGAAACGGAAAGCATTTATTAAGTTATGTCCATGACAACGGATAGAGAAACCGACTGGAAATATATCATCCTGGTAGGCGACGGGATGGGGGATTATCCACTTGAAGAGCTTGGCGGGAAGACGCCTCTGGAAGTTGCTCGAACTCCTAATATCGACGGTCTTGTCCAGGCAGGCCTAATGGGAATGGTGCAGACCATTCCGGAAGGGATGGAGCCTGGGAGCGATGTCGCAAACATGAGCCTTCTGGGCTATGATCCTGCGAGATTCCACACGGGAAGGGCGCCTCTCGAGGCGGCCAGCATGGGCGTCCGGCTCGAGCCTCATGATGTCGCCTTCCGATGCAATCTGGTGACGCTCGAAAAAGATGGAGAAGGCGTTACCAGAATGCTCGATTATTCTGCGGGCCATATATCTACCGGCGAAGCCCATGAAGTCATCGCCTCCCTGCAAGAAGCCGTAAAGGAGAGCCCGCTGAAGCTCTATCCCGGCGTGAGCTACCGTCATTTGCTCGTGTGGCCGGGAGGACGATCCGATTTGAAGACCACTCCTCCGCACGACATATCGGGTCAGCCCATCGAGTCCTACGGCAAAGTGTACGAAAGCGAGCCCGCCCTTTTGTCCTTCATGGAAAAGGCCGGCGTCATACTGGCCGATCATCCCGTGAATCGAAACCGCATGGCTGCCGGGAAGAACGGACCGAACGCCGTCTGGCTCTGGGGGCAGGGGAGAGCGCCCTCCATGCCGACCCTTAAAGAGAAAGCCGGGCTCACGGGCGCCATGATCTCGGCGGTGGATCTTCTCAAAGGCCTTGGCGTCTACGCCGGGCTCGATCCCATCTCCGTTCCGGGCGCAACAGGGTACCTGGACACCAATTATGCCGGTAAAGTGGCCGCTTCTTTGAAGGCGCTTGAAACAGGCGAATTTGTCTACGTTCATATCGAGGCCCCCGACGAGGCGTCCCACGAAGGCAGTTTGAGCAAAAAACTGGAGGCCATAGAAGCCTTCGACGAAAAAGTTGTCGGGCCGATTGTCGAAGGCGCCAGGCGCTTCGATAAAGTGCGGCTCCTTGTCATAATGGATCATCTCACGCCCGTTCATGTGCGTACGCACGTGAGCGATCCCGTGCCCTTTCTAATGGTGGATCTTTTGGCGTCGGGGCTGAATTCCTCCGGTCCTGAGGATACCTTTTGCGAGCGCGCTGCTCGCGCCCGAGAGTTGAGGCTGCGAGACGGAGTGGAGCTCTTCGATTTCTTCACAGGCAATTAGCTCCAATCTTCTCGAGAAATATTCCTCATGATTAATAAAGCTCAGTTCAGGGTTCTATACGGCGATACCGATGCGATGGGACAGGCTTATTACGGGAACTATCTGAAATGGTTCGAGCTTGGTCGAGGCGAGTTGTTCCGTTCATGTGGATCGACCTATCTACAAGTAGAAAAAGAAGGAGTCTATCTTCCTGTCATCGAGGCCCATTGCTCCTATAAAAAACCCGCTTTTTACGATGACGCCCTCACCATAGTGACTATCTTCAAATTCGATGGAATGGCGCGGCTAAGGTTTGATTACGAGATCATTCGTGGGGAGGAGATTCTCGCTTCCGGCTACACTATACATGTCTGTGTCAACAGGGAGCGCAAAGTGCTCAAGCCTCCGGAGTTTCTGCGAAATATCCTTGAGCCAAAGCATCGCCGGCCTGAGCATGTCTCGTAATTTCGATGTTCAACGCAACTTCTTACGCTAGAGAGAATAAATGATTGTATTTCCTGCAATTGATCTGAAGGACGGTCAATGCGTTCGCCTCATGCAGGGCGACCCGGACCGTATGACCGTATATGGGAACGACCCCGTAGCCGTAGCCCGCCGTTGGCTGGAAGAGGGCGCTCAGTGGCTGCACGTGGTGGATCTGGACGGCGCATTCACTAAAGCTCCCAAGAACCGGGATGTTATTGCTTCGATTGTGAAAGCGGTTCCTATTCCCGTGCAGGTCGGAGGCGGCATCCGCAATATTGAATCCGTTGATGAATATATGCGAATTGGCGTCCGGCGGGTGATTATCGGAACAATGGCTCTTCGGGAGCCGGAGTTTGTAAGCCGGGCGTGCTCTTCGCACCCGATGCGCATTGCTCTGGGCATAGATGCTCGAAATGGGCAAGTCGCCGTCGAGGGATGGAAAGAGACTTCCAGCACGGATGTGCTTTCCTTCGTGCGCAAGTTCGAAGGACTGCCGATCGAAGCCGTTATCTACACCGACATTCATCGGGACGGCATGCAGTCGGGCGTCAATGTCGAGGCGACGCAAAAGCTCATGGAAGCTACCTCGATTCCCGTTATTGCTTCGGGAGGAGTTGCTTCCCTGGCTGACATCGAGGCTCTCTTCCCCCTGGCTTCCAAGGGGCTTTTGGGCGTCATCACGGGAAAGGCTCTCTATAACGGCTCTCTGAAGCTGAGCGAAGCATTGGGCGCAGTCAAGAGCTTCATGGATCGTTCCAAATCGGAGGGATAAAGCAAGACGGGAGATGCTATGGAATTGCA
Organism: uncultured Syntrophobacteraceae bacterium; assembly: GCA_964578835.1. Lineage (GTDB taxonomy): Bacteria > Desulfobacterota > Syntrophobacteria > Syntrophobacterales > Syntrophobacteraceae > CAZOEL01. Next base: position 20,885 of record CAZOEL010000018.1, on the reverse strand, counting down.
GGAGCGTATAGATCTGGCGTTGAAGGACGCCATTCGAGAAAAGAATGAAAATAAGCGGAACGCCATTCGACTGCTTCTCACTGTGCTGAAAGTCAAAGAAAAGGAGCTCAAACGGAAGCCTGACGAAACTGAGATACAGCAGCTGATTTCGTCACAGATCAAGCAACGGCGCGATTCGTCCGAGCAGTACAAGAAGGGTGGAAGGCAGGATCTTGCCGACAAAGAGGAAGACGAGATCCGCATTCTTCAAGAGTTTCTTCCCGAAGCTCTTGGATCTGAGGAACTTGAGAGACTGATCGACGAAGCGCTCGCTGAAACCGGGGCCAGTACAGCTAAAGAAATGGGGAAGGTGATGAAATGCCTCATGCCCAAGATTGCAGGACGCGCCGAGGGAAAAGTGGTGAACGATCTGGTGAGAAAAAAGCTGGGCGCCTGACTGAGTTGAAAAAAATCCACCATCCTGATTCTTGAATAATCGAGGAAGCATGGATGAGAGAAAAATGCTTGCCGTTCTCCAATGCAGCACATGCGGGCACAACTTGTGCTGCCGAAAATTCAAGGTTCTTCTCACCGACGAGGAGTATGAGACAGGGTTTTACCTCGTCGATGAGGAACCTTTGTGGATGTATACCCTGAAGAGGGAGAACGGCAAATGCGTGTACCTTTCCGCCTGCGGGAGATGCTCTATTTACGACGTCAGGCCGGAAGCTTGCCGGAAATACTCATGCGCCGGAGATCTGAGATTCGTCGAATCTTGATAGAAAATGCGGCGCCAGAGTCATGAGCCCTACTGATCTACACGGCTAATAGCTTCAAAATGGGCCCTCCGATACTGCTGCTCCTTGCGCCATTCTTCGTAGCGCTTGAGAACATACTTTTCCGCAAAGCTCGGGTTGGAGAGATATGGGACATTTGATTTGAGCATGTCCTCTTTCATCGTATCCAGAAGAGATTTCATCTCTTCATCCGCAATGAAGTTCCGGGTCTTTGTTTGCTTGAAGACGATAGTACGTCCGAATTCAGCCGTGAAATCTTCATACGCTCTTCCGGAATCTTCGCACCCAAGAAAATAATTCTCCTTGACCGCCAATGGAGCGTGAACCGAAAGCTGCACCTGCCATCGGTCGCCGACAATCCGCTTCGATTCATCGAAAAAGTATATTGTGAGCCCATTTTCCAGTTTCATCTCATCGAGAATGTGTCCTTCCGGCTTCGTCATCATACAATTCACCTATGCTTTCCTTTGCATTCAAAGAACCGCGCTGTGCGTTCCGTTGGATAAGTACGAGTCACGTTTGCCTGGTTGTTCAGGCTGCCTTGCGGCAGGAAAAAACTATCCTGTAAAGAATATCCGGCTCCTCCTGAGGGATTATCCGGATCCTTTGAAATCCCGATATTCGAAGAAGGTCTGATAGCTTCTCTTCTGTAAGCGCTCCGCTCATGCACCATGCCCAGGCGTCTCTATTCTCGTGAAAATAGTCAGGCAGCGGAGCTGAGGAGCATAGATCCGCAACTATCAAAGATCCGCCCGGCTTTACCACTCTGCGCGCCTCCTTGAGAAAGGGTAAGCTTCCAGAGGCAGTAATCCCCCAAGTGAAGAGATTGAAGACCCCATTCATTATAACCCAATCGAACGAGTCTTCCTGAAAGGGCAAAGCTTCCGCATCGCCACAAATCCATGAAGCCGCGGGAAACCTCGCCATCCCGGAAAGGAACTGAGATGAGTCGATGAGCGACGCCTTTTTGAGAGCTTCGAACACTACGTCAAGACTTATAACCTCAATAGAAGCCCCATAGTCGAGTAGAATAGAGAAGGTGTCGACGCCAACGCCGCAGCCTAGATTCAACATTCGGTCCCCGGGCGAAGCCTGCAAGTATGGGGAAAGATTTCCGCACGGCAGGAAGCTTCGCCAATAGTCTTCCGGTAGGATATCAAACAGTTGCCGGTTGTATCCGAGCGACTTTGCGAGCTCTCTGCCAGTTTTGACCGGAAGAGAAGCGCCGGCAACTCCAGCCTCTCTTTGATGGAGTCTTCCGTAGTATTCCCGAATGTGGCTCTTGATATCTGGAGAGCTCATTTCCGCTCAACGCACAGGTTTATGAAAACGTTCTTTTTCGCTATAGATGCAGCCGCAGTACTGCTGTCGATAGATTCCGGCAGCCTTTGCGCGCTCCTGGCCTTGCTTCCATCCCGCGCGGAAATCCTCGTAGTAAAAGGGAACGTCATACTTTCGAGACGCTTCGGAGGCGATGGAGCGGATCAGATCGTGTTTTTGCTGCTTGCTGTAAAGGAGCGTGGTCGTGAAGGCGTCAAAACGGCTCTTCTTGGCCAGACGCGCCGTCGCCTCCAATCGGGTCGCATAGCAGTAAATGCAGCGCTGATGCTCGCGGAATGCCGTATTCCTTAGAAAGCTTTCCAGATCATAATCCGGCCTTACAATGATCTCCAGGTTTTCGAGCCCTGCTATGGCGCGAAACGCTTCAAGCCTTTTCTCCAGTTCCTGATAGGGCTGAATATTGGGGTTATAGAAAAAACCATGCACAGCCCATTCTTTGAGCCGAAGGGCTTCAAAAGGGTAAATGGCGCAGGGGCCGCAACAGCAATGGAGAAGAATCCTGGACATATCTTTGTCAACTTCATGGCAGATCATTCAATGCGTTCAACAGCTTCTGATGGAGCCCGTCAAAGCTTCCGTTACTCATGCATAACACCAGATCCCCGGCGCGGCAATATTCAACGAGAAAGCTCACAAGATTTTCGATATTCTCGAAATAATGCGCCTCGTTCTTTCTGTTCTTGATCTCCTTCGCCAGGCGCCTGGTGTCCAGCCGCTCCTCCCGTGGAATAGCGTCCATGCCGGGCGGCTCTTTTATGCAGGTGCAATCCGCTTCATCAAAAGCAGTTGCGTAGGAATCCTGGAATATGCTTCTACGGCTGGAATTGGTCCTGGGCTCGAAGGCTGCAATGATTCTCCTGTTGGGATAAAAACGCCGCAAGGCGCCGATTGTCTCAACCACTGCGGTCGGGTGGTGCGCAAAATCATCCATAACGATTACGCCGCGGCTTTCTCCAACGATATCCTGCCTTCGCGTCACGCCTTTAAAAGCGAGAACCGCGGCCTGAACACGATCGACGGACAGCCCCGCAACCGAGCATGCCGCGGCGACCGCCAGCGTGTTGAAAGCATTGTGTCTCCCGGGAATCTTGGAGATCATGAGCTCTTTTCGTTTTGCTTCTGGATTCCAGTATTCGAATTGAACCTCCTCGGACTTATAAGCAATGTCTAGGAGTCTCCAGTCCGCATGCTCCGAAGCTCCATAAGCGATGACCCTGCCTTTGCACTTGTCGCTCAGCGCCCTGCAATGCTCGTCATCGGCGTTCACAATGAGGCATCCGTCGGAGGGAATCAACTCCACGTAGCGGCGGAACGCATCAAGCACGGCTTCAAAATCATCAAAAATATCGGCATGGTCGAATTCAATGCTTGTAAGAATGCCTATGTGAGGACGGTAATGGAGAAATTTTGGGCCTTTGTCGAAGAATGCGGTATCGTATTCATCGCCTTCGAGAACCATGTAAGGCCCATTCCCGATCCTGTAGCTTTGCCGCCACTCTTTGAGGAATGCGCCTATGAAGGCGCTCGGGTCCAGGCCTGCATGAGCGAGCGTATGCGCCATCAGAGAAGATGTGGTGCTTTTCCCGTGCGTGCCGGCAACAACGATGCTCTTGTGGCGGGTGAGGAAGAAACGGTCGATGGCCTGAGGCATGGACAAATAAGGGAGCCCGCTTTTGAGCGTGTGCTGCGCCTCCGGGTTATCCCTTCGTATGACATTGCCGATGATTACCGCATCGGGGGAGCACTTCCGCAGGTTCTCCGCGCTGTAGCCTTGAAATACGGGAATCTGTAATGCTTCCAGATGGGTGCTCATGGGGGGATAGAGATTTTGGTCCGAGCCCAGCACCTGAAGACCTTTTTCTTTCAGCATCGTGGCCAGAGTTCCCATGGCGATGCCGCCGATTCCCATCATGTAAACCGACTTAATGTCTTTTGAATTCATAGTACGCCTTCATCACCCGATTGTGCAGAAGTGGACGAAAATCTCTAATTTTGAGGTTCTCCCGCGTCGGATGCACTCGGTTGGTTAGAAGAATCACCAGAATTTCCTGTTCCGGGTCAAGCCAGAAAGAAACGCCCGTAAAGCCCAGGTGCCCAATGCTTTGGCGCGAAAAATACCTTCCGGCGCTCGATCCGGTAGCGCTTGGCGAATCGAAGCCCAGAGCCCAGGCGCCGTTTGGAGCGACTTCGGTCCTTGTCCAGAAGGTTCTTACCGTATCGGATGACCACCCGAGGGACTGGCCTGCGTCGCGGTGAAGATCCCATAGAAATTTGAGCAGCAGGTAAACGCCGAAAGCCGTTCCGAAAAGACCCGCATGGCCTGCCGTTCCGCCCAGCGTATAAGCGTTTTCATCATGGACTTCCCCTCGGAGCAATCGTTTGCGCCAGGGGCAGCGCTCCGTGGCGACGTAGGAAAAGTCATCCGAAGAAAGCTGCGATGGAAGCGACGTCGGATCGTCTGAGGTCGAAAGGGGACGAAAGTTAAGCTCTCCCTGACAGATAGGGCCGATAAGCGCTTCGTCGGCAAGCCGTTCCAAGGGGCTGTCGAAGGCGTCCTCAAGGATCATTCCGAGGAGCAGGAAGCCAAGGTCGCTGTAATGAGAAGCTTTTCCCGGCTTATCGAGTAGCGGCGTATTAAGTATGCGAGAAAGAAGCGCGTTGCGTCTTTCTTGCTGAGGCAAGCCGATAAGCTCCAGATAAAAAGGCTTGTGCGGCGGCAGTCCCGAGGAGTGGTTGAGAAGGAGCCTTACTGTGATTTCCTTCTTTTCCGCGGGAAGAAGTGTTGCGGGTATAAAACGGGAGAGTGGATCGTCGAGTGAGAGCGCTCCAAGGCTTATTGCCCTCATCCAAAGCGGCGCCGTGATGAGCGGCTTTGTGAGAGATGCGAGGTCGAACCGGGCGTCCTTTCCCGCTGCATTTCCGTCTTCATGGCTCGTGTATCCCCAAGTCGAATGGTGCAATACGCCTTCCGGCGATGCAAGCAGCAGGCTTGCGGCAGAAAATATCCTTTGGCCGAGAGCCTCATCGAAAAGCTCGCCAAGTCGATGAAAGTCGCCTGCTTTATCGACGAAAAGGGCTCTTGAGAGCTCGTAACCGGCAGTCATATGTATTCAGTTCGAAGGGTATCCCGAAAGGAACCGTTTCATTTTCAGGTATGTGGCCAAAAGGAAGACCGGCGACGATGGGAAATCTGTAAGAGCTCAACAAATCCATAACCATATCCCGAAGGATCGCGTCTTCGCCGCAATCCTTAAATCTTCCAAGGATCATTCCGCCGATTTGATCCAGGATTCCTGCGAGCTTGAGATGAGTGAACATGCGGTCGAGGCGGTAAGGCGCTTCGTTGCAGTCTTCGATCAAAAGCAAGGCTCCGCGAAGGTCCGGAAAATAAGGCGAGCCTATAAGATGGGTGAGACAGGTCAGGTTGCCTCCGATAATTCGACCTCTCACGGAGCCTTCTCGCCAAATATCATTATCCTGGATCGCCCAGGAAAAAGAGGCTTCGTCTTCCAGCGCTTTCAAGACCCTTTCACAACGTTTGGAGTCCTCGCCAAGGTCCAGGAAATTCGGACCATGGAAGGTGACCCATTCCATGCGGCTTGCAAAGGCAAGATGAAGAAACGTTATGTCGCTGAAGCCTAAAAGAATCTTTGCCTTGCTCTCGAGCTTCGAGAAAGGAAGCCATGGAAGCAGTCTTCCACTGCCGTATCCGCCTCTGACGCACATGATGGCGGATATGTCAGGGCTGCAAATCGCTTCGATGAGGTCGGCAGCGCGTTCTGCTTCGGTTCCGGCAAGATAGTTCTTGCGGTTGAAAACATGAGCGCCTGCGGAAAGCTTGTAACCGCACGCTTCGATCGAAGCGCGCGCCTTCTCGAATTTTTCTTCCTCAAAAGGGCTTGACGGAGCGACCAGAGCGATTGTGTCTCCGGAGCTCAAAGGCTTCAGCATCACAGCGGCTTTCGATTGCGTTCAAATATGATGCGCAGTCCTTTGAGCGTGAGAAAGTCGTCCACCTCATCGATTACCGAGCATTCACTGGCGATTAGGGGCGCAAGCCCTCCCGTGGCCACAACTTTGAGATCCATATTCACTTCGCGCTTCATCCGCGTGATGATGCCCTCTACCGATCCCGCAAAGCCATATACGATGCCGGCGTTCATGGAGGCTATCGTATTTTTGGCTAAAATGGAGAGGGGCTTTGCAAAGATTTCCACTCTCGGCAGCTTGGAGGCTTTTTGGAAGAGAGCTTCACAAGAAATCATGATGCCCGGGCTTATCACTCCTCCCATGTATTCCCCGCGCTCGGAGATGTAATCGAAAGTGGTCGCCGTGCCGAAATCCACAACGATGATTGCGGTCCTGAAAGCCTCGTAGGCTGCAACCGCGTTCACGATTCGGTCCGCGCCGACCTCTTTCGGGTTGTCGTAGAAAATTGGCATGCCTGTCTTGATGCCCGGGCCGACTATCAGGGGAGCAACTTTAAAATACTTCGTGCAGAACCTTTCAACGGCATTGAGAACCGGCGGCACAACGCAGGAGATGATCACATCTTGGACGTCTTCTGGAGAAATCCCGCTTGCGGCAAAAAGACTGCGAAGCAATATCCCATACTCGTCTACCGTGGTGTTTACCTCTGTCCTGATGCGCCAGTCATAAAGAAGCTGGTCTTCCCTGAAGAGGCCCAGCACCGTATTCGTGTTGCCGATATCCATAGCTAAGAGCATGTTTTTTCCTTACTTTTGCCTTCAGAAGCTTCCGCTCGTCTCACGCCATGTGCGCTTTTATGCTATGCGCCATTTCCTGGGCAGTCTCATCGATGGTCTTCTGATCGGCGCCTTCCACCATGACTCGGATGACCGGCTCCGTGCCGGAGGGCCTTATTACCAGACGGCCTTCATCTCCGAGCCTCTTCTCAATGTCTTCCCTGAGCTTCACCAGTTCTGGAATATCATCCAGGCGCCTGGGCCGGCAGACCGGAACATTCACCAACTTCTGCGGATAGCGATCCATGATGCTCTTCAATTCCGAGAGAGGCTTTCCTTCTCGCAACATGACCGCCAAAACCTGGAGGGCTGAGAGAGTCCCGTCTCCAGTGGTGCTGTAATCAAGAAATACCAGGTGGCCGGATTGTTCTCCACCCAAGTTGTAGCTCCCTTCACGCATTCTTTCCACTACGTAGCGGTCTCCGACGGGAGTCCTCAAAAGGGAGACGCCCTGTCTTTTGAGGGCGACCTCAAGGCCGAGGTTGCTCATGATTGTAGCCACGACCGTGTTTTCTTTGAGAGATCCATTCTTCATATAATGGGTAGCGCAAAGCGCCATCAATTGATCTCCGTCTAGAACTTGCCCTTTTTCATCCGCAAAAATGACCCTGTCTGCGTCTCCGTCCAGCGCGAAGCCCACGTCGGCGCCGTTCTCGCGCACGAGCGCAGCCATATGCTCGGGGTGGAGAGCGCCGCAGTCCTTATTGATGTTTTTTCCCGAAGGCCTGTCGCCCGTAACGATCACGTCGGCGCCAAGCTCTTCGAAGACCAGAGGCGCCACCTTGTATGCGGCGCCGTGGGCGCAGTCGATGACGATTTTGATTCCTTCGAGCGTCAAAGAGCGGGGAAAGGTATTCTTCAGGTAAACGATATAACGGCCTTCCGCGTCATCGATTCGACGGGCGCGGCCGATTTCGTTCGGCTCTGGACGCGGCAGATTCTCTATTTCTCCGCTCAGGATGAGCTGCTCCATGAATCTTTCCATCTCATCGGGCAGCTTGTATCCATCGGAGGCAAAGATCTTTATGCCGTTGTATTCGTGAGGATTGTGCGATGCCGAGATGACTATGCCGGCGTCGGCGCGCATGCTGCATGTAAGGAAAGCAATTCCGGGCGTGGGCATGGGGCCTACCAGAAGAGCGTCTACTCCCATCGAGCATATGCCGGAAGTGATGGCGTATTCGATCATGTATCCGGACAACCGGGTGTCTTTGCCGATGATGATCTTGGGGCGTCTGTGGCTGCTCTTGAAAATATGGGCCGTGCTGCAGCCGACCTTCATTGCAATGTCTGTCGTCATGGGGGATACATTGGCGAGGCCGCGAATCCCGTCAGTCCCGAACAGTTTCTCCATCTGCGCGCTCCTAAAAAAAGAAAAAGTGAATCAACAGGCCCTCATCGAACATCACGGGAGCCTGATCGAAAGAATGACACTTCATCACACGAATGGATATGGTTGTCAATATCAAATAGGAGAATCATTATTGAGACCGGAATTGCGCAAGGCGTCGGCCATAAGTGCTGCCTGCCGGTGAAAGCCGACATCGTGGACGCGTATGATGTGCGCGCCCGCGGCAATGCCAAAGCTGTTCACGACCGCGGTTCCAATTTCCCTCTCTTCTACCGGGCGATCCAGAATCGCTCCGATGAATCTCTTCCTCGACGCAGCCAAAAGCAGCGGCCTGTCCAGAGCTTGGAACATTTCGAGGTTGCGGATGATGAGCGAGTTATGGGTTACAGTCTTGCCAAAGCCAATGCCGGGATCGACGATAATCTGGTTGCGGTCGACCCCATGAGCAACAGCATACTGGATGCGCTCCTCGAGAAATGAGATCATTTCGGAAAACAGAGAAGCATAGTGCGGGTCCTGCTGCATGGTTTTCGGGATTCCCTGCATATGCATGAGAATAAGCGGGGCTCCGGAAGAGGATGCTACATCGGCCATGTGAGAATCGAATCGCAGGGAGCTCACGTCATTAATGATATCCGCTCCGAGATCCAGCGCTTGTTGCGCCACTTCGGCTTTTGTCGTATCGATCGAAATGGGTGTATCCGTGAAGCTCCGAATGGCTTCAATCAACGGAATTACTCTTTTCAGCTCCACATCGAGAGGGACCGGCTCGGAGTCGGGCCGGGTGGACTCTCCTCCAATGTCGAGGATATCCACCCCTTCATCGACCATGCGCCGGGCTTGCTCGATAGCTCGATCGAATTCAAAATGCTTGCCCCCGTCGGAAAAGGAGTCGGGGGTCACGTTCACAATACCCATTACCAAAGTCTTGAGTCCAAGCTCCAATGTTCTCGATTTCAGGCGCAGTTTGTAACTTTTGCGAGTGACGACGCTCATCTTTTTGCAACCCCCCTCGGAATACAGTGTTTTTCCTTTTGCGCTCACCATTCTGTCGACAGGCGCAACGATTATTATCATAAAGGCTCTAAAGACACAAAGCTTGCGTGTATTTCGAACAAAGATGCATTTTCATGGGATCTGGATGGGGAGAGAACGGATGATGCTTGTGAAACTGGAAAGAGTGAAAACAAAACAGCTCTCGGCGAGGACTTTTCCCCGGCCAAGAGCTGTGATTGCGGCGCCTGGTAAGGAGTCGTGTTATTCCTGAGAACCGCCGCTCTCGTCACCGGAGGGCAGCTTGGCTTCAGGATTTGCCGTCGTTGCTTCAGGCATGGGATTTTCATTGTGGATGTCGATAGGCGGCCTCGCCGCTGCGGTCTCGGATTTGGCCTTGTCCTCGTTGAGGAGCTTCGACATGAGCTCGGGATTGACTTCGGAGATAATTTTATCCACGTCTTTAAGCTCCAAAGTCTCCCTTTCAAGAAGAGCGCTGGCGACTTTGAAGAGCAGTTCCTGCTGCTCGGTGAGTATATCTTTGGCGCGACGGTAGTTTTCTTCGATTATCCGGCGAACTTCCTTATCTATGTTGATGGCCGTCTGCTCGCTGTAATCGCGGTGCTGAGCGATGTCGCGCCCGAGGAACACCTGTTCCTCTCTCTTGCCGAATGCGAGAGGACCCAATTCTTCGCTCATCCCCCATTCGCATACCATGCGACGGGCGATATGCGAGGCTCGCTCGATGTCGTTGGAGGCGCCCGTGGTTTGCTGCTTCAGAATAATCTCTTCCGCGACGCGGCCTCCCATCAGGATTGAAATACTGCACTGCAGATAGTCGCGCGAGTAAGTGTGCCGATCGTCCTGGGGAAGCTGCTGGGTAAGCCCGAGGGCTCTTCCTCGAGGAATTATCGTCACTTTGTGGAGCGGATCGGCTCCAGGGAGAATTCTCGCCACCAGCGCGTGGCCGGCCTCGTGAAAAGCCGTGGTCCGCTTCTCCTCCTCGCTCAGAATCATGCTCTTGCGCTCGAGCCCCATCATGACCTTATCTTTCGCGGATTCGAAATCCGCCATGCCGATCAGGTCTTTGTTCTTACGGGCGGCAAGCAACGCAGCCTCGTTGACCAGGTTTTCGAGATCGGCTCCCGAAAAACCGGGTGTGCCCTTCGCGAGCGTTTTGACGTCCACATCGGGAGAGAGCGGCTTCTTGCGTAGATGAACCTTCAGTATTCCTTCTCGTCCGCGAATGTCCGGGACCGGCACGACCACCTGGCGATCGAAACGCCCTGGGCGCAAAAGAGCCGGATCGAGCACGTCCGGTCGGTTTGTGGCGGCAATCAGAATCACGCCTTCGTTCGACTCGAATCCATCCATTTCAACAAGCAGCTGATTGAGCGTTTGTTCTCGCTCGTCATGACCACCGCCGAGCCCTGCGCCGCGGTGACGTCCAACCGCGTCGATTTCATCGATAAATATGATGCACGGCGCGTTCTTTTTGCCCTGCATGAAAAGATCCCGGACGCGTGAAGCTCCGACTCCAACAAACATTTCAACAAAATCGGAACCGCTGATGGTAAAGAAAGGAACTCCGGCTTCCCCGGCAATTGCGCGCGCAAGAAGCGTTTTTCCCGTTCCTGGAGCCCCCACTAAAAGGACTCCCTTGGGAATCCGCCCGCCGAGGCGGGTGAACTTTCTGGGATCCTTCAGGAATTCGACAATTTCCTGAAGCTCCTCCTTGGCTTCGTCAACACCTGCTACGTCTTCAAAGAGAATCTTCTTGGAGCTCTCATTGAGTAGACGAGCGCGGCTTTTGCCGAAGCTCATAGCTTTCCCGCCTCCCATCTGCATCTGGCGCATGAAGAAGATCCAGACGCCGATCAAGAGCAGCATGGGGAACCAACTGATCAATATCGTCATGTACCACGGGGATTCCTCTTCCGGCTTTGCCTGAATATCGACTCCGTTCTCGCGCAGTATCCTTATGAGATCGGAATCCCTCGGCACAAACGTCCGAAACAGCTTGCCGTTCGAATAAGCGCCGATGACTCGATCTCCCTGAATCGTTACCTGAGATACTTCGCCCTTCTGCACAGATGTAAGAAACTGACTGTAGGTGGCTTCGTTGTTTGTCTGCTGCGGTTGATGAAACATGTTGAAGAGTAGAATCACCATTAGGCTGATGACCAACCAGAGGGCAAGATTTTTGTAAAACGGACTCAAGAGAAAAGCCTCCTTACACTTATAGTTTTCGTGGAATAGCAGGGAATGCCCGGGCGGCTCCTGTTCCGATTTGAGTTCTCATTAGAGTCGTCGTCAAAACATTCAAGAGCAATATATTTTTATTCCTTGATACATTCCATACCAAATTACTATTTGCTCGCAAAAAATCAATTCGCCAACACCAACTTACGCACCATTATCAGCTTTGTCCCCAGTCTGGCCTTTTCCGCATCCCAAAAGAGGGCTGAGCGCCGCATAAAACCGCTCCAAAACATTGATCATGGTGAAGATAAGCACCCGCAGCCAGCAGATAAACCAAAAAGCCTTGGAGAGGGCATTAAATACTTTGAAAGATAATTCTAACTATAATGCGGCTCGATTTCCAGTGCCCAAAGGATGAGCAAGAAAAAGAAGATGAGCAATTGTTCGGAAAGTCGGCGGACGGGTTCGACAAAATGCAGTTTCCAAAACGATCGAAAAAAATGCTCCCTGGATGAGGGGGTTTCAAGGCAAAAGACCCTGTAGGTCGTGCTCCACGAGCTGCCAGCCTTGATCTTTTGACGAATAGCAGTAGCGCTGGTGGATCGTTTTTGTATAGACTTGCGGAGAATTGGTATAATACAAACGATAGTGCAAAACGACTACGCCTGACTGACCTGATTCGTCTACCGATGAATTTCTTGTCTCAAAATCCATTATGCGAACACTCTTGTGGAGCTCATCGGCCAGATCCCAGAAATCATCTTGAAGGGTAGGGGCGACTATGACAGAAGCCGTCTTGTAATCTTGCCAGCGGATGGCGTTATTCAAATCCTGCGCAGCGGCGAGAAGGCCTTCACTGTTCTTACTGCCGCCTCGCAGACTGGAGCAGGAAAGAACAAATGTCATGATAAGGCAAACGGCCAGAGCTCTAATGATCGATCTGCATCCTTGCGCTAAGAGCATATAACCTCCTTGAAGGCGTGTGACGCCCCATATGGAAGAAGCTGAACTTAGGGTCTGGGCGATTAGAATAGATGAGCCTATTCCGCTTGCCGCCTTAAGCTGTTGAACTTCATTGTCGCCTCTGTCGGGGCCTTCGTCTACTTCAATACGCGCACCAAGCCGCATTCAACCCTTTTGCCCCCGAAAGACCTGTAAATTATTGAGAAAGCGCGCATCTTTTCTATTGCAGGTTCTCCCCAAAGCTGCTGTCGAGGCCAACTGAGTAGTAATCTAACCGAGTCGTAACAGTCAAGACGTTTCCTTTCCCCATGCTCTTTTTAGCGGCTGTTTTCTCTTTACGAATGGGAGGGGCTAAAGTAGTGAGGGGGATGAACCGATGTTATTCCAGAATATGGGTGAGTGTAAACAGAAAGATGACGTTGTTTGAAGAGGAAATCTGATTGTGATAGAGAGCATTAAGCATGCGTATGGCGGTATGGTCAGACAGGAGTCGTTGTTCGAGGAGTCGGCGAGAAAGATTGCTGGAGGAGCTCCAAAAAGCAATGATTCTCCATCGGAAGGGAATTCCTCACAAGTGGGCGCCTCTTCTGCCGTGACTGATGGACCCGCCGCTGGGACTTTTTTGCTCGACGTGGACATTGGCAGGGAAATGGTAAATATGAACGTTGCCAAGAGAGCTTACGAAGCGAATGCCAAGGCTGTTGTCGCATCTGATGAAATGCTTGAGGAAATCCTTGATCTTGATGTTTGAGCGAGAGAATGGATGCGTTATACTTAGCTCCGTCTACCGACTCTTCAAACAAAAGGATCAAAATGAACCAGATAAACAAGGACTTTTTGCAGCACCATTCGCGGCGATTTCTTACCATGGCCTTCCGGACAGAAAAACGAGAGATGCTGGAGCAACCGGATGGTTATGGGAAGTGCACCCGTGAATGTGGCGACACGATAGAAATTTTTCTGCTGATCCGTGACGGAGTTGTTCGTTCCGCGGCGTTTGAAACAAACGGATGCATGTATTCGGTGGCGTGCGCCAATACCGCTGTCCACCTGGCTGAAGGAAAGCCGCTTAGCGACGTGTGGGAAATAACGGAGCAGGCGATTGTCGACTACCTCGAGACTCTGCCTGAAGCTGAACGGCACTGCGCCCAATTAGCGGTAAAGGCGTTGGGCCGGGCTCTCGTCAGCGCCAATGAAACCCGCCGAAATCCTTGGAAGAAGCTCTATGGTATGAAGTAATGTTGATGGAAGTCGGTTTCAAACTTCGAGCTTCAACAGAAAAGACATGAAGTCCGTTGCGTTCCGCGCTGTGAAGTGAGCTCCTATGCGCGAGGCGAGATCGGGATCGATGCGGAACAGCGGACCTCCGATAACCATTTGCGTCTCGGAAGGCAAATTCTTACGGATATGAATGCAGTCCTCTTCCGAATCAAACTGCAGCATTGTGAGCCCCAACACCCGAGGGAGAAGCCCATGGCATGCGGAGACTATCCTTTCCGGGGTCTGCAGCAGTCCCAGTGAATGAATGCGCAATCCTGCCGCTTTTCCACACAGCTCGATCAGCTGGATTCCGTGGCCCCAGCCGTCGTCGAGCGTTGCGGTGAGCATGAGAGGCGAGGAGCCCCACAGTCCCGGAGACCCCGTCGTCTCTCTCCAGTCGATGAGATCTTGAAGAATGCTCGCAAGCGTTGAACGGCTTGGAAGTCCTTCTCTGCTCCAGTTTTCTACGAGAGCTTCGACTTTCTCTCTTATTCCATCGCCCAGACTGGTTATTATGTCGCTTGTGCTTTCCCGATTCACCATCCGTACAGATTCTCTCTATAAATCCCTTTGGAACGCATCCAGTCAGATCATCTATCGGCTGTGACGCATTCATGCCTTCCGCGAAAGAGCTTTTCTTCCTCGAGCCTCTTGTCAAGCCATTTCAAAATCTTGCCAAATTCGCTCTTGAGCTCCTCCAACGCTTTGCCTCGATGGCTGACCCGAGCTTTTTCTTCGATGGTCATCTCGCCGAAGGTTTTTTCAAGCGGAGGATAGAAGAAAAGCGGATCGTAACCGAAGCCGTTCTTGCCCTTTGGCGCCTCCAATATTAAGCCTTCGCAGGTCGCCTCATAAGTGAGCGCCGGTCCGCTGGGTACGGCGAGAGAAAGTACGCAGCAGAAGCGCGCCTCTCGATTTGCCGCTGCTGAGAGCTCTTTCAAGAGCTTCTCGTTGTTCTGCGCATCGCTTGCATCCGGCCCTGCATAACGAGCCGACCGAACGCCAGGGGCGCCGTCAAGCGCAGCCACTTCAAGCCCGGAATCGTCGGCAAGAGCGGGAAACCCTAGAACCTTCGCCGTAAAGCTCGCTTTCTTGTAGGCGTTTTCTTCAAAGGTCGATCCGTCTTCTTTCACTTCCGGAATGGGGCCGAAACTGTTCAAGTCCATGATCTCAACGGGAAATCCCTCGAGAAATTTGCGAATTTCCCTTAATTTCCCGCTGTTTCTAGTCGCCAGAACGATAGTGATTCTATCCATCGATCAATACGCCTTTCAGCTTTAAGCCAATATTAAGGAGTCTATGAGACTGAATGGGGCTGTTCCTCTTCGCTTGACTCAGCGGTCACGGGCTTGCGTCCGAAGAAGTGCACGATCCAGACGCTGAGCTCGTACAGTATAAGAAGCGGTCCGGCCATCATCAACTGTGAAAAAACGTCAGGACCCGGAGTGAGAGCAGCCGCAATAATGAAGATGATGACAATCGCCACCCTGCGCTGGCGTCTTAGGAATGCCGCGCTTATCAGGCCTAATCTGCCGAGAAAGAAAGCAAAAATAGGCAGCTCGAAAACCAGTCCGAATCCCAAAAGCAAACGTGTAGAGAACTTGAGAAATTCTCTGGTGCTCACCATGGGAGTGATAAAATCGGTTGCAAAAGAAGTAAAAAAGCTAAATCCGATGGGAAAAACCAGGAAATAGCCGAACAACGCGCCACCCAGAAAGAACAGGCTCGAGAAGAATACGATGGGGATGATGTAGCGTTTCTCGTTTTCATAGAGCCCTGGAGCGATGAACTTCCACAATTGGTAAAAAATAACAGGAATTGCGATGGCGAAGCCGGCGATAAAAGAAACCTTGAGATAGGTAAAGAAGGCTTCGTGCGGCGCGGTATAGATGAGCTTCGCTTCATGCCCCTGGGGAAGCGCCGCAAGCCAGGGCCTCATGAGCAGCTCAAAGAGCTTTTCCTTGAAGGCGTAGCTAATGAGAAAGCCCACTCCGATAGCAGCAGCGCTTATTACGAGGCGTTTGCGAAGCTCCTCCAGGTGCTGCGTAAAGGGCATCTTGTCATCCGACATTTCTTCTTTTCTATCGTCCGGCATCTTTGGAATTTTCCACCAGGGGCTCAACAGGCTCTGCTTCTTGGGCTTCTTCTACGGATTTCGACTTGGAATCGTCAAAAGCTTCATCATTCACGCTATTGCCGGCATCTTCCGAAGACCCTGCGTTGGAAGGCTTGGCTTGAGCAGCTTGAGCTTTCTGAGCGGCATCTTTTGGTGTGTTCACAGCCTTGCTTCTACCATAAAGAATCTCATTCTGCGCCGAATTGAATTCATTCTTTATCTCTTTAACCGTATCATCCTGCTCGAATGTCTCCTTGAGCTCGTTAGTGGCTCTTTTGAATTCGGCGTACCCTCGGCCCAAGGCTCGAGCCAGATCGGGCAATTTACTGGGGCCGATCACGATCAGCGCGATTGCGAAAATTACAAGCAATTCCGGAAAACCTATATCAAACATATGAACCTATTCCTCGTCAAGCTTGTGATGGCGATTTGCCTTGTCTCGTTCTTCTTTTTCCAGGCGAAGCTTCTTCTGCTCTTCTGCAACTGAAGATGGGTAGTCATGCACCGCCTTCTTGAACTCGGTCACGCTTCTGCCCAGATTTTCTCCCAGCCGGGATAATTTCTTCCCGCCGTAGAAAAAAATCACGATTATCAATATGAAAATAAGCTCCCAAGGTCCCAGCCCGAACATAGTCGATCTTTACTCCCGAATTATTTTGCGCCATAGCTGTGAAGGCCGCTCAGCAGGAAATTTACTCCAAAATACGTAAAAAGCACACAGCAGAATCCCACAATGGATAGCCATGCAACGCGATTTCCTCTCCATCCTTGCATGGTTCGCGCATGCAGAACTGCAGCGTACACCAGCCAGGTAATAAGCGACCAGGTTTCTTTTGGGTCCCAGCTCCAATAAGTTCCCCAGGCGGAGTTCGCCCATACCGAGCCGGTGATTATTCCCAAAGAAAGCCACAAAAACCCGAACAAAATCATCTGATGATTCAGTTCGTCCAATTGTCTTGGCGATGGGATCAGGGATAAAGCTTCCTTTCGATTAGCTTCCGCCGCTTGGGATCTCTTGGTGATGAGAAGAATGCTTATGCCGACGGAAACCGCGAAAGCCGCATACCCGAGAAAACAGGTAATTACGTGGGCAATCAGCCAGTTGCTCTTCAACGCGGGAAGAAGGGGTTGGATTTGGGAATCCACGCTTGTTGAAAAGGATGCGTAAGCCATAGCGAGGAAAGCGAAGAGAGCGGGAAAAACTCCCAATACGCGTTGTTTGGTGCGAAGCTCGAGCAGTAGATAAACAAGCATAATGGCCCAGGAAGCAAACACCAACGATTCGTAAAGATTGGAGAGAGGCGCGTGTCCATATCCCATTGCGTAGGATTCGCGCCAACGCAGGAGCATCCCTGCGGCCTGAATTACGAGCGTAACGAATCCTGCGTAGCTTCCGGACAAAAGTAGCGGCCTGTATCGGAAGACTACTCCGGAAAGATACAGTATCGTGCACGCCAGGTAGAGAAAAGTGGTTATGCTGAGAAGAATGGAGCTATTCATATATTGCCTATACCTCATCTCTTGGCAGGGGTGGATTTGAGCTCGCTTTTTAGTCTTTCGCAAATCTGGTTGAACTGATTTTCAAAATCCAGTGAATTCTTGTTCGTTCTACCCGCCAGGATAATTCTCGTGGATCTCTCTCCCGGCTCCGCCCAGATCCAAAGCCTCCGATGGCTCACATAATAGGCGAGACCTATTCCCACCAACATGGCTGTAAACCCGAAGTAGACCATCCAAATTCCTGGGTCTTTCTTGACTTGAAGTCCTGTGAATTCAATCTGCTGCAGATTGGAGGCCTTTATTTGATAATTTTCTATCCGGTTGCCGTGAAATTCGGGCATGTTGACAAGAACCCATGATCCGCTCGATTCCTGTTGGCCCGCTTTCTGGATGACGATCCCGACAGCGGGGCCGAACCGGCTGAGATCCTGCTGAAATTCAACAATTTGCACCTGATCCTGGGTCTCTGGAATTGTCATCGTCTGTCGGAAAGGAAGAGTCATTCTGACGCTCTTTCCGGTGCTTCGGTCCGAAAACTCCACATCCGCCTGCTTCAACGTCGACCCATACGAAGACTGATAGAATGTGACGCCTCGGAAGGTAATCGGATCATTAACGCGGATCGACTGCTTGAGAACTTCCTTTCCGTCTTCAATAAACGTCAAGTCCGATCGGAATTCTTTGGGAACTCTGTTGTCGTAAAAAGTAACCTCAAATTCATTGCAACGGACCTGGAACGGAAGAATGAGCGAGCGGTCTCCTCTTGAAAGCGTTACTTCAGCCGAAGCCTCGCCCTCCGAAATATTCATGAAGCCTTTAAAGCCGAAAATAGAGCCTATCAATGCTCCAGCCAAAACTAATAAAACGCTCAAATGGACCACGTAGACGACAAGCGGACTCCAACGGCCTTTTTCAGCAAATGCATTGAAGGCGTCAGAGCCTTCAAGACGTTTTAGGGGGGCGAATTCCTCCCCTATAATCGCTGAAAGCTTCGATTCGGCTTCGATCCAAGGCAAGCGGGTGGATATTTCGGCATTATGAGAGAATTTGAGGAGCTTGTTCGGCGTCAACTTGGTTTCTTGATGGCGAAGAAGCTTGAGCGTCTTTGGCAGGCGCTCTATGCTGCAAGCGATCAGGTTTGCCGAAAGGAGCAGGAGAAGCAGACGAAACCAGCTCGTGCGATAGAGGTCATTCAGACCCAGCGTTTCTATCCACCATGCGGCGCCGGGACTGTAGGCGCTGTGCAATTCGTGCTCCGTAAGCCCCTGGGGCAAAAGCGTTCCGATAATCGAGCAAAGCGCCAGGATGAAGAATATGAAAACGCCTAGCTTGAGAGAGGCCAGATTTTTGTAGATGGTTTTCAAAAAACTCGATTTTTCCTGCATGAGAATGACTTTCGCGTCGTCAGTAACACAGCCTGCTTGGAAGGTCTGGTCACAAGTGCTTATAACCCCACTGCGATCGTGAGCGCTTCTCTACGTATAAGTAGTAAATAACAATCGGCAATAGCGAGCGACAAGAGCGGACATGAAATTGTCCGGACCGGGGCAAAAACGCAAGCCGCGCAAAAAGCCTCTCACCAGCGCCAAACAACTTTTCCCCAAAAGGAGATCGGCTCTCAATCACAAACGTAACATCCTATATTATAAACATTTTACTCAGATCGAAACCTTCGGTCTTCTTCGCTGTGACGCTGCTATATATAACCATTGGAGGTTCAATTACCAACCCATTTTTATTGAATTGATGACCGGATCGTCGATGAACGGTTCTCCTGGATGAGAATCACGAAACATTACTATTGAGACCAATTCCTTACTGAGGCCCGGGTTGCTCCGTTTGTGCGATAATGCGGAATCCCTCATTGATCTCGCGCGTCGAGCTAAAAAAGAGCGATTCCAAGAGGCGATCAAGGCTGCAGCGATTTGAATCCGGCCGGAAGACGAGTGCATGAATGACTGCGAAGCCTTATAGTGATAAGTGCTTTTTAGAAAATTCCTGAACCTTTATTATCTGCCGGAAACTTTTGCGATATGTAGATCCGTCGTTTGCTGAAATCATCACGAGGGATTCATGAATGCAAGAGGAAGATGCTTGCTTGGCGACAAGGAAGCGCAATTTTGCTCATTCCACAAATGGGTTCGTCTGCAGGCGCATGCGCCGATTGCCCCTATGGCATGCTCTCGACCGTTGCCTGAGGCGAATCAGTTGATGCCGTTCGATGACGGTTGGCGTTAAAGGAGGGTGAAATGGACCGGAAATCATCAGAATACGATGTGGTTATTTTGGGAAGCGGGCCGGCAGGGTTGCAAGCCGCCGTGCATGCAGCGCGAAGCAAAGCTCGCGTCGCGGTCTTGGGACGAGTGCAGAGCAGTTCGCTCTACAAGGCCCATATAGAGAACTACTGCTGTATGGATACCATATTATCTGGAAGCGAGGTGCTTGAGCAGGGAAGAAGTCAGGCTGAAAAATTCGGGGCTCGCCTAATCGATCTGGACGTGGTGGATTTGGGGCGGGCAGAAGATGGCCGCTTCTTCATCGTCCTCGAGAACTCGGAGATGTTGACTTGCTATTCTATTATTCTCGCGATGGGGATATCTCGCAATCGCTTGAATGTTCCGGGTGAAAAGGAGCTCCTGGGAAAAGGCGTGAGTTACTGTGTCGACTGTGACGCGAATTTCTTTCGCAATCAGACGGTCGTTGTCGTGGGAAACCAGAGCGCGGCGTTTTTCGGAGCTTTGAGTCTCATGCTGATTGCCGGCGCCGTCCATCTGGTCTATGGCGAGCCGAACGTCGGCGAGCAGTTGAGCTATCAGGTGGAATCCAGTTCGATCATACGCCATCCCGGACGCAAAGTGACAGCGATTGTAGGCGCGCACGGGGTGGATGCGGTTGAACTGGATAACGGCGAGAGGATAGAGGCTTCTGGAATTTTCATAGAGCTTGGGGCCAAAGGGGCATTGGAGCTGGCTACGAAGCTTGCAGTCGCGCTCGATTCCGAGATGCGATACATAGTGGCCAACAAGAAGCAGGAGACGAATGTGCCTGGCGTATTTGCAGCTGGAGATATTTGTGGTCCTCCTTGGCAGATGGCGAAAGCGGTTGGCGAGGGTTGCGTCGCAGGATTGGAAGCGTCTCACTTTGCCAAGCAGCAGCGAATGAAGACTCCTTAGATTTGGGATTGATAATGCGGGCAAGCTTCTAAACATATGCCGGGCTTTGGCAATCAGCGTCTGGGAAAAGGATACGAGTCATAGACGCATTGTCGAGTTTAAACAGGGTTGGCCCGTTGAGATCAATGGCTCTAGAAAATCCTTGACGAGAGTGTCCTGAGCTGATACTAAAGCGCTTCTTCCAATGTGACCGCGAGCGATGAGCGGCTCGGATGCGAGAGGGTCGTGGAAAAGAATGCGGTTAGGGAAGACGGCCAGTAAGTTTCTTCAAAAAAGTGTTGACAGACTTTGGAGGAACGGGTTATAAAGAAAAGCTCTTCCGGTGGGCAATGTAAGGCTGGTTGTGAACGTTGGACCGGTCATGAAACGGAAGAGATGAGAGCAAGAGGCTTCCGCCGAGGGGAAAAGGGATTTCGAGAAAGATCGAAAAAGTTCTTGACGCCG
>CAZOEL010000017.1:91256-92285 GCA_964578835.1 uncultured Syntrophobacteraceae bacterium | reverse complement strand
TCATCATACTGCTGCTTGTACTGGGCGTCGCCGGTGACCACGTAGGTGCGAGCAAGGCTGGTCAGGTCATCGGAACCCTTGCGGAATTCCTCCGCCAACTGGCGGGAATCGTATTTCTGCTGGAGGGCAAACGTCATCTTTTCCGCCGCGAGGAAATAGAACCCCGCTGCGGTGGCGACCATGGCGATCGCCACGACCATACTGGCCGAAATCAGGTTGAACGTCGCCTTGATGGAGAGGCTGGAGAGTTTGGGCATGTGCTGTCGATCCGGTAGCATGGGCGTATTCCCAACGGCGGGCATCGTCGATGGGTGTGCACGTCCTGCCCCTGGCCCGTTCGATTGCTTGAGCTCGAGCGCAGCACGGCACCTGAGTAGTAATACGGCTATGGTTAACCATTTGGGCAGCGCCACCCGGCATTGATGGCGGGCCGGTCCGCGCTGTGGCCCGGCCACTGGGCGACATCACCATCAGCACCCGGCCTCGCCTGGACCGGGAGGAGGCCGTTTGGTTGTCGGGACGATGCAGAGCGCCCCTGCAATCTCGGGGTTTTAGCGCGCTGTTGGGGGGGGCAAAGCCGGTGTGCGGTGGAATGACCGGCAAAGAAAAAGCCGCCTTGCGGCGGCTTTCTGGAAGGATGGTGGAGCCAATCGGAATCGAACCGACGACCTCTTGAATGCCATTCAAGCGCTCTCCCAACTGAGCTATGGCCCCACGCTCCGACCTCGCGGCCGCGCCGTCTCCGGCGGAGAGCTTGGCGGAATGGGAACCCCGCCAAAGATCGAGGCGGCTTCTAACCCCGCCGCCCCGCAAGATCAAGGCCTCACCGACACGAATGCCGACTTTGTCGGAATCCGGCCCGCCGGCCCGATACGTCAGATCTCGTCGTCGTCCTCGCCGCCGACGCCGATGATATCGGCAACGTCGTCATCCTCTTCCTCCTCGTCGGGCAGGAAGGTGTCGTCGTCCTCGTCGTCGATCTCGACATCGTCGTCGCCCAGGTCCGGAATGTCGTCCGCGGGGCTCTTG
>CAZOEL010000017.1:0-91246 GCA_964578835.1 uncultured Syntrophobacteraceae bacterium | reverse complement strand
ACCGACGACCTCTTGAATGCCATTCAAGCGCTCTCCCAACTGAGCTACAGCCCCTTGCACGGAGTGTTAATATAAAAAAAAGTGCGTGGTGTCAACTCATTTTGCGAATTTTTCCTTTCGCCGCTTACAGCTATTCGAGTTGCGCAATTAATCCACAACGTTGAGTGCAGAATCTCAGGCTTCTCTACTGACAATCATTTCGATTTAACTGACTTTGGGTGGAAAAGAAGCGCCTTGGGAGAGACTTGCCTAAATTTTGAGTATGCGCCTAATTTCATGCAATGCGCTCTCTTTGCTAATTCTTGAGCAATCCCGATGGCAAGCGGGCTATCGAGATCAGGATGAGGTACAAAAGCTCTGGCTACATAAACCTTTTCGATAAACGTAAACGGTATTGCGTATCGATTGTAAGGTATTGTAAAGTTGAACCGATCATATTGGAATATGGCGCATGGGGAGGCTTGCGCCTATCTGGCGGGGCGGCGAAGCTTCTGTGATGTAGGGATGCCGTTCTTGAGATGATTTCCTCGGCATCCAATCCAGTTTGGTGAAGCAACCCGTTCCAGGATTAATAAAGAGAGGCTCTGTGGAGGAGCCATTTGGGCAAAGGGGGAGGATTGCCATGCACACCGGTCACAAGCATTTTTTTACTCGATTTCTCGTTATCGGATTGGCTCTTTTATTAAGTGCGCCGGCGCAAGCCGCTAAGGCGAAAGCCGATCTATCCCTTAGCGTTACGACAAATGCAGCTTCAGTGGCGCTGGACGGAAACCTTACGTATACCTTTGGTGTTGAGAATTTGGGTCTTGGCAGCGCGAAGAACGTCACTGCAAGCGGAAAGCTTTCGCAAAAAACAACCTTGGTCTCCGCATCGGACGGATGCAAAGTCACCGGGAAAGGCCGAAATATCAAATGCAGAGAGAGTTTGCTGGCTTCCGGAGAGGAAGTCTCCTGGAGCGTGGTGGTTAAGCCCACCGTCATGGGCTCAATCATAAATAACGCTAAAGTCAAGGGCGGAGGCGGCGATGTTGATAAGAGCAACAATACTGGCTCGGTGACAGTCCAGGTGACGGAGCAGGGGACCGGCAATCAAGCGCCTCAGGCTGCTGACATTTCGATTGCAGCCGATCCGATAACTCCGTATGTGGAAAAGAAGCTTATCGGCACGGACGCAGATGGCGATACGCTGGCCTATGAGCTCGTAGCGGAGCAGAGCGGAACAGGTTATAGCTTCGCTTATGTCAATTCGCAGTCCGGGATGCTCTATGTCACTATTCTGCCTGCTTTCACAGGCGTTATCTCCTTGCCCTATCGAGTCACTGACGGGCAAAAGTTCAGCAACAACGCTATGGTGAACATCAATGTTCAGAACTCGACACAGACGGTGAGCACAGGAAATAATGAAGTGGATCCTCAGACCTACGCAGGGTATCCTACCGGCTACTATAAGGGCGATCTGCTTGGGGCTCCCGGGGCTCCTCCCGAATTGCCGACTTCGGTGGATCTGAGCAGTGAATTTCCAAAACCGGGAGATCAGGGTAGTCAGAGCAGTTGCGTAGGCTGGGCCACTGGTTATGCCCTGAAAACCTATCAGGAACGGGTCGAGCTTGGATGGTCGCTTGAACCGGCTGCGCACAAGTTCAGCCCGGCTTACATCTACAATCAGATCAATGGTGGAAATGACCATGGATCCTACATTACGGACGCCTTGGATCTGATTGTCAGTCAAGGCGCCGCGACTTTGGCGACCATGTCATACAACGCCAATGATTACCTGACCCAGCCGACCAACGCCGCAAAGCAGGAGGCCTCGAAGTACAAAGGCAAACAGTGGAAGACGCTCAACGGTATTGTTGAGATCAAATCTGCTTTGGCCAATCGTCTGCCGGTAGTGGGCGGCGTGATGGCCTTCGATTCGCTCAGCTATCTCCAGGGTCCCAATTCCGTTTACAACACGTTTACAGGAGGCGCCGGAGGCCATGCGATCACCATCGTCGGCTATGACGACAACCGTTACGGCGGCGCATTGAAAATCATCAATTCCTGGGGACAGAATTGGGGCGACAATGGCTATTTCTGGCTGCCCTACAGCTCTGCAACCACTACGGTGTCGGCCAATGGGCAAAGCACGACGATCTTGAAATACGCCTATGTGCTTGAAGATAAAGAGAATGAAACGCCTCCGGATCCCGATCCCGTTGACCCGCCGCCCGCGGAGAATTTGCCGAATTTGTCCATTACAACATGGGAGGCAAGCTATGATCCTTCTCCGCGCGGCGAAGGCTTGCTGCAGTGGACGGTCAGCAATACGGGAGTTGGGGTCGCCCCGGCGGGCGCGGATGTCAGCCTGCTGCTTTCTACCGACTCCAATTTTACCGTGAGCGATACGTATGTGATCTATGAGGAGATACCCTTTGATCTGGCTCCGGGCGATGCGGCGTACCGTGATGAAAACAATGCCATACCGTTCGCCTTTCCGGATCAGATAAAGCCGGGGGTATATTACATGGCTCTCTGGGTGGATGACATGAAAGAAGTGGACGAATCCAACGAAGATGACAACATCTCGCTTGCCCAAGACTTGATTCAGATCGCAAATGACCTGCCCGACATGGAGGTCGAAACATGGTATGCGGAGTGGGACTACTACGGAAATGGAGTCTTGACCTATGATATCGCTAATAATGGAGGCGCCAATGCAGCTCCCGGTTGGACGATCAATCTGGTCCTCAGCCCCAATGAAGTCATCGGCGACCTGAACGACATTTTTCTCTTTACCGAGTCAGCGGCCGAGACCACTCCGCCGGGATGGGTATATTATAGAGATTATACCGATCCTGCTGATTTCAACTTATACTGGGGATTGATGTACGACGCTCACTATGGTTGGATTTACGATTACGTACCCCCCGGCGTCTATTTCATGGCCATGTCGGTCGATCCCGAAAACAGGCTGAATGAAGCCAACGAGCTCAATAACGCCTCGCTTTCTTGGGGCGTCGTTCCGATTTCTTATTGGGGCGCCGCACAAGCGAAACAGCCGGCAGCGCCACAGAAAACGGATTCCGGTTCAGACGCTGAAACGGCTACAGCAGGCAAGGCGTATAACGGAAAAGTTTTGCCTTCCAAGGACGTATCCGTCAAAAAGGTGAAGATCAGCGCAACTCCTGAAGGCGGCCGCAAGCTGGAGCTCCTTGAGGATGGCTCGCAATCCGCTCCCAAACCTCGGGTGAAGCGGGAGGAGAACCGTGTCTTGTCGAAAACCAATGAGTCCATACAAAAGGTTGTCTTTCCCGTCAAAATGATCCCGATGCCAAAAGGTGAATAATATGAAGAGATCCATCAGGCGAATGATGGCGGCCGGTTGCGCTGTTTTTCTTCTTTCTGCGGCATGTGGCGCGCAGGAAAGCGGCGCGCCCCGGGAGCATGGCTCGCCTGCTCGAGGCAATCCAGCGGCAAGAAAATGTTTAGAGAACGGCTACTTGCTAAAGCCGGTAGTATCGGAGGGCGTGACGGTCGATCACCTATGCGTGAACAAGAAGAATGGGAAAAGATGCAGGGTTTGGAAGTATTTCAGGGGAGAATGCTCCCTTAAGTGATCGGTGCGCTGCAACCGGCGCTCTTTCCCATTTGTTAAGGTATGATAATGCCGCCTCTCATTAATGCGAGGCGGCATTCTTTTTGATTCGGATCATTCAATGGCTTTGAACGGGCTGCGTCATAGCGCCTCACGCCTTGTAATAATCCCTGTACCATTTGACAAAGCGCGCAATGCCGTCTTCGATAGAGGTCTGCGGGCGGAAGCCGAAGTCTTGCGTCAGATCGTCCACATCCGCATAGGTTGCAGGGACATCGCCGGGCTGGAGCGGAAGGAAGTTCTTTTCCGCCTTCCTGCCGAGACACTCTTCGATCGCCTCGATGAATCTTAGCAGCTCTACCGGTTGATTGTTTCCGATATTGTATATGCGGTAGGGCGCGTAGCTGGAGCCCGGGTCCGGAGCATCGCCGCTCCAAGATGGATTCGGTTCGGGAGCTTTGGACATTACCCGCACGACCCCTTCGACAATATCATCTATGTAGGTGAAGTCCCTCCTCATTTTTCCATGATTGAACACGTCGATGGGCTTTCCTTCCAGGATGGCGCGAGTAAAAAGGAAAAGCGCCATATCGGGTCGTCCCCATGGGCCGTAAACGGTGAAGAACCGCAATCCGGTGCAGGCAAGCCCGTAGAGGTGAGAGTAAGTATGAGCCATCAGCTCGTTTGCCTTCTTCGTGGCGGCGTAGAGGGACACGGGGTGGTCAACGTTCTGATGAACCGAGAAGGGCATGGCGGTGTTGGCGCCATAAACGGAGCTGGAAGAAGCGAAGACGAGGTGCTTCACTTTGGTGTGCCGGCATCCCTCCAGTATGTGGAGAAAACCTGAAACATTGCTGTTCACATAGGAGTGTGGATTGGTTAGAGAATATCTGACTCCCGCCTGGGCCGCCAGGTTAACCGCCACATCGAAAGAATGCTTCTGAAAAAGATCCTCGATGCCCGACCGGTCTTCGAGACTGAGTTGCTGGAACTGAAAGCCGGGATGATCTTCGAGTTGCTTCAAACGGTTCTTCTTGAGGTTGACGTCATAGTAGTCATTCATGTTGTCGATGCCGACTACCGAATCTCCGGCAGCGAGCAGCCGCGATGACAGGTGAAAGCCGATGAATCCCGCGCAACCCGTTACGAGAATTACTCTTCTTTTATCCATTCTAAGTTTTGCATCCTCTAATTGGTTGAAAGCTGAATAAGCCCCGTTGCTACGCTTCAGGGGCTCTGACCGTCAGGACCGAGCAGGGCGCCTTGCGCACGACTCTGTCCGCCGTGCTTCCGAACAGCACATGAGCTATGCCCGTAAGTCCATGAGATCCCATAACGATCAAATCGATTGTACTCTCCTTGGCGGCTCTAATGATCTCCGACGCCGAGTAGCCCGAAAGCAGATGGATCTCAAAGGGCTGTTTTTCTTTCAGCTGACTCACATAACGAGTTTGGATGGTTTCTCGGGCGGCCTCGGTCACCTGCTCCACAAAGCTCGGATCGTACTCGATAGGCATATAGGTGGCGTGTATCGGTGGCGAGACGGAGAAATTCACCATTACATGGACGATGTGCAATACGGCTCCGTAACGCCAGGCGAGGTCCTTGGCGATCAAAAAGGCTCGGTCGGCATTGTCGGAGAAATCCGTGCAGAAAGCGATGTTTTTGACCATGTCCGGTTGCATTATTTCCTCCTTGAATGTTTGAGTAGCGATATTGGCGGTTACAATTGGAAGCCGGATCCAACCTGAAGCGTCATTGGCTCAACCATTATGTAGATATTTCTGAAGACCTTAGCAAGCAATTCTTCAATAGCCCAAGTTTTTCGTTAGCGCCGGCAGCAAGAATCGCCTTCTGACGGCGTTGAGAAAAGTCTTGCGCATTCTTTTTCTGAGTCCGGGATTATTATCGTCGACAGCCTTGAGAGGCAAGTATAAATACTATATCAGAATATGTTCTCCGGCGATGGCGCTCGAGATTCCGGAGAGCGCAAAGGCGTACATAGGCCAAGGTGAAGCGTCCACTCTTTTTGCCTATATATTCAGGTCATCCAGGCTTGGTATAGGATATGTCTATTGGCGATAGCAAGGAATGGAGCGTTGTATGGAAGACAATTGTTGGAGTAGCGATGAGCTTGACAAGATTTATAGGTATCGTTAGGATGCTTATTGAGAGTGCATGAATTTACAATCGGCCGAAGACTCGCTTAAGGCATGTTGAAGCGCTGCTCCGTTCTTTACAGCGCCGGGATGGGAGGGCGATAACCTGGAAGAATAGGGGCAATGCAGGTTCGCACGCTTATTCACGTCCATTGGAATTCGGATGTAAATGAGCCCAAATAATAGACAAAGCCTGGGTGAATACCTCAACCAAATCAGCCGGAAATCAAGGAACATTCCCGTAGATGCGACTGAAGGTTTTAGTCATCCGGATCGTCCTCGGCTTGGTGTTCGCTTTTTTTCTGACTCGTCTTTTCTTTCCCGCGGCGACAAAAGGTTTTTCCTTAATGACTGCTGGATTGCTGGTCTTTTTCGCCTATCTGCTTGAAGCGATTCATAGAGGAAGCAGAGGCGAATGATTGGCTTTGCCGTGTGGCCTGACGCCGGAAGTCCTTAGCAGATGAGCTTTGATCATCTCGAAGGTGAATGGGCTTTCAGGGCGTGGTGGAGGAAGTCGTCGCCAAATCTGTATCAGATGTATGCCGAATGCTTTGAAGGAATTGCCGAGTTTTTCAATTTATCGAGCAAAAAGATGTCCGAAAAGTTTATGGAGCGGGAGACGTAGGCCATGGCATATTACGAAGAAAATCCTGACACGATAAGCAAAGCCGATGTGGTTGTGGCGATTCCCTCTTTCAATGAGGCGGACTCCATAGCTCATACGGTCGAACAAGTTTCCAGAGGGTTATCGGAGTTTTTCGGCGACTATTCCAGCGTCGTCATCAACTGCGACAATGCTTCGGCGGACGGCACCAAGCAAGCTTTTTTCTCCGCTTCGGGGACGATTCCCAAAATCTATCTTTCCACGGATCCCGGGAGCATGGGAAAAGGAAATAACCTGCGAAACCTTTTCGAAAAGGTGCGTGAACTGCAGCCAAAGGTGGTCGTGGTGATGGAGGCGGACACGAAGAATGTGGCCCCGCACTGGGTTCGCAAGTTTGCGGAGCCCATCCTCAAGGGCGCGGGCTATGTCTGCCCGCTGTATGTGCGTCATAAATATGAGGCGACTCTGACAAATTCCATTGTGTATCCTCTAACGCGCTGTCTTTATGGGAGACGGGTCAGGCAGCCCAATGCCGGCGACTTCGCTTTTAAAGGGCAATTGGTCGACCTTTTCCTTGACTCGCCGATATGGAATGAATCGGTGCAGAACTTTGGGATCGACGTCTGGATGACCACCATAGCGCTCAATGCCCGTTCGCCCATTTGTCAGACGTTCATCGGCTCTCCCAAAATTCACAGAATCAAAGATCCGTATGCGCACTTGGCTTCTCTGTTTCGGCAGGTTGTGGGGACCATTTTCGATCTGCTCATCGCCTACTCCGACTTCTGGCGACAGGTGAAATGGAGTAAGCCCACAGCTTTGTTCGGAATGGATGTTCACGAAGTCGAGACTCCGCTGCCCGTGGAGGTTAACGCAGCCAAACTGCACGAAAGGTTTCTACAAGGATTTGACAGTTTTTCCGGCGTCTGGGATCGAGTATTCGACCAGACGGTCTTTCATAAGCTGCAGGAAATTCGCGGCCTTGGACTACAGCACTTTTCCTTGCCCAGCCAGACGTGGGCCAGAATCCTCTTTGACGCCGCTACGGCCTATTACAAAGCCAAGGAGATCGAGCGCGTCAACATCCTGGATTCTCTTCTGCCGCTTTATCTTGGCAAGGTTTTGACATTTGTTAAGAAAACGGAGCGGATGTCCCTTCAGCAGGCGGAAGAATACATTGAGAATGAGTGCATGATTTTTGAAGAGAATAAACCGTATCTCGTCAAGGCCTGGGAATGATTAGAAACGCCAAGGAGGAATACTTATGCCCAAGATTTTGGTAGTTGACGATGAAGAACATATCCGACTCCTGTACTCCGAGGAGCTCAAGGAGGCGGGCTATGAAGTCATTACGGCTGAAAACGGCTATAAGCTATTGGAAAAGATTGACGATGAAAAGCCGGACCTTGTGGTTCTCGATATAAAGATGGTCGACTACAACGGATTGGATTTACTCCAGGACATACGCAACCAGTTTTATGACCTGCCGGTCATTCTTTCAACGGCCTATGACACCTTCAAAGAAGATATGAAATCCATTGCAGCGGACTTTTATGTCGTCAAGAGCTTCGATTTGACGGAACTGAAGAAAAAGATAGCCATGGCTTTGGAGACGAGATTGCCCGGGTGATGAGCAAAAGGGCAGGGCTGAAGGATGGAGGGGGAGCTTGGGAATTTTTTCTCCGCAGAATCTCCCGCCCTCCGTCTTTAGCCTGCGTCTGTCAACCTGAGATAAACCGTTGCGGCGGCGAAGAGTATGTTGCCGGCCCAGACGCCGACGGCAGTGGGCAATATCCCCGCAGTTGCAAGAGCAGATCCGAGATGTGATACGGCGAGATAGACGACCGCAGTTGAAAGAGCAACTCCCACCCCGAGCGCGATCCCTCCATGAAGCCCCTGCCGTAAAGCGATGACGACGCCTAAGAGGGCCATGATCAAAGTGGTTAGAGGCGATGCAGCCCTGTTGTGGAGCTCAACTGCATATGGAATTACATTGTAGCCCTCCTCGCTGATCTTCTGAATGTATTTGTAAAGATCCAGCCAGCCGAGATCTTCGGGCTGGCGCGCAAGGCCTGCGAGGTCTTGCGGAGTTTCAGCCAACGTCATTTCCTTTTGTGAAAACCACTCCTGTTCGGCGTCCGCTCCTTGAAAGCGAAGAATGATTCCATCTTCAGCCAGCCATTTGTCTCCCTGCCATCGCAGCCGCCGCGCGTCTATCCGTTGAGTCAGTCTGAATTGAGGATCAAAAAAGAAGATCGACACATTCTCCATTATCTGTCTATTTTTATCGTAGAGCTTGATTTCATAAATGACATCCTCGCCGTGATACCAGACGTTTTCCTGGTTCCAGGCCGCGGACACCTTCAGATGTTGAACCTCCTGCTGCCAGATGAGCTGAGCCTTTTGATGCGCCGGACGGGATATCGCCTCTCCGAAGCCGAAATGAAGGATTGAGACCGCCATCGCTGCGGCGATAATCGGCCATGTGTAAACGGTGGCGCTCACGCCTGCGGCCTTCAGCGCAATGAGCTCTCGATTGCGCTTCAATATTCCAAGGGCGATCAAGGTGGCGAGCAGGAAGCATAGAGGAATTCCCTGGGAGGCAGTGAAGGGAAGCTTGTAGAGGAAATAAAGACACATATCCTCAAAGGCCACATGTTCCTCCAACAGGTCGTCAATACGCTCAAAAAAATCCACCACCAGATAAAGGCCCACAAAAGCGGAAAGGGCAAGGCAGAAAACAGGAATCAGATGTTTGAGAACGTAACGGGAGATGATCTTCATATTATGGATTTGGTTCCTTGCGGCATGTATTCAATACGCTCAGCAGTCGATACTGCAGGGATCGCCAAACGGAGGCAGGGCCGAAGGGCGTTTCTCTCTCCATCTTCGTCCATAGATAGACAGCCGTGGCAAGGGTGACCAAATTGGGCGCCCACATGGCCAAGGTCGGGGACAATATTTCATTTTCCCCCAATCCTTTTCCGGCGGAAAAGAGAACGTAGTAGCCGAGATAGATCAACAGGCCGAGCGTCAAGCCGGTCATGCGTCCTTGCTGACGAAAAAGCGCCCCGAGTGGAGCTCCTATCAAGCCGAGGAAGAAGCAGCTCATCGGGAGAGCAAGACGATAATTGAGCTCCAAGGCAGACATTCTGCCGAGCTTTCCTTTTCTACTCGACATATATTCGTATAAATCGGCAAGAGACATCTCTTTTTTGTTTTTTGAAGCGTTGGCGGCTTCGGGAAAAAGCTCATCGAGGGAGAGCGTGAGATCGTAGGCTTTGAAGCCAACCGCCTGGGCATCCTTGTAGTTATCCGGTATGCGGGTGATTACTCCATTGGAGATATTGAACACGATGTGATTGAAATTCCGATCATACTGGATTTGAGCGCGCTCGGCGACGATGGCGAGCCGCACGTCGGGCCTTCTTCGGTCCTGGATGAATACGCCCTCGATGGAGAGCTCGGAAGTGTTCACGCTTCGGAAGAAGAAGATGAGATTGGGAATGGCGTCGATGAAAGAGCCCTCTTTGAGCAGGACGGGCAAGCCCGCTCGCTTGAGGGACTTGAGCTTCAGCTTAAAAGCTAGATCGGCCGAGGGCATAATGTAAATCGTATTGACGAGGGAGATGACGGTCGTAATCAGGACGATGCTCAGCACGGCCGGCAGGAACTGCTTGAAGCCGAGTCCCGCGGAGCGCATAATAATAAGCTCATTGTCGCTGTTTAGCCTCAGGAATGCCAGGAGGACGCCGATGAGCGTCGCCATGGGCAGAGCGAAGACGATGAGCTTGGGCGTGGCGAACGCCATCACCTGGCCCAGATCGAATAGGGTCAGGGATGAAGTGAAAAGGTATCGGGTCAGCTGCATGAGGCGGGCGGTGATCAATATGGCCGTCAGCCCCATGAAGCACACGATGAGCGGAACTGCCTGCTCTTTCAATAAATATCGGTACAAAGTGATTTTCATGACTGCTTAATCTACCGAAAAAAAATGGGTCAGGTCAATGCCAAAACAGAAATCTTCCAAGATCCCCTCATTTCCCCTTCGAGAGCGCCTGGAGGAAAGAGAACGCGTGTTCCTGGCGCCGCAGGCCAGACTTAGCGCGAACAGCCAAGGACGTTTGAGGCCTGAGCCGGGATGCTCCCTGCGCACCGCATTTCAAAGAGATCGCGATCGCATTGTGCACTGTAAAGCATTCAGGCGCCTCAAGCACAAAACTCAGGTTTTCCTGGCGCCGAGCAGCGACCACTATCGCACCAGGCTCACGCATACGCTCGAAGTATCGCAAATCGCACGCACTATCGGGCGCGCGCTGGCGTTGAACGAGGACCTCATCGAGGCGATAGCGCTCGGCCATGACCTGGGACATACAGCCTTTGGGCATGGCGGCGAGAAGGTGCTTAACGATCTCGTTCCCGAAGGATTCTATCATAACGAACAGAGTTTGCGTATTGTAGATCATCTGGAGAAGGATGGCCGTGGGCTCAACCTGACAATGGAAGTGCGAGAAGGCATCCTCAAGCATTCCAAAGGACGTGATAACCCGATCATGGTTGCGGCGGCCAAAAGAGCGTCCACTTTGGAAGGCCAGGTAGTGCGGCTTGCGGATATTGTCGCCTACTTGAACCACGACCTGGACGACGCTTTGAGGGCCGGTATCCTCAAGACTGGCGATATTCCCGGCGACATTCGGCGCAACCTCGGGTCTCGACATTCAAAAAGAATCCATACGCTCGTGGAGGACATCATCCTTAATACTCTTGAGGTCAACCTTTGCGAAATCAGCCTTAGCCCTGAAATGCTTGCGCGAGTCGAAGCTCTCAGAGCTTTTCTCTTCGAGAATGTCTACGAGATTGCCTTGATGCGGGAAGAGTTTAAGCGGGCGCGGAAGATCATCACGGATCTTTATGAGATTTTCATGAAAGATAATGAGATTTTCAGCAACGAAGTGGGAGAAATCGATTCCGAGATTCCTCGAGAACGTCGCGTATGCGACCATATCGCTGGAATGACAGACCGTTACGCGATGGAGCTCTATAAGAGAATCTTCCTCCCAAGACCCTGGATGAAGCTCTGATGCGGAAAGCATGCAATCGAGGCGTCAACTGAAAAGGAAACGGCCCTTGTCCTGCTTTTCGAATATGTGCCTTGACAGAGCATTTTTTTGCATGGTATCGGTTCCTTGCTCTTCCGAAGGAGTTAATATGAGTGAGCAGCGGTTGAGTTTTTCAAACCCGCCCATTCGAGCTTAGGCGTTTCCTTACGGTCGAAAACAGAAACACACATAAATTCCATGATGCGGGAACAACCAAATGAAAAAGCCGAAACAGCCCTTTGAACCGGAAGAGGATGAGATCGATTCCCCCCAGATCATCGGGATCGGTTTGGATGACGATCTGGAAGACGATGACATCATCGATCTCGACGACATAGTGGATCTGGAAGATGAGCTGCTTGACGATGAAGATCAAG
Source organism: uncultured Syntrophobacteraceae bacterium (assembly GCA_964578835.1). Classification (GTDB taxonomy): domain Bacteria; phylum Desulfobacterota; class Syntrophobacteria; order Syntrophobacterales; family Syntrophobacteraceae; genus CAZOEL01. The sequence continues at coordinate 79,430 of CAZOEL010000017.1, read as the reverse complement.
CAGATCTCGAAGTCGAGCTCTTGGATGCGGAGCCTGACTTGGGAGATATCGACAGCCCCCTGGACGAGGGATCGGACGATGTTCTGGATAACGATATCCTCAAAGAGCTTGCTTTTTCAGAAGGGGAGTCCTCGACGGAGGATTCCGAAGAGGAGCTTGATTTTGGCGATGAAAGCCAAAATGATAATTTAGATGAGCTGTTGCGCTTTAATGCCGATGTAGTTGGCGATGATGATAAAAGGCTCGAGGCCAAGGATCTGATATTTGACGAGCCTGAGATCTCGGCCGTCTCCGAAAGCGCATCCGCTGCTTCCGAAGCGGTTCTCGATGCAGCCGTTTCTCGGATGGAAGAGAGGCTTGCGCAGACAATCCGGGAGATTATAGACGCCAGGCTTCCCGGCATTGTGAGAAGTATTTTGCAGGAAGAGATCCAGCGTCTGAAAGATGAGATGAAATAACCGGTTTTTTTGATTCTTTCATGAGCCTTTCGCGAAAGTGCGTTAACATCAATTTATTTTTTGAGCGTGTTTTTCCGAATCGAGAGTGTCCGTCTCCTCCTCATGTCGTGAGGCGCGTCAACCAGTCTTGGATGGAGAGGAGCACAAGGGAGCAATAGATGAGTGAAGGGGCGTTGCCAAAGTCGTATACTTTTCATGAGCTTGAGCTGTACTGGTATTCCTTTTGGAAGGATCGCGGGTATTTTCGGGCGGATGTGGACGCTTCGAAGCCCGCGTTCAGCATAGTCATTCCCCCTCCCAATGTCACCGGGCAGCTGCATATGGGGCATGCCCTCAACAACACGCTCCAGGATATCCTCTGCCGCTATAAGCGTCTCAAGGGTTTTGATGTTCTTTGGGTTCCCGGGGCCGACCATGCGGGAATCGCTACGCAGAACGTTGTGGAGCGCGAGCTTGGCAAGGAAGGACTTAGCCGGGATCAGCTTGGAAGAGCAGCCTTCCTGGACCGCGTGTGGGTGTGGAAAGAAAAGTACGGCGGCATCATCTTCAATCAGCTCAAAAGGCTTGGCGCCTCCTGCGATTGGTCCCGTGAGCGCTTCACCATGGACGAGGGCCTCTCGCGCGCGGTTCGCCGGGTTTTTGTGCAGCTTTATGAAGAAGGGCTCATTTATCGCGGCAAAAGGATGATCAACTGGTGTCCGCGCTGCATGACGGCTCTCGCCAACATTGAAGTGGAAGCCGAAGAGCTGGACAGCCACCTCTATCATATCCGCTACCCCCTCGAAAACGGCAAGGGCGCGGTCATTGTGGCTACAACGAGGCCGGAGACCATGCTCGGCGATACAGCTGTCGCCGTTCATCCCGAAGATCCGAGGTTCTCCTCTTTCATCGGCCGCAACGTCATCCTCCCGCTCATGAACCGCCCTATTCCCGTGATTGGAGACCCGTATGTCGAGCGCGAATTCGGAACCGGCGCTCTCAAGGTTACTCCGGCCCACGATTTCAATGACTTCGACCTCTCCAAGAAGCATAGCCTGGACATTGTGCAGGTAATCGCCGAAAACGGCGTAATGAACGAAGAAGCCGGCCGGTATGCGGGCCTGGATCGGTATGCCTGCCGTAAACAGGTTCTCGAAGATCTCAAGGCGGGCGGCTTCCTTGCCAAAGTCGAGGATTACAAGCATCGCGTCGGCCACTGCTATCGATGCAAGAATGTTGTCGAGCCCATGCTCTCCCTGCAGTGGTTCGTTTCCACGAAGCCTCTTGCCGAGAGGGCAATGGATGCGGTTCGCCAGGGAGAGACCAGAATCGTTCCCGCAAAATGGGAGAAAGATTATTTCATCTGGCTCGAAAATGTCGAGGACTGGTGCATCAGCAGACAGATCTGGTGGGGACATCGAATTCCCGCATGGTATTGCGCAGAGTGCGGAGAAGTGACTGTCGCCATGGAGGATCCGACCGCCTGTCCTCGATGCGGAAGCGAGCGCCTGGAGCAGGAAGCCGATGTGCTGGATACCTGGTTCAGCTCCGCTCTCTGGCCCTTCTCGACCATGGGCTGGCCTGATGAGACCGCGGAATTGAAGAAATACTATCCCACCTCGGTGCTGGTTACGGGCTTCGATATTCTCTTTTTCTGGGTTGCTCGAATGATGATGATGGGCCTTCACTTCATGGGCAAAGCGCCTTTCCGGGACGTCTATGTCCATGCGCTCGTTCGGGACGCCCAGGGCCAGAAGATGAGCAAGTCCAAAGGGAATGTCATCGATCCTCTCATCATGATGGATCAATACGGAACGGATGCTTTGCGTTTCACTCTCACCGCTTTCGCCGTGCAGGGCCGCGATGTGAAGCTTTCCGAAGACCGCATTGAAGGCTACAGACACTTTGTCAACAAGATCTGGAACGCCGCGCGTCTGGTGCTTATGAACACCGAAGGAGCGCAGGAGATTGCCGAGCTGCCGAGAAAACCGGACCGCCTCATGCACCGTTGGATACTCAGCAGACTCCAAAGAGTGATTGGCGAAGTGGACGAGGCCCTGGAGAACTATCATTTCAACCAATATGCTCAATCGCTCTACCAGTTCCTCTGGCACGAGTACTGTGATTGGTATCTCGAGATGGTCAAGCAGGACTTCTACGGCGAAGATCCGGACGCCAAGGAGATAGCCCGGGCTACGGCCGTAAGGGTGCTGGAGCAGATACTTATCCTGCTCCATCCCGTTATGCCTTTTGTTACGGAAGAAATCTGGCAGAAGCTCCCTCAGACTTCCGGAAGCATAATGGATGCGGTGCTGCCCAAAACGGACCCGGAACGGGTGGACGCTCAGGCCGAGGAAGAGATGGAAGTCATTATGGCCGTGATCAATGGGATCAGGAATATTCGCGGCGAGATGAACGTGCCTCCATCGACTCGTGTCGAAGTCATATGCCTTTGTGAAAACGACTCGATCAAGAATCTTCTCAATTCTCATTTTGGCGCTATAGGAGACTTGGCCCGCCTGGCCAGGCTCGACGCCGGGCTCGTCGGAGAGATCGAGAAGCCCAGGTTTGCCGCCAGCGCAATTACGGGGAAAGTGGAAGTCTATGTCCTTCTCAAGGATATCCTGGATTTCGACAGCGAATCCAACCGTCTCCGCAAAGAGATAGGAAAGATCGAAAAGGAGCTCGGCTTCACCCAAAAGAAGCTCTCAAACGAGGATTTTCTTGGCAAGGCCCCTCCTGATGTCATTGAAAAGGAAAGAGAGAAGGCGGCGCGCTTGGGAGAAAAGATGGAAAAACTACGCCGTCAAAACGAGAGAATCGAAGCCCTGCGTAAGGAATCTCAATAGAGGATTGAACCATGAACCGGACGGACATGTTGCTGTGGCTGGCTATTGACGAAGACATCGGTCAAAGAGATGTGACCACGGATGCAGTCGTGGATGCCGATGTTCGCGGAGAAGCTGTGGTTTTTGGGCGGGAGCCGTTTGTCCTCTCCGGTTCCCATCCTTTCAAAAGAGTCTTTCAGCTCATCGATCCAAGCATCGAAATCGTGAGCTTTTTTAAAGACGGGGATACGATTGAACCGGATGTTCCCGCATTCAAACTGGAAGGGCTCATCAAAACTCTTCTGACGGGAGAGAGGACTGCATTGAATCTTCTCCAGAGACTCTCCGGAGTAGCCACTCTCACGAGGAAAATGGCGGACGCCATCTCCGGAACCGGCTGCCGCCTGCTGGATACTCGAAAAACCACGCCTCTATGGCGCTCTCTCGAAAAGGAAGCGGTTCGCCACGGAGGAGGCGCCAATCATCGTTTCGGCCTCTCGGACGGCGTGCTCATCAAGGACAATCATATCGCGGCCGCAGGCGGGGTTCGGGAGGCTGTGGAAAGAGCCCGTCGCGGCGCGCCCCACTCGTTGAAAATAGAAGTCGAGGTGGAAAATCTCGACCAGCTGGACGAAGCTCTCAACGCTCGCGCTGATATTGTTCTTCTGGACAATTTCAAACCCGATCTCATGCGGCGGGCCGTAGAACGAACGGCTGGGCGATGTTTGTTGGAAGCCTCCGGAGGGGTCACCCTGGATACGGTAAGGTCGATTGCGGAAACAGGCGTGGACTTTGTCAGCTGCGGAGCATTGACTCATTCGGCGAGGGCGATCGATATCAGTATGGAGCTCACCTGCAAATGATTGCGGCCCTATTCTGGACGGCGTCTACTCTTCTCCATCTGAATCTTTGTACTCGTGAAGCTTGTTCCTCAGGGTTCGAACGCTTATCCCGAGAATGTCCGCAGCGCGGGTGCGGTTTCCTCCCATAGCCGTGAGCGCTTTTTGGATGAGTATCTTTTCCATTGCCTCGATGGACATGAGGTCGATATCCGAAGACGGCGCTTCGAATTCCACGTCGAAGATGAAATGCTCCGGCCCGAGCACTCGATCCTGGCTCAATAGCACCGCGCGCTGCACCACGTTTTCCAGTTCCCTCACATTCCCCGGCCAGGAATAGGCCTGGAGGGCCTTGAGCCCGTCTGCGCTTATCTCTTCGACGGCGCATCGGTGGAGCGCATTGTACTTGTCCATGAAATGGCTGCAAAGAAGCGGCATATCATCTTTCCGCTCCCTTAGGGGAGGGATTTTTAGAGGGATTACATTGAGTCTGTAATAGAGGTCCTTTCTGAAACGACCCGCCCTCAACGTCTCTTCCATGGCTAGATTGGTGGAGGCAATCACCCGCACATCGACCGGTACTGGATATTTTCCACCCACCCGGTCCACTTCGCCCTCCTGGAGAACGCGCAGAAGCTTCGACTGGAGGTGAATCGGGATTTCTGTCACTTCATCGAGAAAGAGTGAGCCCTTGTCGGCAAGCTCGAATTTACCCTCCTTGGCTTTGATCGCTCCGGTGAAAGCCCCTTTTTCGTGTCCGAAGAGCTCGCTTTCGATCAGAGTTTCCGGGAGCGCCGCGCAGTTCAGGGCTATGAAGGTTTTGTCGCTCCTATCGCTGTTGGCGTGGATGAATCGTGCGAAAAGCTCCTTTCCCGTTCCGCTTTCACCTTGAAGGAAGACGCTCGCGTTGCTTGCGGCAACTCTTTTGGCGATGCTTATGACCTGAGCCATTGCCGGATTTTGGCTTATGATGGTGGGACTCGACCCCGCAACAACCGGTGCGGTTGCGCTCTCCTGCTGATCGTCGAGCAGCTCCAAGGTCTTGACCAAACGTTCGTGCGCGATGGGCTTCACCCAAAAGTCGTGCGCCCCGGCTTTCATCATCGATACGGCGTCATCAAGGCTCGCCATCCGGCTCATGACGATCACCGGAGATTGAGAATCCAAGCCGCGATACGCGTCAAAGAATCTCAATATTTGAGAAGATTGTCCATTCAAGCCCATGAGCGTCAAACCGGGAGGATCTTTCTTCATGAACTGGAGAACGCTTTTCAAGCTGTCTGCGGGCACGGGAATGTGACCGGATTTGCGGACGCAAGCGCTGAGTTTTTGCGCTTCATTGGCGTCATTTTCTACTATCAAAACAATCATCTCAGATCTCCACCCGGACTTGCGGCTTCACTTACGCTAAAGGAAGCGCCTCGTGAAACGCCTTACTTTTTCTCCGATTTTTGTAGTTGCATATAGTTCAGTTGCTGCTCAGCGGCCGCTTTCCAGAGCGGCTGAGAAGACGCCATGAGCTTGTTAAGCGATTCTACAGCCTTATCGGATTGTCCCGACTCCAGGTAGAGCTGGGACAGTTGGTAATTCAGCTGGTCTTTCACCTGATCCGCAGTGATAATGGGCGCCAGCTCTTCAAGCACCCCGATGGCTTTTTCCGCCTGCTTAAGGCTTTGGTAGCAACGGCTTTCCAATAGACCTGCCCGGACCTTCTTATCCACTTCTTCTGTTCCGACTCGGCCGGAAACTTTTTGAAGAAATTGCAGCGCTTCAGCGCTTTTGTTCAATTCCAACAAGCTTTCCGCATACGCAAACGCCAGCTGGAAATCGATCCGCTCGAAGTTGGGGTCGCGCTGGAAGCTCTTAGCGAGCTGTCGTGCGGCTTCGTCATATTTCTTCTGGTTGAAATAGATCTGCCCCAATAGCTCGGACTTCTCTGCCTCAAGAGACTCGGAGCGTATCTGGGCTGCCTTCTCAGCCGCTTTGCCTAAATCGCCCATGAGAAATTGAGAGCGTGCGAGCTTGAGGAGCAAGCCATCTTTGTTGGCGGGCGAACCGGACAGCAGTTGCTCGTAAAGGTCGACGCCGATGGGATAATGCTTAAGGGCCTCATAGCTTTCCGCAGCCATCAAAATAATATCAGGCGATGTCGAGACCTTGAAAAGAGGCTGGTTAGCTTTGTAGAGCTCAATAACCTGATTGTAATTTTTCTCTTCAAAAGAGCGCCTCAGGAACTTCTCCGCCACTTTGTCCCTCAAGGTCAGAATATCCTTGCCGGGAGGAGACTTCTGGTCCTTGTTGAGAAGGAAATCATCAATCAGAGAAAGGCTCTTCTTGTGATTGCCCTGCTCGCTCTCCCACGAAGCGAGTTTGAAAATGACCAGCTCTGAGAGAGGAGAGGAGGTGAGTTTTTCCGAAAGCTCCTGATACAATGCGACAGCGTTTCTTTTGCCCCGTTCGTTTTGCCTCTCCATGAGCTCGGCTCGTCGAATAGCGCCGATAATATAACCCTCTGAATCCGGGTAATGCCTTTCGATATGGGTGTAGAGCTTTTTGGCAAGATCATGTTCGTTCATGTAGAGCAAGGTCTCGGCGATCTTGGCCAGAATAATGTCTCGATCGGGAACGGCAGCGTCGAGATTAATATATCGGATCAAATAGTCGCAGCTTTTGTCATACTGCTGCAGAGCGAAGGACGATTCCCCGATGCTTCTCAAGACATTCGGCTCCTTGATGTAAGAAGCCGGATCATCGTTGAGGCATTTCCCCAAAGCCTCCAATGCATCTTTATGAGAGCCGATCCTCGTAAGGGATTTTCCCATGAAGCAGTGCGCCTCAGCTTCCTTTGCTTTCTCGAGAGGGAAAGTCAGCGCGCTGCGGAAAGCCAGCACTGCTTCCACATCTGCTTTTTTGTGCTGCTGGGCCTTTCCCGTTCCCAACCAACAAAGGCCGACCAACGGATGCGCGGGATAGTCATTGATAACCTTTTTGAAGCTTTCCTCAGCCTTTTTAGCGTTTCCCGCGGCAAGGCAAGCCACTCCGTACCGGTAGAGGGCGACAGGTAATTTACTGGAAGAAGGCGCAGCTTTCATTGCGATTCGATACAGTTCGAGGATCTGTTGCGCATGTTGCGCCAAGTCGTTTTCATGAGCCAAAAAAAAGCTGTCGGCTTCGTCGTATGGAGATGACGCTTCGGGAGTTGCTGCGGAAGGCGCTCCTGCGGCATCGGTTAATGGAACAAAGGCGGGAGCTGCAGCTTCCGAAGGCTGAGGTGGGTTTTGTTTTGGCTTTTCTTTTTCCTCAGGATTGCGCGTTATCGCTTTATCAACCTTCGGAGGGGCCGCGGGGACGGCTGCGGGATAAAAGTCAAGGACAACCCGATGTGAAGACTTTGACTTGGATAGGATCGACGGCTTCACAGAAATGTCCGGTTTCTGAAAGGCGATGTATATCATCGATCCGCTGTCTCCCTGGCGAAATGATATGCCGGATAGAAAGGAGGGAAGACGCGGGAGAAGATCTTCTGACCTGAGAGAAGTCTGAAAGCGGCCGAAGCGAATGACCACGCCTGTCTTTTCCTGAGGGCCTATGCTCAAAGGACGAGGACCATCTATGTCAAAAACCAGACGGGTAAAGTCATTGTGAAAGCCGACGCGGACATTCTGAAGAGTCGCGCCGTCAACGGCGCTGTAACAATTTACGGCAAAGAGGATAAAGAGCAGCGTCAAAAGCGATTGGGCGATCAAGCCGGCTCGGCGCAGTGGAATGATTCGGAATGAGCGCACCATCTGTAGGGAATTCAGCGCAACAAAACGATCTGTGGCTTTCAATCTTGATCCCGTCGCGCTCCTTGCCGATCTTTCCATAACCTCTTGCAGCTCCATCCAGCCATTGTATAAGCGATCTCCCTTTCAACAACCGTAAATCTGCGGATGTCTTGAGCAAGTGATGTGCCAAAACAAACGTCAAAATTCAGATATGCGCGAGGGTTTTGAAATGGAGTGGAGGATAGCCAAATTTTTGGCTGCGATGAGGCGTCCTTCAGGAGCGCAACAAAAAGCCACTCTGATGGTTTAAGAATTGGAGTGAGGATAGTTGATCTTTTTCTTTTTCATTTTTTCAATCAGAGTGGTCCGATTGAGTCCCAAGAGAAGAGCTGCTTTGTTCTTAACTCCGCCGGCCCTCTCCAATGCTTCGAGGATAAGCCGATTTTCAAGATCGTCCAGTGTTTTCTTGAGGTCGATTCCATCCTGGAGAAGCTCGATATCGAGCTGAGGCTGGGCTCGCGGGATCGGCTCTTGAACCGGCGTTTGGGCCTGTTGCACCCTTGGCGGCAGATCGCGCAAGTCGATTTCATCTTCATCCGTAAGGATAACAAGCCGTTCGATGAGGTTTTCGAGCTCGCGAACGTTACCCGGCCAGCCATACCGCTCCAGGGAGTCGATTGCCGGCTTTGATATCCTTTTCAAGGGAATGTCCTTATCCTGACAATGCTTCTTCAGGAAATGGCGCACAAGGAGCGGGATATCGCCATCCCGGTTCCTTAACGGAGGCGCCTGAATGGGAATGACATTGAGCCTGTAAAAGAGATCTTCTCTAAATTCATTCTCCGCAACGGCTTTCTCGAGATCCTTATTCGTAGCCGCAATAATGCCGACATCCACATGAATCGTACGGGAGCCCCCAACCCTTTCGAACTTCTTCTCCTGCAAGAAGCGAAGCAGCTTGACTTGAAGCTTCTGACTCATCTCGCCAACTTCATCGAGAAAGACCGTTCCTTGGTGGGCCAGCTCGAATCGTCCCTTACGCTCTTTGAGCGCGCCCGTAAAGGCGCCTTTTTCATGACCGAAAAGCTCACTCTCGAGAAGCTCTTCCGGGATGGCTCCACAATTGATCGGGACAAAAGGTTTATCCTTGCGATCGCTGAAATAGTGGATGGCGTTGGCGATTAGCTCTTTGCCGGTTCCACTCTCTCCCGTAATGAGCACGGTAGAATCCACCCGAGCCACTCTGTGGATGGTGCGGTAGAGCTTGAGCATGGGGGGACTTTGCCCGATGAGCTTTTCGTATTTCTGCGCCTCCTGAACCTGTGAGCGCAAAAGGACATTTTCGGCTTTGAGGCTGTTGAGCTCTTGGGCTCGCCTAAGAATGAGCAGGATCTCTTCGATTTTAGCCGGCTTGGTGAGGTAATCGAAAGCCCCTCTCTTCACCGCCTGTACGGCGGTTTCTATGGTGCCGAATCCCGTCAGAACTATGACTGACGTCTCCGGACGATGCTCTGTAAAGTGCTGTAGCACCTGCATACCATCGACGCCAGGCATCATCAGGTCGGTAATGATGAACTCGTACTCGGATTGCTCAGCCTTGGATATCCCTTCGGCTCCGGAAGAGGCCACCTCGACTGAATAACCCTCCTCGCTCAGACCCTCGACTATCAATTCGAGCGTCAACGGTTCATCATCTATCACCAAGATTCGAGAAGAAGATCCCATGTGATCTATAAATCAAGCCTTTAGTTAATTAAATGGTCTAATATCTAAGAACAGCCCCCGTGAAAGATGTCAAAATTATATCTAACACACTCTCTACAATATTCAAGTTCTTATTTTATATAGCAGAAACAAGTACGGGGCGGCGCTTGTCGGGCATCGGTCAAGAGGATTCCCTAGGATGGAGTCCAGAGGCTGGATATAACGTCCACGACAATTGATTGACGCTCAAAGGCAAAGCGGCGGCCTTGCGCTTCTCATAACCCGAACTTGGCCTTCATTCTCAAAAGCCCCGGGCTGCTATGAAAGTAGAGGTGCGGAGAGTCAACGCCTACGGCAATGAAGAGCGCTTCCAGGTCATTGAAGAGAACAGGTTGTGTTGGCCAGGTATATTCTTTCTCCTTTTCCTGCAAATCCTCCCAGACCGATTTAGCTTCTGCGCTTTCTCCCAGAGCCTCTCCTTTCGCCTGTTCGCAAAGAAACATGGCGCATGATATGGGGCGGATCTTCCATAGACAGCCGTTCTCAGCGAGATAGACGCATTTTCCGGTTCGGTTGGGATGAGCCAGCACGTCCAGAATGGCTGTAATCTCGATGGGATCGGAGAGAAGATAATTGATGACATGGTCTGAGAAGAATGTAATGATGCTCTCGAAGCCGCAGCATGCGCTCAATCCGGTTTCAAAGCAAGATAACCGGCAGATGCTTCCAAAAAGCCGGTCTTGAAACGTGTGGAGCTCTTGCCGGAATTGGAGATATGGTGAAAGGCTCTCCCGCAGCTTTTCGACTTCGGAATGCGGGAGAGCTGCGCAGCCTTTTTGCACTGCAAGAAGCGTGGTCAGTTGATCTTTATTGTAGTCGCCTGAAGCGGTTGAATGCATCTCTGAGCTCACCTCAACATATCGTAATGTTCGTTGGACCCGGGGGCGTTGGGCTTACGAAGAAAGTTTTGGGCGAAGCGCTTTCAATCCCACCGTGAATACATAGAACTGATAAGTATCGACCAATGCGTAGACCTTGTTTTCGGTAGCCTTTATGATCTCTCGATCTGCCGTGACGAGCAGTGTTTGCCTGTCCTTTCGCTTCGTTATACTTTCTATTATGAAGGCGTCGGCCGTGGCGCCCCGCCCTTTATCGGTGTAGATGATTTCTACATTGCCCCTTCGGTCTCTAAAATCTTCTACTCCATCGAATACGAGAAAGACCTTCCTGAAGAGTTGCGACTTTCTGCAAACTGCGTCGATGAAGTCATCTCTGGCGTCCGCCAAGGACGCCACCTGCATTTTTCCCCCATCGCCAAAAGCCCTCATCAGGATGTTGTAGGCGTCGACATAAAGATCGCATTGCCTGGCTTTTCCAGTCTTGACAAATTCCTCAAAAGTTTGGGCGGCGTGATGAGCTCCTGCAGGCTCTCCGGGAGCGCTGAAGCGCGCGTAAAGGGCTTCGGCGATCTGATTCCTTTTGTGATCTATATCTTCCATCAGGGTATTGGCGTCATCAAGGAGGCCAAGATCCTCGAGTCTTGAGACCAGCTCCCCGGCCTTGGCTATCTTTGCCAGGCTCCCCGGCGTGGGATCGAGCAAGCGCACCTTCTGCCGAAGATCATCATTCAATAGTATTCTGGGCTCTCTCTGCAGAGCCCTTCCTATGCCCGGAAGATCGAGAATCCGCTTCTTTTCGCTAAGGAGAGCCTCCTTCACTCGAGCGATTTCCACATGAACGACGAGAGAGTCTGAGTAAACGCTTTCGATTTCTTCGAGATGAAGCTCAATTTTCAAAAGCTTCTGACGAATGGCGGGGATTAGGCCATAGCGCTCGTCGGCTGCTCGTTGGAGCTTAAACGCCTTCTCCACACGCTCGAGCAGCGCATCCAGGTCTTGGGAGATCTCTCCGAGCTGGCGTTGATCCAAAGAAGAATAGCGCCTGTGATGTTCACTGCGCTCTTTCTCCAACGCCTCCGCAAGGCGTAGATCGAAAGTCTGCTCCAAGTCTACGAGCTTCTTTCGCAGTTCTTCGTTTTCTTTACGATAGCGGGCGTTTCCCTCTTGAAGATGCTCCTGCTCCGCCAGGGCTTTCTCTAATTTCTGTAAAGCTTTCTTTAGCTTATGGTCAGACCTGCGGGAAGAATCCGAATCCCTTCCTTCAACAGCCTCATCATCTCTTCTCGCCGGAAGCTCCACCGCGATAGCGGGCTTTGAATCGGAAGTCCAGAACCCCGCCTCAGGAAACTGCCGGAGAAGCTCCCTGTAGACGTCCAATACCGGCATCAAGGGAATTACGACCTCCGGGTCGACAGAACGATTCCAGAAGGATTCTTCTATACGGCTTTGGATCTCTTTTTCTTCGAAAAAGCCCAAAAGGCGGATGGCTGCATAGAACCTTTCCGGCGTCAGAAGGTTTTTCAGACTATCCCAGTTTTCCGTGACAAAGCTTCTGTCCAGCATTTCTATGAAGGCTACGATAGAAAGCCTTTCATAGCCCCACATGCGCAAGACTTCCTCAAATAATTCCGGATGGGTCTTAAGAATCCGCTGGAGCCTGAGCCGGACATGGGATTGTCTCATCAGATTTTCCATCTTATTGGGGCGGATTGAAAACCCTTCCAAGACCATTTCTTTTAGGGTAGGGTTGCTCTGGAAAAGAGCGGCCCATGCGGAGGCGGGAATGTCCGAGACGAGCGCCTCAAAAAAACTGGAGGGCAGGGCGGGCGTTGCGTCATGAAGATGGCGATCCTGCTCCATGAGTTAGTCCCTTTGACGCCAGAAGGAGCTGAAAGCCATGAGCGATGTTTCGGTGGTTTTTGTTACAGTGGGAAAACGAGAGGAAGCTTCGCAGATAGGTCGAGCTCTGGTTGATGAAAGACTTGTCGCATGCGCTAATATCATCCCCGGCGTTCTTTCCATCTACCGTTGGAAGGGAGAGGTTTGCAACGACGAAGAATGCCTGATGGTCATGAAGACGAAAACCTCCCTCATCCCGATGTTAAAAGACAGAATCGTTGCGCTTCACAGCTATGAAGTCCCTGAAATCATATCTTTTCAAATTGATCAGGGACTTCCTCAATACCTCGACTGGGTCCGAGAGAATACGCTTCAGCAGTAAGGCGGAAGCATAGCGCATGAGTGTCGGCGGATGTTATTCCGCGCCCCCGGAAATCCTCACGCGAACAGAGGCTGCATGGGCCTCGAGACCTTCCAGCTCCGCCAGGCGGATGATGGACTTGGCGTCCCGATCCATGGCTTCCCTGGAGTAGGAAATTACGCTGGTTCTCTTGAGAAAGTTTTCCACCCCGAGTGCAGAAGCAAAGCGAGCAGTTCCAGCTGTCGGAAGCACGTGGTTGGGTCCGGCCCAATAATCGCCGGCCGCTTCCGGGGTATAGTCGCCCAGGAAGACCGCCCCGGCGTGCTCGATCTTTCCAAGCAGCCGCCATGGATCGAGAACCTGGAGCTCCAGGTGCTCCGGGGCGATGCGATTCGCAAGCTCTACGGCTTCATCGAGGCTTTGCACGAGAAAGATGGCTCCAAACCGATTAAGAGCTTCCACCGCAATTTCCTTCCTCGGAAGTAGATCGAGCTGCCCGGCAAGGCTTTCTGCAGTCTTTTGGGCAAACCGGGCATCTGTGGCAACCAGTACGGCGCTTGCCATGGGGTCGTGCTCCGCCTGGCTCAAAAGGTCGGCAGCAGCATAATCGGGATTGGCTCTGTCATCGGCTATTACAAGTATCTCGCTCGGCCCGGCCAGGAGATCGATCCCGACTTCTCCCGACACTATCTTTTTCGCCAAAGTGACGTAAATATTGCCGGGTCCGACGATTACATCCACTTTCGGAATGAGATGGGTCCCATGGGCAAGGGCTGCAATCGCCCAGGCGCTGCCAAGCTTGTGGATTCTCGATACTCCGACCTCTCTGGCCGCAACGAGGAGGTGTGGATTGATAGTTCCATCCCGTCTCGGCGGGGTTGCCAGTGCGATATCTTTCACACCCGCAATTCGAGCGGGAATTCCGTTCATGAGAACCGAGGAGACGAGAGGCGTCTCTCCTCCTTTGCCTCCTGGAATATAAAGACCGGCGGCGGCGACCGGCCTCACCATCTGTCCGAGATAGACTCCGTCGGGTCTGGTCACGAAATAGGACTGACGGAGTTGATGATGGTGAAAGGATTCGATATTTTCGATAGCGCGCTTCAATATTTCGAAGAATGACGGTTCAACGCTCTTATAGGCAGCTTCGATCTCTTCTTCTGTGGCGGTCAAGCCGCTTTCTTCCATATCCGGCGAGTCGAAAAGGCGCGTGTAATGGAGCAGCGCTTTGTCTCCGTCTTTCTTTACAGCTTCAATGATTTCAGCAACCTTTTGCTCCAGGGCAGGATCGGCTCCCATCCTGCGAGCGCCAATCATCGCCAGTCTTGCATCCGCCTCTTCCGAAGGATACGGTATTGCTTTAAGCACCTTATTTTCCCTCCATCGCCACTACAAATGCGTCGTTAAAACCCTGTTGCCGCAATCGGTCGAGCTCCTGTCTCGCAAGAAGGATATCCCGATACATCCCCACCTGAACGCGGTAGTAATTGAAACCCTGATATGAGAAGGGCGATACCTGGATGTCCTTGAACCCCTGAGACATCCTGCCCCTCAAACGAAGAGCGTTCCCCTGCTCCCTGAAAGCGCCGATTTGAATGGTGAACTGACCATATCGGAAAGACGGCGTCGGATCGACCTCCCAGTAGGTGTTTTGCCCGATGTGCTGTTCGGAAGCAACCTGTACGGCCTCGACCCGAACCCGCGCAAGGCCGGGCTTGGCGGACCCGATCTCCTGGGCGGCCTTGCAGGAGAGATCTATGATTCTTCCCTGTACGAAAGGGCCACGGTCGTTGACGCGCACGAGGACGGACCGGCCATTGTCGAGATTGCTCACCTTGACGTGCGTGCCAAGCGGGAGAGTTTTATGAGCCGCCGTCATCGCCCACATGTCGTATGGCTCGCCACAGGAAGTAGGCTTCCCGTGAAAGTCCTCCCCGTACCAGCTCGCCATTCCTTCTTCGACATAGCCTTCCGCGGAAGGAATGGGATAATACCAGATCCCCTTGATCTGATAAGGCCTTTGGGTGCGGAGGGTGGAAGACTTCCCGTATTTCGACGCAGATGGCGGAGGAGTCGACGTGGTCGAGCAGCCCGCCATGAAGAGAATCAGCGCCAACCCAATGCCTATGCGCTTTCCCGCCAAAGTCAATTTCACGCGAACACCCACTCATCGAGCCGAGAGGCTTCTCGACTGTTTAAAGCTCTCCGTCCTTCTCCATCTTCGCCAGATCCTCAAAGCGCATGTCTATGCCGAGAATGCCGACGATGTCTTCCGATTCATCGCGTATGGGGGCAGAGACCGTGATGCAAAGGGCTCCCGTGTAGCGAGAGGTATAGAAGTCGGTAACATGAACTTTGCCGTCTTTGAGCGGCCCGACAAACCAGGGCCTGTCGGAGAGCTCCTCGCCGATCTTGGCGCTCTCATACTTGGCTCTGTCCACGATATGCGTGATGTTGCGCGTTATCTTTCGCCCTTCTCTGTCAGTGATGTAGATGTACTGAATAAAGGGGTTGAGATCCAGCAAGGTCTGCAGAACCGGCTCCTGCCGCGCAGGGTCCATGCTCTTTAGCGCGTCGCTTTCAACCACCTCCTCCACCAGATGGGCGGCCAGGCCGTAGGCTCGCTGCTTGAGCATATCGAACTCGCTCACAAACATTTCGGGCAGATACCTGCGCGCCCACCGTTCGAGCTCTTCGTTGGAGATGGAAGTGTTTCTGCCCACTTCGTACTCGGTCATAACTCGCTTGTAGATCTTCACAATTCCTGGATGGCGCTTATCGAGTTTGCGCTCTCCTTCGAGCCGTAGTCTTGTGTTGACCCAATAGGCGACGCTCGAAACTCCCGACTTATCCGCGATGATGATTTTGATGGGCCTGTTGAGAAGCTTGCGCGTGTCGAAAATGTTATAGATCTCTTCATGCTTGACGATGCCGTCGGCATGAATGCCCGCGCTGGTAGCGTTGAACTCTTCGCCTGCAAAGGGATAATTGGGGGGGATCCTGTAGCCGAGCTCAGCCTGGAAATATTCCGCCACGTCGGTTATCGCCTTCGTGTCCACGCCGTTGACGCCCCCGGTGAGGCCGATGTATTCCATTAGAAGCCCGTCTATTGGGGCGTTGCCCGTTCTTTCCCCGAAGCCCATGAGCGTCCCGTTGGCGCCGCTGCACCCGTAGAGCCATGCGGTTGCAGCATTTATGAGAACTTTGTGGAAGTCATTGTGGCCGTGCCATTCGAGCAGATTGCCAGGAACGCCGGCATCGTCGATAAAGGTCCTGACAAGCTTTGGAACGCTTCGTGGCAAAGCCGCCCCGGGGTAGGTGATGCCAAACCCCAAAGTGTCGCACAGGCGCATTTTGATATCAATTCCGCTCTCCTCCCGCAAGCGCATGAGCTCGATGGCGAAGGGAACGCAGAAACCGTATATGTCCGCTCGGGTGACATCTTCAAAATGGCAACGCGGCTTTATGCCCCTCTCGAGAGCAGCGCGGACTATGCCGAGGTATTTATTGAGAGCCGCTTTCCGATCTATATTGAGCTTGAGATAGATGTGGTAATCGGAAACGGAAGTAAGAATTCCCGTTTCCTTGAGACCAACGTCCGACACCAGCTGCAAGTCTTGCTCGACTGCTCGAATCCAGCCCGTGATCTCAGGATACCGGTACCCTTTGGCGCGGCACATTTCCAAGGCCTGACGGTCTTTTTCTGTGTAGAGAAAAAACTCCGACTGCCGGATCACTCCATTGGGGCCCGACAGCCTGTGGAGCAGATCGAAAATAGCCTCGATCTGTTTCACCGTATAAGGGGGGCGGGCTTGTTGGCCGTCACGGAAGGTCGTGTCCGTGATGAAGATGTCCTCAGCCGGGTCGATGGGTAAAATCTTATGATCGAAATCTATTCGAGGCACTTCATCGTAAGGGAAAATTTCCCTCATCAGGTTCGGTTCGGACACATCCACGAGCTTGTGCCGCCAGAATTTGGAATGCTCATGGTCCAAAACCCGTTTCTTTGTATTCCAACGAGCCATCTGTTCTGCTCCTCTATTGCTTCTCGACTTTTAAGCCGAGCTCTAAAAGCTGTCGCACATCGGGCTCCGAGGGCGCCGCGGTCATGAGGCAAGTCGCTTTTTGAGTTTTTGGGAACGAGATAACGTCACGAATGGAGCCGGACCCGCTGAGAAGCATCATCAACCGGTCGAACCCGAACGCAATCCCTCCATGCGGGGGAGCGCCGAACTGCAGGGCTTCGAGGAGGAAGCCGAATTTCTCCGCAGCTTCTTCATCGCTTATTCCCAAGGCCCGAAAAACGCGATTCTGGACATCCCGGCTGTGAATGCGGATGCTGCCGCCGCCGATCTCCGTGCCGTTCAGAACCAGGTCGTAGGCGCGGCTCCTCACCCGCTCCGGACTTTCATCCAAAAGGTGCATGTCTTCTTCAAGCGGAGCGGTAAAGGGATGGTGCACGGACGTGTACCGCTTTTCTTCATGGTCCCATTCGAGCAGTGGGAAATGAGTCACCCAAACCATGTTGAAGAGCCCGGCATCTACGAGCTTCGTCTGATGGGCGAGCCTCACGCGCAAATTCCCCAGCGCGTCATGGACAATCTTGCTCTGATCGGCTACGAAAAAGACGATATCCCCGGTTTCGAGCTTGAGTCGATCGACCAGGCGATTGCGCACGTCCTCTTGCAGGAACTTGGCGATGGGCGATTGCCATCCTTCGGGTAGAATCTTGATCCAGGCCATCCCCTGGGCGCCGAAAATTTTCGCGTATTCGACCAGCTCGTCCAGCTCTTTGCGGGAGAGAACGCTTCCCTGCGGCAGTCGAAGCGCTTTGACCATGCCGTTGCGCTCTACCGCCTGACGAAACACGCGGGCTTCGGAATCGGCCATGATGTCGGTGACATTCGCCAGACGAAGGTCAAAGCGCGTATCGGGGCGGTCCGTTCCATATTCTTCCATGGCCTTGGCGTAGCTCATTTGAGGAAAGGGCGTCGAAAGCTCTACTCCTATCAACTCATTAAAAATCAGCTTTATCCACCCTTCGATAAGATCGCAGATCTGCTTTTCGTTGATGAAGGAAAGCTCCAGATCGATCTGCGTGAACTCGGGCTGGCGGTCCGCTCGGAGATCTTCGTCCCGGAAGCATTTCACTATCTGGAAGTAGCGTTCGAAGCCCGCTACCATGAGGAGTTGCTTGAAAAGCTGGGGCGATTGCGGAAGGGCATAAAATTTGCCGACATTTACCCGGCTCGGCACCAGATAATCGCGGGCGCCCTCCGGCGTGCTCTTCGTCAGTACGGGAGTCTCGACTTCGATAAAGCCATGATTGCTGAAAAAGTTGCGCGTAAGCTGAGCCGCCTTATGCCGCATGATGAGGTTCTGAACCATTTTCGGCCTTCGAAGATCCAGGTACCGATAGCGCAATCGAACGTTTTCTGAGGCGTCGAGATCGTCTTCAAGCTGGAAAGGAGGCGTTTTTGAGCTGTTCAGTATCTTGATCTCGGAAACGATGACTTCGATTTCTCCCGTGCGCAGCTTGAGATTCTGCATGCCTTCGGGGCGCAGTCGCACCGTTCCGCTCACAGCAATGACAAATTCGCTTCTCAATAGACCCGCTCTCTCGTGAGCAGCCTCGTCGTGTTGCGGATCGAAGACAACTTGCGTAATTCCCGTTCTGTCGCGCAGGTCGACGAAAATCAAACCTCCATGATCGCGACGTCGCAAAACCCAGCCCATGAGGATAACGCGCTCCCCGACATGCTCCGGGCCAAGGGTGTTGCAGTCGTGAGTCCTTTGCATGTCTCCCAAAGCGTCCAGTTCAATAGTCGCCACGGGATAGACGCCTTCCTGGGAATTCGTTTGTTGCTCCACTTCGCTCTGGCTCACTCTGTCATCTCCTGTGATATGGATGAAGGCCGCCGCGCGGACGGCGCTGTGATTTGCGTTCTCTATTTGGGCAAATACAACTTTTTCAAAACCTCAACTGCTTCGGAAAGAGCAATATTCGTCTGGGTCTTGTCCGCCATGTCCCGTAGCTGTATCTCGCCCCTGTTCACTTCCTCTTCCCCGAGAATGAGGACATGTCGGGCTCCGAGCTTATCGGCGCGGCGCATCTGGCTTTTCAGGCTGCGGCCTTCATAATCGATTTCGGCTGCAAGGCCTGCCTTGTGCATCTCCTGGACCAGCAAAAAGGCTCTGTCTCGGGCTTTTTCTCCAAGCGCGGCTACGAAGGCTCCCCGGCAGTTCTTCTCCATCGTCTGCTCCTGCTGCAGGAGAAGGATGAGTCTTTCCATGCCTATGGCAAACCCTATGCCTGGCAAATCCGGGCCGCCAAGGTCCTTCATGAGGCCGTTATACCGACCTCCTCCGCCAACGGCGTTCTGCGAGCCGAGCCTGTCGGTTATGATCTCAAAGGTGGTCCGCATATAATAATCCAATCCGCGCACCATCCGGGGATCGACCTCGTAGGATGTTTCGAGCTGATCCAAGTAGGATTTGAGGCGGCTAAAATGCTCGGAGCACTCATCGCAGATGGAGTTGAGAAGAAGAGGCGCATCCGCGATTACCTCCCGGCAACGTTCGACTTTGCAGTCGAAGGCCCTGAGAGGGTTAACGCTGCGGCGCCGTTGACAGTCCGGACAAAGCTTCTCCGCATGCTTTTCTAAAAACCGCTGCAACTCCTCCCGGTATACTTTTCTGCATTCGGGACAACCCAAAGAATTTATGTGAAGCACTACGCCGCTAAGGCCGAGGCGCTCGAGGAAGAGGCGCAGCATGTACATGAGCTCTGCATCCAGCATGGGATCGTCTATGCCGAAAGCTTCAACGTCTATCTGGTGGAACTGGCGGTATCGCCCCTTTTGTGGGCGCTCATGGCGGAACATGGGCCCTATGGCGTAAAATTTGCGCGCCAGGGGATCCGCCTGTAGATTGTGCTGTACGAATGCTCGAACGACCGATGCGGTGGCTTCGGGCCTCAGCGCCAGCCATTCTCCTTTGCTGTCGGTAAAGGCGTACATTTCTTTTTCAACGATATCGGTGCTCTCGCCGATGCTTCTGGAGAAGAGCTCCAATTTCTCAACGGCTGGCGTCCTCACTTCATGGTAGCCAAAGATCTCGAATAACTCCCTCGCTGTAGCTTCGACTCTCTGCCACCACTCGACATCGCCTGGCAAGATATCGTTCATGCCCTTAATGGATTGAATGATCTCCATAGGTTATCCTTGATTCCATTCTCCTGGCTGATTTTGACGTAAACAAAGACTTGTAAAAAACGGTCACACAAAAGTCAAGGGAAATGAAGATCGACAGGGAAAAGGCTTGAATCAAGGAATTAAAGCTTTTCCAGATCGAAAGAAGCCCAAACCGGCGTGTGGTCGCTCGGATTTGGCCCGCCTCGGGGAATGGAATCCACTATGCATTCGACGGATGCTCGCGCCATGCATTCGGTTGTCATGATGTGGTCTATGCGCCAACCGAGATTCTTCGCAAATCCGCCTGGAAGACGGTAATCCCAGAAAGTGAACTGCTTTTCGCCCGGATGATGTTTTCTGAATAGATCGATGAATCCCCATCGGCCAACATCGTCAAAAGCTTCCCGCTCCGCCGGATGAAAACCCACCTTTCCATCCATTCTGCGAGGATCGAATACGTCAAGCTCGCTTGGAGCAACATTCAGGTCTCCCAGCCACACTACGGGCAGACGAGGATTGAAGCGCTCATCAAACCAGCGCTTCAGCCTCCGAAAATAGTCCAGCTTGTACTGGAAGGCAGGATGGTCCGGACTTTTTCCCTGAGGGATGTAGGTATTGACTACCCATACTCCGTCTATGAGCGTCGAGATCATCCTCGCCTCGACATCATCCAGATCGTCTGAAAACTCCCTCAAGACTTCCCGTGGCTCCGTCTTCCCAAGGATTGCAACGCCATTGAAGCCTTTTTGTCCACGAACAACGGCGTTATATCCCGCCTCTTGGAACGGCTCCCTCGGAAATGCGTCTTCCCGGCATTTGATTTCCTGTAAACAGAGGACATCCGGTTGGTGAATCTTCAGCCACTCGAGCACCCCGGCCAAACGGGCTCTAACGCCATTCACGTTGAATGTAGCGATCTTCCAAAGCATTCGTCTTCCTCTCGGATTGCGCTGATTTCAGAAATGCGACAGGCGGATTCTAATCATCTTCGCGCAAATAACCATAGGCTTCACTCAGCAGGCTAGTACTGCTAGGCGGAAGTTTAGGCGCAGTTTCGGTGGGCAACGCTTCGCTTTTGCCCACCCTACGCTCTTCCAACCTCTTTGGAGGCGTAGGGTGGGCAGGGTTTTTTCGCGCCCGCCTTAACTGGCTGCGCATTTCCGCCAAGCAGTACTAGTCGCGCGGCGCCGCTTTTCTTTCATCTGTTTGTCTCGATACTGAATTTTGATTATACTGCGGGCGGTTGTGATTTGCACTCACTGTCAGGAAAGGGGAACCGGCTTCGTTCCGAAAAAGAATAACCGACGGTTGTTATGGAGATTGTCTTATGGATCAGGAAATGGAATGTATGTGCCTTCAGTGTGGAATCTCTCTTCATATCGGTTTCGATTTGTTGTCGCTGGAAGATATTGCCGATAGCAAGCTCAAGCTTGTGAGTAATTCCTATTGTGTCGAATGTGGGGGCGCTCTGGTTTTGGTTGGAAAAGCCGGAGACGAGGCAAACTACAGGTTCGGCCAATGAGAGATATCGATGCATGGTGCTGGCTGGCGTTAGTCAGGCGCCGGCATCTTGATCATCCTCAGCGCCGGGGTGTCGTTTGCTGCTTTGGATTGCCGGCCCGTCGACGCTGTCAGAAGAAATTTGTCTGATAATAATGGAAAATATCGACTTCTTCGTCCGGATGCAAAAGCTGGAGGGGCCTTGCGCCCCTTTTACACTGGTAATTTGGCGATGTTCCGTAGATTCTGCATGTGAGGGGCCGTACTGGATAAATCGCGCAGCCTTCGTCTGAAACATACGGGCAGGTTGTGCCCTGAGCTAATTTAATCGACAGCCCGCGCGCTCGAAGAAACTCTTTGATGCGCTCATCCTCTACTCGCGTCCTCGATGGAACCCCGAAGCTTCGACAGCATTCGACGCACCCCGGGATGCATGGAAAAGCGGGGATCAGGCCGTAGATGTCTTCTATATCCACAAGTGAGCTCCTATGAATTCTTATTCCCTCTTTCTTATGGCTTCATCTTCTTTTCATATCTCGGCTGGCAATATGGCACAAATTGCTCCAGAGCGCACTTCAATACCCGCATCTCGTTGTGAGGCGCAAAAAAATAGCGGCGCTCGTTGTCGGCGCCGCTCAGCATCGGCCATTGTTTGTCGTAATCATATAATCACTGAATCTTTCCGACTTTTGCGTTGGCTTTTAGCTTTCATTGAGCCTCTCGCTTCGGATCATGGGAGCATCCGAGGAGCGCGCGACTTTCGTTTTGGCTTTCAGTTTTCGGCCTGGATGATGGAATATCATGTACAGGCGAAAATTCAGAGAGAGGTAGATCAGTAAAGAGCAAAATGCCCAAGTGGCTAAATTACCCAAGCTCAGTAATTCCAGTATCATTTCAGTCTCCTATCAAACACCTGGAGGCTCCGATTACCCTTGGCCATATTTCCAATGTTCGCATTTCGTGCCTGAGAGGAAAGGGCGGCGGGTTTATCGGCCGCGGCAGGCATGAGCCTGACAATCTAGGCGGGTAGCCGGGTTGGTGTGTTATTTTCCTTATTGATCCAAAAATGACCTTGTCATCTCTGTAGTCGTATTTTGTCCTCATGGATAAAAGTAAGCTCGTGAGAGCCGGTTTCTAAAACTCCGAATCCATTTGTGAACGTTCATAATATTATTATAAGCATCGCTAACGGCTGTAAATGCGGCTTAGTTGAAAAATCGGAGCTCCATGAATGGGAGAAGAGGTAGAGATAACTGAAATGAAAGGAGGCAAAGGCCGGATTTTCTCAATAGAGGCGATGTATAAAAGACTAAACCGCGATTTTAGATGCCGGCGTAAGGTTGGTGCTCGGGGCGCAGCAGGTCGAAGATGGTCTTCACCGGGTTGAAAGTTGTTTCCGGAACTTCTACGATGATCGTAATCCAATCCGCCATGGAGCCGTTCCACAAGCCTGGAAGCTCCAAGGCTTTAAGCTCTCTGCCATTCTTGGATTTCCTGGAAATGAAAACGGCGTCGGGGTCGGTAAACCGCTTCAAATCAAAGGGCTCGCCCCGATAGTCCCTGACGGCGCAGACCAGATCGACCGGATTGAAATGCGTTGATGCAGTCCAGATATCGTGCTGCTCCATTGAAGAAAAATCCACCTGAGCCTGCTCTACGATTTGAATGGACAGCTGTCCGTCTTTGCCCTCCACCCAAAAAGGGGCTCCTCCGGGATGACCGGCATTCGGGACCACTCCGCAAATGCGGATGGGGCGGTTGAGCTTTTTGAGTAAAAAGCCGCGCCTCTCTTCCAGGGGTCTTTGCTCAAAACCATCGGCAAACTGAATAAAAAGAGCATCACGCGCGAACGCTTCGGCGTTTTCGACATAAGCTTCTAAATTTCCCGCATTCAACTTTCGGATATGGTTATGGGTGGCTTCCTGCAACTCGATCAAGTAGCCGCCCAGCACTTTTTTCCAAAACGACACGCTTCCCTTTAGATGATCTGGGCATAAGTTATCGATATTCTTTATGTAGACAAGATCTCCCCGAAGATCGTTGAGATTTTCAAGTAGAGCCCCATGTCCCCCCGGTCTGAAATGAAGATGCCCAAAACGGTCTCTGAACGGTCGATTGTCCAATTCCACGGCAATCGTGTCGGTTGAAGGCTTCTGAAAGGAGAAAAAGACTTCGTATCCGATTCTGTATCGTTCTCCATAGCTTGTTTTCGCTTTTTGATACAGCTGGAGAAAAGCCTTTTCATGCTCGGGCGAAATGGTGAAGTGGAGAGAGCACCTCCCTTTTTGATCTCGCAGGTAATGCGCTGCTTCAATCAGATGTTCTTCGAATGCGGTTCTCTGCTCTTTTGGGTATTTATGAAACTTGAGCAATCCTTTGGGGAGCGAGGCAAAGTTGAGTCCCCGGTCTGTAAGAACATAATCAAGAAGCGTTCGGAACTGCCCAGTGTCGGTCAACATGTCGAGCATCAAACCGTCTCTGTTCAGAACGGAATCGAGCTCTTCAAAAAAAGCAAAACGCTTCAGCTCTTTTACGAATCTCAAGAAATCGCAAGCCACGGAAACGCCTTGCTCCACCCGCCGATGCAGTTCATCGCATTCCAGATAGTGGGGCATGTTATAGATCTGAAGAAGAGACTGGAACATTCGAGTGGCGGCGCCGGAGGCTGGAACGAATTTCTGAAATCGCCCGGCGCGAGCCCCTTTTTCATGCAACTTCAGGTAATTGCTTATATCCTTTAGAGGGATTCTTCTCACCCCGCTAACGGGAGTGCATGGCTTTGTCAACCGGAGATAAGAGGAGGATCTACGAAAAAGCTCAATCTGCGACATTACCATATCTTCAGTAATGCCGAGAGATTGCATTTGCCGTCGATCCGATTCGCTAAAGGAAAACATGCCCATCGTCCGCCCCATCAGAGCCATATACCCGTGACGCAATCATCCCTACTGGATAGACAACTCTTTCCAGATAGCTCACGACATTCAAGAATCTTATTATGCCACGACTACGCTTATGTGTCACGCACGGAAGCGCGTGCGATGCGCTTCGGGGCGCATCGCACGCTGTCAGGCGCATGGAAAGCTTGGATTATTGCACGATTTCGATTTTGGCTCCGGCCTTGAGCTGATCGATGTATTGAGTCACTTGCTGATTGGATTTCTGTTGCTTCAGATGCTCTTCGATTTTTTCTTTCACCTCATCGAAGGGAGCAGTGCTGGCGTCCTTTTTGTCCGTCACTTTGATGATATGGTAGCCGAACTGAGTCTCGACTATGTCGCTGACATCTCCGACTTTCAAGGCGAAGGCCGCATCCTCGAAGGGCTTGACCATTTGTCCTTTTTGGAAAAAATCGAGATCGCCGCCCTTGGCCGCGCTGGGACAGTCGGAGGTCTCCTTTGCGACGGCGGCGAAATCCTCGCCCTTTTTGATTCTTTTTTGAATCTGGCTAATCTTTTCTTTCGCCTTGGCCTTATCGGCCTCGCTCTCGTTCGATTCAACCTTTACAAGGATGTGGCTTGCTCGAACCGTCTCCGGCATCTTGAAAAAATCGGGATTTCCATCGTAGAAGGTCTTTGCCTCTTCATTGGAGAGGCTGACTTTGCTCATGACTTCCTGATCGATCATCTTCTTAATGGTCATATCGCGGCGGAATTGCGTCTTCAGCTCTTCTTCGGAAGTGTTCATCTTGCCGAGAGCGTTCGTAAAGTCCGCCTCATTGGGAAATCTTTTCTTGAGAGACGCCAACTGCGCGTCCACTTCGGAGTCCTCCACCTTGACTCCGAGCTTCTTGCTCTGCTGTACGAGAAGCTCACGGTTAACCATGCCTTCCAGCACCTTCTTCTTCATGTCCGCAAGCTGATCGGAGCTCGCAGGTTGGCCGGTCATGGCCATTTGCTGTTCAAAGCGCCCTGCCTCCTTATCCAGCTCCGTCTGAGTGATGACAGCGCCGTTGACGGAGGCTACCTTCGGCCCATCCGAATTCTTATCTTCGGCAAAGACGTGCGCAGCAAGGAATGCAAAGGCAAAAATCGAGACACATGCGGTAAAAACGAGTTTCATGCTTGAGCTCCTTAGGCTTCTATTGAAATACTAACTCACAATATTCGAGGGACTTCCCCGTTTGAAAAAGCCAAACAAAAAAAGATTTCAAAAATCGGACCTACTTGTCACTTTTGGTAACCCTTATAATCGCATATTCATAAAAGTCAATTACGCAGAGTTGCAGGCTCTCATAATCTTAAGATGCGCATAGCAATCAACGGAGGTGGGGAGATCTCTCCAGTGAGCATCAAAGACATGCGTCTCCATTGCTGACGTCTCGGACGGCATAAAACTGACGTCTCCAATCCCCGAATGCCGCCTCTTCGATCGCTTTGCGCATTTGCTTCATGAGAGTAAGGTAATAGTAGAGATTGTGGATGGTGTTGAGTCTATAGGAAAGGAGCTCTTTGGCGATGAAAAGGTGTCTCAAATAGGCTCGGGAAAACCTCCGGCAAGTATAACAGCCGCATTCGGGCTCTATGGGGTTTTCGTCATCTGCGTAACAAGCGTTCTTTATCTGGATGCTGCCTCTGGAAGTGAAAAGCATGCCGTTTCGGGCGTTGCGAGTGGGCATGACGCAGTCGAACATATCCACGCCTCGGCGCACTCCTTCCACAAGGTCCTCGGACGTTCCAACTCCCATGAGGTATCTGGGGCGCGACGAGGGGAGACGCGGCGTGATGGCGTCGAGGACTGCGAGCATCTCTTCTTTGGGCTCGCCAACGGCCAGGCTCCCGATGGCGAAGCCGTCGAAGCCGATTTCCATAAGCCGCGCCAGGCACTCTTCTCTGAGATCCAGGAAGACGCTGCCCTGCACGATTCCAAAGAGAGCCTGATCCTCCAGCGTGTGCGCCTCTTTGCAGCGCTTCGCCCAACGCACTGTTCGCAGCATGGAATTGCGAGCGTATTCGTACGAAACCGGGTACGAATTGCACTCATCGAAGCTCATGGCGATATCTGAGCCGAGCTGCATCTGGATTTCGATCGCGGTCTCGGGGCGAATCATATGGCGAGATCCGTCTATGTGCGACTGAAACATCACGCCCTCTTCTTCAATCTTGTTGATTCTGGCCAGGCTGAAAACCTGAAATCCGCCGCTGTCTGTCAGAATGCCCCTATTCCACTGCATAAACTTGTGAAGACCTCCAAGCCGGGCTATGCGCTCCGAGCCCGGTCTGAGGTATAAGTGGTAAGTGTTGCCCAAGATGATCCGGGCGTCCAACGCCTCCAGTTCATCGGGAGAAAGGCTTTTTACCGAAGCCAGGGTTCCTACGGGCATGAAAACGGGCGTTTCAATAATTCCATGCGGAGTTGTCAAACGGCCCCGTCTCGCTCCGCAGGAAGGCTCTTGCGCTAAGATTTCAAAATCCATCAGCAGATCCGCAGATTCCGTTAGTTATATGATCAGCATCGCATCGCCGTAACTGAAAAATCGATATCTTTCCCGCACAGCCTCGCGATAAGCCCCTAGAATGGGCTCCCTCCCAGCGAAGGCGGAAACCAAAAGTAGAAGCGTCGATTTCGGCAAATGGAAGTTGGTGATGAGGGCATCGACCATCTTGAAATGATATCCAGGATAAATATAGTGATTACAATATCCTGAGAATTCAGTTATCCGGCCGAGCCGTAAAGCGGCCCACTCGAGGACGCGCACAACCGTTGTTCCGACGGCTACAATGCGCCGCCCCTCTTTAGCTGCGTTCTCGATGCGCTCGGCCGATTCCCGCTCTATTTCCGCATATTCCTCGTGCATGGAGTGCTCGCGGATGTCTTCCACCCTCACCGGGGAGAACGTCCCGTAGCCAACGTGGAGCGTAATCTTTACGAGATCGACGCCGCGTCTTTTGAGCGCTCCAAGGAGCTCTTCCGAGAAATGGAGCCCGGCTGTCGGAGCGGCGACAGCTCCGGGTTTGTTCGCGTAGACGGTCTGGTAAGAGCGCAGGTCGTCAACTGTGGCGCTCGCGCCGGCGTCGCGGCGAATATATGGGGGCAGCGGAACCTGTCCGATTCGGTTGAGCGTATGCAAAAGGGGCTTTCCATCCAAAAATCTAACCTGCGCCTTTCCATCGCCCAACGAAGATAGAATTTCAGCTTCGCAGCCGCCCTCCAGTGCAATGCGGCTTCCGGGCTTCGCTCCTTTGGATGCTTTCACAAGGCAGGTATAACCATCCCGCGCCCCAAGATCTACATCCTTATAGGGATCCAATATCAGAAGCTCGATGCGTCCGCCGGTTTCTTTCGTCCCGAAAAGCCTTGCCGGAACGACCTTCGTATTGTTGACAACCAAAACGTCGTCACTATGCAAAAAGCGGACAACATCTTCGAAGAGGCAATGCTCAACCTCGCCGCGGCTTCGATTCAATACGAGAAGCCGGGATTTCTCACGCCTGGCGGATGGCTCCTGGGCTATCAATTCGGCAGGCAGAACATAGTCGTAGTCGTCAAGGCGGTAGGCGATTTCTGCCTTATCCTCCATGCCGGCGGCCCCAGTAGACGAAGAGGAGTCCCAAGCCCATCAACAGCCCGCCGAGAAGGCGCATGTGCTTACATTCCATGCACGTGATCTTCTGGAGCCACTTCTTCAGTTGCTCAGGAGAAGCAAGATATGGAAGCCCTTCAAAAAAACAGATCAATCCGGCTACCGTGAACAAATAACCCTCTAACATGGTTGCTGCATCCTTCCGCGTTAAGTTTTTCATTGCATTCGTTTTGGAAAGGCCTAACATATTTTATTTTGAATGCAAAGAGGGCATATTCGGCGTCCCCTGTGAGCGCCGCCTGATACCCCGTAATTTTTCGCATATCTGAAGGGCAGGAGGAAAGAATGCCTTTAAGCTGGGTGGAAATCGATCTTGCCGCTTTGAGGCACAATCTCTCTCAAGCCAGATCCTGCCTTACGCAGAGCTCCGGCATTGTTGGCGTTGTCAAGTCAGACGCGTACGGCCACGGGATGATTCCCGTGGCCCGCGAGTTGACCGCATGCGGAGTCTCGTTTCTGGCCGTGAGCAAGTATTGGGAGGCTAAGGAGCTTCGTTCTGCGGGAATCCGAGCGCCCATTATCGTCCTCCTTGGCCTGGAGGTTGCCGAGATGGAAGAAGCTCTGCAGCTCGAGATCAGGCCGGCTCTCTTCCGACTCGATCATGCGAGGATGCTCAGTCGAGCGGCTTTGCGCCTCAACCTGCCCGCGCGAGTGCATCTCAAAGTCGATACGGGAATGGGTCGGCTCGGCGTGACATTTCCGGACCTGCCAAGCTTTATAAATGAGCTGTCGACATTGCCGGGAATAGAGATTGAAGGCGTTCTGTCTCACTTCGCGGAAGCGGACGAAGCGGATAAGTCCTATTGCGAAAGTCAGGTGGAGCTTTTTGGGCAAACCGTGCGAATGCTCATCTCCCGTGGATTTTCACGTCTCTACGCGCACATTGCCAACAGCGCCGGGATCATGGATCTTCCAAACGCTCATTTTGAGCTAGCGAGACCCGGCATCATGCTCTACGGCTCCCAGCCGTCAAAATGTCTTCACTTTCCAGCGGATCTTCGTCCCGTAATGCGCTTCAAATCCAAGGTCATCCAGGTTAAAACGCTACCCGCGGGCCACGCTGTGGGCTATGGAAGGACCTTCGTGACTCAGAGATCGGTTCGGATAGCGACCATCCCCGTGGGTTACGACGACGGGTATCCGCGAATCCTGTCCAACCGCGCTAAAGTGCTCATTCGCGGCAAACGCGCCCCGGTCGTCGGCCGCATCTCGATGAACATGGTCACTGTGGATGTTACGGGAATTCCCGAAGCAAGAGAAGACGACGAGGTCGTTCTCCTGGGGTCTCAAGGCGAGGAGCGAATCAGCGCTGAGGAAATAGCAGATCTCTGCGGCACGATTTCCTATGAGATTTACTGCAACATCGGGAAGCATCGCTATAAGTATTTTCTCAATCCTTTGGAGCATTCTTCCCCGTAAAAGCTTTTCTTTTAGCTCACTCCCTGCCCGATATGAGGTTCAGCAGCTCTTCGGCGGATATCTTGCCGCTGATGTCGCTCCCGTCCAGGAGGCTCCCCGCGAGATCCCGCTTTTCTTGATGGAGCTTGATGATCTTCTCTTCAATGGTGTTTTGAGTCACCAGCCGATATACAGTGACCGGATGGAGCTGCCCGATGCGGTGGGCTCGATCCGAGGCCTGATCCTCGACCGCGGGATTCCACCACGGGTCCATGTGGATGACGTAATCTGCAGCCGTAAGGTTCAGTCCGAGTCCGCCCGCCTTGAGGCTTATGAGGAAAAGATCGCCGTGTCCCGCCTGGAAGAGATCCACCTGTCTTTTTCTTTCCGCTGGAGGCGTAGAGCCGTCTAGATAACGGTAGTCGATCCCCCGGGAGTCGAGGTATTCCCGAATGAGCCCGAGGAAGCTCACAAACTGGCTGAAGACCAAAGCCTTGTGCCCGTTTTCCATAAGCTCCGATACGATCTCGCCAAAGAGGGCGATTTTGGCGCTGGAAAGAGGGCTTTCGGGCGCGACCATGCGGGGATGACAGCAGGCCTGGCGCAACCGAATGATTTCCGCCAAAATCTTGATGTGCTTTTGCGCCGCCGGGGCGTCATCGAGGGAGAGCCGCTCGAGGGCCTGCCGTCTTAGAGCCTCGTAGAAGGCTTTTTCCTCTTCGCTCAACTCAACCTGGAGAGATACTTCGGTCCTGGGTGGCAGCTCCTCGAGCACCTGGGCCTTGGTGCGCCTCAAGATAAAAGGCTGTATTAGCTTCTTGAGGCGCGTTCTTGCATCACGGTCGTTGTAACGTTCGATGGGAATGGCGAAACGCTCGTTGAATTTTTGCCTGGAGCCAAGAAGACCGTTATTTATGAAGTTATAAAGCGTCCAGAGCTCGCTTAGATGATTTTCGACCGGAGTTCCAGTTGTGATCATCTTGAATCCGCCCTTAAGACTCATGGCGGCCTGCGTTCTTTTGGTGGCGATGTTCTTTATGGCCTGAGCTTCATCTAGAACGATGCAGCTCCATTCAACCGAGGAGAGCAATTCAGTTTCCTGCGCCATGAGTCCGTAGCTGGTTACGAGCAGGTCCATGGGACCCAAGCCTCGGATGAGATCTTCCCTGTTCCCGTTTGCCAGGAGGTTTACATTGATGGTTGGCGCAAAACGGTTCGCCTCGCTCACCCAGTTCATGCAAACCGACGTGGGGGCCACCACCAGGCTGGGTCCATCAGGGGCGCGCTTCAATAGTATTGCCAGAGCCTGGATGGTTTTGCCAAGTCCCATATCGTCGGCAAGACACGCCCCGAGGCCAAGATGAGCCAGCCTTGCGAGCCACTGGAACCCTTCTATCTGATAATCTCGGAGCACGGCTTTGAATGTGGATGGGATTTGCGGGATGAGGCTAAGACCTGCTCGAATGCCTTCGATTCTCCTCTTCCAGCTTTCATCGGCGTCGAGATGCGGAAGCCGGTCCATGAAGTCCTGAACGGCAAGCGCGGCCAGCGGGTGCAGGCGCAAATCCTTGCCATGCTTTTGCGCGTAAAGCTCGAGCTCTTCGAGACGTCTTTGAAGCTCGCGGGTGAGCACGAGGAACTCCCCTTCCTCAAGAGGGATGAAGCGCGATTTCGAAGCTTGCATCGCTTCCAGAAGTCGTTTCATATCGACGACCCGGCCTTCTTCCACCTGAAGGTCTCCGGTTATCTCAAACCAGTCAGTCTTTTCGCGAACAGTCAGCCGTAGTTGGTTAAACGAGGCTTCCCGAGTGAGCTTGAGCTTCTCTCCCTCGGGCCACTCGACAACGACTTCTCCTCGCTCCTGCATGGCGCGGAGGTCAAAAAGAACTTCCAGACACTCCTGTGGATCATTCAGAAGCCAAGAGCGCTCGATGCTCCCAAGAGTGGCGAGCGACGCGCATACTGTCTCCACAATTTCCGCCCGCTGCTCTTCGCGTTTGAGATCGCGTCTGGTATGGAGCAATCGGCCATCCACTTCCGAAATGATGTTCTCCATTCCCCGTCCCGGTTTGAGATAGGGGCCTCCCGGACCTAACGGCTGCGTGAACAGCTCGAGCCGAAATCCCGAGCCCGATGGCGCCAGGTGTGCGTGGGGAGTGGAGTCGGCTTCGGCTTCGATGATCTCGCTCGCTGAGCCTCCGATTGCCGAATGGACTGTTACATGAGAAGATATGCCGGCTATTGCTTCAAGAACATCTTTCGATGCGGATGCTGGAACAGAGAGTCCCTCAGCACCGAGAATTCTCGCAATATTTCTGTGCTCTTCGGTAAGCTCCACCACCTTGAACCGGGTAGGCGTTTCCCGGATCACGACCAGACGGGAGTCTGTCTTCTCGGGCGAGAAGCGGATAACCAGGTCTTGTCCTTCCTGGGTTACAAGGACTTCGGGCTCTCCGCGCGCCACCTCTACGCGAACCTCGGGGGCTTCGGCAAGAAAGAGCAGTGGGTGGCCGATAACGTCTGGTAAGGCTTTCGCCATGTCTATCCGATGAGTCACATAGCTGTAACGCCCCTCACGCTCTATGGCGCTGCAGATGGCGTGGTCCCTTGGCGTGAGATAGTCGGGCCTGGGCTCTCCGAACAGACGGCTTAGAGCAACTGGACGTCCTTTGGTCCAGGAGCCTTTCGCGGAGCGTTTCTGCTCGACTGGATTTAGGGCAAGAGAGTCGTTTTCAAGACTGACAAGCCATACCAGCCTCGAGCTGACTTCCTGCGGAGACTCTATCTGCTGAACGGGCGGGGCCGTCGTCTGAACCAACGCGCGAAGCCGCCTCTTCCACATTTCTTCGATTCGGATTCGAGAGACAATCGGAGTAATCCCGGTTTCTTTGCACATTCTTTCGATGTAGTTTCGCCGCACCGGGGTTTCTCCCTCTGTGCGGCAAAGGAGCTCGGCGCTTTCCACGGCAATCCAGTCAAGCCCGATTTCCCTGGCCCTCACAAAAACTTCGCTCAACGCATCGGTCCGCTCCTCATCGATCTCTCCTTGGCTCCAGAAAACAATGAGCGCATGAATGAACGTTCGGAGGCCGCCTGCGTTCTTCGGAAGCTTTGAGGTGATCTTCCTGGCCGCATCAACCTCCGCGCGCTGGCTGAACGCAACAGCTCTGAGAGACTTATATTCCGTGAGCATGAAAGAATTTCCGTTAGAGCTCATCGTCGCCGAATCTATAAGGCTCTGCATCGTTGCATAAAGGCCCGGATCTTCGCGAAGCAAAAGAGCCAAGATATAAACGAAGCCTTCAAAGCCTCCAAAGTAGAAGCTCCTTTTCTTCATCCTTGCCTGCAGCGCCTTGAGGTCTTTCGCGAAAGACGCCAAAGCTTCGTCTTCTTTTCCCTCCAGCAGATAGACCCATCCTCTCATTCCGAAAAGAATCTCGGATTGTTTTTCCATCTCTTCAATGAGCTTCCGCGCTTCGACGAGTCTTCCTCCCAAGATCAAACGGGAGACGAGGTGGTGATAGAAGCTGGGTTTTTGCGCCTCGGATAACGTATCGAGAAACGCTCCATCAAGCGCATAGCTAAGGGGCTCCGCATCTGCGGAGAGGGTGAAGGCCGCATTGTAAAATATTTCGACCAGAGCCTCCCGTTGGAGGCTCACGCTTAGAGACTTGAACCATATGGGATCGAAAGGATTAGTGCAGATCCTCGCCAATGGCTCCGGCTTTGAGTAGCTGTCGGGGCAGCGTCGCACAATGTGATCGTAGGACTGGCGAAGCAGCTCCATATCTTGAGTATATAAAGCGATTCGCAGTTCCCTCATAACTCGCCGGCAGGATTCTTCGGATTTGTCGTAGTAAGACCACCGCGCCGGTAAATTTTCCTGGACGCAACGAGCGATCAGCTCGAAGCGATTGGAAGGGGAGTGAGACTGGGCCTCGTCAGAGTGCTTGCGCCGATTCTCCGCATATCTTTTCAATGTGGCGTAACTTTTGTTCGCAAGCGCCGGGTCCGGCTCGGTGAGGAGAAGATTGGCAAGCCTTCCGGACCATGAGCTTTTTTTGCTCGTGACAAAGAGGAGCGCGCGCTTCCTCACTTCCGCATTGGAATCCCGGGAAGCTTCCTCGAGAAGCTTGACGACTTTCTCGTCATGGGATGAAAGGGCGGCCGCGAGCATGATTGCATTGATATAAAACTGCCAGGGCTCTTTGGTTAGTTGATTGAATATGTGCGGAAGGACATTCTGTCCTTGCTTGTGGCAAGCGTTCAAAGCCGCCTGACGGACTGTCTGCTCCATCGGATGTCCGTCGGCATGTCCGATATTGCGGACTGCCAGAGCAAGCAATGCTTCCACTTCCGATGGGATTCGCGCGGCGACTATTGCGACCGCCTCGTTAAATCTCCAGAGTACGGTCAATCGGGAAAATAAATCGCCTTCGGAAGAGAGAGCCTTCTTGAGCCTTGAAATAGACCAGTTGGCGAGGTCCTCCTTTGCCGCCAGAGCTTCTAGCTCGCTATCGACGCAGGAAAGACATGTGAAACCGAATGAATTCTCGAGGGCGAGATCGGAGAGCGGTTTCCGGCATGAAAAGCAGACAGCTCCAGCCTTGGGCCGCGACCACGCGGAAGGGAGCTCCAGGTTCGTGATCTTCTCTCCCTGCGTAGAAATGACCGGTATGGCCAGAGCCTTTCGGCAGGCGATTTCTATGAAAGCCTGGTGGCATTGATTCTTTCCGCCAAGAAATTTAAGGTCCTGAAGCCTCGAGAGGCGGGCTTTAACGAGCTCAACGCCGGTAATATCAACATCTGGAAAAGTAAGCTTGGCTTCCTTCAGGATTTTGAATATGGTGGCGGCATCCGTCGGTTCATAAATCACGGCGGCAATCTGTAGAAG
The DNA here is from genome assembly GCA_964578835.1 of uncultured Syntrophobacteraceae bacterium. GTDB lineage: Bacteria > Desulfobacterota > Syntrophobacteria > Syntrophobacterales > Syntrophobacteraceae > CAZOEL01. The sequence goes on along the minus strand of CAZOEL010000017.1, from coordinate 45,188 downwards.
GGCCTGATCCAGAGGAGACAGCTTCTCGTGCAAAGCGATGAGTTTATTCCTTATCGAAGAGGCGTCCTGCATCTCTTTCATCTCGCATTCAACTAATCATGATATGGAAATTGGAAAAAAGAGCAGAGCCATCCATTTGCATCCTCTGCTCTTCGTTGAGTTACCGTAGATCCAAATTATTATTATCCATCATCCGGCGTAAGGCATCAAGCGCGCAATAAATTATTCCCGAGGTTCTGGTTGCGGCTTCGATGAATGAAGTTTATGCCGCTGTTCATGGTCTAATTCTCGATGGGGTCGGGGGGCGATGGAAGGCGGAACCGGGCGCGCATAGACTTGCGAGAGCTTCATCGGATGCGAATGCAAAGGCGGGAAGTCAAACCAGCATATCCACATTCTGTCCTTTGGATGCGGGGGAACCGCCTTTTGGGGCATTCAAATCTTCAAGCGATTTCTTCATCAATTGCTGCCGTGCGCGGCCCGCCGCGCTCGTAGCTTTGTCTGCAACTCCGTAATCCTGGGAAGATGGTTGCGCAGGGGCGAGGGCGGCCCGCTTGACAACCTCCATCTTTTTCATGGTTGCTTGCGGATCGCCCGGAACCGGGCTCGTATCGATTGAAACTTCACCTCCGGTGGCGTATTGCTTGCCGTCAGGTCCGACAGTATGCTCGTATCTTGCGCCTCCACGCACGTACTGGCCGCCTGCGGCTATGTGAGCCTGTTCATGGGTCTTGACCTCCGAGTCCCTTTTCTTGAGCTCGATGACTTCTTGGGAAGCTTCCAGTGTTACACGCTCCGATCGGCTGGATTGCGTGGAGGTCTTCTGCTTCCCGGTTGAGTTATTCCCTGAAGAGTTGATTTCCGTTACGGAGCGTGTCTCCGATGAGGATGGATTTTGATCCGTTTGGACTTTCCGTCTGTCTGTCACTTCCTGAGAAAAGCCGGGACCGGATCCGCAATAAGAATCAACTCCGCCGATTGTTGACAATTGCCTATCCTCAATCAAGAGTATCGGTAATCACATCGCAGGGCGTCGCTTCCTCACGGTGCGCTTCCCAGGGCAGCGTCCCGATGGTGTGAGTGCGAGCGCGAAAGTGTCAAAATACAAGATCACTATCGGATAATAGTCCGAAAAGCATTAATAATGCTCCGCTATACCGCCATCCCTCATGACTCTGGAATTTCCCATGGAATACAGGCTTTCCTGTTCATGATCCTTTCGCCGAATACTTCCTTGATTGATCCGATCTTCATTATTTTTCTATCGTACATGACCGCCGCCCGGTCGGCAATGTAGGGAATTTCCGTGTAATCATGCGTGACGAAAAGAGTGGTCATCTTCATGTCCCTGAGGAGCTCTCCGAGATCATTCAGCAGTGCGTTGCATGTGGGATAGTCCAAGGCGGCAAACGGTTCGTCGAGAAATAATAGCTCGGGCTCCAGCGCAAAGGCGCGAGCGAGGCTTGTGCGTTGCGCCTCTCCACCGGACAGGAACCTTGCGGGCTGACGGGCAAGGGGAAGAATTCCAAACCTATCGAGCCATTTTTCCGCTTTCATTTTCGCCTCCTTTCGAGAGGCGCCACGAATTCGCAAGGCAGTCGTTAGATTTGACATAACGGTCGCATTGAGGAGAAGAGACTCCTGGAATACCACAGCCATCCGCCTGCGCAAGCTCAAAGCATTGCTCTTCTGCGCGATTTGGCCGTCAAATTTGATGGCTCCCTCCGTCGGGTCTTGAAGAAGCGCAAGAGTGAGCAGCAGGCTAGTTTTGCCTGCTCCGTTCGGTCCCACGATGGCCAAAGTGTCGCCTCTTTCGACCACAAGCTTTTCGATGCTGAAGATCTCTCTCGAATCCCTCTCGAGTCTTAGATTTTCAATGTCCAGTAGCGGATTCATGAAGGTCTCCTCCCATGCTGTTGCAGATAACTCAGTATCGCAGTAATGGAAAACGAGAGGAGCAGCAGTATAATGCTTAGAGCTGTCGCCAATTCGAATTTGCCCTTCGAGACTTCCAAGACGGTGGCGGTCGTGAGCACTCGCGTGTAGCCGCGCACGTTTCCTCCGACCATCATCGAGGCTCCCACCTCGCTCACGACTCCGCCGAATCCGGCTATCACCGCGGCTAGGATACCAAGCTTCGCTTCCCACAGAAGAAGGATAAGATATTGACGGCGGTTTGCCCCGAGCGAGAGTATCTGCAGTCGCAGCTTCGGACTGATTGACTGAATAGCGGCCATGGTGAAGCCCGCCACTATAGGGGATGCAATGACGGCCTGAGCGATGATGATTGCAGTCGGGGTATAGAGCAGTCCAAGGCTTCCCAGTGGACCGTAGCGGGCGAGAAGCAGCCATGTCGCCAGCCCGACTACAACGGGCGGCAGCCCCATGCCGAAATTTACGAGACTCACAACGAGGCGGCGTCCGAAGAATTCATTGAGCGCGAGAAAAGTCCCGAACGGCACTCCGAGCAAGATGCTGATGCCGGTAGAGATCCCTGATACTTGTATGGTTCGCAGCGTAATGGCGATAACATCGGGATCGGCCGTGAGCAGCAACCGTAAAGCTTCTTGCATCCCTTCACTAATAACGTTCAATCTCTTGCTCCTCCCTTTGATGAACCGGGTAAGGGGGTCAACATCCTGCGCCATGCTATGGGACTGTCCGGATTACTTCGTTCGAGTCGACTCGGGTCGTATTTCATTTCACTGCAGTGTGAGGCCAGAGAAAGCGCCAAGTCTGACATAGCGGAAGGATATTTATATAGTCCGATCGGCGCATGTCAATAAGAATCATAGCAAATCGAGTTTTGCTCCGCAATCCGATCGAGGCTTGGCCAATTTCTCCCTTTTGACAAAGGTTGGCATAATTTCTGTCGCCTGGCGCAAAGCGATTTCCAATGCCAATATAAATGGGTCGGCTCAAGGCCGAGCCGAATAAAGTCGCTAGAGAGCCTTAAAATACAGAAGAAAAGAACATAGGTGGCGAATATATTGCATATAGGGCCATGAGCGGTCATGATTTTTCTTTCCCAATGCATCGGCCAGGCGGTATTATGTTGGAGTACGGAAGCATTTACACACAGACGACGGCGCCGAGCATGAGATTAATAAGAGGCTTGTTTTGGCTTGATAGCATATCGACTAAACTTGCCCGGGCGCCTGGCTTTAACAAAATTCTACCGGTTCATTACGGTTGCCCGCTTCGAGCTTCAACCGCCAAAGTCAGGGCGGTTTATGGAGATTACAGGGTATGAGCCTCTTTGATGATCTGCTCGAAAAGACCTGCAAAAATATGATCAAGACCATTCTCTTTTGTTTGGAAGACGCTACGAAGGGTACTGTGTATAGGATCGGATCCATGCCGGGGCTTCAGGCGACGCGGGTTACATCCGGAAAAAGAGTCGTAGGAAGTGATGATATCCAGTGGGGATTGCCGTCTGTTTCCGACTATAATCCTCCTGGCAAGAGCTGGGAGCAGTACAGAGATCGCCCCGATCACGTGCTGGAGGCGATGGGCTGGTGCGTGGAAAAGCAAAAAAGCTGGACCGCCGACAATCCTTTCGAGGATGTGCGAAGCGTGGGCAAACAATTGCGCGGCGAAATAGAAGACTTCTACCACATGGAGCCGGTTCTTGTCAGGAAAGTGGATCTTTACGGCAGTCACGTCGGCATGCTTCAATACCCCCTCGATTGGTGGGGGAATCCTATCTGGCAGGATACAGAATATGTGGTTGCGGCTGTCTTGAAGATTCACTTCAAACCGTATGCCCTCCTACGCGACGACCGTTCGACCAAAATCATCCAGGAGCTGTCGAGGAGCCTCGGAACCGAGCTTCTGTCCCTCAATCTCCGTGAATCGCTGGCGAGGGCTCAAAAGGAATTTACCCGTCAGCGTCTGCACAGCTGCGAAATCCTCGCCCACGAGCTTCGGAACGCTCTCATCCGATTTGCCTTCATATTTTCAGCCGTCAATGCAGAAATCGGGATACTCAGAGGCGAGTGGGAAAAGGAAATGAAGAGAGCGTTTCCCCATTTGGATTGGAAAGACTCCCTGCTCGTGCGCCTCAACGAGCTCGTTCGTTTGCGGTTGCCGGTTCTCGTTGAGAATCAAAGCGAAATAGCTGAAGCCTGCAAAACTCTTCTTGCCGATCAGGAGGAATTGGCTTCCCGTCCTCTTTTGCCGAGCCAGGCGGAACAATGGCTTTCGAACAAGATTCTGCCCAAATGGAAGCGTCTTCTGACCGCGCCAAACTTGTGGAATGGAGATCGAGAAGAAATAGAGGGTCTTCTCCAGCGGTTGTCGAAGGCCGTTGCGCTTGGCGCCGACGAAAAGCTTGCCAAAGAAGCCGTTCATCTACCCGAAGCGCTGAGGGATAAGTGGTTCAGACTGGCTTACCTGCATTTTTCGGCGGACAAGCTATCGGCTTTGAATGAGATTCTGGATCTGCTCGAGGAGCCTGCGCTGCCCGTTTCTTACAAACACCAGATCGCGAAGGTGTTCAAGTCCTTAAAAGTTCTCATTGAGGCCGTGCCTGAGATAGAGGAAAGGGCGAACAGAATCATTCTGTCTCTAAGATACGGAGCTGATCCGGATCAGCTCCCGGCGGCCGAATACGATTTGTCCGGCGGCGGCGTGGGCTCCATGGACGATCGAGCTGAAACCGCCTACCAATACCGCATGCTCGTTGAATGATTATCTCCGAAATGAACAAGCCTGGCTTGTTGTGAGCGGACTCTCCGCGTCTTACTCTATTGATTCACGGGCTGATCTCTGAATGGCTCCGCCGCTCTAAAGCCTCTCAATAGTAATGCGAACAGAGAAGCGATTCACATTTTATGGATAATAAAAATCAACAAGGCTGCGACCAATCCTGCGGACATGAGCCGAAACAGACGAGATGTCCCTCTCTAGAGCGAGTCTGCGAACAATTCTATGTGCAGGACGCCCGGTACAGAAGGTTCGTGGAGGCCATGCATGACATGCGCTTCATGGTGGGATGCGATGACAAGCTAATAGACGTCAATCATGCCGGCGTGGAAATATTCGGATATGGCGGCAAAAAAGAAATGCTTGGCGAGGATTCTTTCTGCGGGTTGTTCAATGATCCGGAAGAAGCGTTTTATCTCAAAGAGCGGGTCCGTGGGGACGGCTTCATAAGCGACTATCTCGTTGAAATGAAAAAGAAGGATGGCTCTGTCTTTCCCGCGAGCATCACGGCGAGCTTGTGGTCGGAGGAGGATGGCGAAATTTCCTTTGTCGGGCTTTTGAGGGACATCTCCGAGCAGAGAAAATGGCAACGAGCGTATATCCAAGCTGAAAAGGACAATCTCAAGTTAAGGGAATCCGAAGAATACAGTCGGCAGCTCAATACCGACATCCTGCGACTGGTCATGATCATGTCTCACGATATTCGAGGCCCCCTGGTTTCTATCGCCGCCATTCTCAAATTGTTGATTCGGGGCGCCTACGGCAAGATGGACCATAGCGTCCTGAACACTCTCAATGACCTACTCTCGAGGGTGGCCAAGCTCCTGGGAGTTGCAGAGGACTATCTCGGCAAGACGCAAACAATTGAGGGATCCCTCAGGATAGATAGGGAGGCGTTGGATCTGAGACAGGACATTATAGACCCGGTTCTTGATGAGCTCTCCACCGACATACTGCAGCAGAAGATCGGCATTGACAATCGGCTGGGCGCTATTCCCGCCGGCACGATTCACATCAGTGTGAACAAAACATGGCTCAAAGCCGTTTTCAGAAACCTTTTCAAAAACGCTATAAAGTATGGCGGAAAGGGTTGTAAAATCGCCTTCGGCTTCGAGGATCACGGTTCCTTTTATCGCCTTAATGTCTACAATAGCGGGCGTCCGATTCCGGAAGAATGTCGAGACCGACTGTTCACGAAGTTCGGGAGAATCAATGCCGAAAGTCATGATAGGCTCGAAGGGATAGGCATGGGGCTCTATCTGATTCGGGAGATTATTCGAAAGCATGGGGGCGATATCTGGTATGAGGCAAGGCCGGAAGGGTCCGACTTTGTGTTTACTCTGGCCAAAGAGGAGAGGGCGGAATAACCTCCTGCGGGGATGAGCCGCTGTGGCGTGTAAGACTCCGGGTTACCGGACAGTGAAAGGCTTCCGATGATTTCTCTTCGAGACATACAGTCTGCGGCAAAGGTCATTGAGGGGAAAGTTATCCGCACCCCGCTTATTCTCTCTCCGACATTAAGCAGGATGAGCGGCGCTCAAGTCTATTTAAAGCTCGAGAACTTGCAGAACACGGGTTCTTTCAAGCTTAGGGGGGCGACCTATAAGGTTTTGTCAAACCTGGAAAAGATCGGCGCGGGAGGAGTTGTGGCCGCATCTGCCGGCAATCATGCTCAAGGCGTAGCGTTGGCGGCGAGCAGGGCCGGCCTCCGGGCGACGATCGTCATGCCCGAAGGCGCTTCGATCAGCAAACAGCAGGCGACTAGCGGATACGGAGGAGAAGTAATCCTTGAAGGGCAGAACATCTCGGATAGCCTCATAAAGGCCGAAGAGCTCGCCCGGAACGGGCGGACATTCATACATCCCTACGACGACCAGGATATAATCACAGGGCAGGGCACGATTGCGCTGGAGATTTTTGAGGATGTTCCCGACCCCGATTTTATTTTTGTCCCGATCGGAGGGGGCGGGCTTATCAGCGGAATTGCAAGCGCGGCCAAGGCTTTGAGCCCCAGGACCCAAATCGTCGGGGTTCAGGCGGCCGCGTGTCCTTCCGCTTACGAATCCCGGAAGGAAGAGAAGGTCACGCGGGTTGAAGCAAAGAAGTCCATTGCGGACGGCATTACGGTCAAACAGGTGGGAGATATCACTTTTTCGATCATGAACAATCTGGTGGACCGCATAGTCCTTGTTGAGGAGGATGAGATATCGGCCGCCGTACTGTTGCTTTTGGAGCGAAAGAGAATTCTTGCGGAAGGCGCAGGCGCCGTTCCGGTTGCTGCTCTTATGAATCCGATCTTTGACATTCCCGAGGGGAGTAAAGTAGTTTTGGTTATCAGCGGCGGAAATGTGGACAGCCCGCTCCTTGACAGGGTCCTGAGACAGGGACTCTTCCGCAATGGCCGCATCATGCGTTTCTCAGTGATTCTCGATGATGCGCCCGGCGCTCTGGCGCAGCTGCTGACATTGATAGCGAAGAAGAAGGCCAATGTTCATCATATCTATCACGACAGAAGCGGAGGAGACCTGCCCGTTTACCTCAGTCGGGTCGATCTCGAGATTGAGACTCGCAGCAAGGATCACATACAGGAAGTAGTGAACGAGTTGGAGATTGCTGGTTACCAACTTCGTCGCTTTCGCAATATGGACCTTTTTGATCCTCCAGTCTGAGCGGCATGGTCAAGCCACTCTGACTTTTCACCCGTTGTGCGGGGTCTGATCGGTAATATGGTGTTCTGATAAAAGATTTCCGGAATATGATTTTAGATTTTCCCCTGTGGCTTCTTTCGCTCCTCTTTCTATTTGCTTTTTCAATTTTCCGGCAATAATCTGAAAAATCAACTGTACGGCGCTTATATTGTGTATTGAAATACGGACACGGCCGCCGAGAAATGCGTCAGCCATGATATCGACAGCTTTTTGCCGATCTGGGCGCGCTTTGCGGCTTTCCTCGTCGCTTGTTTGGCCGGCAACATCATGAATAGCTTTGGAGGAAACTTAATGTTCAAGCACATTCTCGTTCCGACAGATCTTACGGAGAGGAGTGTACAGGCCTTGGAGATTGCCCTGAAGATGGCTTCTTTCCACGATCATTCCAGGGTGACGTTGCTGCACGTTATAGAAGTTATTGAAGACACGGATAACGAGCAGTTTGAAGAATTCTACAAAAAGCTCGGAAGACGCGCGCGAAAGAAGATGGAGCAAATCGTAGATCCCTTCCGGGACTCGCCCTTGAAAGTCGGTCGGGAAATCGTCTACGGGAAAAGAGTAGGTGGGATCATCGATTTTGTCCATGAGAACTACATAGATCTTATCGTCTTGAGCTCGCACAGGATAAGCATCGAAAACGACCCTCATGGATGGGGAACCATAAGCTATAAGGTGGGCATTCTTTCCCCTTGCCCCGTGATGCTGGTCAAATGAGCGCTTCTTCCTGCAGGCTCTCGTCTGCAGGAGCGAAGTGTAAATATCCTCCTGCCGGCTGGAAAGGTTTTTTATGATTCCTCTGCGCGATAGGAATCCGTCAAAGGGTGTTCCAGTCGTTACCTACGCTATCATTCTCGGTTGCGTGCTGGCTTTTCTCTACGAAATTCAGCTCGGCCGATATCTCTCGATTTTTTTTATGCACTATGGTCTTGTTCCCGTTCGTTACACTCAGCCCGAGATTTCCATGCATTTCACTCTGTACGAACAGGCCATGCCCCTCTTTACATCCATGTTTCTCCATGGCGGATGGCTGCACCTCATTGGGAATATGTGGACTCTGTATATCTTTGGCGATAACGTCGAGGGAGAGCTGGGGCATGTCAAGTATCTTCTTTTTTACCTGCTTTCAGGATTGATCGCCGCCGCCATCCATGTCATCACCAACGCAGCATCCGCTATTCCTACCATAGGAGCGAGCGGGGCCGTCGCAGGCGTTATGGGCGCCTACATCATTCTTTACCCAAGGGCTCGCATACTCACCTTTGTTCCGATCTTCTTTTTTTTATATCTTATGGAGATACCGGCTTATGTATTCCTGGGCTTTTGGTTCTTCCTTCAATTCTTCTACGGGGCTTTTGCCTTGGCGGGCGGAATGAGAGAGTTCGCCGGCGTCGCCTGGTGGGCGCATGTCGGAGGATTTATAGGGGGCATTCTTCTCTTGGGAATCTTTAGAGCCTTAGGCCCTTTTTCAAGGGAGAACAGGCGCGGCGGCTGGTAACCTTCTGCACTGGCAAATCCCGTATGCCTTTTGTCGCGAGACGGGCAAATGAGAATTCTGGCCCATGTCGGCAGCGGCGCCGAAGAATCGACAAAATAGTGAACGATCGGCTTTCTATCGTCTTCCCGACAAGAAGGTCGCGCCTATGCGTCGCCTGCGCATTCCGCTTTCCTTCTCTGAACGACAGACGCAAATGATCTTTATTGTGACCGTGTTCGGGTTTTCTGCGTATTAGACTTAAAGAATTCTCCATTCAAGCGCCCATGTCCGGGCTTTCAACTCCGCGTAGCGCAACGCGCATGATTGTGATTTTTGTTGCGCGCTTATGCATGTTTAAGGTGTATGGATCGCCGCGCATTGCGTCGTCTCAGCCGTTTTCGATCCCGCTTTGCATTTCCCGTCGAGGAGGCAAAACGGGTTTGACTTTTGGCTCGATTAGAGGCAATTGGTATAAATTTTGGAAATGGCGAAACTGGCGCAAACACTGAATTGAAAAAGGAGAATTGACGAGATGGAACGAACCCTGTCCATTATCAAGCCTGATGGAGTAAAGAAAAATCTAATTGGAGAAGTCATAAAACGATTCGAGCAGGCCGGCATCCGGATTGCCGCGATGAAGATGCTGCATCTCACCCGCGAGCAGGCAAAGGGGTTTTACGAAGTCCATAAGGCTCGGCCTTTCTATGACAGCCTCACTGAATTCATGTCTTCAGGACCGGTAGTGGTGATGGTGCTTGAAGGAGAGAATGTCATTCAAAGGAATCGCGATCTCATGGGCGCAACGAACTTCAAGGACGCGGTTCCGGGGACTATTAGACATGACTTCGCCACCGACATTGAAAAGAATGTCGTGCACGGCTCTGACGCCCCGGAAACGGCGGCGACCGAGATAGCCTTCTTCTTCAACCGATTGGAAATTATTTCTTAGCTTTGCTCAACCGGAGAGGGTAGAATAGAAAGCCGCTTGTACGCTCGGTGGTCTCTTGAGGCCGAAGGTCGCCATGGTATGTCGGAAGACCTTGTCGAACAGAGCGGTTTTTGTGACAATCGGATCAGTCAGTTGTCAGCAGGCGTCTGGAAGCGGGAAAGGAACGGCATGGCTGGATGCGTGAATCGTAGAATCGTTATTTCGGGAATCATCTTTTCACTGTGGCTCGGCTTCTACTGCAGTGAGGCCCGGGCGCAAGCCAATAATCCTACGGCTCAATTGGTTGTGCCTTATTTCCCTCTTCCGGAGCGCATGGATTTGTGCGGGGAGCCCGTTCCTCTGAATATCGAGGAGGTGAAGGAGCGTTTTGACCGCGAATTTACCTTGGTGGTTTACAATCATGCGCAGGTCTTTCTGTGGCTCAAGCGCAAGGAGCGCTATTTCCCATGGTTGGAAAAACAGCTCGCCCTCGCCAAGCTTCCCAATGATTTGAAATATGTCGCCGTAGCGGAAAGCGATCTCCAGTTGACGGTGGCTTCCCCCGCTGGAGCGGTGGGGCCGTGGCAATTCATAGCGAGCACCGGCAGCAGATATGGGTTGGAACAGAACAAGCTCGTCGACGAGCGTCAGGACTTCGAGAGGGCCACTCAGAGCGCTTTTGATTATCTGCGGAAGCTCCACGCTGACTTTCGTAACTGGACTTTGGCCATTGCCGCCTATAATTGCGGTGAAAATAGAATCGAAGGAGAAATCCAAAGGCAAAAAGTGAGCAATTACTACCAAATGAAACTGCCTCTGGAGACGGAACGTTATATTTTCAGGATACTCGCTATAAAAGAGATTCTCTCCCATCCGGAGAACTACGGCTATTCTCTCCCCAACGGAGCGGGCTATTCAATGATCCGGACAGAGAAAGTCTCTGTCAGGCTTAGCCGTCCCATACCCATCCAATCAGCGGCAGAAGCGGCTGGAGTGACCTACAGAGAGTTCAAGTTGTTGAACCCCGCTCTCGTTTCAGATACAGTCCCGCAGGGATCGTGCAGCTTGAAGGTTCCGGAAGGGAAAGGAAAGCTTTTCCTCGGACGTCTTGAAGCGATAAACACCGAAGCAGTGCCGATGAAGCCAGAGGCGACGGTCGCCTACCACAAGGTTGGCAAAGGGGACACTCTTACCGCCATCGCATTGCGCTATAGCGTCAGCAAAGATGATCTGCGGAGCTGGAATAAACTTCAAGGCGATAAGATTCGACTCGGCCAGAATCTCAAGATTATAAAATGAAAGCTTGGCATAGGTAAGCGGAAGCATCGAGCATCTTTTGCAAGAGGATTCTGAGGCAAGATGGATTCCTATAAGAAAGTGGCGGATTTGCTCCTGCAATGCAGGAGCGTAGTGGCTCTCACGGGGGCGGGGATCTCGGTCGAAAGCGGCATTCCCGATTTCAGAAGCGCAAACGGATTGTGGGCGAAATACGATCCCATGGAATTTGCCCATATCGAATCTTTCAGGGATAATCCCGCAAAGGTTTGGAAAATGCTTTTGGAAATGGATGAGCTTTTGGCGAATGCGCAGCCGAATCCCGCCCATTTCGCTTTGGCTCGGCTTGAAAGCCTCGGAATTTTGAAGGCGGTTATCACTCAGAATGTCGATAGCCTTCATCAACGGGCGGGGAGCTCCGAGGTGATTGAATTTCACGGCCACAATCGCACTCTGCGTTGCGATGAATGCGGCCAGCGTTACCCGCGCGAAGATGTTTCCATAGAAACGCTGCCCCCTTCGTGTCCCTGCGGCGGTCCTCTGCGCCCGGACTGTGTCTTCTTTGGCGAGAATATTCCAGCCGGGGAGCACAACCGAGCACTGTCGGCAACTCTGCAATGCGACATGATGCTGATCGTGGGCACATCGGCCAGCGTGGCGCCGGCTTCCCAGCTCCCTTTGATGGCGAAGGAGCGCGGGGCTTTTTTGCTCGAGATAAATCCCGAAAAGACCGAGCTCTCTTTTTATCTCTCCGACCTCCACATCGCCGAACCGGCTGGCGCGGCTCTGCCCGCCATCCTTGCGGCGCTTGGCGAGAGGCGTCCCACCCAAGGAAAATAAGGTCATGATGAACGCAGTTTTTGTATCGGCTTATGCGGCCGCTGAAGCCGTCGGCGCCCCCGTTCAGAAGACTGGCGGCGGCATCTTCGATATGGTTGCTCATGCTGGTCCGATGGTAAAGTCCATTCTTCTGGCTTTGCTGGCTCTTTCTGTCGCCTGCTGGTGCGTAATATTGATGAAGTATCTTCTTTTGAGGCGCGCGAGGAAAGAATCCGATGAGTTCATCGAGCTCTTCAGGCAGCGCAAGAATTACGTCGCGCTCTATAAAGAGAGCCAGAATCTGGAAGATAGCCACCTTGCTCAGATCTTTCGAGTGGGATACGCAGAGCTGAACCGGTTGAGCAAATCTCTGGAAACGAAGAATCTTCAGGATCTGAGGGGAAACCCCGAGATACTGCTCGAGAACGTGGAGAGAGCCATCCTTGGCGCCACGATGGCTGAAAGACAGCGGCTCGAGCGGTTCCTGCCTCTTCTGGCCACGACTGGCAGCACGGCGCCCTTTATCGGGCTTTTCGGAACGGTATGGGGGATCATGACGAGCTTTCAGGAAATCGGCCTCAAGGGGGCTGCAAACCTGGCGGTCGTCGCTCCCGGTATTTCCGAGGCTCTGGTGGCGACGGCCATGGGGTTGGCGGCGGCTATTCCCGCTGTAGTCGCATACAATCATTTCTCTAACAGGATCAGAATGTTGGAAAATGAAATCAACCATTTTTCCGCTGATTTCTTGAATATGCTCAAACGCGATTTGATGCGCAGGGGTAGACAGGACGAGGCGGGCTCGGACTCTCATCGGATCGCGATTCAGGATTGAACGTAAGGATTATGCGCCATGGGTATGCAAGTTGGTGGAAACGGCAGGGATCAGATGGTCTCCGAGATCAATGTGACTCCTTTTGTGGATGTGATGCTCGTGCTTTTGATCATCTTCATGGTCACGGCGCCGATGATGACTGCGGGAATCGATGTGAAGCTCCCCGAGTCTTCGGCTCCGGCTATTCCATCGGAAGAGGAGCGCCTTGTCGTAACGATCGATAGGGACCGAAAGATCCTTATAAATGAATATGCCGTCGGACAGGACGTTCTCGGCTCCAAGCTCGCCGCCATGTATCAGAATCAAAAAGGCCGTCAGGGCGTTTTTCTGAGGGCCGACGAATCGATCCCTTACGGTTATGTTGTTCAGGTGATGAGCCTCATCCGGGAGGCGGGGATCGAACAGATCGGCATGGTTACGGAGCCGCTCAAAGAGTCGTCGTCCAAAGCGAAATCCCGGTGATGCAATAGGTGCTCGAGGCTCCTTCCGCGAGGACCGAGCCTCGTAAGCAACGCGCCCGGGAGGACCGTCTATTCCTGGAGGTTTCTGTTGTGTTCTCCGGGGCGTGTGATAAATTACCTTTCCCCAAAGTCACGGGGATGTGAGATTGGTGAGTCGGTGAATGGGTGAACCGAAAAATCTCTTCGCCTGAGCGTGGGGTTGCCTGCTTCTTGTGTGACGATGCGCCGGGCCATGGGGGTAGTAGAAGAGATGGAAGCTGTTTTATCCAAGCTGATAAAAGCCAGAGATAGAGTTATGGATTCGCCAAGCATTGTGGAATCTACTGGGAAGCGGCTCTCTCGCGGGGATATGTTTGCGGGAGTGGGCGTTTCCATTGTTGGGCATATACTCATTTTTTCTCTTGCCGTCGCCTTGCCCTGGAGCCTTTCTAAACAATCGCCCTTGGGCTCGGCGTATACGGTTAACCTTGTGAGCTTGCAGGATATCGGGTTCGACGCCGCGCCTCCAAAGAAAGGGATTGCAGCGGGGGTAGACGGGGGAAAGGCGGAAAGCTCGAGGAAGTCTTCGGCTCCGACCCGCGAAAAGGCGTCTCCTGTAGTCCCCATCAAGAGACTGCGCATTGATGAGCCTTCGGTGAAGCCCGCGCCGGAGATCAAGAAGATTGAAGCTCCCGAGCTGCCGAAGCCCGTTGAAAAACCTCAGAATGTGGCTTCCGTTGAGAAGGATCTCGATAAGCTCATTCCCAAGCCGAAGATCGCTCCTAAACCCGCGCCCATTACTCAGGAAAAGTCGCAACCGACTTCTACCGCGAAAGGCAGTCCGGCTTCTTCACAGGAGGAGAAAACCTCTGCAAGAGCATCCTCGGGCGCTTCGGACGGCGTCGCAAAAAGCGCATCAGGAGCGGCCGCAAAAGGCGATCCGGAGGGGAGCGCCAAGGGAGTCTCCGAGGGCGCGGCCAAAGGCGGTACGGGGGCGGGCGCTGCCGGAAGTCCGGATGGCGCCCAGATAGCTCTTGCTCGTCGAGCCTACTATACGGCCTTGTGGAATGCGATCCGCCAACACTGGACGCTTCCCGAAGCGCTCAAGGCTCAAAAGCTCGAGGCCGTTCTTGTGGTGGTGATTCGACGAGACGGAAAGGTGCTCGACGTGCATTTCGAAAAACAATCGGGACAGGCGATGTTCGACGAGTCGGTCATGCGCGCGGTGCGCAAGGCGGAGCCTTTGCCGCCGTTTCCCGCGATCTACAGTGTGGCGCAGGAGGAGGTCGGACTCCGTTTTCGCCCGGAAGATATATCATGACATTTGTAACCAAAGGATTGAAAGCTGATATGCTGGTTGGAGAACGACTCTTCGTCAAATGGGGCGTGTTTTTTATTGCTTTCTTATTTTGCTTGGCCTGGAGTGGTTCAGTTCAAGCTCAGAGAGTCTACCTGGATATTACCGGGCCTGGCTTTCAACGCATTCCCATTGCCATTCCCGATTTCAAGATGCAAACCTCCGAGCAGCCCCAGCTCGCCAGGGAAATGGGGGCGACGCTGGCGAATGCTCTCGAGATTTCAGGCGTCTTCACTCCGCTTGATCCCAAAGGCTTTCTCCAGGATCCGCAGGCCATTGGGATGAATGCGGGCGAGATCAATTTCCCGGAATGGCGAAAGCTCGGCGCCGATTATCTGGTGCGCGCCATGTACCAGGTTCAGGGCTCGTCGATGAGACTCGAAGCGAGGCTTTTCGATAGTGTCGGCGCCAGAATGGTCATCGGTAAGGTTTACGAAGGAGAAACTCGAAATTGGCGAGTCATGGTATATCGCTTTGCCGATGAGATCCTTTTTGCCCTTACCGGCGAGCGGGGAGTCTTCGACACCAAGATCGCCTATGTCCAGGCAATGGGAGAAGGCAAGGAACTTTTTGTGACCGATTTCGACGGGAGCAATCCGGTGCAGCTGACTCGGGACCGGAGCATCAGCCTTTCGCCGGCCTGGAATTCCGACGGCTCTCAGATAGCTTATGTAAGCTTTAAAGAAGGCTCTTCAAAGATATATTCGATCAATGTCACGAACGGGTCGCAACGACTGATAGCGGGGCATCCCGGAATGAACATATCGCCTTCCTGGCGGCCCGGAACGAATCAACTTGCTGCTACTCTCTCGAGAGGTGGGAACCCGGATATTTATCTCATCTCCTCTTCCGGCGACATCGTACAGAAGCTGGTTCAAAGCTGGTCCATCAATGTGTCGCCCAGTTGGTCGCCGGATGGAAGACGCCTTGCCTATGTGTCCAACGACAGCGGCAATCCGCAGATTTACGTTTTGGATGTGGGGAGTGGGCAGAAACGTCGCATCACCTTTACGAGCGGCAACTACAGCACCTCCCCGAACTGGTCTCCCAAAGGAGACTGGATTGCCTACAGCGGGATGGTTGGCGGGCGACACAACATTTTTATCGCTCGTCCCGATGGCGGCGAGTCGAATCAGTTGACGCACGGAGAAGGAGATAACGAAGCTCCGAGCTGGTCTCCGGATGGTCGAATGCTGGCCTTTAGCTCGAGCCGACAGGGCGGCTCCGCTATCTGGGTTATGCTTGCCGATGGAAGCGGCGCGAGGCGCCTCACACGGCAGGGATCGGGACAGGAGTTGCCCGACTGGTCCCCACGCATGGGAGGCCGGTAGCGGTGCGTGACGAGTATATGTTGGCGGTTTTCGGGAATGCAAAGGTGAATATGGGTAAGGTTTTTTTGCCGCGAGCCTATGGATTTCGTGATGTTGGCGTGATGGGTCTGGTCTTTGATTACAGGGTCTAGGAGGATTTGGATATGAGTAGGCTGTTCGTGAGGGGTAGTAGTATTCTGGTTGTTCTCATGATGATCGCTGCTATCGGCTGTGCTAAAAAGAATGTTCCCATTCCCCCGGGAGAGGGCGCGGGGGGCTTGGGGGGGAGTGGCGGCATGTCCTCAGGTTACGGCTCCGGCGGCGGCAGCGGCGGCGGGCTGGGGCCTGATGACGCCAGGTGGAAAGAACTGGGACTGAACTCCGAAGCGGAAAAAAGAGAGTTCATGGAAAGAGCCGAGAAGTTCGAAAATCAGGACGTTTTTTTCGACTACGATTCATATATGTTGAGCGCTCCCGCCAAGAAGGTGCTTGATGAGAAGCTTGCATTCCTGAAACGGTACGCCAAGGTGAAGGTTACCGTCGAAGGTCATTGCGACGAGCGCGGCACCAATGAATACAATCTTGCGTTGGGTGAACGACGCGCCAACGCGGCCCAGCAGTATCTTGCCAATGGGGGTGTTGCTGCGCAACGGCTTGGAACAGTAAGCTACGGAGAAGAGCGTCCTTTGGGCGGGGGCCATGATGAAGGCGCTTGGGCAAGAAACAGAAGGGCTCATTTTGTTTTGAATTATTGATTGTGCGCCCGGGCTTAGGCAGGTCGGCATGATCGGTCGGCCTGCCGCACGATTCCACATGAGGATTATCCGCCTTCTAGCTCGCGCCGCGTAGAGGATCGGTAATTGAGAATAGGGAAGGGAAGTGCATGAGGATAGGGATGAACGCAGGACGGACGTGTCAAATCATCCTCTTGGGAATTCTTGCCGGTTTCTCCTGGGGATGCGCCACATCGCAGGAGACTGCCACTATGCAGCATAGCATGAACATGCTTTATGAAAGAGTGCAGTCGATCGACAGACGTCTTGAGGGCTCCGAAAATCAGGGGCAAAAAAGCGCCGATCTCTATACTCGCATAGAAGAGCTGCAGATGAAGGTTGGCGCGCTCAACGGCAGGATAGAAGAGCTGCAGTACAAAATAGAGCAAATATCGCGCACGGCGTCCCAGCCGGCGCCGGCTGCAGAGCCTCAGCCATCTTTTGTCCCTCCTCCCATACCTCCTTTACCATCCACGGGGGCTGCTTCTCAACCTGCTCCACAAATTACGATCCCGCAGGCCCCGCCTCCGGCGCCCAAGGGAAGCGCGACTCCTGCGCCTGAGGCCAAGGTGAGCGTTCCTGAAAAGGATCCTGAAAAAGCGCTCTACGACAAGGCGTCTGAGCTCTTCCAGCAGGGCCAGTACGATGCGGCCAGGAAAGAATTTCAGAATTTCATCTCGAAATATCCAAAATCAGAACGAGCTGATGATGCTCTTTTCACTATTGGTGAGTCCTATAGCCAGGAGAAACGTAATCAAGAAGCTATAGAGGCGTACCAGAAGGTTCTTGATCGGTATCCCGGCGGCAACAGGGTTCCCCATGCTCTATTCCGCCAAGGAGTTGCTTTCCAACAACTCGGTGATGCGACAGCCGCCCGTATTCTTTTTGAGCGGCTGACAGAGAAATTTCCCGGGACGCCTCAAGCGCAAGCCGCTGAAAAACGTCTGAAGCAACTGTAATAGCAGCCTTTCAATACAAGTCTTCGGAGGTCATCCAATTGCTGCATTCAGCATTGGGCCCCCGAAGCGCCGTTCCAAAAAAATACTTTCATCTTCACAATCCTAGACGATGGGCATACCCGGCTTCAGCCAGGAGCTGGCTCTGCGGTTTTCGGCCTTTTGCGCCAGAGGCTGCGGGGCGTTCTCCTTTTCCGCTCTGTAGTCTGGTCATCGTACCTTTAGAGTCTTTCCATTCTTATGCGCCAGGCTTTTTGTCCGTTCTATGCCGAAGAACCAGCTATTTCATTGTTCAAGCTCCCCCATGTCAATTTCTTGAAGAGTAGGGACAAGATTGCATCGAATCTTTTGGCGCCGTCAGGAGAGTGCATGCAAGGGGATCGCGTACTGTAAATGTCCTAGGGCCCGCCTGCGCAAAGTTTGACTTATAAGAAAATACATTATTATAATTAATAAATACATTCTTTAGGGTATTTATCATTGGCGGCTTCTTGAGTATATGGGTAGAGAAAAGAACGGGTGTGGGAATATTAACGGCAGCAGCTGCAAACGAAAAACGGCCAGATTTAGAGCGGAGGGTTCTCTACTTTTTTTGCTTACCCATATTTTCGACCCGGGATGAGGCAGGGATTTTGCTTCTCGATATATTCTCAATCAAGATATCCGGGCGAGAAGTTATGGAGGGGACGATGAAAGCTGCAAAGGTGATTGACGCCTTGATCCATGAGAATGATATCTCAATGAGGATTGTGAAGGTTCAATCGAATCCGATACTCATATCCAGCGACCCAGACCAGACTATTAATCACTACAGATGCCAGCTCTTCAAACCAGGGAAGCAGATGGACGTCTATCTCTCGCTTCATTCGGTGGACGATCTTTTGACTCTGGAAGATGTCCTGTTCATGCTTGCAATGGATGCAACCAGTTGTCAGTTGCTCGAAGGCTATGATGAGCAAAAGGACGAGTGGACTGCAGTGTTCGGCGGCTCCGATGGGAATCTCGAGGAGATCAACGATTTCTGGCATGAATACGCAGGACGCTGTCAGCAGGTTGAGAAGCTCAAGAATTTCCTCGGCAAGGCGGCTTACGAAGAGGTGATGCGGCATATGTCGTTAGGAGAGGGAATAGCGGGGATGCTATAGCGGGTTCCCCCGGGGAGCGCCGAAGGGATGTTGAACGCATTGTCCTCTGCTCTCAAACCGTCCGTTTTCAGCAAAACAAGGAGCGCGCCTTGAACTGATGAAGCATATACGGCTCTTATCATTCAGCCTCCTGAAGTTTTTAAAGGTTTATTCCGGCCATGAAGATCAGTCGCTCTGTGTGGATGGCCAAACTTGAAGGCAGATGCTTTCGCTTTGAAGCGTTGGCATTTCCTGCGCCAAACTGTTTGCTTTCAATGGCTTTCCATCCAGGGCTGCCTCTTTGATCCTCTCCGTGACAAAATCGGGCTGGTCGCCAAAGAAATCAAATAGCTGAGAGCCCTTCACGATTATGCCTCTCTCCATAAAGATCGGCCCCAGTTCGCTCATCACAAGATTGAACAGTTTTACCTGGATGCTTCCTTTGGACAGAGCAATTCTCTCATCGCTCACTTTGTAAGAAATGGAAGACCTGAAGGAAGCCAGGGAACCGCCTCTTCTCATGGTGGCGCCCACCAAGCCGGGCATTGCGGCTGATAGCGCCAGGCGCGAGCCATCGCGGACAATTGCGCCTTCCATATCGTCAACCGGCTTGCCATCGAGAAAAATGGTGCTGATGCGGCTCGACACATAAGTGGGGTCCAATTGCAGTTGATCGACTAGTAAATGTCGAAGAGTACAGCCAGTTGTAATACCGACTTCAAAACCGCACTGCAAAAAAGAAAAAAAACTCGAAATCGACTCTGCGTCAACTATAAGACGCAGATTTCTGCAAACCGAGGATTGAGAATAAGTCGGATCTTGTTTTCCGCTCTCCTGCTTCTTTGCATCCCTCCATCTTTTTGCAACACCTTCGGGCGGGTTGCTTTGCGCCTGCTCAGCAGGCAAAAGCCGGTTCTTCCTAAGGTTTTGCTTTCGCTTTAGATCTCCGTACTTGCCGAAGCGTCCGCTACTTTTGGCCATACTCTGCTCCTTGCTTTGCAACAATGTGGATCGATGGAATAACGAAACCATTACAATGGTGAATTTATACCTTAAGAGGAGACAAATCCAGCGTTGTCCGCATTGTAGCGATTTCAAAAGTAGCTCTCTCTTACAAAATAGTGATAGTATTTACGGGAAACTATGTTACATATAATTGTCTTTCGTCTAAATCTATAGAATTATAAATAATTCCTGTTATTCTCCTGTCTTCTTGTCTTCTCATATAAGAGGAAGAGGGCCATAAGTTCTTTAGTCTCAAAAGAGAAAGGAAGCTGAGAGCGGGTGTATCTATCATCCTTCATACATCGCGACGATTTGTTCAATATTGCAGAGCGCTGGTTTTGTGGGAAACCCGATTCGAACGACGGGCTGCGTTTGACAGAGATCCTTATCTCGGACGGGTTTGTCATAGGAGAGACTCTCAATGTCGTGACAGCTTTGCTGCTAGAAATTTTGTATCAGTGTCCGATCCATCATCAGCGGATCCATTTCAAGGGGGAGCTGCGTGACGTATTGAGTCGGTCAAATCGCGATATAACGCCTAGAGTTGAAGAGCTTTGCCGCCTTTATGCGGCGAATCCTGATTTCTATTACCGGGAAGCCCCGATCAATGGCGTTATGTGCCTCGATGCGGAAGGGGAATTGCTGGGACTCTATAGAATCAAGCGCCCGAGGAGAATCGCTGAAAAGGCCAACCGAAAGATCGCGAGCTGGATCTTTCGGATCGTCCAGGACAAGGCTGCGGAGATGGCCAGGGAAAGGGCCAGGAGAGCTGGTATTCCACTCGACTGGCTCATCACCCCGGAACAGGAGATGATTGAAGAATTCATAGAAGCTGAAACCCGCATCGCTCGACTTTTTGCCGAAGGCTCAGTTCGTTTCGATCGTGCGGCTCTGACTATAAACGATGTCGCTGGTATAAAAATTATCGCAGATGAAAGCAGACTCTCGCATTTGGAGAGAGTAATCGAGGGAGACCCGGTTCTAAGAATAGTGGACAAACACAATTTTCCGGGCGCTTATAAGGCGATAAACCTGGTTCTTGAGGTTCCGTGGGACCTCGATCATGTTTGCAGACGTTTTACTGACAACAAAGGATGGAATAAATACGCTAATCGGGGCGTTTTGGAGGAAAGACTGAAGAGAGGGCTGGAGTCGCTGCTAATAAACGCCAAACCTACCATGAACATTGAAGTGGCGCTTTCGACCTTTCCCGACATGGTGGAATCCGAGCTTGGAAACAGTCTACACGAACAGATGATCATAGCCCAACGGGACAATAGAGTCTATAAAGGGTATATCCCTATGAACGTTGAGTTCCTCCTGGAATTCCTGTTTGCGGTGGGGTTCAGCCCTCGGGTCAATATCGACAAGCTGCCCATAAAGCTCTGGGGACGCTACCTTCCGGATACGCTCATCTCCCATATCAGACTTTTATATGACCTGCCGGAGTGGGACCTTTTTTACTGATTTCCATGGCCGATGATTCATTCTTCGAAGTGGACCGGGAATGCATCTCGGTCTCGACCGACCTGGATGCGGTCGAAATGCTCCAGAGCCGCGGCTTCGAGGCGAATGAGGTCTTCCGGTTGATAGCGTGGGCTTATGTGTGTAAGGACTGCTTTCCGCACCTCCGCCCTTTTGGCTATCTTGGAAGCTTCGGCAACGGTCATGTGCCCTTTGGCGTCAGCGTGCTCGGCGTCTTCTGGAAGGAACATGCCTTCCATGAAGGCAAGGTCGACTTCTTTGCATAGGGCATATATGCTTTTTGTCGGGCGCGTATCCACCACATAGGCTATGTGTCGTCCTCTCCTTGGAGGACCCGACACCTGTTCCGGCCGGACTTGGGCTCCCTCGGCGTTGAGAACGCTTTCACCGCGCTGGAGCTTTCCCCATAGCGGACCGGCGGGCACGTGGAGGCTTTTCGCTTTTTCGGGAAAAAACTTGCCGGGCCGTTCCAGTTCCTCGAGCCTGTATCCCAGGCAAAAGCGGGTATGCTTGAGAGGTTTCCAGAAAATGCGGATCAGGTCATCCTCGTAGGCGGGGCCGGAATGACTTTCCGACCATTCGATAAACCGGATGGAATAATTCAGCCGGAACTCGAGGATCTTCCGAGTTTGACTGACGAATTCTTCGATGCCCGGAGGCCCGAGGATAGTGAGAGGGGAGGGGCTCTCCATCTGCGCTCTCAACATCATGAGGCCGGGAATGCCGAGGCAATGATCGGCGTGCAGGTGTGTCACCGCGATGAGATGGAGTCCCCGCACGCCGAGCTTGAGCCGTTTCCAATTGATTTGGGCGCCTTCGCCGGCATCGAAAAGATAAATATTGCCCTCGAGCCTGACCGCCATCGACGCAAGCATTCGATACGGCATGGGCATCATGCCGCCGGAGCCAATAAGAACGCATTCCAAGATGAAGCTCTCCCTCTAAACCGTAGGGTGAAAAGAAAGCGCAGGCCGCTCAAGCCAGAACGTCGCATGCTTCCCGCATGAGTTTGGCGATTTGAATGCCTTGGGGGCACTTTTCCTCGGCCGCGGAATAATCAGCCCGGGTGATGTCTTTCCTCACATCCTCGGGAATTGCGGCAAAGAAAGCTCTGGCTCGATCCCGTTCCGCATAGCTGTGATAGTACATAAGGTAGCGCAGCACATCTCCTATGGGGATCTCTGCGCGAAGAGTCGATTGGCAAATGCTTGTGCAGCCGGCGCAGTAGCCGGAAGATGTCTCGCAGGCGTAGCGCTCCATGATCTTCATGTCGCCTGATGAAAGCTTGGTCTGATTCAGTGCGGCGGCAATATTCGACATGAGTATCGTCATATTCGGCATCTGGGAGCAGATGGAGGCAATGGCCTGGTTTTCCCAGACGGCTTTGAGCTTTGCTTGTTTATCGCTGAATCCCAGCTTCATGAAGCGTCCCGCCATCTCGAGCTCGGTTTCACTGTCCATTCGAACCTGACCGCCGCCTTGAGTCTTCATGGCGGTCAGCCCGATTCCGGCGCGCGTACAGGCTTCGACGGCCGATTTCATCTTGTCGCTATGCATGATCCGGAAGTTGTAGGTCATCATGATTCCGTCGATCCAGCCAAGCTTCGCGGCTCCCAGCAGCAACTCTTCCATATTGCTGTGCGTGCTGAAGCCGAAGAATTTGATTTTACCTTGGGATTTGGCTTTCTCGGCCCATGCTCTTGTTTCCTTCCCAATTTCATTCATGCTGCTCATGCCGTGGATGAAATAAAGGTCGATGTAATCCGTGCCCATTCTTTCGAGTGAACGGTCCAAAAGCTTGGTCATTCCCTCCGGATCGCGCGAATCGGATTTTGTCACAAGAAAAATCTGTTTTCGCGTTTCGGGATATTTTTTGAGGAACTGCCCGATTCCAGTTTCGCTATTGCCGCCCTCATAGCAGTCGGCCGTGTCCCAGTAAGTCACTCCCCATTTCAGCGCTTGCTTGAGCATGAGCTGGTTGGATGGAATGTCGAACATCCCGCCGAGCGAGAGGCATGAAACATTGACGCCCGTCTTTCCGAAAGGCCGAGTGGGGACTTGGGCGCTCTCGGGCTTTTTCTGAGCGTTTTCCTCGGTCTTTTGAGCAAACGCTCCCTGAGCGGAAAAGAGAGATCCTGCGCCGACTGCGCTCACCGCTTTTAAGAAACCTCGTCTTGAGAGCTCATTTTCCTTGGACATATCAACCCTCCTAGTTGGCCCGTTTACAGGAGCCATGAACGTTTTTTATTTCTCGACTCATTTTCCGCGGTAACGCGTATGGCTCTCCTGCCGCTGACGGGGCATTCATGCTCACACACTCCACATCCGATACAAAGCTTCGGGTCGACCTGAGGCAACTGCAGACGGACCTGAATCTCAAGGGCGTCGCCAAGCGCAGGAATAGCGTCGAAAGGATTATCTTTGGCTATTCTCAGAGATCTTGCGCCGTTTTCGACAATGCGCCTTCCCGGGCTTCGATGCTCGCCGGCGAGTTTAACGTAATAATCGCCTGTTGAAAACTCTCCCGGTTTGAGATCTCCATTCGTTAGTTCCACGGATAATGCGTCGGCCTTTTGTGCGGTGAGAAAGCCTTCCCGTACCGTGCTGAAGATCTCTTTTACGAAAATAGCTTTAGGACTAACCGGGCAGTTCTCCTGACAGACGATGCACGGTCTATCCATTGCCCACGGAAGGCATCGTCCGCGGTCCACAAAAGCGGTTCCGAGTCTTAGCGGGCCTGCTTCGGCGAATGCGCCGCGTCCTGTTTTTTCATCGAACGTAATCGGCCTGATGGCGGCAGTCGGGCATACAAGACTGCATGCAATGCAGTTCAGTTGACATCCGCTCGAACCGATTCGAAAATTGAGGGAAGGCGTCCATAAGGTCTCGAGGCCAGAGTCTAGAGGATGAACGATGTTGGTGGGACAAATGCGCATGCACTGGCCGCACTTGACGCAGCGGGCGAGGAATTGATCTTCGGGTAGAGCTCCCGGAGGACGAATCAAAGATGGATCCCAGTTTTGAGCCATGTCTCCTTCCAGGCGCAGAACAGGGACGACCGCAATGCCGGCGATGAGGGAGGCGATAAAACCTCGTCGTGAAGCATCCGGAGAGGCCGCTTCTCCTGAGGCTGAAGGAGAAGCGCTATAGGCGATAAAATCGTGTCTGCATGCGTCTCGGCAGTTCATGCAGAGCACGCATTCGGGAAGGCGCATCCTTCCGGCTGGATTACAACCTCCTTCGCAATCGGCTTCACAGAGCTTGCATTGAATGCACTCGCTCCTGGTCTTTCCGATGCGCCATAGGGCGAAGCGGCTCAAGAGACCGTAGAGAGCGCCGAGAGGGCAGATGAATCTGCAATAGAACCTCGGCTTTTTCAGATTGAGAAGGACCATAATGAGGAAAAACATGCCGATGAGCCAGGCGCCGTCATAATAACGCTGGGTAACCGAAAGCTTATGGCTTGCTGCATCCAGGATCGGCAGCAGCGCGAGATTGACGGAGCGGTAGACAAGCGGAATGGGATCTAAGATGCCGGTCAGAAGAGAGGCGCTCACGATCCCATTTGTTGCGTACAGAAAATATAGCAGAGCCCATATGCCGGAAAATGACAGAAGTAAGCCTGCGAAGCTGGAAGGTCGTCTGCCGAGCTTGAACGCGGTGAGCGCTGCAAAAAGCAGAGTAAGGGCAAGTGCAGTCCATAGGATGACGGGCGTATCGAAAGCGTTGCGGATTGCGCGCGACGCCAGTTCTCCCGAGGCAGCCGCGAGAAGAAAAAAGAGCAGATAATATTTGACGGATTGGTATTGGCTGTATTGGTTTTCCTGGACCGTTTCGGAGAGGGATCTTCCACGCCTTCCAAGATGGCTTACAAAATGATGGATTGCTCCGAAAGGGCATACCCAGCCGCAGAAGAAACGTCCTAAAATTACGGTCAGAGCCAGGGTGACCAATCCCCAGAGGAGGCCGGCGTAAAGCGTTCCCGTTGTGAGAATGGTGGCGAGCCCGACCAGAGGGTCCAGTTGGAGGAGCCAATTAACCGGCCAGCCGCGAAGCTGCCGCCATTCCGCTCCAAAGGTCGTGACAATGCAGAACCAGAGAAGGAGTAGGAAAAAGAATATTTGACTGATGCGTCTTACGGTAACGATTCGCATGATGATTATTCGATTGAGTCCAGGTGATTGATTGCGAGCATGAGGCGTAATCCTCAATCCTGCAAGAATGCCTTTATCAGGCCGTTAAGAAGATCGGGTTCAAGGATCGGTAGTCGGCCGTTCCGGCGCCGGCGGCCTCCGCTTTCAAAATAAAAGGCAGCTCTTGAACCGTTCTGCCGAGCAGCGTCGCTCCGAACGCATCTGCGGCCACCTGGTCGGTTGAAACGATCATCGTGTTGGTATGTTTCAGATCCGAGATGGAGCCGCCTGTGGGACCATTGGCGATCATCGTCGTTGTTCCGTCGAGGATAACCAGAGTCGGTCTTACCATCAGAGCGAGCTCCATGATGAAATCATGGATATTTTGATGGAATATGTTGCGTCTTCCTCCTACCAATCCATACCAGTTCTTCATGGCCATGGATGCGCCGCTTCTGTGGTGATCCTTAATTGGAGCGACCCCTATGACCTTGTTCACACCCTCGAAGGGGGCCAGGAGAAAAGGCCATTCTTTTATGAGCGATCCGCCTGGAAGGGTTGCGGGTCTAAAAAAAGCATCTTTCGGCAAAAGAACCTTGCCTCCGGCCGATGCCGCGGCGCGTCCGATGCCGGTGAGCGCAAAACAGCTTGCGGGATCGTTTATAGGGTTGTCAGTCACTATAACCGAAACCGCTCCCGCCGCGAAACACAAGCGAACGATCTCGGAAACCAGGTCCGGGTGAGTGGTTGCAGAAAGCATTGGCGATACGGCAAAGGCCGCATTCACTTTAACGAGCACGCGATCGCCCTTCTTTATGAAGGCTTCGATACCTCCGAGGCTCTTGAGAGCGAGATTCAGCGTTTTTACTCTATCGGCGCCCGTTACAACGCTCATCTTACTTGCCGCGTCGGCGATTGCGAAATCGGGCAGAGTAAGGGATGAATCGGTGAGGCGATCCGTTGGCTCCGGCCCTTTCCGATCGTGAAGCCACAGGCCGGCGGCTCCCATGGACGCAATGAGGGCTCCGGCTCTTGCGCATCGCAGGAGGAATCCCCTGCGATTCAAATGGCGTTCTTCAGGCGTGTCTATGGACATCATTTTCCGGCCTTGATAAGTTTCTGATAGAGCTTAAGGGCGAGCTCTTCCGCCTCGGATCTGCTTTCGGCTTCATGAACGCCCGCCAGGAAATTGTCATGGCTGAATATGACTTCGAAGGTATCGAACACTAATGTCAGCCTTGCGCCGGGTATCTCGATCCCATGATCCAGATCGGACCCCCCGTTCTCCAGCAAGAATCGGTGATACGCTTCAGCAGTCTCGAGGGCGCTCTCCGACGTCTCGTGCCTCGAGAGGAATGCCGTGAGCTGCAATTCGCCAGAATCATATTTCGCTGTGAACACGTTTTCAAGACTCGCGAAACCGAAGACGTTTGCGGCATGGAGTGAAACGCTTCCTTCAATGAGGCGCTCCCGAGGAAAAAAAGAGGATTCATCCATCTGTTCCTCGGCGACAGGCTCGCGTTCGATGAAATTGAGCGCGATGGAAGTCATTGCTTCATCCAAGCCCTGAGCTGCAGAGACAATCTCCACGTAATATCGACCGTGGACGAAAAAAAGCGCATTTCCAGCTTTGTAGGCAAAGCGGGCGAGCTGGTCCATTTCTTCTGCGTCTGCCCGGCGCTGCGCGCTATAAACGGAAAAAGCGCTTCTCATACTGCCCATGTCGTAAATGTATAGCTCCAGCCACAAATCGCTTCCCGCAGTTGAAGAGAAAAAACGCTGACATTTCAGCCCTGCAAATCCAGAAGAGAGATACAGCTCAGCCTTTCCGTCTATTTTGTCGGAAAGATTATGAGCTGCAAAGATCTCCAGAGGCGTTAAAGGGACCAGCTCGGATGGAATATAGATCTGCAAATCTGAGTAGGCGCCCGGCTTCTGGGATATGTCGGCTGAAGGGCTCCCATTGGGAGAAGGGGCTGAAAAAACGGCTGGATCGAAATGGAGCTGCTTATGATAGACTCCGAGGAGTATCACGGCAAGAACCGTAAGAATAAAATAGCCGACTGCTCTTTCAAATTTGCCTGGTTCAACAGTCATTCGTCTTATCCCGGGTCAGCTGATTATGAGCTCTGGAGTCGGTAAACATGATACTGGATGCGAGACTCCAGAAGCTGGACGAGGTTTCTCAAGCTCATGCCTGCCAAGTCCTGATCCAGCATCCAGTAGCAGACGTCCAGCATCTCCTGGAAATGAGCTCGAATTTCCGCCGAGAAGCACTAGTCGCTCTCTATTCTCGATAAGGCATTAAAGCATTTAAAGACCTTGAAGACAATGGATCCGTAGATAAATTGCGTGGTCAGGTTTTGACTGGTTTTACGCAGCAAGGTTGTGGTATATTGCGCTCGATTGACTTAGGCTCCTGCTTTGTCAATGTTATATCGCCCTGGGGAATGTGAGGAGGAATAGTGACGCTAAGACGCGTTCTGCTGGTTGATGACGACCCCGATCTTGCCGCTCTTTTTAGAGAGATACTCACAGCAGAAGGCTATGAAGTCTATTGTACCGAGGATCCTCACGCAGCTTTGGAATTGGTCAGAATGAAGATCTTTCCGGTCATCTTCATAGATATGAATTTGAACTCCACGAGTGGATCGGCCCTCTGTCTCGAAATTCGAAAATTGACTGATAAGTCCAGGATCATCGCTTGGACCGGAGATACGTCTCTTCGGAAGGAGGAATGCCTTGGAGCAGGGTTCGATAACCTCTTGCACAAACCTGTTCCCATCTTGCAGCTGATTGCAATTACCGACGAGTCCTATGATTCCTTTCAAATATAGAGTGGTCCTACTGCGATCATCCAGATTTTTCTATATCTCATAAGCCCGCGTCCTAAGCTCGCGTCGAGACCGCCGGGCATATCGGATTATGCTTCTGAATATGCGCCGTCGGTCTTTCGAGTAAATATAAAAAGGCCCTTTAGTCCTTGAAATCAATAAGGCATTCTTCCCCAAGGTCGAAGCTCGTGAAATCGGAATAGCCCTGATCCAGCGCGACCAGCATGGGCAATTGTTTGCTCGTTGGTCCCCAGTGTTGAATGGGGCCGGGACTGCTGAAAAGATCCTCCGTCGCCCATTTCTGGCGGTTTTCGGCAAACGCTTTAAATGCGGGCGAGGATGTCTTGACCAGTGACTTCTCGATTACCAGTTCTTCCTTGCCTTTCCTCATTTCTGACGTGATCAGGCCTGCAAGCGGCAGCGCAAGCACCCTTCCTCCCTTGTTGAAGTCCGTTACAGCAGCCATGTAGCCCGTCTTTTCATCCAAAACGAGCGAGCCGGCTGTGAGGCCGAGGAGAAAGGTGAATGCGGCGTCGAAGGCGGTTGGCTTTGCGCTGCGGCCTTCGTAGCCAAGGAAATGGGATTGGTTGGAAAAAGAATATGCTCTTAATTTTTCAATCTGCTCCGGGGTTGCGTCGATCTTCCCTTCTCCCTTGCCAAAGAATCTGGCTGTATGACGCTTCATCTGGGATAATCTGTACCTTATTTTTTCAATGAGCAGTTTTTCAGTCTCTATCTGTGAGACTTTCACATTCCCATGATCGTCGCGATCGAGAATGAGCATCTCCTCTATTTCGTCGGGCAGGGAAGCCATGAGCTGAGCGGATGCAGGCGAAAGTTGAGGATAGATGAACTCCTTCTTATTCGTCAGGCTGGGCAGGTCTCGCAAATCGGTTTCAAACTCGGCGAGCACCCGATTCAGCTCTTTTATGAGCGCGCTCATTTCGGGAATGAATTCGATTAGCCCCTCGGGAACCAGCACTACTCCGTGATTGATGCCCTTAAGCCTTCGCTGGATGATTATTCGTACGATTTCATCGACGATCTGGTCGAGGGACATGTTCTTTTCTGCTATCTCTTCTGAGATGAGGGCGATAGCCGGTTTTGTCTGCAGAGCCACCTCGAGCGTGATCTTGCTCGCAGTGCGTCCCATGAGCTTCACGAAATGCCAGTACTTGACAGCAGAGGCGGCATCCTGAGTGAGATTGCCGGCCAATTCTGAAAATAGCTTCGTTGCCGTGTCATACCCAAAAGAGATGGGTAGAAGCTTGCCCGCCGCCATGTCTCCGTCTATTGTCTTTGGAATTCCGATCACACTGCATTTGACGCCTTCCTGCTCGAAGTACTCCGCAATGAAAGCCGCATTGGTGTTGGAATCGTCTCCGCCCACAATAATGAGTCCGTCCAATTTGTTTTTCAGAACGGTTTCCTTCACCTTTTCGAATTGCTGAGGCGTCTTGATCTTTGTTCTGTCCGTTCCCAGAAAATCGAATCCGCCCGTGTTGAAGATCGCGCGAATATCTTTCCCGGTAATTTCGAAAATGTTTCCTTCCATGAGTCCTCTGGGGCCTCTTCTTATCCCAAGAAGAGTATTGGAGCTGCCGAGCACGGCTTTGAGGCCGGCCAGAACGTTGTGTCCCCCGGCGGCCGGTCCGCCTGAAAATAGCACTGCAACCCGCTTTCCCTTCACAAGCTGCAGAGAATCAGAGGGCATAGCCTCGAGGACGATGTTCCCGCTCTTCTCCACGGTTCTCTGAAACACTTCCGCAGTGCGGCTCTGAGTAGGCCCATTGAGCGTTATGTCGGTTTTTTTGAATGCGACCGGCCGTATTTTCCCCTCCGAACCGATCAGCTGTGAACAGACCGGAATAGGGAGATCCCTGGCGGCGTCTTCAAAAATAGAGTGCTTTCCGGCCGTCTTGCTTATCTTCGCCGCAAGCTCTGTTGCGGCGCTTTCTTGAAAACCCATCTCGATCCTCCTCTTTGTTGAAGTTTGGTATTCAAAGGGAAAATTGAGAAATCCCCTGTTGTCTTTTTTCCTATTCTACAGAAAACCGCTCGTGTTGTCTCATCTTAAGAACGACTCAGATGGAAATTATGGTTGATAGGCCTTCTTGAGAGCACAATCATGATATGGGCGGGATGTGGAATGCAGATCGAAATGAGGGAGCGATCAGCCTGGCGTATCCTATGCAAGGCTGATCGCTCGGACAAAGTCGGCGCGTGAAGTGAGACTTTCAATCAGCCCTCTCGGCATGCCTGGCGGTTTCGGTAAGAGGGCGCGTTCTATCAACTCTGAAGAAGACCAAAAATAGTGGCCCTCTTTCTTCTCTTGATTCTCGAATCGCATTGTGACTCGGTCGTCTCAATTCATATAGGCGCTCTGAATCCTGTTCTTCCGCAATCTTGGTGAGATAAAGCCTTATTCCTTTGTATCCTCCGGAGCCTTCTTCCATGAAAAGATAGGTGGCGTGCGGGTTTGATTGCAGATTGGCGTGCGTTAGCCTATCGCGCATGATGAAGGCCACGGTTTCGTCATCGATTACGTGCGGCCTCGCATACACGGCCGCATCCACCAAGCCGTCCGCATTGGCGGTAGCCAGAACTCCTCGCCCGTTTGTGCTCTCAAAGTATTCTTTATAGTTCATGTCGAATGGACCCTCCAAATATAATGTTCCCTGCAAGAATATGAGCCGGTGCGCAAGCGGGGCCGAAACAGTCCGACGCCGTTGCGATTAAGATAAGGTTTAGCGGGTCGTTGCGCCGCGGCCAAAGGATAATGAAAAGAGTTTTTGAGGCGGCTGTGAACGCGAAAAACTCAATGCCCCGCGTTAAGAGCCTTCGGAGACATCTGCAAGGCAGGCATCCTTTACTCTCGAAGAAATCTTCCGGCCGCCCATGCTCCTGCCAGGAGCAGCGACAGCAGGGCCACTGCCATTTGAGCCGGAGGATAGTCGTAGTGGTTGGCAAGAACGAATTCAAACGTCGCAACGCAAAATGCAATCAATGGTGAAACGATGAACATCTGGAGGACCTCCCGGCAGAGGTTTTTTGCGATGAGTGCGGGAAGCGCGAGTGCTCCGAAAGTGTATAGCATGCCGGCGGAACGAATTGAAAGACCGATAGCCATGCCGAGCCAGATGGAGAGCGCCGCCTCCCAGGCTCCGGCCCTTATCCCGACGGAAAGAGCCATTGCGGGGTCGATCGCCAGAACCAGCACATGCCGGTAAAAAAAACCGAACGCCAGGAAGGTTCCAGCCAGAAGCAGTCCGAATACCGTTACATCAACACGCGACGCCCCGATAATATTGGAGGAGAGCAGCTTGTAGATTTCCTCCAGCCCATGAGGGCTGTGAGCGAGAAGAAGAACTGAGAGACTTCCAGAGATGAGGAAGATCCAACCGGTAGCGGCCTCGTAGCTCTCCCTGGCGGGCTTTCCCCCACACCATGTGAAGAGGGTAGCCAGGATACAGAAGGCGACCGCCATGGTGGAAATGAACAAATCGGAGCCCAACCACGACAGCCTTTCACCTGCTGTGGCCCCTATCTGCATGGCGGCCGCAATCCCAAGGGTAGAAGCCTGCGATACGGCCGCCCCTAAGAAGATCTGGTCCCTTGCAACCACAAGAGCTCCCACGAATGAGAGGAGCAGCGCTATGAACAAACCCGCCAGATAGGTGTTGTGGAAGAGCTCCCAGGAGGTTGCGAACTCTTGAATCATTGCTCTACACCCTTCCTGCCGATTTCCACCCATGCAGATCCCTTGGCTCTTCTGTGAATCTGCATGGGAATTCCATAGATGCGCTCGAGGTTTTCAGGAGTGAACACACTGGATAGCGGGCCTGCAATCACGCCGCCACCGCCAAACAGCGCCGCGTGGCTGGCGCAACGGGCTGCCAGATTCACGTCATGGGCGACAAAGATGACGGTGAGTCCTTCGCAACGGTTCAACTCCTCGAGGAGTTCAAGCAGCCGGCTCTCGGCTGTGAGGTCAATCCCCTTGGTCGGTTCATCGAGGATGAGAAGCCGGGGTTTTCTAAACGAGCGTCCTGGCCACCAGCGCTCGCTGGCGCTGACCGCCCGAAAGAGTCCAGTAATCCTGCCTGAGCATCGACTGAAGCCCCACTTTCTCGAGCGCCCAATTGAGCCGCCTCTTCCTCTCGATGTTGGAGACAGCAAGTCCCATAAATCCCAGAGACACGAACTCGCGAACCGTGGTGGGCAGCGTCGGGTTGATCTCGCAGATCTGTGGATCGGGGCCGATGTGAGCCCGGCTTTGGAAATCATCGAGACCTGTGATGTCGCGTTCGACCAAAGGCCGGCCCCAACGGTTGTTTCGATCGCATGCTCGTCTTCGCCCTCATGTTCGTGGCCATGCTCATGGCCTGTTCCAAGGAAACTCACCATGGACTCAGAGTCGGCATTCTGCATCCCAAGAAGGACTTCAGAGAACCAGGGCAGGGGAGTCAGCCAGCTCAACCTTGCTCCTGGTCCCCTGGTTCCATCGCCGCCCAGGAGCCTGCTGTTGATGATCGGCTGATCAATCCATTCCCAGGCGTGGGGGTGAGTCTGGTTGATGATGCCGAATTCGGTCAGGAAATAGCCGCCTTTGAGTTGTAAATCGTACGGCAGAGAGCTTGTCTTGAAGTAAGCTTCCTCCAGTTCAGCCCCTTCTTCCGTGAAAACGATATAGGCCTGGCCGGTGAGATAAGGGTCTACGGCGCCCTGAAACCCGAGCTCCACCTGATTGAGTGTGAACCCCCTTCGCTTCGGGTCGTGTCCGTCTCCTTGCAGAACCTCAATGCTTTCATCTCTTTCCGTAGAGGTTCCCGCAGTGGTCATGACATCCAGCGAGATGTCCATCAGCCTGAGAGTAGCTCCTCCCACAGGCCATGAGGCAATGCCTCCCCTCTTGCTTGCTTCCTGGATTTCCCCGAGTTTGCCGACGGCTCTGTCGAGGGCCGACTCATCGTTTCTAGCTTGTGATGCTCCGGCAGTCCTTCTCTGCAGAGCTTCGACCTGCCGCTCCAAAGCTTCGATCTTCTTTTCTTTTTCAGCAATGGTTCTCTGAAATTCTCCTCTAAGCTGGTTGATTTCGTTCTTCAGCTCTATAAGATCGCCGCCTCCGCTTTGAGCGTTAGAAACTGGCGGCATGGATGCAGTCAGTAGGATGAATACGGAAAACATTATGCCAACTTTTTGGAAATAATCGCGCATACCTATCCCCTCATGACGCCACGGGTGAGCACTTCTGCCGAGGCTCTATCCGAAAAAGCGCACCATCCTGCGGCGAAAGGTGAATGTTCGATGGATAACCGGCTACAGCTGTGAATTAGACGAATCGATGCGCGGGAGGAGCTCTGGGGATAATCTTGGATAAAGAGGTGCGATTGCAGTGAATGCTGAAGAAAAACGATGCGTTTCCTTCACAGATGAGAAAGGCGTACAAATCGCCGGGGCTCAGGGAGCGCATATAGATGGAAGAGTGCAGGAGCTCCTGGCAGATGGCGCAAGTGGACGGATCGTGGCGGGAGTGATGAGCTCCTATCCCCCTGATTGCGTCATGGGATTTGTCTGTTCCGGGGTGCGTACTTCCACCCCCCGCGTGAAGGGAACATTGATGGGATGACGGCTCCGCAAATATCGAATGGTGGTGCGCCCACGGAATAAGGAAGTGGGCTGCAATTGCGATCAGGCATGCGATTGCGGCGAGATTTGCCTGCAGACGCCGGCGCTTTTTCTCAAGATTTCCGCTCACGGCATTTCCTGCAAAGCCCATCTATTCTGACGTGTACCCTTCTTACTGTTACGGGCAACCGTTCTTGAATCGATTCTAAATTCAGATTGAAAAGATCGGCATCCAGGCACTCCAGAACACCGCAGCCGCTGCAATAGAAATGAGGATGATCGTGCGGCGCCTTATCGGCGCGGGCATAGCGAAAGGAGCGATCAATGGAGGTGATTCTTTCTATAAGCCTTGAGCCCACCAGGAGCTCCAAAGTGCGGTAAAGCGTCACTCGATCAATGGGATTGGTCTCCTTGAGTTGTTGGGCTATGTCGCGATGACTGAGAGGGAAGGGGCTGTCCCAAATGGTCTGAAGAACGCGCAGTCGGTGAGGAGTGAAGGTCACCTGCGCCTTTTCGAGAGTAGATTTCAGATCTTCAACGCTGAGCTTTGACAGCGCCACCGTCTTTCTCCTTTCCGATTGTTTTATCCGCAGGCGTAAGGCGGAAACCGGACCGCCCAATTGTGGAAGAACACATATCTCTCTATCCCGGAATGCAACAATGTTGCAAGTAAATTCCTCGTCCCCAAGCTCCACTCTTACTACCGAAAATCATAAACCTTTTATCCAAGACTTGTTCGCGGCTGTCAAACTTCAACCTTGTAAATGAGAAGGCTTTATTGCATTGTGTCCAACGGTCGGTGCGATGAGCTGTAGAATTGGCGTGGCAGGGCTGTTTTGCATTTTGTCCTTCCACATGTCTTTTAACACTCCATTACCGCGAGGGAAAACGTTGCTCTCATCTGAGAGAGATCAGATAAGAATCTTTGGGAGAACAATCCCGAAGAAAGCCTGCGAGACCACCCGCATCTCCCCTGCGTTTATGAGCAAGAGTGAGCCTGCTCGCACCGGAATAAACAATATTGACGACTCCTTGTACTACTGTGTCACAAAAGCGGTGCGACTCGTCATTCCGGCAATTTTTTGAGCCGGAATCCAGCCACATGGGAGAGCGCCGGGCTGGATTCCGGCTCAAAAGATTGCCGGAATGACGAGATGAGCTGTGCTCTCAATAGAATCGCATTCCAACAGCATCATGCTGATTTGTGACACAGTAGTACTAGTGGACCGTCAACATCGTATCTTCCAGTGGAAGCGGGCCCCCTCTCCCTCAGGGAGAGGGTCGGGGTGAGGGAAGTATTCTTCTAAAAGAGGATCTCTCCTGCCCTCTCCCTGAGGGAAAGGGAAAAACCGCAACCGGAAAATTCAAAGTTGACGGTCTACTAGTGCGCAACTCTATGAACAGACGACGACTCTGTCCGCCGTCGAAGACCCGGGATAGGATCGGGAAAGCGTGAAGGCCTGGAATGGGCCTTTCGGCCGCCGGTCCCAAGAAGAATTCAGATGAATCAAGATCTTCAGATCTTCACATCCATTGTCATATCCGTTTTCCTCGAGGCTTCGCCCTTTTTGGTGTTGGGAGCATTGCTTTCGGCGCTCTTTGAAGTTTACCTGCCACAGGGTTTCATCGAAAGGTATGTCCCGAAGGGACGCCTCTCAGGGCTTGCATTTGGGCTGAGTGCTGGAATGCTATTTCCAACCTGCGAGTGCGGGGTGGTTTCCATTGTAAGACGCTTTCTGAGAAGGGGTGTTCCTTCGCACGTCGCCATAAGCTATATGCTCTCGGCGCCGGTCATCAATCCTCTGGTTCTGACATCCACCTATATCGCCTTCCGTGGAGACATCTGGATGGTTCTGGCTCGAGTCCTCATGGTTGCTGTGACCGCTGCAGTCATTGGACTGGCTTTATCGAACATCAATCCGTTGCTTCTGCTGCGGGAGGGAAGGGCATACACGGAGCTTTTCGATAGCCGTTGCTCGGGGGATGAATGCATAGAGAACCATCACGCGAATCACGGCTTTTTTGAAATGGCTCCGGGATGTGGATGCGGTTGCGAAGCTCGCGAGGGCTCCAGGCTGAGCGTGGTGCTCGCTCATACAGCTTCGGAGTTTCTGGATATGGGAAAGTATCTCATCCTGGGCGCTTTGGCGGTGGGCTCTTTCCATGTGCTTCTGCCTCCAGAGTTTCTGTCGCTCTTTGAAACCAGCACTCTCCTGGCCATAGGCGGCATGATGCTCATGGCTGTTTTACTCTCGGTCTGCTCCGAAGCCGATGCTTTCGTCGCCGCATCGTTTTCATCCTTTCCCAAGGTAGCGCAGCTTTCCTTCGTGACTGTCGGC
This sequence comes from uncultured Syntrophobacteraceae bacterium, assembly GCA_964578835.1. GTDB lineage: Bacteria > Desulfobacterota > Syntrophobacteria > Syntrophobacterales > Syntrophobacteraceae > CAZOEL01. The sequence continues at coordinate 9,061 of CAZOEL010000017.1, read as the reverse complement.
CCCATGGTCGATCTCAAATTGATCGTGATGTACGGAGCGGTCTTTCACAGACGCATAGCTCTTATGCTCATTATTGTGCCGATATTCCTTATATATCTGCTCTCTCTGCTGATGCAATGGGTTGTTGAGTAATATGAAAGACAAGATCGGTGGAGTCATTGAAGGCCTGATTCTTCTCGTGCTTGGCTGCTACATGGGCTTTCTGGTTTTCTCAGGCAACTACTGGTACTACCTGAACCCCAAATTCATGTGGCTGACCGCCGCGACGGGCTTTATGCTCATCATAACCGGCACGGCGGCTCTTCTCAATCCCAAGCAGCGGTTAAGCCTTTGGAGGATATTCATCTTCCTCATCTTCATCCTGATTCTTGGCGTTGGGACTTATTCCGGGATTCCCTACGCCACGCAGAACCTGTCGAAAACGGAGGCGAAGAGGACTTTCGATGAAAAGCCTCGAGCGATCCTGAACGGGACGGAATATATCCGAATCAACCTCGCCGAGTTATTCATGCTCTGTGAGGACAACGCGCAGGAGAAGATCCTTAATCATTACGTGACCAGAGGAATCGTCTATCGAAGCGAGCAACTGGACCATGAAAGCCAGTTTGGACTTGTCAGGAATGCCGTATGGTGCTGTCTTGCCGATTCTGTGGGCATAGGCTTGAGGGTCCAGTCCGATCGGTTCGACAACCTTTCTGAAGGCCAATGGGTAGAGGTCTATGGAACGTTGAGCCGACTGAGCGAGCAATTGCCGGATGCCGGACTGCGGCCGAATGGAATGCGTCTGATAGCCTTGAGTTCTTCGTGCAAAATGATTGCGGATAGAGTCGTGGGAATTGAAGAACCCGAGATACCGTTCATATTTGAATTCAGGGATGCTGAGCCATATGCCTATTGAGATGGGTGTACCAGAGCAGCTCCAATCATCCTTCCACCTCATAAGGTCCGGTATTATTCGTGCGCTGCCTTGAATGGCTACTGAAATAGCGTTTGCTGCTTTTCGGTTAGTTCCATCACATGATGCGGTTTGAGAACTGATCCATGGATGCAATATGGCTGTTTTCATCATAGCCAAAGGTCTGGAGCGCTCCGCCCGTATCGAGATCGATGGTTTGCCAGTATCACCTCCGTTTTTGGCTGAGATCGCAAATCAACCGTCATAGTGGATGGCGCTTCGCTCCACCGCTGAGATCCGCATTAGCCAATCATGCCGCCCCCCGCCTGTTGTCGATTTGCCTCCTCTGCTTCGGACCCAGGCGCCAAGTTGCCTGGGCCACCCGCGATTTCTCCCAAGTCAAGCTCTTTACCGATGTACTGCCAGTAGGTGAACTCTTGCATGGCCGTGTCGGCAGTGCTCATTCTTCCAGAAACATTGGAGTCGAGGGCGTCGACTGAGCCGTCGCCATCGATGTCGAGGAGCCGAACGATCACGCCGCTATTGCTACTGTGTCACAAATCAGCATGATGCTGTTGGAATGCGATTCTATTGAGAGCACAGCTCATCTCGTCATTCCGGCAATCTTTTGAGCCGGAATCCAGCCCGGCGCTCTCCCATGTGGCTGGATTCCGGCTTAAAACCTGCCGGAATGACGAAGAGGCGTCATGCCGGAATGACGAGTCGCGCCGCTTTTGTGACACAGTAGTACTATCGGAGGGTATCCATACTCCCTTGTCCCTGTCGTAGTAGCCCACGGGAACCGTCTCTCCCACGGGGAAGTTGAGAAAGTTATCGATGTAGATGTTAACCGGCTTGCGGAAGCGCATCCTCTCGACCCCATCCACCGTGAGCTCTGCGCAGTAGGTGAAGGCGGAGGTCTATTCCCCCAAGCTCGGGAACCGAAACCATGGGAGGCCCAAGGGAGACCACAAAGCTTATGCGGCTCCCAAAGGGAGCCGTGCTTCCGGCTTGAGGGCTCTGGCTTATCCGGCCTGTGATTTTTGGACGGTTTGTTCACCTCCAATACACATCTTTAGTGACTTATCTAAACCGCCCCATTAACACCTTTCCGCATCATTTCCTTCGGGCTACCGCTGAATGAGCGGAACCAAGCCTGTTTGCAGGAAAGCTTCTTATGTAAAGGTTCCCTCCTTATCAACGGCAGTCATGAAATGGCTCGCTGTCGATTTCATGCACTCTCCCATTGCGGATATCCACCTTGGCGCAGTTGCCGACCAGCAGAGCGCCTTCCGCCTGATCGAATTCCGTGCCGGGGTGCGTCGTAACCGCACGCCCTCCGACTACCCACTGCCCATGTAAGCCGTTGACGGGCCTGGACTCGATAATGCCATAGAATCGCAACCGATCATCATCGCCGCCCCGTCTAGCCGAGGCCTCATCCATGAATGAGAAGAAAGACAGAGCGATTCCAAACGCCAATACCAACGCCACAAAGCAAAAGACTTTCGTCGCTGAAGACCTTTCAGGCATGATTAATTCTCCTTTCTCTTATTAGATTAACGCTTATACAAAAATACCAACGGGGAGGCATGGAAGTCAAAGATCCTTTCACAGTATCCATCCTCCAAAGACCTCTTGGTTATCGGTTGCTCTCTATTGATTTCAACTTCTCTTTTCAAACATAAGGTAGAGCATGAGCCATCTCTGGCGCATTGGGCATTCACTCCATTTTAGGAGCATTTGGAATGGGGTGAAACCCCCATTGGATGCGAGAAGCAGTTTGCTTCAGTGAACTACTGCGCCACCCGCCTGCCAGAGAATGGAAGACTTATTCTTTATCATCATAAAGAAAGCGTTCTCTCCTTTTGGCTGTTTTTCTCAATGGGAATCAACCCCTCCCGGATTGCATATTTGACGAGCTCCGTAGCCTTATGAATATCGAGCTTATTCATGATCTGCTGGCGAAGTTTCGCAATAGTCCCTACGCTTAACTGGAGCATCGCAGCAACATCTCTCGTAGTTCTTCCTTCAGAGAGAAGCTTCAGCACTTCCCGCTCCCTCAAGGTGAGACCGAATGCTTTTCTGCTCTTCTCAGGCGTCACTTGGCGCACGTAACCCTCTACGACAACACGGGCCATCTTCGGACTCAGATATATCTGACCCGAAAAGATGGTCCGAATGGCTTGCGCCAGTTCTCCAAAGGCAGAATCCTTTAGGAGATAGCCGGAAGCGCCGGACGTCAACATACCTCCGATGAACCGCTTATCGGAGTGCATCGAGAGAGCTATTATCTTTATTCCGGGGTTCTGAGAGAGTATCTGTCGGGTGGCTTCAATGCCATCCACACCGGGCATCCCGATGTCCATCACAATCACATTCGGAGCCAATTCGCGCGCAAGCCTGATGGCTGTCTTTCCATCTTCCGCTTCGGCAACGACTTCCATGTCCGTCTCTTTTTCAAGGAGAGTGCGAAGTCCGTCCCGCACGATCTTGTGATCATCCGCCAGTAGTATTCTGATGTTCATATGCGTCCTTCTTTCTTCTCACGCACACTTAGAGCCTGGCAGTCTCGCCCATGATGAGGGTTGCAACCGGGGGCGGCGATAAGGGAGTGTATCCTCACGGCTCACAAGGCCAACAAGCACGGACTGTTGTGCCTGTGCCGTCGCCGGACTCTATGGAGAAGACGCCGCCGGAGAGCTCCGTTCTCTCCTTCATGCTGGTGAGGCCAAATCCGCTTCCATAATTTTGATGAGCGTGGCTCCCGTTAAACCCTATTCCGTTGTCCCGTACAGTAAGCTCTATCACGTCGTCAGCCTTTTTCAGCGACACACACACTCTGGTTGCTTTGCTGTGCTTGGCCACATTGTTCAGCGCTTCCTGAACGATTCTAAAGATCTTTATTTTCAATGATTCCGGTATGTCTTTCTCTTCCATTCCGATTTCTTTGACTGCCGAACAGATGGGATTGGTCTTCTCGAATTCCTCGCAGAGCCAGTCAACCGATGCAATGATGCCGAAATAGTCGAGAATGGAAGGACGCAAGCCTGCAGAAATCCTTCTTGTTTCCTCAATCCCTTGCTGGACGATCAAGAGAATCTTGTCGACCGAAGCGATGCTTGCAGCATCCCCCATAGCTTCTACAGTGGGATGGAAGCTATCCACGCGGTGCCTTATGGCCAGAAAAATTTGACCGATACTGTCGTGAAGCTCCTTGGCTGTGCGACTTCTCTCTTCTTCCTGAATGCTCAAGAGCCGGGATGAGAGATAGCGCAGCCTCGCACCCGATTCACTCAGGGTCTCTTTAGCGCTGTCAAGCTTTTTTACCATCCTGGATGTCAAGAAGCCGAAAGAGAGAAAAGAGATCAGGATGATAAGCCGTATATACAGCTCGTGTGAAGGAGGATCAGTTATTAAGATGGTCAGGAAATCTCCCTGTCCCTTGTAGAATACAAGATAGTCGAGAACGGTGTCGGCCAGCCAGGCGAGTAGACCCAAGAGGAACCATAAGAATGTGATCTTCCAGTAGCTTTTCATAACAATCTCATAGCTCCCACAAGGGATAAGACGAAGAGGACGCTTTCTTCGTAGACAGCGCCGTGACATCCGGTAGAGTATTCCACAATGACGCCTTTCGGATAGAGATGTTTAGAGACCAATGGCGTCTGAATATCTATTTATCGGATTGATCGGCAGGAACACTCGGAAAGCAGTACCTTCTCCGGGTCTGCTTTCAACGGTCATATGTCCGCCATGCGCTTTGACAATACCATTCACCAGAGGCAGTCCCAATCCCGCTCCATCGCCCGAGCGGCTCTTGTCACCCCTGTAGTAGCGCTCGAATATGTGCGGCAGGTCCTTTTCAGAAACACCCATTCCAGTATCGGTTACCGAAAGGATGATCTCTTTAGGGCTGTCTCCGCGCTCGGCAATCAGCCGGACACTGCCGCCGGAGGGCGTATACTTGAGCGCGTTGTCAGTGAGGTTGAACAACACCTGGCCGAGTCGTCCTTTGTCTCCTTCCACCACAAGGTTCGGCGCAACCTTGGCCTCGAGTTGGATTCCCCTGTCCTCCGCGACAGGACCGAAGGTCTGGACGGTATCGTTTACCAAGCTCTCAAGCCAAATGGTCTCAGAACGCAAGGCTAATGCCCCGGCCTCGGCTTCAGCGACATCGAGAATGGTGTCAAAGAGGGCAAAGAGGCGGTCCAGTTGCTCCATGATCTGGTAGAGGGCCACTTTGTGCTCGGAGGGATCGTCACGGGAGCGCAACACCATTTCGACCTTTCCTCTGATTCCGCTGAGGGGCGTTCGAAGATCGTGGGCGAGAGTATCCGTCGCTCCCCGGACTCCTTCGACCAGGGTGTCGATCCGATCGAGCATCCCGTTGAAGGATGTCGCCAGTTGATCCACCTCATCTTCCCGGCCTGAGACGGGCACACGCTGTCCCATGGAGCGCCCCGAGATTGCCGAGGCTGTGCAGGCAATCTTCTGGATGGGAGAAAGAGCCCTTCTGGCCATGAAGCCCCCGGCTCCTACTGACAAAGCAAGGGCGAACGCGGCAACTTTGCCGAGATCTCTGGAAAACTGATCCATCCATGTCTCATGTTCAAGCAGGGTAAAGCCCAACTGAACGATCGACCCGTCCGGAAGCTGACTGTAGATGATCCTGGCTGCATGACCCTCGCCGAATTCGAGCATCTCCACGTCGTTGTGACCGGATCTGGCTCTTTGGACGAGCTCATCGTTTAGTCCAATCGTTGCCCAAAACGCTGGGCCTATCTCAAAGACCACAAGACCTTCCGGACTGATGATGCGCCCCATGAAAGAGCCTCTCTCCGTTGCTTCCTCGTCCTTGAACTCCCGCAAAACTCCAGCCAGGCCGCTCTCCTGATAAGCGATGTTCCCTTCGAGCACTTCCTCCTTCAGTTCGGCGTCCGTCCAGCGATAGAAGTGATTGTGCAAGATGCAATAGAAAGCACCGAAGACAGCCAGGAAGCAAAAGCTGAACACAGCCGCGTACCAGAGGGTCAAACGGAAAGCAAGACTATGTGAGTGTTTCATCGTCGTCTACCAGGATGTAGCCGGCCCCGCGGACGGTTTTGAGAAGCTTGCGCCTATCGGGCCGTTCAATCTTCTCTCGGAGCTTGCATACGTGGACTTCGACCACATTGGTTGAAGGATTGAAGTTGTATCCCCAGACATTTTGCAAAATTTGCGTGCGCGTTACCAACTGGCCGCTGTTCCGCATAAGGTATTCGAGGAGGCTGAACTCCTGGGACTGAAGCTCTATCTCTTCACTTTCGATGTAAGCTCTTCGGCTTAGGAGATCGAGAGTAAGGCCTCCAACCTGTAGTCTCACCGGCTCGCGTCCTCCCTGAGACCTCCTTAACAGGCTCTCGATACGGGCGAGCAGCTCAGCAAAAGCGAAAGGTTTCACGAGATAGTCGTCACCCCCGCTTCGGAGTCCTACCACTCGATCATCGACGCTTCTCTTTGCGCTCAAGATGAGAACGGGCGCATCGACCTTTTGTTCTCTCAGTCTTCTCAGCAGTTCCAAGCCGTCCATTCCCGGAAGCATCAGGTCGAGGATTATGAGGCAGTGGGTCCCCTTCACGGCAAAGCGCAAGCCATCCAAACCGTTTCGAGCAACCTCGACTTCAAATCCCTCTTCGCTCAGGCCCTGACGGACGACATCGGCAATCTGCCAGTCGTCTTCTATGATGAGGATGTGTTTTGATTCATAACAATTCATAACAGTGACTCTCATTTCATTTGGTCGATGGAACGGGTCTGCAATACTACTTCACAAAGAGCAAACCACGAATCCAAGAGCTTTCGCCCTATGGATTTCCATGAAGTATAACCACTTAGGCAGAAGTATAACCACTTAGCCCGCCAAGGGAAGAAGGATCGAGGCAGATTAACTTTCTTTAATATAACCGAGGAATGTCCTCAACTGAACATCACTTCCAACCACCTGTACATCCTTCTTCTTGCTTTCGACAAGCGGCGCTCATCCGCACGGTAGATTTGTTCTCATTCAGAGCTGACCATGTGTACGGGAGCCCTGCGCTTCGCTCCCAAATGCTTCACGTGAGAGCCCTTTCAGGGCTGACTCCAACGCAGAAGCAACTGGAATAGAAGCTAACCCGGCATTACGATTGTTCAATCATCGCAGAACAAGTTAGCCCTGCGCTCATCCGGTTCATGTTGTGGAATGATCTCCTTAGCGTTATCGTGATCAAAATAGACGTATAGCCAGTTGGAGTGTGTAGGAGGGGATGGGGAAAACAGCCCTTCCCATGGAAAAAATACAGGACTATACCCATTGTCAAATCAGCTTATGCGTGGCATGTTCTCCGTATTAATAGCGCACCTATCTCTGAACTGTACCAGGGATAGCGGGACAGTTGGGCGATTCGGGAGTCATCGCGGGCCATGTAATCTTGTCCGAATAGTCCTTCCAGGAGCGCCATAAACACACCTTGAGTCGGTCCGTGACGTGTTTGTTGCTTTGCAGCCGCACAGGAGGCCGGACGGAAAAGGAGACTTTCATGAGGAAACGGCGCCTGTTCAATCCACGAATGGCTGCGAGGTTATTCGTAATTGTCCTTGTCTGCACATTACTTGCTACCGGAGCAGCTTCACAAGTAATAGTGGTGCCGCCGCCCGGTTTGAATCCTCTCAATCAAACGCCCGTTCCGGAACCGCCGCAGCTTTTCTCGTACATAAAGAACAAAGGCGCTGCCATCCAGCTCGGTAAGGCATTTTTTTGGGACATGCAGGCGGGGAGCGATGGCATTGTCGCCTGCGCGACCTGTCATTTCAGCGCAGGCGTGGACGAGCGGCTCAAGAACACTCTCAATCCCGGAACAAATGGAGGCGATACCACATTCGGCAACAATTCCTTTGGAGTCCCTGGCTTCCCCCAATTCAAGCCCAATTACACCCTGGACCCGGTCAGCGACTTCCCCTTGCATCGACGGCAGGGCGAGGGGCATCTGCAGAGCGACCCCATCGTTCAAGATACCAATGATGTGGTTGGCTCTCAGGGGGTTCGTCTCTCCGATTTCATCGGAGTGGGAGTCCTTCCGGACCCATCTGTGGACAGTGTCCCGGCCTCCGAAGCCGATCCCGTTTTCCATGATCCGGTGCACGGCAATCTCCGCCAGGTGACAGCCCGCAACACTCCGACCGTGATAAACGCCGTCTTCAATTTCACCAACTTCTGGGATGGGAGGGCCAACTTTCGCTTCAACGGAGAAAATCCTTTTGGACCTGCGGATCCGAACGCAGGCGTCTGGTTTGATGACGATGCTCAGCCGCTGCTCGTGAAGCGGCCCGTCGTAATCGAATTTGCAAGCCTCGCCTCCCAGGCTACCGGCCCGCCCATGGACACTACCGAGATGTCCGGTCGTGGTCGAACCTTCCCTATGCTCGGAAGGAAGATGCTAGGCCTGACCCCGCTCGGAAAGCAGCTCGTCAGCCATGATGACAGCGTACTTGGCGGTCTCGCCAACTCCGCCCACACCCCCGGCGCCAAAGGGCTCAACATCACCTACGCTCAGATGATACGGGATGCTTTTATCGACAAGCTCTGGAAATCATCAAAGCTCACTCCGGAAGGGTTCACACAGATGGAGGCGAACTTCTCTCTTTTCTGGGGACTTGCCATTCAGCTCTATGAGGCGACTTTGGTCTCCGACGATACGCCGTTCGACCAGTGGCTCGCAGGAGATCCGGAGGCTATGACCGAGCACCAGCAGTTCGGGTTCGCCATCTTTTCAGGCGTCGGCAACTGCACCGTCTGCCACCTGGGGACCGAGCTCACCGACCACGCTGTCGCCACCATCGCTTTTCAGAACAATTCTATCAATAACACGATTGCGTTGATGTTTGCGGCAGACGGCGCGCAGAACATCTACGATGAAGGCTTCATCAACAATGCCGTGAGACCGACCGCAGAAGATATCGGCAGGGGAGGAGTCACGCCTTTCCCCAACCTGCTCAATGGGGGCCAGCCGATTCCGCTTTCCTTTTCGAGCTTGTCGATCCTCCAGGAACTGGGCCTTTTGCCATTCTCAACCATGATACTCGAGCCGTTTATCCCGGTCCAGATGCCGGTTAACGCAGACGGCGCATTCAAAGTCCCGTCGCTTC
>CAZOEL010000016.1:0-93824 GCA_964578835.1 uncultured Syntrophobacteraceae bacterium | reverse complement strand
TACGCTATTTCGCCCTTTCAGGGCTGACCCCAATGCAGAAGTGACTGGAATAGAGTCTAACCCGGCGTTACAATTGTTCAATCATCACAGAACAAGATAACCGTGAGGCAGCTCCTGCCGGACTTGAAATAATACGAAGCAATTTGTATTCTGCCGCTTTCGCGCGGCGGCCTGCAAGCCATGAGAGCCAAGGCCTTTTTGTCATCAGCGTTTTTTGAGGGCGACATCAAGAACCGAGCTTCCCCGAGCCGGAGCAATTGGATTTCAGCCCCTTTTTGGGTTATAATAAAGGGCAGAAAGGAAATGAAAAACACTGACAACGACACGCCTTTCCAGCAAAGAACCCCCTTGCGGAAACAAAGAAGCCATAGGGCTCGGGTAATTGTTGCGCACGCTTTGAGCGAAGGATAAGGAGCGCCATTGATCACCTTGATTTTGACTGAAAAGCCGTCTGTCGCAAAGGACTTCGCCGCTGCTCTTGGCGTTGGCGGAAGGAAAGACGGCTTCATAGAGGGGAAGGATTATGTAATCACCTGGGCTGTAGGGCATCTTCTCGAGCCTGCCGAGCCGGTTGATTACGACCGTAAATGGGTGAATTGGAGTATGGCGTCCCTCCCTATTTTGCCGGAACAGTTGAAATACAAACCCATACCCAATGTTGAAAAGCAACTCCGAATCATCCAAGGACAACTCGGTAGAAACGATCTTGAACAGATTGTCATCGCAACAGATGCCGGACGCGAAGGAGAAGTGATCGCGCGGACCATTCTCAAGACCGTCGAAGCCGTTGATCGCGCCCAGATATTTCGTTTCTGGACTTCGCAGGCGCTAACGCCTGAAGTGGTATTGGAAACCATGAGGAGCCTGAAGCCGGGCTCCGAATACGAGCGCCTTTGGAATGCCGGTCAAGCGAGACAGTTTGCAGACTGGCTCGTTGGAATGAATCTATCGAGAGCGGCGACATTGATGTTCGCTCAGGAATCTAAGGAAGTATTTTCGGTGGGACGGGTTCAGACCGCAGTCCTGGCTCTTTTGGTAGATCGGCAAAGAGAGCGCGAAAATTTCAAGCCCCAGCCGTATTGGATTCTTCGCGCGCACTTCTCCAATCTGAAGGGAAACTGGTGGGGCTCCTGGTTCAAAAAGGCTAAGGATCGGTTCGATGACAAGGAGGAAGCCGAGCGCATTCTCGCCCTCGTGCAGAACCAGACGGGAATAGTCAAATCGGTAAAGAAGGAAAATAAAAAACAGCCTCCTCCGCTCCTTTACTCCTTGACCGATCTTCAGAGAGAAGCCAATTCCAGATTCGGCCTTTCCGCCAAACAGACCCTGGACACAGCCCAGCATCTGTACGAGAATAAAAAATGCCTCTCCTATCCCAGAACGGATTCGAAGGTCTTAGGCTCTAAGAACGTAGGCATGGTGAAAGATCTGATCGGAAAGCTTTCCGCGTCCTATCCCGAGCTTTTCATAGGCATTGAAAAGCGCCTCGTCAGCGGGTCCAACAAGAGAGTATTCAATGACGCAAAGTTGACCGACCACCATGCGCTCATCCCTCTTGCGCCGCTTCCGGCTGATGTCGGGCAGAACGAAAAGCGCATCTACGAGCTGGTTCTAAAGAGGTTTGCCGCTGCGTTCCATCCGGATTATGAATATGAAGCGACGGAAATCGTCGCGGAAGTGTCCCGGGAGACGTTCCGCACCAAGGGAAACAGGCCTCTCAAGCTCGGCTGGAAGGCCGTCTACGGGATGAAGGAGGAGCAGGCGAGCGAAAACGAAGAGGAGCCCGAGCCCGAAAACCTGCCCCCGGTGGAAAAAGACGATCCCGCAAAGGTGGAGGAGACCAGGCTAGACGAAAAGATGACTCAGCCGCCGCCGGAATACACCGAGGCGCTCCTTCTCAAGGACATGATCAATCCTTCGCGATTCGTCACGGAAGAAGAGCTTCAGAAGGTGTTTAAAGGCGATGTCGGCTTGGGCACCCAGGCCACGCGAGCGCAGATCATAGAAACGCTTCTCGCCAGGCAATATGTGCTTCGGGATAAAAAGAAGCTCATAGCCACCGACAAGGGACGCTTTCTCATCGAACGGCTGAGGCGGCTTGAAAAGGCCAAAGCCATTGCGAATCCCGAAGAAACGGCGCGCTGGGAAACAGAGCTCGAGAAGATCGCCATGGGCATGGGAAATCCCGAGGCGTTTATTGCCTCAATAAGAGAATTTGTCAAAAACGGAGTGGAGGAATTCAAGATGAGCGACGAGCAGCAGGCGGTAGTGCAGGAGTTGGGGAAGTGTCCTCAGTGCGGCGGCGAGGTGATCGAGGGCAAAAAAGGTTACGGGTGCGGAAACTGGAGGGAAGAAGACGGGGGATGCCGCTTTGTCATTTGGAAAGAGATTGCGGGGCGCCAGATCGATCCGGAAACGATACGGCTCCTGCTTGCCGGCGAAACAACCTCCGAGATGGCGTTCAGGTCCCGAGAGGGGAAGGAGTTCTCTGCGGCTCTCAAGCTCGAGCATATGGAAGATGACGGAAAATGGAGCGCAAAGTTCGTTTTCTCAGGGCAGGGCTCGGGCAATGGAGCGGCGCTCGGCGTCTGTCCCCGCTGCGGCGGACAGGTCGTTGAGGGAAAAAAGGGCTACGGCTGCAGGAACTGGCGAGAAGAAGACGGAGGCTGCAAATTCGTTATTTGGAAAACGGTTGCGGGTAAGCAACTGCCGGAAGAAGCGGTTAAGGATTTGCTCGAAAAAGGAGAAACCGGGGTCATCACCGGATTCATCTCCCGAAAGGGCACGGAGTTCTCCGCAAGGCTCCGCCTTGAAGGAGACGATTACAAGACGACGTTTGTCTTTTGATCCTTGCCGTTCGTCGGGAAACGAAGAACGGCTGTGCTTTGCGGCTTTTTCCGAGAACCAGGAAGAGGAGAGAGAATGCTCCGAAAAGCGATTATTCTGGCGATAGCCCTGCTTTTACACACTGTCCCGGGATTTGCCGATGAAGCCGGTAAGCCGCAAGCTTCCCAACAGACAGCTCCCCAGCAAGCGACAACGGCTTCTCAGGCTGCCGGGGGCGCGGAGGACGGCTTTTCCATTACGAAGCATTCCATGCAGATAAACGGCGCGGTCCTCAACTACACGGCCACTGCCGGACGCATGCGGATGAAGGACGAAGCCGGCAAGGCCGTTTCGGACATCTTCTTTGTGGCCTACGAAAAGGAGCCGAAAGATAGGGATAACACAAGGCCGGTTACCTTTGCTTTCAACGGCGGTCCCGGGGCCGCATCGGTCTGGCTGCACATGGGAGCGTTGGGTCCGAGGCGCATGAAGACAGAGGATGCGGAAGCGCCCGCCCAGCCTCCCCATGCGCTTGTCAACAATGAATTTTCGTGGCTCCCGTTCACGGATCTTGTCTTCATCGATCCCGTGGGTACGGGCTACAGCCGCCCGGCTGCGGGAGAGGCTCTCAAAAGATTTGCCGGCATAAATGACGACCTTCAATCGGTCGGGGACTTCATACGCCTCTATACGACGAAATACGGCCGTTGGCTCTCCCCTAAGTTCCTGGCGGGAGAAAGCTACGGCACGCTGAGGGCGGTGGGCTTGGCCGAGCATCTTTATAGATCGTACGGTATGGATGTAAATGGACTCATTCTCATATCAACAGCCTTGAACTTCCAGACCTTTTCTTTCCAGCCGGGCGACAATCTCTCCTACGCTCTTTTCCTTCCGAGCTACGCGGCTACCGCATGGGCCCACAAGAAGCTTTCATCGGAGCTCCAGAAGGACCTCCAAAAGACGCTGAGCGAGGCGGAAGAATGGGCGATAGGAGAATACCTGGCGGCGCTCAACAGGGGAGCTTCGATTTCCAAAGAGCTCAAAGCGAGAGTCGCCGAGAAGCTGGCCCATTACACGGGCCTTCCGCTCAGCTATGTGCAGGCTGCCGGGCTGCGCATCCATCGATCCGACTTCATGGAGGAGCTTCTCCGGAATGAAAACCGCTCCGTCGGGCTCATGGACGGCCGCACGACCAGCTTCGGCGAATCAAGAGGCATATTCAATGATCCCGGCCTGGCGCTCACAGTCGGACCCTACGTGGCCGCTACGAACCACTACCTAAGAAACGAGCTCAAGTACGAAAGCGAACTGCCCTATGTTTTTCTTTCGACTGAAGTCAACGGCCAGTGGAACTGGGGCTCCGCCCTACAGGGGTACGTAAATGTAATGGACGACCTGCAGAAAGCCATGCATAGAAGCAAAGGCATGAGAGTCTTCGCAGCCTCCGGCTATTTCGATCTGGACATTCCCTACATGGCGGCCCAATACACTTTCGATCAGCTGGAACTGGACCCCGCCCTGAAAGGAAATATCGTTTCGAAATACTATGAAGGCGGTCACATGATGTACACCGATGAGCCCACTCTGCAAAAGATTACGGCAGACGTTGAGGCGTTTTTCAAAGACGCGCTCGATGCCAAATGAGCTTCGTGCGAAGCATGGCTTTTAACGCCGGCCGCTTCAGCCTTTGCTAATTTTGAAGAGGCAGTAGGCGTAACGTTTTTTTCCCCGGAGGTCGAATTCACAGCTTTTATAAGCCCATCCGTTTTCATATTCCTTAGTGATAAAATTGTGGAAACAGCTGTCGAATTCCTTTGAATCGGCTTCAAACGAGGCCATCCGGTATTTATTGCTCTCAGCCATTAGAAACACCTCCTTTACATGCTTTACTTATAGTAAAGGTAATGTTTTGATCTTAATCTTCAATATTGCGAACAGATCGAGCAGCATTCGTGGAGGGATTGACAGTATGGAAAAGATTCTTGCGATTCACGGCAGCCCGCGGCGTCAGGGGAACTCGTCCTGCTTGCTCGAGCAAGCGGTGAAAGGGGCTCGCGACGCCGGAGCGCAAGTCGAGGAAATTGCGCTCAGAGACTTCAACATGTCCCCATGCCTCGAAATCTACGGATGCATAGAATCCGGCCGATGCGTCATCGAAGACGACTTTCAGCATATCTACGACCGGCTTCTTTGGTGCGAAGGCCTTATGCTGGCGTCTCCCATCTTCTTTTACAGCGTGAGCGCTCATACGAAGATGCTCATGGATCGATGTCAATCTCTTTGGGTAAAAAAATACTGGATCGACAAGGTTGCTTTCGGAAAAGGCGAAATAAAGCGCAAAGGGCTTTTCATATCCGTCGGGGCCACCAAGGGAGCGAAGCTATTCGAAGGCGCCCTTCTAACCGTCAAGTATTTCTTCGACGTGCTGGACATGGAATTATGGAAAAGCGTGCTCTGCCGTGGGATGGACTCCAAAGGAGATGTTCTGCAGCACCCTCAATACCTTCAGGAAGCGTATGAGGCGGGCTGGGGCCTTTCGCATGCGCTCAGGGACTTTAAAGCAAAAATGGTGATTCAGTGAAAAGATCTTTCTCCACTCGCGGCCGATCCACGGCAGCAGGCGAGTTCAAAGCGCCCGAGAGCGCATCGTGGAGATCGGTCGGGTTAATCCAGCCGTATGTGAAGCGTTATGCTCTCAGGATTGGAATGGGATTCTTGACGCTCATCGTCGTCGATCTTCTTCAGCTCATGATTCCCAGAGTAATCAAAAGAGCCGTTGACGCCTTGCAGCAGGGAATCGCCACACCATCCCTCCTACTGACATACGGCGGCTACATCCTCCTCATAGCGGTTTCTATTGCAGCTTTGCGCTATTTGTGGCGAATGCTGCTTCTCGGATTTTCCCGCATTCTGGAAACAGGCCTCAGAGACCGCATGTTCTCTCATATACTGACGCTGGACAAAGCCTTCTTTCAGAGGCGCAGCATTGGTGAAATCATGGCCTTGGCGACAAATGACCTCTCCTCCGTGCAACTCGCGAGCGGCATGGGAATCGTTGCCGCCGTCGACGCCATCTTCATGGGAATCGCCGCCTTATGCTTCATGGCTTACATTCACCCCATGCTCGCTCTGATAGCCATATCGCCAATGCCCATACTCGCATACCTCACGCGGATTCTATCCTCACGGCTTCATCTGCGCTTCAAGAAAGTCCAGGAGCAATTTTCGGTTCTAACCGAATTTGCCCGCTCGACTTTTTCCTCCATTCGTCTGATCAAGGCATACAATCAGGAGAAGTCTCAAGCAGAGCGCTTCAACAAGTTGGGCGAAACCTATGTGAGGGACAATCTCCGGCTCGCGTCCATATACGGAACCTTGTTCCCCATTTCCGGCTTCATCGGGAATGTCAGCATGCTTCTGGTCCTTTTCTTCGGAGGCCGCCTGACAATCGAGGGAACCATCACGACGGGCGATTTTGTCGCCTTCATCAGCTATCTCCATCTCATGACCTGGCCGATGATGGCGCTGGGGTGGGTGGCGGACCTCTTCCAACGCGGGGTCACCTCCTTGGGAAGAATCCAGGCGCTGTTCGACGAAAAACCAAGCTTCGCCGACGCAGGCGATTCCTCTTTCCCCCAGATTTCCAGGGGAAACATTGAAGTCAGGGGACTCTCCTTCTCATATCCCGATCAGAAAAGGCCAATCCTCGAGGATATTCATCTCAACGCAGAGCCGGGGCTCTTTCTCGGCATTGTGGGAAAAACCGGCTCGGGCAAGACCACCCTCTGCCATCTGTTGACAAGGCTTTATCCGGTTGAGGAGAGCACGATTTTCTACGACGGCATGGACGTCAACGCCCTCTCTCTCGCCACCGTGCGGGGAGCTATTGCGTACGTTCCACAAGACGTTGTGCTCTTTTCGGACACCATCGATTTCAATATCACTATGGGAAGGCCGGATGCAACGCGGGCTGAAATAGAAGCCGCGGCAAGGGCGGCTTCGATCCATGAGGAAATCCTTGCCATGAAAGACGGCTACCAGACCAGGATCGGGGAGCGCGGCGTCAAGCTTTCAGGGGGGCAGAGGCAACGCATCGCCATCGCCAGAGCGCTTCTTCTCGACCGGCCCATCATCATTATCGACGATGCGCTCTCGGCGGTCGACATGGAAACCGAGCACGCCATCATCCGCTCCATAGCCGCATACATGAAGGGCCGCACATGCATCATCGTCTCCCACCGGGTCGCGCCTCTGGCTGACGCAACGGAAATTCTCGTCATGGAGCGCGGGAGAATCATCCACAGGGGCTCGCATCAGGAGCTCCTTGCGCGCAGCGACTTTTACGCCACCATTTACAAACAGCAAACCGAAGCCGGGTTTTAGCGGATCGATTATGACGGACCGTAGATGTATGGGTCTGGATAAATTGGTGAAATATCATGCAGCATGATCATGGATACTTCGAAGACGAGCACATCGGGCGCATTGGAGATATAACGCTCTGGCGTCGGATTTTCGAGTTCATTATTCCTCAATGGAGATGGGTGGGAACGGCCATCGTTCTCGCGCTGATAATCACCGCAACCAGCATCGCGCTTCCGCGCCTCATCCAGATTGCCATAGACCGATACATCATCAACGAAAACTTGGAGCTGGCGGAAAGAGTACAGGGAGTAAGCTCTCTGGGGCTTATCTTCGTGGGAATCGTGCTTTTCGGCTTTGTGGCCAATTTCTTTCAGGTCCTGACGCTCGAGTGGGCGGGGCAGAAAATCATGCATGCTTTGAGGCAGCGCCTCTTCGGGCACATAGTGGGCCTAAACCTTTCCTTCTTCCACGCCCATCCCGTCGGCAGGCTCGTCACTCGGCTAACCAATGACATTCAGAACATGCATGAGATGTTCACATCGGTTATCGTGACCCTCTTCAATGAAGGGATCAGGCTTGCCGGCATACTGGCGATCATGGCCTGGATGAACTGGAGGCTCACGCTCCTGCTAAGCGTCATATTTCCCGTCATGCTGATCATTACCACATGGTTTGGCCGACTCAGCCGGGACGCTTTCCGGGAAATCAGAACGCATCTCGCCTCCATCAATTCCTTCATCCAGGAGGCGGTTTCGGGAATCACCATCATCCAGCTTTTTTTGCGCGAAAGAGACATGCACTCGAGGTTCGCAGACTTCAACAACAGGTACTATCGCGCCTCGATGCGCCAGATCAAGGTCTTCGGCATCTTCGTTCCGATGATCGAAGTCATGAACGCATTCTCCATGGCTCTGATCATCTGGTATGGAGGCGGAGAAATCCTCAGAAACTATATGACCATAGGAATACTCACGGCGTTCATCTCTTATATGCGCCTTTTCTTTCAGCCATTGAGAGAGCTGTCCCAAAAATACTCCATCATCCAGTCGGCCATGGCGTCGGCAGAGAGAATTTTCACCATACTGGAGACAAAAGACATCGTCCCTGCAGCGCTGCGTCCCGTCACGCCCGAAGGAATGCAAGGCGAGATAGAATTCAAGAATGTGACGTTTCAATACGAACAGGATCGGCCGGTGCTGAAGAACTTTTCTTTTGAAGTCCATCCCGGCGAGACGCTCGCCATTGTGGGCGCCACGGGATCGGGAAAGACCACAGTGATAAACTTGCTCGAACGATTCTACGATCCCCTGGAGGGAGAAATAAGGCTGGATGGGACCGATCTTCGCAATCTGGATCTGAATTGGCTGCGGGAGAGCATCGGGCTGGTCATGCAGGATGTGTTCGTCATCCCTGGCAGCATAAGGGAAAACATCTTGCTGGACAAGGATTTGTCGGATGAGGAATTGCAACAGATCCTGGAGCTCTCCCAGCTGTCAGCCATGATCAGAGCGCTCCCCGAGGGAGTCGACACCATCGTAGGCGAAGGCGGCATGGACTTGTCCGCCGGCCAACGGCAGCTTCTCTCCTTTGCCAGAGTGCTGGCGCGCAACCCCGGCATACTCGTTCTGGATGAAGCTACGGCGAATGTGGACACGGAAACGGAAATGCTGATCGAACAGGCCATTCAATCAACGCTCTCCAACCGCACGAGCATCCTCATCGCGCATAGACTCTCCACCATCAGGCGAGCCGATCGCATTCTGGTCATGGACAAGGGAAGAATAATAGAGCAAGGAACCCATGAGTCGCTCATGGGCTCGCAGGGGCTCTATTATCATCTCCAAACTCTGCAAAACGGAATATTTCAGGAAAGATAAAACCCGTCGCCCCGGACAACTATGGACACGGATGGCAATTGAGTGCGGCGGACGCCATGTATCTTCCCGATACTCGCGTTCTCACGAAGCTTCCGACCAGATCTCGGGCTGCATGGCGGATCGCCTGGGCGTAAAGAGATCTCTTCTTTTCATTGGAAAACGCGCTCAGCGGCATCGTTTGCACTTCCGTCCGATTCGCCCAGACGATATTTCCCGTCCTGGCGTTCTGTACGATCATTCTCAACTGCACTACCGCTTTCCTGTTTTTTCCGGCAAAAGTGAGAGGTTCCACAACACAGCCGGAGCAGTCGGACGAATCATAAGCGCCAATCAT
Organism: uncultured Syntrophobacteraceae bacterium; assembly: GCA_964578835.1. Classification (GTDB taxonomy): domain Bacteria; phylum Desulfobacterota; class Syntrophobacteria; order Syntrophobacterales; family Syntrophobacteraceae; genus CAZOEL01. The sequence continues at coordinate 84,422 of CAZOEL010000016.1, read as the reverse complement.
GCTGACGCCAAAGACCGCTCCCCCCGCAAGGTTGAAAGCAAAAGGGACAATACCCGCAAGCGCCGGATTGTAGCTCGTGTATCGCTCCGTTCCGAATTCAATGATTCTACCACGGATAACGTAATCGACATCGAGCGCATAACCGAGGTCAATGATAGTAGCGTTGTCAAGGGTAACGAGCCTCCCGCTCAAATCGCCGCTTGGAGCGGAGGCGGTCCCAACCGGGATGGGGTGGTCGCCCATGCTCGCCTGGATATTCTGATTGATCCCGTTGATGAGCTCGACTTTCATCCCATCGGTATAGGGGCTATAGGTATTATTGAGCTCCCTGAGTAGGACTCCCGTTTCGGGGGAGATCGGGAAAGTTGCGCCGGCGCTGGATTGAACTTCCCGAATAATGCCGCGATTGAGCAGATAATCGATTACCTCTTCCTGCAGGGCCGGCATGAACCCATATCTGTAAAACTCGTCTTGCAGGGCCTCTGTGACAAGAAGGTTTCTCCTCCCAAACACGGGGAAGTTGAAAGGATAGTCAGGCGTAAGATCGGAGAAAGGCAGAATCGCTATCTTGACGTACTCGCAGGGCGATGGCTCTATCACGAAGGGTGAGGACATGCAAGGAACCACCGGGCTTGCCGCTGTGACGCTGGGTTGAGTTATATAGCGGGCTTCCTTCTGGATCGTCTGACCGCAGGCGGACAACAAAAAAAGCATCGAAGCCAACACAACATAATCCCTGGTCTTCATAACTCCCCTCCTCTTGTCATTAACGCAGCTTGATAGGAAAATCGCGATAAAACATGGCAAAGAGCCCGCACACTTGTGACCGAACAACCGAAATTATGGTAAATTTAAACATCAACCCTGAGGGATAAAGTGTAAGTAGAAGAAAAAGAAGTTTTTTTTGCCGACTGGAGATCAGTGATCTCAAAAGTGTTTTCTAAAGGCCGAACAGAGGCTATATATAGGCCGCTCGACATGAGTCAAACAGAGAGGAGAAAGCCTGAATGCCGCCATGCCCCGTTTGCAGTCAACAACTTAGTAGAGTCCGCCGTCGGCTTGCAGATCGATTACAAAGCATTCTTATACCCGTGCTCCGCTATGAATGTCGCAACCCGGCCTGCAACTGGGAAGGAACTCTTCCGGGGGGAAGGAAAACACCGATCATTTTTTGGGTGTTGCTGGCATTTGGCGCAATCGTCCTGGCCGCCATCATTGTGAGATGACAAACCCGGCTCCGTGCGGTTTACCAGCAACAGTCCCGTCACAGCGGCAACGTGAAAAACGGCGAATGACGATTCCAGCGATAATGCATTGAATCTCAAAGAGGAACTTTGTCGATGGTATCGGCCACCACATCGATTGAATCGTCGACAGGATTTCCAACAATGGGAACCACCGAGACAACCGCGCCTCCTATGCGCATGGGCGTCGTCGCCACCTTTGTGAGAACACAGCCGCCGAGCATCGCCGAAAGCAAAATAATGAGGAATAGCTTCTCTAGCATTCTTCGCACCTCCTTGAGCTCAGTTTAAGCACTCCCAAGAGGCAAAGAAACAATCGCCGCCCATCGGACAGCAGCTCGGCGCAATCTGCATAATCCCGCTAATAGCCGTGCCTCAGCCTGTACAACTCGATTTCGAGAATCATCCTCTCGAGGAGAATCCGGGCTGAGAACTCATGAATCTGCTCTTCTAATTCCGAAAAGGCTCCTCTGACGGCGCCGGATAGGATTTCAACCTCATCTTTTTCGACACTTGCCGGAACAGGAATGCTCACATCCAATTTGAAGCGCGTGAGCAGAATTTTTTCATAAAAGACGGCAAGGTTTCTGCAAATCTCATCTTCCATGTCCTTGGGAGAACCGATCTTCTGGAGCTGCGCCCGGATGCAAATCTCCATGGCGCTCCACTGGCGCACGTGTTTTTCAGGAAAGCGAATAATTTCAGCCACAATCTTTTCCTCTGCAATTCTGGAATTTTCTGTGTATTGTTTTGATTATATCAAAAGGAAGGATTGCGAGCAGATGTATTTGAACTTAATTGAGAGCATAAATCCAATAAATTATAATATATTGATTTACTTATATCTTTATCTTGCCAACACTACTGTGTCACAATGTCGGCTCTGCTCGTCATACCAGCATGCTTTTAGCCGGCATTCAGCCCAGCGTAAAACCTGGATTCCGGCTTGAAGACTGCCGGAATGACGAGCTGAGCGATTGTCCTGGCATGGTGGGCGCGATAAAGCCTGCACCCACCCTACGTCTCTATGAGCTAAACATTTTGTGACACGGTAGTATGAGGGAATCACGAAAAAAGGGGCTGTCGATCTGATCGCATGATCGACAGCCCCTTTTCGCCCATACTCTTTAATAGATTAGAGAGCAAAATTCGGGGAATGCGAGAGGAAGCGGCGCGGGTTGTCAAATACTACCTTATCTACTTCATCCTCTGAAAAGTTGCCGCTCTTGCGCATCAACATGGCCACCTTCGGAACCGCAAGAGGGTCTGAATATCCCCAGTCGGCGGAGCCGTTGACGATCATTCTTTCCACGCCATAACGCTCGATCATGGCTACCGCCCTTTCCGCACTGAGCTTGGTGACATAGTAGACGGTCATGCCAATCCAGCACTTCGTCTGAAGCGAGAGCTCGATGGTTTCCTCCGTATTGTGATCGATTACAATTCTTTCCTGATCCACCCCCTCTTCTTCCAAGATATCGATGATCCTCTCGATGCCCTTCTTCTTATTATGATGGGGGGAATGGATGGTTATGGGCATCCGCCTCTCATTTCCCATGCGGAGTTGTCTTCGAAAGAGCTCTTCCTCCTTGTCTGTGATGAGATCCAGCCCGATTTCTCCGATGCCGACCACGGACGGCCTATCGAGAAACGCCTCCATGGCGTCCACAACGCTATGAGCCATGCTGTTTCGCGCCTCTTTAGGATTCAGGCTGAGCATGACATAGTGCTTGATGCCGAATTGCCTGGCTCTGTTGGTCTCAAACGCGATCATATGCTCCCAGTAATCCTCGAAGGAAGACACTGACCTCCTGTCCGTCCCCATCCAGAAAGACGGCTCGACACAGGCCACAACGCCGGCGACCGCCATGTTGTAATAATCGTCGGTGGTTCTCGACACGCAGTGAATGTGCGGCTCGATGATGCGCATTCTTAACCTCCTTTCACATTTGGACAACAAAAGATTTAGGAATAGCAGGGGCTCGAATCTCGCTGCCGACTGGAGGCCTTCTCATGAAAGGCCTGCAATCATGGATAGCCGTTATCTGTGAAAAAGGGATAAGAATCCATTGAGATGTGTCAAGCTTGAAGGATGCAGAAACCGGAGCGGAATAACCCTGCGTCAACCCGCTGACAGCTTGAACAAAACCGCCAACGGGCGTAGGATCTTTGCAGGCGGAAGAAATTATCCGAGTGGGAATAATTTGCCGTTACAGGCGAAAGAGAGGCTCGCTCCGAACTTCACTACCCGAGAATGTTTGTTCAACCGGCTCGTAACAGTAGTGATCCGATGGGTCTTTTCTTCTTGCTGAAATGGAGCACAAAGCAGCACAGATAAAGCCGATGACCGCCCCGAACATGAACCCGATTCCCAGTCCAAGCCAAAGCATATCCCTACCTCCTTCATTCAAGTGAAAAGCTCAGTGGACCATTTCGCCGTCAAAAACCCGTCTTGAATTCTACAATTAATGGGTTCGTCAACATATCATACAACTCTTATGCCATAATGGTCACAGGTCGATGCAGTATAAATGACCAGGAGTTTTCAGCCTTTACAGTTCTTTGCAGACTGCAGAACGAAAGAATCGCTACGCAAGCCTAGGTCCGCAACCCAAAGACTAAAGAGCCGGCGCATGCGATGATCTCATTTATTTTGGAGGGATCAGGAATGTCCACAACGCCTGGAGTTAAAGCGCGGGCGAAGGAAAGGAAGGAACGCGAAGCCCGAATAGTTTACGGCGCATCGGAGCGCTCGCAAACACTGTCGGGTGAGACTCGGCTCAAATAGGTTTTACATAGAGGGTAGTTGGAGCACCTGAACCGCACTTTCCCCGACCCTATCATATAGATATGCATCGGTCTGCCGCAGACGGGGCAGTTCGGCCTTTCTTCATCGGCGATCAAACGTCGGGTGCGATCTCCAACAAATTGCCTGTTGCAGACAAGACAAAGATATCGCTGCCTTTCGCCCGCAATGAAGCCATACTTGTAGATCGCCTCGCACCCACACCAGGGACAGCGTATGGGTTCCATGGTCTTAACAGCAATTCAAAAGGAGATCGACTAAGCCTTTGTCAAAGGTGTCATCTTTTATGAGCAGGTGATCCGCTCCAAAGCGCATCGCCATTTCTCTCGATTCCACGAAATCATGCTCGAGGATCTGAATGATCGGGATGAGAGTTGTCAGCGTCTTGACGGCGTTGGTGACCCGGTATCCGGGATAGTCCGGGAGATCCCAATCCATTAGGATCGCATCCGGACACGGATCCAAAGAGTCGAAAACCTCATGCCCGTCCGTTGCGTGCTGCACGGAGAGCTGAGGCAAGTTCGCCTTGATCAAACGTTGGAGTCGCTCCGCAAAGGATGAATCGCCGCTTGCTACCAAAATGGATTTCACGAAGGTCTCCTTACCTGATAGAATCAAATAATCTAATGCCCTAGAGAAGATATTGGCCGGATGAATCGTATTGGGGCATCTTCTCTCGATTCACAGGTGCGATAGTATCAGAAGAGCAAAAGAGATTTGTTACAGGAGCGAGAATTTATTGTTACAATCAGGTTACAGTCCGGCATAAACTTGACCCTTAAGATGCAATTGCAGTTGCAGCCGCGCATGCCGGCGAAAGCGCGCTCTTTTTGCGCAAATCATTAGGGACGCCAATGAGCGTCGCTGTCTCATGGGAAGGTTTCGGCCTTCGCCTTAACATGCAAAGTTTCCTCCATAAAATAGAAAAGGCAGGGAAATGGCTTCCCTGCCTTTTTTGTCCAAAGCGACCGATCTGAGCCGCTGGATTCACCTTTGATCCAAATAAAAGATCTTTTGATCGGGCCCCCTGTAATCCTCCTAACTCAGCACATTCAATCTGGTTGCGAGGACTTTCCACGCGAAAAGCGGCAGAACGCGTTGTCTGCGCAATCTACTGGGCTCGCTCAAAAGCCGGTACAGCCATTCCAAGGCAAACGCTCGCCAGACGCTTGGGGCGCGGCGCACATTTCCTGCTATCGTGTCCAAAGTGCCGCCAATCCCCTGGCATATTCGCACCCTCTCCAGAGCATCTCGATGCCTCGCAAACCACTTCTCCTGCTTTGGCGACCCCAGCGCCAGGAATAGAATGCCGGCCCCCGATCGGTTGATCCTCTCTATAAGCGCCCCCATCTCCTCTTCGGGAACATACCCGTGAGATCTCCCCGCGATTCGGAGCTCAGGATATTTCTTCTTCAGAGCGCGAGCGGCGGCGGCATTTACCTCTTCTTTCGCGCCATAAATGAAGATGCTCTCACCCTTGCGACTCGCAAGGCCGCACAGCGAATCCATGAGCTCCACCCCGGGAACTCTGGATAGCTCGGCGCCGTAGAGTATCCGCGCAGCCATGACGATGCCGATTCCATCCGGGATGAGTAAATCCGAGCTCCTCAGGATTTCTTGCAGCAGAGGATCTTCAAGAGCGGAGAAGCTCTTCTCGGGATTCACTGCAAACACGGCGCGCGCTCTATCGCCGGAAAGAAAGAGCTCCGCCCGCTGGAGAGCTTCTTCCATACAAATCGGGTCTACCCACACGTTAAGAATCTTCAAGCGCTCTTTTGAAACAGCTTTATTTGAATCCATTGACGCGCTCCCTCGAAAAAAAAAGCCCGGAATAACGCACAGCAGCGTCATCCCGGGCTTTCTGATCCCTGATTACGATCAGGTCAGCAAAGGACCCTGGCCAAGGCTTTAAGATCTCTATAAATACTGCTAGTGGACCGTCAACTTTGAATGTTCAGGTTGCGGTTTTTCCCTCTCCCTGAGGGAGAGGACAGAGGGAAAATCCTCTTTAAAAGAATACTTCCCTCACCCCGACCCTCTCCCTGAGGGAGAGGGGGCCCGCTTCCACCGGAAGAGCGGATGTTGACAAGCCACTAGCTTTCACTCCTCGCGATACAGCTCAGCGCCTGAGCCAAAGCTCTCGGCTCACTCTCGTTTCGCCTTTCACCCTTACCTCCCCCTTTGGAGGGGGAGGACCAAGGATGGAATCCCTCCGAGGAGGAGGGGCGAACGGGGAGAAACCAACGGGAGCAAAGCGCTGCAGTATGTTTGACCAGGAATGTAGCAAAGAAAAGTTACGGATTCGTTGCGAAAAGGTGGACATTGCGTGAAAGCTCGAGTTTCTGAAAGTTCTTTACATCAATGCAGCGCCTTCCATATTCGCTCGGAAGCCCGGCCGTCCCATTTCGGAGGAATGGAGGCGGGCTTTCCCTTTTCTGCAAGGCTCTCTTGGTAAGCCTTCAGGATGGACTCCTTCCTGACTCCGCCAAGCAGGTTTGTTCCCATCTCAATCGTGATGGGCCTTTCGGTGTTTTCCCGTAAGGTGACGCATCGCACTCCGAGCGCTGTGGTTTCCTCCTGGAGTCCGCCGCTATCGGTCATGACAAGCGTCGAATCTTTCCAGAGGTTCAAAGACTCCTTGAAGCCGAGAGGCGGCAACGGGTAGATTGTCTCGACAAATTGTATTCCATGTTGAACGAGCATTTTTCTTGTCCTGGGATGGACGGGAAAGAGAATTGGAATTTCCTTCGCGATTTCATTCAAAGCCGCGACGATTTCCGACAGATTCTCTTTATGATCCACATTGGAAGGCCGGTGCAAGGTTAGGAATATGTAGTCGCCGAGCGCGTCTTTGAACTTGTTGGTTGGAAAGCGCGATCCGTTCCCGTTTTCTAACATCTTCATCTGATAGAGCAGGTTGTCTATCATCACATGTCCCACAAAGTGGATGCGGTCCGAGGGTCTTCCTTCACGCACAAGGTTTTCCGAGGCGCTCTTCTCTGTTGTGAAGAGGTAATCCGAGATGGAATCCGTAACGATCCGGTTGATCTCTTCCGGCATCGAAGGATCGAAGCTCCGAAGCCCTGCTTCCACATGCGCCACATCGATGAGCATCTTTTTTGCGACTATGCTGCAGGCAAGAGTCGAGTTCACATCGCCCACGACAAGCGCCAGATCGGGCTTCACAACCGAGCATACCTCTTCGAAAGCCACCATGATCTCAGCCGTCTGCACGGCGTGAGAGCCGGATCCCGCGCGCAGATAGAAATCGGGGTCCGGGATATCCAGATCGAAAAAGAAGGTCTCAGACATCTCGAAATCGTAATGCTGCCCCGTGTGCACCAGCTTGCACGTGAGATCTTCATACTTCAACGCCTCCCTGTATAGGGGAGCGATCTTCATGAAGTTGGGGCGCGCTCCGGCTATGAGCATAACCTTCATGGATTGCTGTATCCTTTCTACTTTGCGTATCCGAGCAAACTTCCGACGCTCCGGCCATCAAAGGGAAGCGGCTACTCTCTCGATATCCAAGCGCTCAAGAGGCTCGCCGACAGAAATCACCGTTAGGAATGAAGCTTCTTCGGGAAGGCAGCGCTTGCGGGCGCTCAGAGCAATGCACCTGACCTTCACTCCATAGGAAGGGGAATGCCACCCGAGAGGAGGAGATTCTTGGCCGTGCGCAAGGTCGAAGCTCACATCGCCAATCGTCGTGATGAACGTCTCCGTCCCCGCCCTTTCAGCAACCCACCAGCCGTTCTTAAAAGCCAGACTTATTTCGGGATGGAAGTGAAAGTTGAGCTCGAAGGCATGCCTGCCGCTCCCCGCGAAAGTATCCTTGAGGATGAAAGCAGACCCGGCAAGGAACAAAACGGCGCGCTTATGCCAGACGGGCTCCTTGAGCCTCGTGTAGCCGGTGTGCAGCGCCTCGACATAGAGACCGTCATCTCTTTCCGTGAATTCCAAGAGATGGTTCTCGAACGGCTTGATCCATATGAAGCTCGTCTCCTGAACTGCCTGATCCAAACCGTCGATGCAGACGGTATTGTGCGATCTCGAGCCCTTGAAGTACTGACGCCATTCCGGAGCGCCGTTGTATCTGTATGCGCCTGAATCCACGATGATTTCCCTACCGCCGGCCGAAAGCGTTACAGACAGCGCGTCGGCATGGCCGTGGTTGTATAGGGGAGACATGCCGAGAGGCCCATGGTCGAAGGTGAATCGGAGCCCGCCTCGGCCTTTGATGACCGTATACCCCGATTCGGCAAAGAACGAATATCCTTCCTGCGCTCTCTTTTCGACATGTCCTCTCTTCGGGAAAAGACCCGGCCCCACAGCGCATCCATCATCCACATCCCCAAGAGCGGGCAGGACGCCGTTTTCGTCTTCGAACGCGGCAAGGAACTGCTCCCCAAGCAACAGCTTTGGCCTAAGGCCATCGCACTCCGCAAGGTCGTTTCGCTCGAGAAAATCCAGCGCCATCCAATAGAGGTCGAGTACGAAACGATGATAGCCGAGCGACTGCTCAGCCGGTCCCCCGTCCTCCAGGATTTGATGATCCAGCTCCCGGAGAAGAAGCTCCATTCCTCTCGTAAGCCAGCGCCGCCCTTCCTTCGCCTTCCTGTAAACGGCTCCGGCGAAGACCAGCCCCACGCATTCGCAGATGGTGTGGTTTCCAAGGGACGAATAAAGCGAAAGTCTTTTCGCCACCCACCAGGCGTGCTGGTAGATGGCGTTAAGGACTGCCTGGAATGCGGGGTTATCGGGATTCCCTTCAATCGCTTTCAAGCAATGCAGGAAAACGGGTACCCGCAGCCCGCACTCCATAGCAGACATATAATGGGGGCCGTAAAGAAAAGGATTCTCTTCTATCCATCTTAGAACCTCTCTTGTGGCGAACGCCCCCAGCTCTTCAGCATCGAACCGGCCGCGGCCCTCCCTGGCCATAGCGAAAAGCGCGGTAAGATGCTGAAGCCTTCCTGCTTCCCAAACCATTCGTATGTCGGGATCGCTCGCAGAGGATCGAACGTCCGCAAAGAAAAGGCCCCGGTTCTTCGCCTCATAGTCGAGTATCCGCCGCTCGTCAGCGTTGAGACAAAATCGTCCGCCGCCAAGGATCTGCTCGATTACATCGTCGCCCACTTCGCATCGAATTCCGGGAAGGCGCAGTTCAAGGACATCCTTGACATCGATCTCGGGAGCCCCCGGTGGGACCGATCCCCTTCCAAGAGAGCCCTTCAGCCGATCCGTAACGACAATCTGCTTAGCTCTGTAAGCCAACTCACGAAAGGAGGCTCGTTTGAACCGCAGCAGGAAAGCCCTTTTTGGAGACTCCCGCTCCACTCCGTCCCGACAAGCGTTCGCCGATTCCATATTTTTATGCGCAGAGAGGTTCATAAATCCCAAACCACAGGATCTTGACATATTCGCTCAAGATCCATCTGAAATCGTTTCCGGCCATGCGCAAAGGGTTTTTATCGATTTGTTCAAAGCGAGTCGGCACATAGGCGAGCCGGTAGCTCCCATCCTCAAAAACCCGAGAGGCAATCAACTGGATGCGCCGCATATGATAAGGAGAGCTCACCAGGTTCGCAGATTTCAGCCCGAGCGCATCCATCATCGCCTTGGCGCGGAGCAGTTCGAGATGCGTGTTTTCAAAGATGCGACGGCCTCCGACAGCATACCCTTCACCTGAAGCCGGACGTCTCTCAATACGCCCAACATGGACTGCGGCGCCATCACTCGACGCCCCAAGAATTGCGCCGGTTGCAGGAATCAGCAAGAACTGCGCAAAGCCTTCCATGAGAAGGCTTATCGCCTCCTTCTGCCTGGCGTCTTCATCGGGCCCCACGAGGAGCACAACGGCTTCAGCTTCGATCCGGCTTGTCCCGTAGGCAAGAAAGTGCGGCGCGCAGAAAATCAATCCCAGGGAAAGCAACGCCAAGAGCGTGAGGTTTCGAAGGCAAGACATAGGTCTGCTAAGGATCGTCATCTTGTTTGAGGGATATCTCTTCCCGGAATGAGCCCGTCGAGGATGGGGATAGTCAGGGAGCAGAATTCGCGCAGTCTCTTCTCCGCTTGACCCGGAGCATCGGAATCGTAGACGGGAGTAATGACCCTCACGAGCGCTCCGTCGGTCCTGTGCAGCGTGAAAGAGTCCCAGAATGCATAGAGCTTCAACTGGTAGAGATTTGTGAGGACTCGACCGCGCTGGGGAAACCAGTAGTAAGCGAGGAACCTGGAGCTCGCTTTTCGCATGAAAGTCCTGCTCACCTGGATCGATCCCCGGGGATGGCCGGCCAGAGGCAGCTCGATCACCTGCTCCTCCTCAAACACCCATCCCCGCCCGGGCAGACAGGTCGCAGGCGTATGGATCGATTCGCCTTTCCCCTGACTTTCGTAATAAGCCGCGTACAGGCTAACCGATTTCCCGTCCGGACTCCGATAATCCATCAGCAGGTAATCGCTCAGATCAAGCGTGTCAATAGTCTCCTGATCAAGCCTCTGAGGCGTCCCCACCCATTTGTCTATCTGTCGAGGAAATTCGGAAAAAGGCTTGTTCAAAGGAGTCGATCCACGGAAATCGACCAGAGACGAATAGGCAAGGGTGCTCCCAAGGATCGCAACAGAAAACAAAGCAGGAAGCAGCAAGCCAAACCTCTTTTGCGGCGCAATATCTTCAGGACTGGAATCAACAAACTCAGCGGCGGCGCTTCCTTCCGTTGGAGGAAGGACCGACACTCCCCTTCCCAGGATCGCCATTTCTCCCAATAGAATTCCGAGAGAAGTCATGAAGACAAGAGAGCCCGAATAATCGCGGAGGAAAGCATGCGCGGCTTGAGCTTCCCGCATGCTGAGAGAGATTCCCATGGAGGCGATCAAGATCCCATTCATCAAAACAGCCGCTGGAACCGCAGAAACAAACAGCGCGATTTTCTTCCAGAGCGAAGCCCGAGACAGGTGGGACAGGAGAAGACCGAGCATGATGAAGGCAAAAATATAGCGAAGCCCGTTGAATCCCTCCATGACCTTTATCTGAGCGAAGCCGAGATCGATAGAGCTCCCTTCGCGAAAAGCCGTCAAGCCGTAGCACCGCATGAGAAACGCTCCAATCTCGGAAGAGATCAACTGCAAACGGAGCGAGACGTTGGATACAACAAAATTGGGAAGAGGAAACATAGCCAGCAGGAACACAAAAGCAAAGCCGATCTCCCGAAGCTTTCTCCAGCCCAGGTGCATCAGAATCAGCCCGCACAGAACAAGCCATGAGGAGACGTAGAGAGAGTAGAACTCGCCGCCCAGTTCACCGAGCCAATAGAGCAGAACCCCGAAGAGAAGCGGAACAACGCCGAGCCATGAAGGGACTGAAGGAATCGTTGCAAGCAACTTCCGTTTGGTCCAGATGAGATAAGCCACGATGAAAGGCGCGAGGAAACAATGCCTTTGGCTGGCATGCATCCAGTCCGAAATCATCCACTCGTAGGCCGAGTAATACAAACCAACGAAGAGGGCCGAATAGAGTCCCGTACAAACGCAGGCGCCTATAGAAGGGCGCGGCCGGGTTGACGTTTGGTATGTCAGTTCAGGTTGTCGCATATTGGTGGGGATCATTCATGAGTTTCATGTCTCATATTCATTTGGGTCAGGGGTGGAACCGGAGCTTGAGAATCCATGAAGGATCTCTCAAAACTCATTCATTACGATCCGCTTTTTGAGGTGATCAGGAGCTCTTGGCAAATCATGAGACAATAAGCTTTTGTAGATATCAACCAATTGAGCCAAGATCGCTTCTGCTTGAAAGGATTCTGAATAAGCGAGGCTTCTCTCCCCAAAGTCTCTCAACTTTACCCTTTCTTTATCAAGCTCCAACAAAGCTTGGAAGAAAGCGTCTACATCTCCGGGAGAAAAGAGATAACCGTTTGCGCCATGCTCGACTAGTTCCGGAATTCCGGCGATCCGCGTAGAGAGTATCCCCATTCCGTTTGACATAGCTTCAAGTATGGAAATTGGCATCCCTTCGTTATAAGAGGGGAGAAGGAAAACCTGAGACGTGGTGAGCAGTTCCGTTTTTGCTTCCCCCTCGACCCAACCTCTAAACTCAACAACTTCCTCCAGGGAATGCGTGCGGATCTCATTTCTAAGGGTAGATTCCATTAAGCCCTTTCCGGCTATGATAAGTTTGATGCTTGATATTCCACTGGTTTTAAGCTTCCGTGCAATCAGGATAATGTCCGCGATTCCTTTACTCGGAATGAGGAAGCCTAAGTAGAGCACCTTCAGCTGATTGGAGAAGGGCATCGTAACAGATCTCGGAGCTTTAGCGGAGTGAATCGGATTGTGCAAAACCATCACGTTCTTAAGTCCGTAATGCTCAATAAGCTTCTTTTGCCAATCCCTGCAGAGCACCAGCACTAGATCGCATCGATTGAACAGGAATCGAAAGAAGGATTTACTAAGAGACCCGCTCGTCATGAAAAATTCATCAAACCTGCTGGAATGGAGATGAAATACAACAATTTTCCGAAAAATCAGCTTAGCTGAAATCGCAAGCGCCGCTTTTCGAATAAAACTCAGGTGGCTTGAACTGTGAATGTGAACGATATGGCAGTCGCCAGCGAGCATCTTGTATAAGAAAACAAAAATGGCGCGAATGATAATGAATACCTCGAAAAACTTAGGTTTGTCCTCATAGTATGATGTTTTTAGCAAGTCGATGTTGATCGGCTTTGGCGAACTGGAATTGGCATAATAGTAGGCCTTGACTACGCTCGCTATCCCACCACGCGATGTCAGGTCTGATCCGATCATCAATACATTGATTGAGGAATTGCTACGCATTTTGTTTTTATTCGCCCATTACCGCTGAAGTCGTCAGTTCATCCGAGCTGATTAGCCTCTTGTGGAGCTGAGTCATTAAAGCGCCTTAGTACTCTTGCAGGATTGCCAACAATGATACAGTTTGACGGCATGTCTCTGGAAACAACGCTATTTGCCCCAATCACCACATTATCTCCAATAGTTACGCCCTTTAGAATTGTGCATTTATCCCCTATCCAAACATTGGATCCTATCTGGATTGGACTTGTTTCATACCCATTAAAGCGCAATGATCCGTCCCTATAAATATAGTCGTGATCATGGTCAAGAATCGTTACAAAGGAAGCTATTGCACATCCGGACCCGATGATAATTCTCTCGAAAGCGACTATTCTGGAATAATTGTTTATAGTGGTCCCTGAGCCAATCGAAAGATATCCGGAAGACTGCAACTCAGTGAAATCGGCCAGCCTGACTCTTTTTCCTAGATTGATCGTTCCTTTATCCACGGCAAAGATCTTGTTACCTTTACCAATGAAGAAGAAGCCGTTAGTTTTTATATTTTTTGACGATACCGACTTCAATACTGCACACCGAACAAGCGCAGTTAGTCTGCCTAAAATGCTGTTCTTAAAAATCTTCATCGAGATTCTTCGCTAATCGGCAAAGCTTGAGAAAGGACTGGATGAAAACTCGATTCAACGCCTTGGTGACCTTCTTTCGAACAATAATACATGGCAATAATTAGACAGAAATACTGACTTAGGTCAAACCTTGACAAGTAGCTGTTGCTCGTCGCGTTCATAACGAAAATGGACAGAATGAATCCAATATACATGAACCTAATGCGCCTAGTCAGCTTGGACCTCGCTATATCGATAAATATCGCCGCGAATAAAGCTGAGTATATTAGCACTCCGAAGATTCCAAGACTCACGTAAAGAGACACCCAATCACTGTGAGATCCGCCAAAGGTTTCCCTAGCCTCATTTCCTATCCCTATGCCGAGAAACTGTATTTCCAGAGGTTGGCTGAGGAAGCCTGAGAGGATATCGTACCACCCGCCCAAGCGACCACTTCCCATAAGTCGCCAGGAGCTTTGCCCACTCAATGGCTCGATGAGATCAAATAGCAGAAGGTGTGCATGGGATGATGTCACAAGCTTAGAAATTACTAGCACGGCCAATGTTGATAGGAGCAGGTACTTCTTACGCCCAATCAGATACATAAACGTGTATGCGCCTACTCCTAAAAAAACGGTCCTTGTAACAGATTTATAAATATTATAGATAGCTAAGACAACTAAGGCGACTAAGAAAAAATGGATTATTCTTTTTGAGATTCCCTCTGTGCTTGTTAATTCTCCGAAAATCGCTGCGAAGAAGATAAATACCATCATGGAATGTGCGAGATTGTGCGTTTTAAGGTATAGGCCTTTATACCTAATTACGCCTGTCTGGTAGATTTCCATTGAAATGGATTTCCCGACCGAGATCAAAAAAGCGCTGCCAAGTATGGGATAGATGAAAGCGAGGACGACCAGGAAAGCAATTATCTTTACCTGTTGTTCCTGAACCAGAATGGCCCTGGCTGAAAAATACATGAAGAAAGGCAATGCAAACCTTATGCACTCTCTTGGATTTGCACCCCATACAAAACTTAGGATCACGTAAGAAATAAAGCAGATGAAAAGCGCGCTTGGAAGATCAAGCTTGAGAGAATTGAACCTCAATAGCGCAGCAAAAACAAGAAGACAGGAAACAGCAGATCCAAATATCTCCATCGAAGTAAGACCGAATACGCTTAATTCCGCAAAATACCCCAGGCTGAAAATCGGTCTTAATAAAGCAAACAAGCACAAGAATAAAAAGGGCAAAGAGTAAGTATTTAAGCTGGAATCGACTACGACGTGTTTTCCTCCGTAAGGACTATCATCAATCATTGTCTTATCTTATACCAATAAGTCCTTAGTACTTCACGAAAGCCAGTGTAAAGTATTTCTTCCATATTAGGTAGAATGAATTTTGCGTTCTTATCGAAATACAACTCTTCATATTGTGTTGCCGCCGTCAAGACATCTAGATTGTTCTCACAGTATTGTTTACCATAAAGTCCGACCATACTTAATCTGTCTGGATCCATGACCAGTTCCTCGACACTTCTGACAAGTTCTTTAGACCTCTCTTCAGAAGACTGGTTGTATGAAGATGAACGGCCAGTAAAGTTATGCTGAGAAAGACCGGAGATTGTCTCTTCACACACAATTCCCCCAAAACCCTCATTGCTTAGGATCAAAGTTGCTTTGCCTAGCAACATGCTCTCAAAGGCGCTCCTTCCCATACCGACGGCTATCGTTGCAAGATGTAAGTATTTTGCAGGATCATTGGAGCCGAAGTCTGTACTGATCAATACGACCCGACCTGATGCTTTATTAATCGCTTCCGCTTCTGAACGGATTCGATTTTCCGTTTCGGGCTCATTCCCGGAACCTATGTGGACGAAGATACCTTCTTTGTGTCTTTCACCCCATATCTGCGCAGCCCGAAAGAAGGCATCCAAAGCAGGCTTCTTCCTCCTATCTGTGCGGCAAATCATCATCACCACAGGATCCGCCTCTGAAAGGAAGAACTTCTGCCTAAAAGATAGAACATCGGTATCGTGCGGGGGCTGCACAATGCTGATTCGGCCTGGGATCAGGTGAATGTAGCCGCCTGGAATGCCAACTGAAGACAACCAATCTTTCAGTTCTTGGCTAAATACTGTGATAGGCGACATTTTAGAAAAATGTCGCTGCGGTTGTCCTCCACAAATTGTGGCGACGAGCTTCGCTCCGTTCGAGCGGGCGAGTATGGCAAGCTGTGGAATCCCTTTGAGGAAGCTGTGCAGTACATGTGGGCGCTTACTTGCCACGTAGGCTCTTAGCTGATTGAAATCTCTCCAGTCAAAATCTAGGCTTCCTGAAGGGGTAAAGGATAGCCCCAAATGTTCAAACCCGAATGCTCGGATCAAGTGAGTTCCGGGACCATCGCCGGTTATGAAGGAAATCTCATGCCCTCTGGCGCGAAGAGCGTCCGCGATCGTCAGTGCGGATCGCAAATGTCCTCCTACTGGAGCGGAAGTGGAGAAAAACACTATCCTCATTGCTCTCATCCGAGATTCCTGCATGCCGACTTTCTTCTGCCGATAAGCTGTTCCACTATGGCCCTACACCCACTCACAAATGTTGTTATTTCACCTAGTCTCGGTATTAGAACATCAGAAACATGGGCTTTTGTGACCTTCCGATATACCCATAGTCGGGAAACTGTTCGAAATCCTGCTATTCCGCTAATACCAAGTCCTGCGCCAATGACGCCGAAATCCGGAATAAGAAAGATGCAAAGCAGAGCGCCGGTTATAAGCGAGGAGAAACTTGCCGCACAAGCTTCTTTGGGATACCCTGAGGCAGCAAGATGAATCTCTATAAAATGGTTTAGAGGAAATACGATCATTGCTGGCAAGAGAGCTAAAAACACGGGAACGGATGGTAAGAACTCATTCCCATAGAGCAGAAGGATAA
This sequence comes from uncultured Syntrophobacteraceae bacterium, assembly GCA_964578835.1. Classification (GTDB taxonomy): domain Bacteria; phylum Desulfobacterota; class Syntrophobacteria; order Syntrophobacterales; family Syntrophobacteraceae; genus CAZOEL01. The sequence goes on along the minus strand of CAZOEL010000016.1, from coordinate 67,999 downwards.
GAGGCTTGATCAAAATCACTGCGAACAATGACAACCACCCCATGATGAACAAGGAATTACGGCATAGCATACTTGTTCTATTCACGGCAGCGCCCTCGCTCGATGCCGCTGTGTAGGGAAACAGGACCTGTGCAATCGGGATTGCAACAAGCCTCGATTCTTGACTAAGATTACGCGCTGCAGTCAAGATGCCTATATCGAAATTGTTAGCGGCAAACGTTTTGAGAAGAAGCCTGGGCATTTCTTCAACAACCATATTTACTAGCATAATTAGATAGTTCCACTTTCCGTAGCCCCAATATGCTCCTATTTTGTTGCAGAGGCCTCCAACGCTTGCATCCAAGGTCTTCTCGACGGAGCCCTTCTTTGCACCCTGAAATAAAAGATATGTTGCCGCTAAGCTGTCAGATATGACCATAGCGGCAATGGAACCCGCCAATCCTAAATTCAATGCAACTATGAATATCGCCGAGAGAAACAGATTCGATCCGTTCACCAGAAGCTCGGAAATATTGATTTGCGTAATCCTCAAATCACCACTCAAGATACGCTGGCTAAACATGATGAAGAAATACAAAGGAATTGTAAGGAGGGTAATGTAGAAAAGTCTGCAATCAATATCGTTCCAGGGTGAAAAGCGCAATGGTCTGACAATATAGAAGATGACTGCAACACTTACTGATAGAAGCCCCCCAAGAATCCATGAAACTCTCAACGCTTCGCGTCTCGTTGATCGTTTCTGAGCCACAAAGAATGCAAATGCGCTCCCAAATCCCAGATTTCCAAGGGAAAAAGCTATTCTCTTAATGGAAAGCAACAACACAAAGATACCAACACCTTCGGGTCCGAGAAAACGAGCATGCACCACACCCGTTGCCGCGCTGCAAACTAGCAGCAGAATGCGAAACGCGAGCGTCTGAAATCCGGCTTTGACAAAAGACATGTGACTCATCTGATTGTCAGCGCTACGAACAAAGGCATGAGGAGGTTATTGAGCGGTTGAGGGCCATTGTGTCATCCTATTGAGATGAAGCAGAATGAATTTTTCAAACCGACAGTTTGTTTACGGAAGCGAATCTCTTAAGCATTACCAAGCGCGAGAGAAACCTCGCTAATCCGAGATCAATGAGCACATCTTTAGAGTTTTTGACGTTATTAAGCCTTTCCTCAATCGCCCGGAGTTCCTTCAGGTTCACCCCCAGTCGCTCCCAGCTCTGGTCAGCGACTATTTCATGGACATCATCGCTCATAAGCTCACGGCACCACCTGTCATAAGGCAGTGTAAATCCGGATTTTCTCTTAAGCATAAGACTAAAGGGAAGTGGATCGAAGATCTCGGCTTCGAACTCTCTGTTCTGCAGTGGTTGATAGGCTCCCTGAGACAGCAAGGTATTCGTTATGCTCTTGACAAGAAAAGGCATGCAATTCCTGAGACCTAAATAGCTTGCTGAAATGTCGACGTGATATTCACAAGGGTTCGCCCAGATGGAAAACAGAAAACGCCACTCATGCGGAGAGCTCGCTCTGAGCATGGCGTCAGTAAAAGCAGCCGCTCTAGAGTGCGTAAGCTGATTGATCTCGGCAATTATTTCATCGCCGAGCAAATTCTTGTAAAGGGTCGTTTGGGCTCCTACTGAGGAACGTTCAAGCCATTCCAAGAAAGATTCCGGCGGCTTGCCATCAAAGTAGGCGCCAAGCAACCCGAACCCCCCTCGCCTTTTAAAGGAAGCAGATACTGCTCTCGCCGCCATAGAGCATCCAGGAATATGTCTGAGGACATTGAGCGCTGCCATCGCATAGAGCGGGAAATGGCTTTTCTGAGCAAAACAGGCGTCTCCTCCTATTCCGGATATCAATACCTCATAACCCTTTTGAGCCAGAAAACGGCTGAGCATGAAGAACGAAGTAGGGTCCTGGCCGGGTTGGTCAATATAGCTCGGCAGAATCGCCATAGCCTCCCGGACATCATCCAAACCAAATATGCAGCTTAAGAAAGGCAGTCCTTGGCTCTTGGCGATACTTTCCGCATAGGCTGTCTCATCGTAGACATGATAATCGCTTCTCTTTTGTTCAACCAAATAACCCATACAAACTGCAGTTATTGGCTCATGGATCTCGGCGGCGATTCTAGCAAGGGACGTCGAGTCGTACCCACCGCTCAGCGCCAATGCTCCACGGGCGCCTCGCACCTTGCGCAGAATGACTCGCTTGATCTCGTCTTTTATTATTTTCGCTGTTTCACTTCTATCCTTCGGAGGAGTCATCTCGACCGGCATCCAATAACTGGCGGTCTCAAAACTCCCGTTCACCTCCGTGATCCGGTGCATAGGCGGCAAAGTCTTGACGTCGTCGACTATACTGAGAGGCCATCGAGCCTCGCGAGATGTCAGGTAGATGCGCGCGCCAGCTCTGCTGATGCGCCATTCCTTTTTCAATAGCTGCAGGATTGCCGGTAGCCTGGTTCCGACAATAAAGATTTCGCTGTCATGGTAATAAAAAACTCTTCTGAAACCTTGATTATCGTTAAATGCTGATATCCTGCCAGTGCGTGCGCACACAAGTCCTATCGAACAATCTCCGTCATAGTCCACTGGGCTCACCAGACAATTATTCCGATGATCATTGCTCAGCAATGCACTGGCCTCATGAAGGCTCAAGGCCTCCTCTGAACTTTGACCAGCCCTGCCAAAGAGTTCGCCAAACAGGAGCACAAGTGAGCCATTTTGGACCGTCAATTTAGACTCACCACCACTCGTAAGAAATTGAATCCCGAGAATGGCATGGCCCGGTTTCTCAGTAGGTGGAACGACCGTAGAGAGACAATCGTTTCCCTTTAGGGCAAAGGATTCCCTGAGACTTTCAACCGAAAGCCTCGTGACCAATCTCTCGGAACCGGAGAGAATCACAAAACCAGTAGCTACTTGGATTGTCATTGCGAAGATCTCTATTTTACCCGCTCAATTGTCTCTATTCGTGCATTGAGACTTACAAGCTTATCTGCAAACCTGTTATAGCCCCTATCAATTTGCCAACCCGATTCTATAACCGTTTCACCCGATGCCGTAAGGCCCGCAAGCGCAAGTGCGACACCAGCACGCAAATCTGAGGCATTCACTCGGGCTCCAGTGAGCGGCTTACCACCGTAAATGCACAGCAAACCGTCTTTTAATTCATAACATCCTCCCATCTTCGCTATTTCCTCAGCATATGCATACCTTCCAGGGAATCGGAGATCTATGATTCGACTTTCCCCTTTGGCGCAGAAACCATAGACAGCGAGCAACGGCTGCATGTCCGAGTTGATGCCCGGATAAGGCCCGGTACTAATATCCACCGGGTAACACTTCCCGCCTCGAACGATAAGAGAATCCTCACCGCGATAGAATCGGGCTCCACTCTCTCTTAAGAAAACCAGCGGCACCTCTAGATGCTGAAAGGGAAACCCGACGATCTCTATGTCTCCATCAGTTATCACTGAGGCAATCACCCACGTGATGGCCTCCATGTTATCAGCAACTGCCCAGTGTTTAGCGCCGTTGAGTCCTTCTGTTCCTTCAATCTCAATATGTTCCTGCCCATATACTCGAATATTGGCGCCCATCTCCCTGAGCAAATCTATAAGATCCAATATCTCAGGGCGCACATGAGGATTCCAGATTCGAGTCACTCCTTCTGCAAGGGTTCCGCAAAGAATGGCGTTTTCCGTAGCGCCTGTTGAACGGATTGGAAGGTGAATATCTGCACCCTTTAGCCCCCCCTTGGTTTCGGCAAGAAGCATGCCTCCTTCTGTCCACACTTCGGCGCCCAATCGGCAAAGCAGCATCTCATGAAGATCGTACTTGCGCTCTCCCAGGTTACAACCACCCGGCAGTGGCACGGCGCCACGACCAGTCCGCGCAACGAGCGCGCCAAGTACGAGAAGAGTATTCCGTATGGATCGGCCAAGCCAATCGAGTCGGTTCTTGAGACTCCCATTTTCACATATCGTAATCTTTTCCTCTTCAACCACACAATCTTTCCCGATCGCCCTGAGCATCTCGACGTGGATCCTTGCATCCAATATATCAGCCGGGTAGTTGTGGATCTCAACCGGTTCATCAGTGAGAAGGGATGCAGCAAGCAGACGCAGAACTGAATTCTTTGCGCCACTCAACCGAACCGCGCCGGTCAATCGAGAACGCCTTACTATGTATTGGTCTATCTCGGCATTCATAACATCTTCTCCACATCTTCGGGCACCAGGATCACTTCGCGTTCAAGTTGGATTCCAAATTCCTCAAATACTCTCTTTTGCCCTACATTCATGAGGTGTTTCACATCACTAGTCTTGGCCTCGCCAATATTTAGAATCCAATTAGCGTGCTCTTCAGACACCATGGCGCCGCCTTCACGAACGCCTTTCATTCCAACTTGATCAAGATACCAACCAGCAGGTTTGCCTCCTCCTGGCTTTTTGAAAGTCGAACCGAAGGTCCTTGGGTTGCGGGGATGCATGCTTCGCCGTTTGGCTAATAGTGAACGCACTTCCTCTAGGGCGGCGTTAGTCTCGTACTGTCCTTGCCGATTGGTCTTCAGCTCAAAACATGCTTCCAACACGATAAGGCGTGAAGAACTGATCGCACTCTCTCGATAACCGAACATCATCTCGCTCTTTTTATATCTGATTACTTCGCAACTCTGCGGATCTAGAACCAACGCATTCAGGAGGTGGTCCTTTATTTCACCCGATTGGCTAGTACCTGCATTCATGGTTACAGCTCCGCCAACAAACCCAGGAATAACCGCCATGTACGAAAAGCCTCGGTAACCACGCCTAGCGAGGTCAAACCCCAACTGCATCAGTGGAGCGCCAGCCCCTACAGAGACGGTAGAGTCTTCATGGTCATAACGAATGCTTTGAAAATCTCCTTTTAGCCGAATAACGACCCCATTGAATCCGTCATCTGAAACAAGAATATTGCTGCCGGCTCCTATTACAAAATAATTGAGGTTCTGCTCATTTATCCATTTGATGATTTGGAGCAAGCTCTCAACAGAGTAAGCTTCCAGATAACAGAAAGCTTCGCCTCCTGTTCGGATTCTGCAAAGACGCGCCATGCGATAATTGTAAAAGGGATTGTCCACTGACATAAGATCGAGACTCTAGTTCAAGCAATTGAGAAGCAACGCATTGGTTACGCATATGTCCATCATTGAGAGTGTCGGGGATGGAGACTAGAAAATGAGAGTTTCAATAGCTTCTGAATGACTCATGGTAAGGACCACCAAATGAATCTTAACCTTATATTAGGAGTGGAGGATCGTGGAAGTGAAATCAAGCTCTATACGCTCTATTTGCAGTCAGTTTTGATTAAAAAAGTCTTTGTTGTTCAGAAGCAAAGCCATCAGCCAAGCGCCTTGAGCGGTAGCATGAAATGTTGATTTTGGAGTTGTCAAGCTAACCCCCTTAGAGGAAAAACCAAGGCAGATATTCCTATGAAACGGAATAAGCGGCTCAAAATCTCCCCATCCGCCATCATCCCTCTGGTGCATAATTATTCTTTTTATCCATCTTGGATTTACTTTGTCAGCATTATTACTCTCTAATAGCATCAAGACTCTTTGTATATAGACGTCTACAACACGAAAATCTATTGCAGATTGGATCATTATATATTTGGAGATTTTTGCTGTCTTTTCTGCAAATCCTTCAACTTCAATGCACCCTTTTCTTTGCATGAATCTGAAGCCCATCATTTGATGAGTTAGGCACGCTGGAGTAAAAGGATGATTCTTGAAACAGAAGTCAGTTTCATTCTGCTTGCTAATGATATCTAGCTTACCAATGTCTGAATCACAGCTGAGCCCATAGAGAAAATGAAGGTTGTAATCAGATAGACCCAGGAACAAGGCGCTGTCCAAGGGTCGATTCGGCTTGCTGTTTAACACCAGGTAAGACCATGGCGTGCCAACATACCTATGATAATTGTCGCTAGCATATTCTTTGATAATTCCATGCAACTCATGATTTCCTGTGATATAAACTACTTCTCTTAGCATCCACCACAGTATGGGGTTATGACGCTTCTTAATCGCTTCTCTATTGCTCAGTAACCAAGAAACAGCCTTCTCAAAACTTGTTTGCGCCTCTTCTTCGCTGACCAGAGCGTCCCCATAGTTATTGTGGATAATGAACCCAACAAGAGTAATACTGCACAGAGCGAGGACCAAACACAATGAGTTTTTAAGATTCATTCGAGGCGTCACTGTTACTCACTACTCTTATGCCTACATCAAGAGGATATATCACAGCCAATAAATTTCCCGTTGTCCGCACCAACGAATACTTTTCCGCCAGGACCCCAACGAATTACGTTTATGGGAGAGCCAAGCCCTGTTTGTCGGAGGACCTGTCCCTCGCCATCAATCAAGAGCAAACGACCATTTTGACATCCTACCGCCAAGAAATCATCCTCATCGGAGGCGTCCATACAAGTGATGGGGCTATGCGAATGGATTTGCCAAAGGCTTTTTCCTGAATGATCAAAGGCAAGAATCCACCCGTTCTTGGTTCCAACCACTACTTTCCTCCGCTCTTGGCTATCTGCCTTCAGCACTTCAAGGCCTCTTACAAAATCTCCATTTACACGATCCGGTCCCAAGTGCTTGAGCCACAAAGGGTCTTGTTGATTGCCATTGTAAACCCGCAACTCATTCCAGTGCCCACTCAGTGTATATACGATCTCATCAATGCCATCCCCATCGAGGTCATGAACCTCCAGGTGCTTCAAACCACGTTGCAGCCAAGCGTGCATAGAAATCTCTTCGGCAGGCAGAGAGGCGAAAAAATTGTCGGAAACATTGCTCATCTCACGATCGATTCCGCTAATAGTTGGATTGCCAGTGTAATTCTTTCCAACCAACAGCAATGGCTCCTTGTCTGGATAATAGGCTTCCTTCAATGGAGCGAGCGAGGAATTGTTACCCCATCGTGTAGGCGATCGTCGCAGGAGGGATCCATCCAGTTTTCTGAATTCAATTGTGCAAGGACGGCCTGCGGCAATGATTTGACTGCCGCGGCCCCAAAAGTCACCAGCTAGAATAGAGTATACTCCAGTCATCGAATATGGAGGCATTGGGTTGGTAAACCAGGGAGCTTCATAGCGATCGCCAATTCGAAAGCTACTATCTATTGCGGTCTGTACTTGCCAGACTTGGTCGCCGTTTTGAGAATACGCCCTGAGCATATCGTCCTTGAATCCAGCCAATAATGAAAAAGCGCTTGCCTGAAGGCTGTTCTTTGCGGGAAAGAGAGAAAGCGGCTGAGAAGGACATGAGATAGTTTTCAGTCGAACTCCCTGTTCAGACAGCTTTGACAAAGTCCATGAACCGTTGATCTTGGAACTCATCCATAAGTGAGTGGGCTCTGACACAGCGTTGATAGCTATATCCATAATCGATTCGCTGAAATCGTGGGACCATAGAGGCTTCCATTGGCCTGCAGATAGTTTTTGTGGAGCTTCGGGAGTCTTATGAATCTCTTTTGTGGATGATAGTGCTGCGAAGGCAGATTTCAGGTGGTCTTGAAGACCATTGTAAGGTGCTAATCCTTCGAACTTAATGGGCTGTTCTTGAGTGGTGATATGGATTGAATGGCTACCGGAAGCAGTCATCAATGTTAAAACTGTCGCCCCTGAAGCTTCAACAAATAGGATTCCTTTATCAAGAAGCCAGAGTACCGTAGCTGGTTTATCAGACGAATAGATAGGTGCTCCCTGTATCCGAAGCTCATTCCCATTCGATAGAAAAAGGAGCTTATTGTCTAAATAGGCAAAGTCAGCTCTAGAGACCAGTCCTTCAGACGAATAATCGTCAAGTGCAAAAAAGCTAGGCAGTTCACCCAGTGAGAGAAAAGCTCCTCCACTCAATTGTTTCAGTCCGGAAGATCGAGAGGGGTGAGTGAAGAGGTTTCCGATAGAAAGCGAGGAGCCCGGTTCCAACCTTCGCTGAATTCTTTCGTGAACGAGATTGTCTTCCACTTCAAAAATATCGCAACCAGCAGTGAAAAGCCTTACACCATTAGAAATCTTCACTGATCTTCCTAAAGCGCCGTCAGCATCCAAATGCATACCAGGTTCCCAGGTACAAACAACTTCGAATTCGCCGCTTTTGTGTGGCGCGATTCTATCAATAGCTACAAAAGCCACATCTTTTAGATTCAGGAGATATCGTTTCCATGACGATGCAGGCATATTAGGGACTTCCATCTCAATAAAACCACAGTTCTCAACGGCAAAGGTTCTATTCAGTTGAGCACAACGGGGAATCTCCTGGTCCAGCACTCCATTGAACCATACATCTAGATCGTTACCATACCCATCCAGAACATTTTCTCCATTGAACATTCTAAGTTTGAGCACCGAAGCCAAATGATGAGGATTGCGCCCGAGGCCTGAGAATCCGTCTATAAGCATGTAGTCGTCTTGCTTATTGAGACCTGTGCGATAGGAAAGGATCTGGAAGGCTTTTTCCTGTTCGACTGATTTGCCGGATTTCTCCCAGTCCGACTTGGCCAGAGGATAAAATGGAGTTGCATAAACCAAATCAGAAGGAGGCGTTGGCTGGGTAACCTCCAGAGGCCAATATGATTGGCCAATCCTGAAACGTGCGACATCAAATCCGAGTTGCCGAGCCATCCAGACGTATCTAGAGTCCCTTAGAAGATAAGCTGCTTTGTGCAAAAGGGAGAGAGGCGCATATTTGTTGTAGAAATCGATCTCGCACCCTGTCATCAGGATCTCCAAAGCACGCATGAACATTCTTGCAGTACCGCTATCCACTAAATCGCCAAAATCATCCATCAGAGAAAAATCAAAGATAGGTTCTATTGATGTGGATACCCATTCAAGTGTGTCACGCTCACCCCAAGTTGGATTGTTGATCAAGGACCGGAACCCTTTTCGAACATTCTCGAGCCTTGAGTCCCACACAGCATCGGGATAGTAGCGCGCAAAATAGCGGCTACCCGTATATATACAGAGCATGTTCCATTGTGCGTGTCTATCTCCGTTTTGGATGGAATATTTATGAGTCGAATCGAGCTCGAGCTGATGTTGAAGGAGCTCATTTGTAAAATACAGGCGCTCTTCATCAGTGAACAAAGGACTTTCTTCAATTAAGTCGTAAATACAGTCTACCAGATGGGCTCTGTAATGATAGCTTTTTGCCAAAGGATGCAACGGGTCAATAAAAGCGCCGTCGCTACGATTGGGCAAGGGTAGATTCTGAGGGTCCGGCCGTGCGATGGTTTTAAAGACGCTTAGATATTCCGGCTGTCCTGTCATATAATACAGTACAGCAGCAATACTGATTGGATTCCATCCGAAATTCGTTGATGGTAGATACCCGCAAGCTTCTCCGCTTGAGGTCTTGCGCCAACTATCGTCCCAACTATGCACAGGCCACTCAGTCGAAAGGATATCAATCTGGGGTGGCGTCATTCCATCGCCGAGCTTTATCTCCATCAACCAGCCAACCTTTAATGGAGATCCTGGCGTTAACAACCCACAAAAATGCTCCAATGCCTGCACTACTCCTTTGAAATCCGATCCCCCGATGAAGATCACGTTGTGCCCTGTGCCGTATGGATTGTGCAGACTGCGGACTACATATCCACCAGGACCGGGATACTTGAGGTCGAGTATCACATGCCATTGCCGGTACAGCCTTTCAATGAAAGCATTATTTGAGGAGTTTCCGAGCGCAAGGACGTTAAAGTTTGAAAGGAGGTGATCTGTGGTCTCATGATCGCAATATAGAGGAATCTCGATGCCGCTTGCTGCTCTGATGCTTTGCTGCAAGTTCCGCCCGAGAGATCGATATTCCTTGGAATTCGGAGTTACAATGGCAGCGTGAGCAGCACCTTTATCAGCTAGGACTGTATCAATGCACATTTCTTTCAGCTGATTTATTCTTGGCGTCTCATCCGCCAAAACCGGGAGAGAAGAGATACACAAATAAAGGTATATAAGCCCAATCAATTGCATCGTCGATTTTGGTCTAATCATTAGAGCCGGGTTCTCAGCAGCATTATTCCGTTCACAGCAGTTCGACGCAAACCAAGTGCGGCGAATATTTCCTCAGCATACCTTCCCCTCACACCTTCCCCCGCACCCCATCCTTGATCCGCTTCACATGCCCCCGCCCGAGCCCCTTCACTTCGCATCCGAGCGTGAAGTAACTTCGGATGGCTTCATCATCGAGAATGCCGAAGCAGTCAATTATTGCGGCGGGGCGGCCTATCATCTCCATTACCGCATGGGTGGTCAGGCTTAGATAGCGCCCATGCCGCACGGCGAAGACAACGGCGTCGGCGCCTTTGAGAGCGGACGCGAGATTGTCGGTTACGCGCAGTTCCGTCAGCTTTTCCTGGTTCCTGAAGAACCTGGCCCAGGAATGTCCCGGCGCAGGGTAAGAATCCTGGCGCTCAAATTCCCACCAGTGCTGCACGTAGGGATCATGAACGGAGACGTCGCCGCCCATCTCGGTGAGCTTTCTCACCAGGAGCTCCGAGCCGCTGTAGCGCGTATCGCCGACATCTTCCCTGTAGGAGGCGCCGAGGACGCATATTTTCGATGCTGCGACGATCTTTCCCATGTTCCTCAGAGCGTCGCGCACAAGCTGCGCCGCGTGCAAGGCTCTGGTGTCGTTTATGTCGATGGCCAGGGGCGTGATCTTGAAAATATCGTCCTCAAAGCCCATGAGGGTCTGGTAAGCCCAGACGCCAAGGCCCCCGTCCTTGGGCAGGCAGTAGCCGCCAATGCCAGGGCCGGGGAATATCATGTTCGAATGAGTCGGCCTGACCTTGATGGCTTCCATCACTTTGATGAGATCCACTCCGTTTCTTTCGGCAAAAAGACTCCATTCATGCATGAAAGCCAGAATGGCGGCGCGGAAGGAGTTTTCGACTATTTTGCAGGTTTCGCTTTCCATCGGACGATCGAGAACCGTAAGAGGAAAATCCTTCACGTTGAGCACATCGGAAAGAAACGCCACAACCCGTTCTCTAGCCTTTTCATTGACGCCGCTGCAAACGCGCCAGAAGTCCCGGATGGACGAGACATAATTCCTGCCCGGCATGACCCGCTCGAAGGAATGGGCAAGAAGAGGCTCGGCGTCGTTCAGGCCGCGCCCCTCGAACGCCTTTTTCATTGCGGGATAAGCGATATATTCCGTAGCTCCCGGAGGGACCGTCGTTTCAATGAGAACAAGGCATTGGGGGTTGATCTTTTCCCCTATGATTTTGAGGCTCTCCTCGAGAGCGGCAATCTCCGCCCTTCCCTGCCTCACGTTTCCAAGGCTTTCCTTGAAATAATCGCACTGGACGTCCACGACCACCACGTCGGCAAGGGAGAGCGCGTCATAGGTGAAAGTCGCCGTGAGAGTCTTCTTTTCCATCACGCAACGATGGATCATCGGCGCCACATTTGGGTCTTCCGACTCGACGGGAGCAAGCCCCCGGTTGATGTAGTGGATCTTCCAATAGGAGCGTGTGGAGGGACGCTGCATCCCGATCACGAATTTTCCGGGACTTCCGGTTTCCGGGTCGATCGAATCGGCGATGACTCCAGCCATGACGGCGCCAACAAACCCCACGCCCATCACGACAACAATCTCCCGGCCGAGCAGTCGCTGTTCGTTCACCAGCTTATGGAGTCGTTTGAGCTCTTCTTCATATTCTTTTTCCTGAGGCAAATGGAATATCTCACCAGCCGGGCAGAGCGAGACAGAAGCTTCAGGCGCCGCGTCGTGACTGGAAGCATGAACCGTTTGAGCGATGACGTCAGACATAACGTTCTCCTTACAGAATACTATTGAGTGGGCGCATTGACAGAAAGGAATAAAGGGATCGCTGCTAAGCCCAGAAGGGGCGGCAGTAAGGCATCCAGAAAATCAAGGCGCCAGCACCACGTCTCCACGCTGAAGGGTGATATTCTGTTCGAGGTTCTTTCCCTTCTTCACCTGTTCGTAGTTGAAAGGCAATTGGACGGTTTCGTTCCCGCGCTTTCTGATAATGACGATATCGCTTTCCTTCGCGAAGGTAGCCAGCCCTCCGGCCATGGATAGCGCCTGGAGCACGTTGAGCTCCGTTCCAATGTTGAACATTCCGGGCCTTGCCACTTTGCCCAGAACATAGAATTGCATGCTTCCCATCTGGGCGACTATAACGGAAGCATTGGCCGCGGGAATATATTGCTGAATGGCGGCTTCGAGCTCTTCTTTCACTTGCGCCGTCGTCTTGCCCGCCACCAACAGGTCGCCCACGAGCGGAAAGGAGATTTTCCCGTCCGTTCGAACCACCAGCTGACCCCGTTGGAGCTCTTCCTCTCCCCAAATCGAAATTTCAAGAACATCCGGGGGAGCTATGACATAGTCATCCGCCCAGCACCTGAGTGCAAATGCAGTTGTTATAATCGAAAACAGAATCACGCCCAGAAGCTCTTTGCTTTTCATTCTATCCATCCAAGTTCTCCCCAAAATACTAATACTATTCAGCCATAGACCCGAAGGCGCCTCTACCAGCCCAGAAGCCCTCTGATCGAGACTACTCCAAGAATTCCAAGAACAGCGCACCCAAGGTTTCGGTACTCCCCGCGGAGCTCTCCCATGAGCACTTCGCAGCCGAAGAAGAAGACAATGATCTTCGTTGCGAGGAACCCAAGTTGGAACTGCTGGAGCTGGGCGTCGGGAAGGTTCGGGACGATCACCGCAACGAATATGGTGAGAAAATCCATTGGAGTGGTCTTGAATCCCCTCTGTCGGCGTGTGAATCGAAGCGTCAACATGACGAACAGGACAAAGGCGCTGAAAGCAATGTTGTAGGTGTCGAGCGCGGCATAGGGCAACAGGCTCGAAGGATTGACCTCGCCAAGGTAGACGCCGTAGGGGATCGAAAGATAGATGCTCAGCCTGAGAACGCTCCCCAGCCATTCCTCTTTTGCTATCCACACCACGGCGATGAGCGCCGCAAAAGCGGAAGCGAAAAGACCTATGTAGAACGGCGCCTCGCCGGGAATTATCCAGGTCATCAGAAGCAGAGCCGGAAACCCCGATTCGACTATTCGAAAGGACGCTCTGATGATGAGAGCATTATCCCTCATCCTTCGAAGCTTCCCTTTGATCACGATATCTATGAAATCATACCTTTGCCAGCGCCAGCCGCCTTTCTCGGCAAGATGCAATCCCGCCGGCATGAGAGAAGAAAAGACCAGATACAAGAAGAGCAGAATCCATTCAGAGCTGAAGCGGAGCAGAAAAGCGCTCGTTACCAGTGACGCCTGCAGGATATAGATGACTATGACCGCTTCCGAGTGCATCAGGCCAAGGCGCATGAGCTTGTGATGAAAGTGGTTCTTATCGGGCCTGAACGGGGATTTGCCCCTGGCGATCCGCTCGATCATCACGGCCAACGTATCCAGAATGGGAAAACCGAGCAGAATCAGCGGCATGAGCGGACTGATGCCGGCATGGGTCTGACTGACCCGCAAAGAAAGCGTGATAGCCGCAAATCCGAGCAATTGGCTTCCGGAGTCTCCCATGAAGAGATTGGCCGGATGGGTGTTGAAGCGCAAGAACCCGAAGACGGCGCCGATGATGGCCATGGAAAGTGGAAAAGTCGCGGGATCTTTGGCTTCGTAAGCAATAAAGGCGATGCAGATGAAGCAGAGGATGGCGATTCCCCCCGCAAGCCCATCGAGACCATCCGAAAGGTTGATCGCGTTGGTCACGCCAACGATCGCAAGCATCGTCAATATGACGGAGATCCATTCGGGAAGGTCAATTCCAACGGGAAGAAGCGCGCCAAGGCTTTCAATTCTGATTTCTCCCGGAAAGACGATTATCGCAGCGGCTGCGATCTGAGCCCCGAATTTCACTTGATAGGGAAGATTGCGGATATCGTCGAGAATGCCGAAGAAGACGATGAGCCCCATGGATGCAAGAAAGGCCATCGAGAATTGATCGCGTGGGGCCCATATGAGCATGGGGACAACAGCCCCGAGCGCCATGGCCATTCCGCCGCTGCGAGGCGTGGGCCTTGCGTGGACTTTTCTCGCATCGGGAAGGTCCACGGCGTGGATAACAAAGGCCAGCCGGCTGCAAATCGGAACAAGCGCCACAGTGATGAATACGGAAAGAAGAAGTGTCGAAAGGCTGGCCATATTTGGAATGAAAATCCAGAGCTTCATTTGCCCGGCAAATATTCACTCAGCGCCGGGATGGCTTTCTGCGCGAAGGATTGGAGCCTTGCATCCGCCTGCTGAGGCTCCTCCCCATCATAGACGGGCGTCAGCATGCGCACCAGAGCGCCATCGGTGCGCTGCCTTGTCAGGGCGTCCCAGAAAGTATAGAGCTTCATCTGGTAGACATCCGTCAGGATGCGGCCGCGCGCGGGGAACCAGTAATAGACGAGATTCTTTTCGCGATCCTTCTGCATGAAGGCCCGGTTGACCCGGATCGATTCGGAACCGGAAAGGGGCACGTCGACATACCCGGATTCGTTGAAGTTCCAGCCGCTTCCGGGCAGACAGGTGGAGGGGGAATGGATGGACTCGCCTTTGCGCTGACTTTCATAATAGGCGGTGTAAAAATTCACCGTCTTTGCGCCGGCATTGGAGTAGTCGATGAGGAGATAATCGCTGAGATCCAGCTCTTTAATGATTTCAAGCTCCATTTGGCGTGGCGCGCCCGACCACTCCCCAACCTGCAGAGGAAACCGGCTCAAGGGCTTTGCAACCGGCGTCTTCTCATGAAAATCGATTCCCTGAGAGAAAGCGAGCGTAGCCCCCAGCAACACAATGGCTGCGCATGAGGCGGGATGAAGCATCCATTTGTAGGTTTTTGCGCGCTCCGGGGAAGCATCGACGCCTTCGCTCGACTCTTCAGGGCTCTGGAGCGAGGATGCGGCCGAAGCCCGCGCTGCTCTTGGAGGCAGCCTCTTCAGCACGAGCATCTCCAGCCAGAGCGCCATGAGAGTGAGCATGAAAATCAGCCAGCCGGAGAAGTCATGGAAGAACCCTTCGGCGACTTCCGCTCCCCAGATGGGGTAGAGAATCCCGGTAGCCGCGATCCGAACCGCATTGACGAGGACCGCCACCGGCACGGTTGTGAGAAAGAGCGCAGCGCGCTTCCATAAGGCGTCTTTGAGCCAATAGGCGAGGATGAGTCCAAGCACCATGAGGGGAAAGAGGTAGCGCAGGCCGCTGCAGGCATCGACCACCTGGAGTTGAGTGAAGCCGATGTCGATGACGTTTCCCTCCCGGTAGGCCGTCATGCCCCAGAGTTGGAGAAGAAATACGCCAACTTGCGAGGAGATGAGCTTCAGCTGCAAGGTGATCTTGTTATTCACGAAATGGGGCAGAGGAAACATCGCGATCAGAAGCATCAGCTGGAAGCCGATGATGCGAAGCTTTTTCCATCCCAGATGAATCCAGCAGAGCCCTACGATGAGAAGCCACAAAGAAAGGTACATCGCAAAAAACTCTCCCGCGAGCTCCCCGAGCCAATAGCTCACGATCGCGAAGCCGACCGGAACGAGCCCCGCCCAGGTGGGCCTGGAGGGAGTGGCGAGGAGCTCCGCCTTCTTCTCCCAAATCAGGTAGAGAGAGGCAAGCGGAACAAGATAGCAATGCGAATAGTCAGGCCTTGGCCAGTCGAATTCGATCAGCCACTTCAGCGCGTTGTAATAAATCGCAACGGAAAAAACCGCATATAAAGAAAGGCTGACTGCGAGAGCCCTGGGAAAGGAGGACGCCATCGGGCGCACATCCGTCTGCGACATGGTTTTGCTGGTTGAGGAGCGCATAGGTGCACAAGCCTTTCAGAGGTTCACTGCCGCTCTCAGCCGAAGTGAATTCAATACCCTGAGAGTCGTGAGAGTGGCGCTGTAAATCTCATCGAAGGAAATGATATCGCTTCTGTCGCCCGCAATCATATCTATGAAGAGCTTGACCTCGCTCTTCTGGCCCTTGTCCTGATTCATGAGATCCACGGTCTTCTTCTTTCCGCCCGCATAAAACGAGAGCTTTTTGAAGTCTTCCACGACAGCCGCACAGCCCGCCGCAAAGACTTCGAGTCTCTCTTTGGGAAGGGCTTTGTCTCCGTTGGCGTAGTAGCATATGCTCCCGATGGAGCCGTCTTGATAGGAGAGCGAAATATTGAGCGTATCGTTGAGTCCTTCGGGGCTGCTCATGGCGGCGGCGTAGACCGTCTCGGGCAGCGACCCGCTGATGAACGTCAGCAAGTCGACGAAATGGCAGACTTCTCCCACGATTCGCCCCCCGCCCCATTGCGGGTCCTGAATCCAGGAATCCGCGCCGATTCGTCCGGCATTGATCCGGTAGAGCATCGACATCGGGCCGGGTCCGATTTTCTTGCGCATCATCTCGGCAAAGGGAGAAAAGCGCCTGTTGTACCCAACCATGAGAGCCGGCGAAGGCCCTTCCTCGGAAAGCCTGTTCATGTACAGCTCCCGGATGCCGTCAAGCTCCTCTTCGGTCAGACAGAGCGGCTTTTCTACAAAGACATGCTTCCCCGCGTCCAGGCAGGCTTTCACATATTCCGCATGGGAATCGTGACGGGAAGCGATGAAGACGGCTCCTATGTCCGAATCTCCCAAGATGTCGGCGGGATCGGTCGCACAATAGGCAAAACCGAAGCGCTCTGCGACAGAGCGCGCATTTGCCCCGTTTGTGGTCATCACCCCTCTCAGAGCCACTCTCTCATCTTTTTGAAGATTCGGCAGCAGATGACTTTGAGCGTACGATCCCGCGCCTAGGAAGCCAATGCCGACTCGGGACGCATCGATCGTAGAGATTTCGCCGGCTACGCGCACTCTCCGGCTCTTGTGCTCGGCTGGCTTTGCCGCATCATACCGGATAAGAATCCCAAGGTATGGCTCCTTCTTTTCAAGGAGCATTTCATAGGCGGAAGGCGCCTCCGGAAGCGGAAAGGTGTGGGTTGTGAGGCTGCTTATATCCATCCGGCCTTCCTGCAAGAGATTCTGGAAAGCCATCATATTCCGGTTTTCCGTCCAGCGCACGTAGGACGCCGGGTAGTCTACGCCTTTCTCTTCGTATATGTGATCGTAGCGACCGGGCCCATAAGAGCACGACATCCTCACCTGGAGCTCTTTTTTGTAGAAGTGAGGTTCTCTGTCGAAACCGGTGGGCACAGCGCCGACGATGACGATGACGCCTCTTTTTCGCGCTATGGCGCCGGCAAAATTGATGGGATCGAGAGACTGGGAAGCGGCGGCGATAATGACAGCGTCACAGCCCAGACCACCGGTGAATTGGAAAATCTTTTCCTCGAGTCCGGGATTGTCCCGCAAAGCAGCAAAGTCGAAGACCTTATCGGCAGCCTCCACCATGGCGGGATCTATGTCCACCCCGATAACGCGAGATCCCGAAGCTTTCAAAAGGAAGGCGGTCAACTGCCCGAGAAGCCCGAGCCCGATGACGGCGCAGGTTTCTCCCAGCTGGACGCCCGCCTGTCGCACGCCTTGCAGGGCAATAGCCCCCAGGGAATTGTAGGCGGCCTGCTTGAGATCGGCGTCACGGCTCAATTTCACGCACAGGTTCACCGGCGCGCAAATCACTTCGGCATGGCAAGCGGACAGCCCGCCGCACGCCACCAGGTCTCCTTCGCGGAACCCGACCGCGTCCTCGGCGCATTCGATCACTTCTCCAGCGCACGAATATCCGAGGGACGAATAGGCGTCGAGCTTCTTCATCACAGCCCGATAAGCCTGGGTCAGCCCCTGCGATCTAACCGTTTCCAGCACCTGTTTGAACTGCTGGGGCCGCTCCATGGCCTTTCCAAGGTATCCTTTTCGCGCAGCCTTGACAGTGCTTGCATCCGTGCCGGCGCTTATGAGGGAAAAGTGGTTGCGCACCAGGATTGCGCCTGGCTTCAAAGCAGGAATGGGAACCTCCAGAATGCGCATCGCGCCGTTTTTAAGCTTTTGCGTCAACTGCTCCATAATGCGTCAGGCTCTGTTTCGAGGGTTGGATGTTGAAGGAAAGCGACAGCGCTTTTCCGTTGAATATTGTGAACGGTTGAAATTTGGACCTTCTGTAATAATCCAAGATGGGCCGCCTTTCGTCTTGCAATAAACGCCGCTTTGCCCCCTTTTACCGATGCGCCCATAAAGCTCCGCCCACTCGGTTACAAATTCCTTGTGATCCCGAAGGAGGAGACGTCTACTCAGCGTCTCGAACATTGGAGCTATTCTAACGTAGGAAAAAGCGGCGGTGGTTCCAGGAAGGCGACAATCTTGTCACGTTTTGTTGACAAGGAAACAAAGGGTTTCGGCGACGGCGCGGGGAACGCCGGGCGCTTAATTGGCGGGAGCGCTCATCGGCTATTGATAATCTGAATTTGGCGTCTTTTTCTCTATCCGTTGGTCGACGAATCTAAACTTTCCTCTCGACGTCAGCGGGATCGACTTCACCAACTCGGCGACAACCCGCAGGTTGGGGCCGAACTTGCTGTTGAATTCCCACTCTACGGCGGCTTTATCCGCATCTGAGAAGCCTTCTCGGGGGACGATCCTGAGGATCGCTTTGCCGGGTTCATCCTGATAAAACTGGTAGCGAAAGACACGCGTGAAGTTGTTGGAGTGCGCATTGACGGCGCTCATGCAGATCTGATTACCTTTGGCGCCGTAGAGCACCTCCTGAGTCCACCTTCCGCGCACGTTTTCAAAGACGGGATAGCGTCTCCCGCACTCCGGGCAGTATTCTCCCAGGTAGGTGCAGAAGTCGCCCGTCCGGTATCGGATGAAGGGCATCGCCGTATTGAAAAAGCCGGTTCCAACTATCTCCGCGAATTCACCGGGTCGGGCGGGCTCATCCTTTTCGTTCATAAACTCGACATAACCATATTGCGGGTACGCATGGAGGGCCGTAGACTTCTCGCATTCACCCGCCAGGACGAGCTTTTCGGAATGACCATACCATGAAAAGGCCCTCCTCCCGCTCACCTGCTCCATGTATTCCCTCTGGCCGTCGTAGATGTTTTCCGATCCGACAAGCATGGCTTTCAGAGAACCAGGGAATCGTTTTCCCGAGCTTTCCACAAACTGGCACAGAGTGAGGGCAGTAGAAGGATACGCATAGATGAAATCGGGCTCGAGCTTGAGAAGCGCGGGCCAAATGGCCTCCAGATATTGATCGGTTAGCTCGAAGCTCGAAAACTTGCGCTCACCCGTCAACAGGTCATCTTCCCAAAGCCCTCCCCGGATGCGCGATCCTCTGAAAGTGGCCCGCTTGGAGTTGAGATTGTATCCCACCCTCCCCCACATGTCGGCGAAAAACGCCCATTCCTTGGAGCTGCGGGTCGAGTCGATATAGAAGTAAAGGGGCTCGCCATATGTCCCGCCTGTTGAGCAATAGTCTTTAGGGACAAGCCTCGAGCCCGACATGAAGCGGTCGGGCTTTTCCATGATCGTGGATTTCTCGATAAACCCCATCGCTTTCAAGGCTTCTTCCGGCGCCAGAAGGATCATCTCTTCGGTGATTCCCTTCGAGCGCATATCGTCCCCGTAGAAAGGGACCGAGCGATGGGCGTGAAGGAGAATCTCCGAGAGCTGAGCATTGCGGAAAGCCTGCAAATCAGAATGACTCTGATACTCGGTTTCTTTGATCGTCTTCAATGTCGACCTGAAAAGCCCGCCATAGAGAAAAGACCTCGGAAAGGCCCTGCAAACAAAGGACATAGCGCTCTTGACGGGCAAAGGGGCGTGGTTGTACAGGTTGAAAGCTTTTCTTCTCAGAGCTGAAAGCATCAGCCAATCATCTCCTTGCGACGATGACCCATCGTTTTGAATCGCTTCAACCGATTCAGCCGCTTCCATCATCATATTCGATTCGTCCTCTCGATGCGCCCTTTCCATCCGAAATGGGGAGCAAACGGCACAATGGTTGACGGGGGGAGAGAATCCAGATCGAGCTCCAGGCCACTGATATCCACTCGCACATCGCCGAGGCTAAAATCGCAGAGCGGAAAGTTCTTGATATGGAAAGCTCTCGCTATAACTGGAATCTTCTCGGGATCGAACCCCATCAAGGCGGCGCAGGCGGCGTCGATGGCCACGGGGTTTGTTCCGCAGAAAACATAGCCCATCGAAACGGGCTCCGGCGCCAAAGGCCCGTTTCCTTCACCCGCAAGAACCGCATCCACGATGCCGATATGCTTCTTTGCCCGAGCCATCTCTCCAGGCCTTAACGCTCCGTCCGGGCCGCAGTAGAAAACAACCTTGTTCAAATCGAGGATCGTACGCCAGATCGTATCGTTCCCATACCAGTTGCCGCTTCGGATCACTTGACTGCTGCGTCCAAAAATCATCTGCCCAAAGCCGTTGAGTGGACTGACAATCCTTGCGAGAAAGGGCGAAGAGAAAACCTTTTCCTTGAGAAAGCCAACGAAAGCCCCCTCGGCGCGATGCAGGCGACGATCGTCGGGAAACTGGTCTCCTCCCTCCGAAGGGGGACCTTCGGAATGATGCGGCAGGTAATTCTTATAAGTGTTCACTCCGACAAGATTTTTCAGGCAAGCTGTAATGCCGGCTTTCCTGTGGGTTTTGAGCTTTGCGAGATTGATGAAAACGTCCGCAGCGAGCGCCGTCGCCGAGACACTGTAGAAGTTGTCATGGCCGTTGTGGGCTCGATTCGTTTCCGCACGGTCGTAGTCAGCGCCATAGTAGCCACGCTGAGACTTTGTATGACCATGGAATTCGCTCCATTCCCCTTTGAGATTCACCAAAGTTTTTCCAAGCGGATCGCCCGCAAGGGGAATCCTCTCGACCACGATTCCATTTCGGGTAATCCATTCATGATCCCGAAGATCGATGATGTCGAACGAAACGCCCGAAGCCTCCGCCATTTTGCGCCATCGCTCCACGGGGCATTTGGCCAGAATCGACCTGAAAGAGGCGTCCGTTTGCGGCCCATCCATAATGATGATCTTGCCGCATCCGCAAAGACGACCGAGGACTTTTCTCATGACCGCCGTTATCAACGCGGGATGCGTTATGACATACTCCCAGTCATCCTTTCGGCGCCCATGAGACTCCATAACCCAGTTGGGCTTGAGGACAATCGTCCCGCCCGGCCGAACCTCTTCGAACAGAGGGGACGGAAGCAATTCATAAAGGAGATCCTCGTCATAACGAGGCGCTCTTCTGACTATGACTCTGCTGCGCTGATTGGATTCGGAGGTCAAAGGGAGGGCTTTCAATGGTCAGACCGTTCTCATTCTGACTCTGGTTGGGCAGAAGTCTTTTTCTCTGCCCACCAAAGATCGGGTGTTAGCTTCAATGTGGTGGGCGCAAAAAGAGGCGCCCACCCTTCGCCGGCTTCTCGCTCACAACGCTGGAGAATACCCCGATCATCTTTTCTGTGAAGCGTTTAGCAGTATACATATCCTCGTAGCGTTTTCGACTTTCTACTCCCATGCGCTTCATTTCCAATGGATTCCGAAGCAGCCAAAGGATTTTTTGCGCCAAATCGCCCGCATCCCCAAGCCTCAGTTCCAGCCCATTCACAAAAGGAAGCACCGTTTCGCGAAGGCAGCCTCTATTGGTGAACAATATGGGAAGCCCAGCGGCCATCGCTTCAATGACCACAAGAGGCTGCCCCTCTTGCTGAATCCCTGGAAAGACGAAGAGATCCGATGATTCGTAAAGCTTCTTTTTGGCGCCGCCCTGCACGGGTCCGACAAACTCGACGCTCCCGGAGATTCCCTTTTCAGAGACAAAGGATGTCGCCTTCTCCCGTTGCTCGACGCTCGCCCATGAACCTGCAAAGATGAACCGAACATCGGAGCGCGACTGCAAAACGTGGAAGGCGGCGTCGAGAAGTACGAATACTCCCTTCTGACAAGACAATGCGCCAAGATAGAGAACGCGGCATCCCTTCCTTTCGCCGCAATCGCCTGTAGCGCCGGCGCCCGTTTCGGGCAAATCCAATCCGTTCGGAACGACGGTTATCTTCTCACGAGGCGCAAGACCCTGGAAGATGGGCTTTAAACACTCGCCCAGGACAATCGCCATCGCCACTGGTCTGAGAGAAGCTTCCACAAATCTTTTCGACAAAGCATCCAACCCCTCATACCATACCCTGAAATTGGCGCCGTGGAGATGGACAATGACCTTGCTTCCAAAAAGGTGGGCGGCCCAAAGGAATATGCTGTCACGAATAAAGCCCACCGTCCTCTGCGACAGAGGAATGTAAACAATAGACGGCTTCCTGAAGAATAACGCCAAAAGGACAGAGCAAAGCTGCTTCACAAAAAGCAGCACATCATGGAAATCGGGATTGTCCACATGTGCGATCCCGCGCCGATCGGCAAGATCAACGTGGATGATATCAAACAACTCGGAGAGCCTTGAGTCGAGAAGAACCCGTGTGGCGACGCTCACGCCATGATGAGGAGGCGGGGTTGGACCGATTATCAACGCTTTTGCGAGCTTGACAGGACCCTTTGGCTTCATATGCTTCGCCGCTTATAAACATGCTCTCGATAAAACAGAATGCTCCCGGCGTTAAAAAGAATGGCGGAGGCAAGGAGCGCGTATGTAATATCTCTGATATCTTGAGATATATCCATCCAAAGGAGCATCCCGACCAATAGAGCAAGAAACATCGCCTGAATCAAAGCTCCGACCCCGGCTCGACCGGTTCCCTGGAGGCATTTATACAGTGGCTCAGCAAAGTAATAGACTGCATGGGCGCTGAAAATCCAAGGAAGCAGCAGCGCAGCATCCTCAAAACCATCCCCCAGCCAAAATTGAATGGCGACGCCGGAGAATGCATAGATCAGAACGGCTGGCGCGCTAAGAAATAGCAATACGCCCTTGAGATAGATCTTGACTATTTGATGCAAATCGCCAGGGCTGTTGTGAAGTAATGATGAAACCGGCAACGCGGTCAATATGGGAGTTACGACAAAAGACATGCACTGAGTCGTCAGACGATAAGCGATCTCGAAGGAAGCCAAATCGTCCACTCCATACCGACGCGTAACCAGCGCTTTCAAGAGAGGCTCCCGCAAAAGAATTAAGACAGCTGTCAACTGAATCCAGGCGCTGTAAGGAAATATAGTCTTCAAGGTCGATGGGCTGAAAAGCTTCGGATGAAGCCTCGCATAAGCGTATCGTCTCCGAACATCGCAATAGAACATTACCAAAATGAGCAAGTTTCCGAGAATGCTGACGATGCCCAATGAGTATATGGAGGGATGGATGCTCAGACCGATCAACGTGGCGCAGGCATTGAAGATAAGCCAGCATAGAAACGTTTTTTGGATATAGTCGACTCGCTGATTTCCCTCGATCAGCGCTTGATATGGGGAGGAGATGAGTCGAAGCGAAAAGCCAATGGCCGTAGAGGTGATTACGAATGACGCCTCCACTCGATATTGCGGAGGAATTCCAAGAACCTCAACGAGTAAATCCTTCAATGCCAAGACTGCAGCCAGACAAGTTACACCTGTGACCATCAAGCACCAGAATGTGGCGTTGAACAAAGACCGTAGCATTCTATCATCGCCTAGATGCTTTGCTGTGAAATGAGTCAGACTCTGCTGAAAGCCAAAGTCCGACAGGAGGAGAGCGCCTGAGATGATGCCGCTGATAGACCACAGTCCGTAGAGATCCTTACCAATCCTTTCGATCACAAAGGGAGTCAGAGCAATATAGACCAAGGACGCAGCGGCTACCCTGACAAAGCCTATTCCCGAACTCTTGAAAACGATCTCGCGAAGTCTTCGTAAATCCATCAGCCCCTGGTAAGCTTGATTATTGGAGCGTGAAACATCAAAAACAGTCATTGCCGACTTCTGAAGAGCTCTTCAACACAGTTGTCCATATTGGCGGAAAAGGCTTTATCGGAGAAATGCTCAGCAGCAAAAATGCGTCCTCTTACCGCTTTTTCCCAAGCCGCTATCGGGTTCTCTACGATATTCATGACTGCCTCGGCCCATGCGGCAGGATCTTGCGCATCTGCGACCCAACCGTACTCGCCGCCTTTTATGATTTCCCAGGTGGCGCAACGGTCGGTGACCACAACGGGCGTTTGGGCGAAAAGAGCTTCCAGGACGGCAATGCCAAAGGATTCCTTGACGGAAGGATGCAGAAAAACATCTGCTGAAGCTACTTCCTTCGCCGCATCGGATATGTATCCGGAAAGCGTCACTCGGCGTCCGAGTTCATAGGTGTCGATCATATCCTGCAAAGCCGATCGTTGCGAGCCGTCGCCCACAATAGTCAGTTTGAAGGATGACGGCAGAAGCTTCATCATGTGGATAAGCAAGTGATAGTTTTTCGATTGAATGAGCCCCCCAATCCCCAGCAGTTTGATATTTTGCGATTGTTGGAACTCTCTCTTCACCGGGATTTTGCTATAGTCGATCCCATCATAGATAAGTTCATGCCTACCAATCCAATGAAAGGACTTCGCTGTGCATTCCGAGTTGTAAATGGTCTTTTCCGCTAATCGAAACATCGTTTTGTAGGCGATTCTTTTTGCCGACGAAAAGGACCCGGCAGTCCCATGCAAAGGAATGACATGAGGCGAATTGAGGATCGAGGAGACAAGACAACCCAAAACAGCTCCTCGGAAGTCATGGCCCAACAAGCATATTTTGTCATAAGGCCTCATGAGCTGCAAAATTTCCCGAACCTGCCCAAGAAGACTCTTTGCGTCCAAAACAATGATTTTCGCTCCCTCCAGCTCAAAGCGTCGGGCATATTCCCAATCTTGCCTCCAGCCGTGATAGAGCAGGAACGTATGGGCAAAGACAGTGTTCTTCACCCAGGCATAATACTTCTGAGCTGTGCCTCCGTAGGGAAACAAATCTGGCATCAGATGGACAACGTTGATCATCAGTTGGGTGCTTTTTAGTAAATAAAGCTTTTTAGCTAAGCTACTGCGGATATTACGCGAGGATCGGTTTGTTCCGTGAACTCATCCAAAGATCGAGAATGGCTGTAAGTCGGGCTACATTCGCTTCTGGTCTATATTTATCAAAAATCTCCAAACTTCTTGCGCCATGAACATCAGCCAATGATTCATTTCGAATGTAAGAAACCATTGCGTTTGATAGATCGTCCACACTGCCCGCTTTTACTATGAAGCCGTTGCAGCCGGGTTCAATCAGATGTTGTGAAGCTCCCGCCCGATCTGAACCTATGAGAGCCAAACCCATGGATGCGCCCTCATTCAATGTAACGCCCCAGCCATCATGCCGGCTTGGGAGCAACAGGACCTTGGCGGATTTGATTACTCTCGGCACTCTCTTCAAAGGTATCGCGCCATAAAACAAGACACGCTGCGAAAGATCAAGGGAGCTAGCCAGCTTCTCATATTGACCTCTCGAACGGTCATCTCCTCCCAAGATGAGCACCCACTTTTCTGAGCCCGATATCACGGATAACCTCGCAAATGCTTTCAATATCACATCAATTCCTTTTCTCCTTACGAGCGAGCCCAGAAAAAGGAAGGCGGGTCGGTCCAAACAGAAATCAAAGCATTTTTGATCTATATCGATATCGCGGTCGTAGCCTTTGGGAGAATAAGGTAGAAAGGCAACTCGTGATAGATCAATTCCCCAAACGCCAAAATCCTTCATAGCATTTCTGCAGACGGCTAAGGCTCCCAGAGCATGTCTGTTAACGAGCTTTGCATACCACTTTTTCAAAGGAAGGGACAATAAGGAGCGCATGCCCGGTTGAGATGATTCGCTCCAGTGCACCCAGGGAATATTCTCCCGCGACAAGAATATTACCAGCTTTCTAAGAAATCCATCACTTAGAGTGGTTGGGATTATATGAATCCGCTCTCTCCATTCAGGAATCTTACGCACTGATTGAATTGATCTGTCAACATACTCCTCGCCCGGCGGCAGATCCTCGTATTCAAGCCACCCCATCGAAAGTCGATACTGCTCAACCCGATGGAAATAACAGACAAATACGTCGAAGCCACCATCTCTCAACGCGCTGAAAAGAGATGACTGATAATGGTTCGGATAATTTGTCCAGATAGCAAGTCTAAACATCCACACCCTTCAGCGCCCCGCGCTGCGCTCACATTGATAGGCGCGCTCAATTACGAACAAATCCCCGCATGCCTGCTGTGGGCTGTTCGCCTTCTCCCGGCTGATGCTCAAACCAGCAAGTATATAGAACCATCCCAAGAGACAAACATAAGAAGCAGCAGTGAATAACAGACTTTGCCCCACATTGGCCACATCCACGAATACTGCAGCGTAGAGAGCTGAAGCCAACTCCTTATTGTAATATACAAAAAGATTATAGAGAGCTTTGACGTTAACCAGCAGATAGAGAGTCAACCCGATCAGTCCCGAGTCTAAAAGAGATTGGACATAACCGTTGTGCATCGTAGCGCGATTTGCCGGCTCACTACCTCCAACGGTTATTTCCCCGCGCTTCTTGAATGCGTCATCCGATGCGGCAAGTCCATACCCAAAGAACGGTCTTTCTTTAATCCGCGCCAAAGCTTCTTGCCAAATGCTTATTCTTCCACTCATATTGACCATGGAGTCGATTCTCAAATATTTCCTGATTGTCGGCGCAGACGAAGTGACATCTATCAACAAAATGGAAGCGCCGGCCGTGACCACAAAGAAAAGCAAAAGCACCTTCCAAAACCGCCAATACGATGGACCGGACCGCAACAACACCACAAACGTTGCGAACAGCCACGCAATCATATAGGTTCTGCAAGCCGTCATCAGGAGGCAAACAAAGCTTATCAACATGCCTGTCGCTCTAATTGGCCTGGATATCTCCATTGACCTCCCAAAAGCCAGCGCACCCCAGACCATTCCCGCCGTTGCCGCCATTTCCTCAGGATTTGTGAACACCCCCCGAAAACGGTGGTAGCCTTCAAAGGGATTATAATAGAAGGCAGTTGAGGGGGAGACACTTATGAGAACCAAGCTCAGAACCATGAGAAGCAATAAGATTCGGATGACGAGGGGCATCCCTTTACGACTGTCGACACCTTTCACCAGTTCGTGATAGGCAACAAAGAACAAGAGACAAACCGCAAGAGAAAGAGTTTGAAGACTCGAATACAAAGCTGATTCGCTCAAAAGAGAGCTGATTCCCATTCCCACCAGATAGAGAAACAATAAACAGTACTTGTTCAAACCAAGCTCTTTTATGCGAGTCATGAAAAGGAAAAGCGTCGCCAGCAAACAAATTCCTTGGCTAAGAGCTCGGAAAACATATGGATCATCAAATCCGAAAGATGCGCAAGTATCTTTCAAAATAAGAGCGACAAAAACCAAAATCAGAATGAAGTTCATGTAATTGTCGCCGCAAGCTCAATTGTTGAGGAACTGGAATGGAAGTCTCGTCCTAACCCATAAGTCAATGAAGCGTATAGGACATGCTGCGAAGGAGACAAGCAAGAGGCTCTACTTCGTAGCTCTCCTAAAATTGCGGACTTTCCCTGCTGAAGAAAAAGCGTCCCACATAGGCTGGGACTTCTTCTCGAACGGACCGTTTTTCAGGGCTGTAACCTGGCTTTCATTGAGCTGCGAATACAAATAGACAGCAAGCCCGCCCGGGAGCTTTCGTTGAGTGTAGCTTATCAAGTCCGCAAGAAGTTTTGCATCTCGCGATACGATCTGTCCGTTGCTCTCCTGATCATAGTTGCCGAGGATCAGGTGATTGACCACCCTGCTCGGCAGTTCCCCTTTAACCAAAGCAAGGCTTTCATAATCCGGCCTTTGGGAATAATCCATGGTAAATATGACATCAACATACCCGGCTTTGGCCCATCTAACTTCTTGACGTCCCTGATCATTCGGTGGAAACGGGAGTGTAGTCGGAATTGGATAACCATCAACGCTGATGATCAATCCTTTCTTAATGGCTTTTCCTTTGGTGGAGACTTCACGAACGATTTCTTCAACAGCTTGATCTTGCCATTGTTGAACATGCGCTTCCAGGCTCCCATCCGGATTTCTTTGGGATATATCCACCAAGAGGTCTCGCCCGAAAGCATCCTTATAGTCTTTTTGGCAGCTTTCCGACGCACAAATCCCGTTTGTGCGGATATAATCGAGGTTTACCCCGTCTATATCGTATCTCGCGACGACATCAAGGATAAGATTTACGATAAACTGTCGGAATTCCCTATTGTGAAGGTCAAATGAATCCGGAGGCGTTCCCTCCCCCCAGAAGCCGGGGAGAAAATCGCGCGCTCTCAGTGAAACGGTGAACCAGGGGTGCACTTCCACCCCTTGAGCGTGGGCTATGCGAATCAATCTCGCAAGAGGATCTTCTTCTGAAAAAACGAGACCCTCCTCAGACGCCGCGAGATCCGAACGGTATCGGGTTCCCGCTCCATGCCATACACATGGCACATAGACATTGAAGCCGGCATTTTTTATGGACTCGATCGTCTCCCGGGCGCCGCTTTCCGTGATCCACCCGACTCCTTCGTCAAAAATCGCGCGGGTTTCAAAAATATCCCCCGATTGATCCTTGAGAGGCTCATAAGACGTTTCAAGACCTGCTGAAAGCCAGGCTGATTTACGACTACTCCAGGAATTGTCCTTCAGTTTGCTGATCTCCTGGAGCTCATCTCTGCTCAGTGATCTTGAAAAGAACATGATTTCATCGAAATCGCTTTGAGCAAAGAGACTCTGCTCCACTCCAATTCCGGCATCCGAGCCAATATAAAGATTCCCTCCGGGTTCATGGAAAGGAATGAGCACATCCTGTTTTGAAACCGCCAGCTCCCCATCGACATACAACATCATGGAGCCTTCAGGGCCGGTCTTCCACGAGCACGCGACGGCCGTCCATTCATTTTTATGATATTTGAGTTGATACAATGAGTGCAGGTAATCCTGGTTATTGAACACGAAATAAGTGTAATACGAGCCAAGCGGCGCCCACCAGCCGTCGGATAGGACAAAATAGGCGTTTCTCGGATCATCCCACAGAAAGGAAAAGAAAGTGTGGGATTGGAGTTTATTATCTTTTGATTCGTAGTAACTCCAATGCGGGCGCACCCAAAACATGAGGGTTCCTTCAGTAGGACTCCCGAACACCTTCTTTGAATCAAGAATCAAATATTCACCATCGTTTAGCCTGAGCGCTCCACCTGAGACCCCATCCGCAATCGTTTGTCCCCCACGCGACTCTATGAAGGCATCTTGAGGCGACACATCCGAAAGCGAGTTATCGAACGTCGCTATGAAGGACAGTCCCATGTCTTTTAACATCGCTTCTCCGGCAAACAGTCGGTCACATAAAAGTGAAACAATGATGCCGACGACCGCGATGAATCGGACACGTCCCGTTCTGATTGAAAGCATTCAGACAGTCTTCCTGGATTGAGGCAAACCTCTCGGTCTATTTCTTAAGGGCTTGATGAGTAAATAGATCCGGAGGCATTCTTATTTGTTTAAAAGCTCCGATAGCTGTGTCAACTGCTCGTCACTAAGCATGGAATAGAGGTAGGCGCCAAAGCCGTCTTTCCAGCGCTTTCGGACATCCTTAACATTATTCGCAAAGATTACGGCGTGCTTCGGCACTACGACTCCATTTACATTCTGGCAATTGCTGAGGAGCATCAAAAGCTTGGACGGATTCTCCAATTGTCTTCGCATCAATCGATGGTTGTTGAAATTGGGCAGTCTCCCGTAGTCGATGTTGAAGATAATATCTATCAAACCGTCATTGGCCCATTTGATCTCGTTGCGGCCCTCCCTGTTGGCGAAGACCGTCGGATGCCCGTCGACGCTTAGTTGAAGAGCGGGCTTCAACGCCTTGCATTTGATTGAAACATTCCTTACGATCTCTTCGACTGCCGCATCAACCCATTGTTGCAGGTGAGACTCGAGAGCGCCGCCTTGATCGCCGCTCTGCAGATCGGCATTCAGATCTCTCCCAAACCGCCTCCTATACTCATCCCGACAATAGTCGCAGGAGCATGTTCCCATGGTGCGAATATAATCCAGATTGACGCCATCCACATCGTAGCGTTCTACAATGTCCGAGATGAGATCGACAATAAAATTCCGGAACTGAGGCCTTTGAACGTCAAAAGCGTTTGGGGGAGAGCCTTCGCCATGGAACTGCGGGTAAAAGTCCTTTTGGCGAAGAGTCACTGTGATCCAGGGATGCACGAAGATCCCATTTGCGTGCGCCAGTTGAATCAAACGAGCCAGAGGATCTTCACCTTCAAAGTTGAGGCCCTCCTCTGCAGGCGCCAGATGCGAAGGGTAGCGGGTTCCACCGCCATGCCACACACATGGGACATAGACATTGAATCCTGCCTTGGATATTCTCTCGATAGTGCTTCTCGCCCCTTCTTCAGTGGTCCATCCAACGCCTTCATCGAATATGGCTCTCAACTCCTTTGGCGCGAAACTGATGTTTATCTCGTGGTCCTCATTCACCTTTTTGATTGTGAGTCTTTTCCGCATCTTGTCCATCCTGCGATCATCCGCCACTATCGTTTGGATCTTGCAGCCCTGATCAGGCTTGATCTTTATCGTGAATTCTTTCCCCGGCCTTGCGAGACAATCGCCTGAGGGGATCGCGGTTCCACCGGGTCCGGTTCTTACCGTGATGTTATGCGCAGCGCTCAAGCGAGCGCTTGAAAGATTCGTATCGCTTCGCAACTGGCCACCATCGGCTGTCGCGGCATCCTTTTCATTAGAATATGGAGAACACCATGCCGGAATCTGACAAAAGCAAGAAAGAAAGACGATCAAAATCGTTGTCAGTCTTAAATCAACCATGGAACCCTCGCATGGAGCGCACAGCTCCGCCAACCCGCTTACAGAAACTGCCTGATTGCAGATTCCACGCAATAGATGGACTCTTCAGAAGAACCTCTATTCGAACAAGGCCTTTTGAATAGTCACCTAATATCTTAAAGAGCTTCGCGGTGTGTGTCGGATTATTGAATTCTTTGTTACAATTCTGCGGCTTGATATGTCGGAAGTCTTAGAATCCCCGCACAGCGCGGGGCAATCACCCCGTGTATGCGGTGAAAGAAGACATCATTCCCTGAAAGGGATACATGAAGATCAGCACGTATTTATGTATCCCTTTCAGGGAATAGAACCTTGCCCGACACTGTTCCCGGGGTGGCTCACGCTTACCCCGGGCTAATGTATGAAACCCCTCCGGGGTAGAAAAGCCTCGAAGCAAAAAGCTTGAACATCCAGTGATAAGCAATTGTGGCGGCCAATTGTTCGTTCAGGACTAACGCGGCGGAACAGGTGTGAGGGCAATCCGCAGCCGGGGGACTGCTATCGCTCACCCCGGCATGTTCCATCATTTGAAGTTTTAGAGATACAACCGTTGCATTTCCCTGATTTCATTCATCCAAGCGATCTGCGCATCAGCGCCAAAGCGGTCAGCATGCCGGAGCCCAGAAAGAACATCGACGGCTGAAGAGGCACCTGTTTGCTGTTCGATGTAATCTTCATGTCGCCCAAACTGACTTCTTTCTTGCCGCCGAACACCTCAAATTTCACATACTCAGCCGTCAACGTCTCCTTGGGAGGCTTGACCAGTCCATTGGGCGTCTTGGCGCCCGATTGAACAACCGTCCAATCGGAGCCATCGTCGCTAATTGAAATCGTGTAATATTTCTTTCCGGACGACGACCCAACGGCGGATATCTTAGAAAAGGAATACACATCGCCCAGATCGACAGTCAGAGTGCAAGGAAAGAATTCGCTGGCTGTAGTGTTGGTCTCCCAGCGGGTTTTCGCCTTTCCATCGATAGCGAGATCGGCAGTAGAGTCTCCCGGATACGCCCACGCGTCAACGTTATCAAGATAGGTGACGAGATTCAACCTGGTGACCGCCGCCTCCGCTTTCGAGCAATACCCTGAGAAGACGCATGCGCATAAAAGCGGAACTAGAAGAAGCATTCTTGTTAGCTTGAAACGACACATCTCTTCTCTCCTTGAATGTGGTTATTACAGCCTGCTATTGCAGCGTTGCTCTTCGCAAGGTTTATGGATCCTGCCGAGGAATCATACAGAAGCCAATCAAACCGCTCTGTTGGCGCAGAACACTATGCCTTCAGAATATGGTTGTCAAAGCGATTTTCCATGCAAATCCCTACTCCGGAACAGAGCAACACCTTCGATGTCATTGATATATTTATGCGGTTTCAATACCTTACACAACACAACAGAATTCCCTTCCTTGGCTTCGCCTCAATACTGTAACAGAGATAACATCATCCCGACATAAGACTGTAACTGCCCACTGCTATCATCCGCGGCGTCTGAGTGGAGCTGGAGTTCCGCAATTCTCTTGCGAGATATGGTGGTCCTTTCTCCCTCAGCGAGAGGGAGAAGGGAAGCCGCATTGCAGGGTTACAGCGCTGCGGAGCGCGCCCTCAAACAGACCGCGGGCCGACGCTCGACCGTCCAAGCAACTTGTCCATAAGGATAAGAAATCAACTATGAAACGAGGATGCCATCATTGCTACAGGCGGGAAGATTATACGCTCTACTGGGATTGATCCTGATTATTGTTATGACGTCCACGCCGGCTCGCTCCGCCAATTGGCTCATAACCCCTGATGTTGATATCGCCGAGGAATATAACAGCAACGTTCTCTATTCGAGAAAAGAGAAGATCGATGACTTCATCACCAGCTTCCGGCCTCGCCTTCGAGGAGAGAGGAGATCCGAAGTCTCCAGAGCGGGCCTGGACATCGTTCTCAGCGGAGAGAAGTATTTGATGAATCCAGAACTGGATGCCATCGACGCCGACTGCCAGGCCGCGCTCGAGCGTAAATGGAGCGAGAGGCTCCAGACCATGTTTTCAGCCGGCTTCGCGCATGACCAGACGCTTGAAACCGAGCTCGAAGCCGCTGGACTCGCCTCCGCTCGCTCAGACCGGTTTCGCTATTCCGCGGGATCGAGCGCCGATTATGCTTTGAGCGAGAGATGGTTTGTTTCAGGCTCTTTCGGTTTTCGCTTCGACCATTACCCCGATGATGTGAATCCCGATCTTCAATCTCTTTTCGCCAGTTTTGGGCCTGGATGGAAAATGAACGAGAAGAACACCATCAATGGGTCCATAGCGGTGAGCCAGGCCGATTACGAAACGGAAACGCTGGACCGCACCGTTTCAGCCAGTTTGGCCTGGCTTCGAAATCTCTCCGAGACCCAATCCTTTCAGCTCAGCGCCGGCTGGCGATACAGCATTATTGATATTCAACAAATCATCCCGAGGCTTTTTATAAGACCGGATGGAACCATAGGAATCCGGACCGTAACAATAGAGGAAGAAGCTACGGACAGCGGTTTGATATTTTCCCTCTCTCTAAACAAGGCCTGGACAGACAGGCTCTCCACGTCGTTATCCTCGGGCAGGGAGCATTACAACAGAGTCGACGGTTCTTCCGTCGAACGCAACTATATCCGCACCTCTACATCCTTTCGCCTCTCGGAGCGAACGACCCTGAGCGGGGACCTTGGCTATGACTTATCGACCGCTATAGGGGAAACGGACGAAGAGACTCACTATATTCGGGCCTCCAATCTATTGAGCTATAGGCTCACTCCGCGAGCGACGCTGAGGCTTGGCTGTTCCTATGAGCATTCTCTTGAAGATGAGCCCACAGATTCTTTCAACCGCAGCCGCTTCAAGAGCTGGCTTTCATTTACCTACAACTGGCCCGATTTATGGACGAGTCAGTAAGGAATTAAAATATTTCCACTTCTCCCAGAAAGAGACGTCGATATGGAAAATCAGGAATTGGCCAAAATCAAGGATGTTCTCCTGCGTCGGAAATGGTGGCTCATATTGCCCCTGATCCTTACGATTCTCGTTACGGGGATCGTCTGCGTTCTGCTTCCAAACACCTACAAGTCTACCGCCACAATTCTCATCCATAATCAGCAAATCCCGGCGTCTCTGGTGCCCTCCACCATCACCAGCTACGCGCAGGAGCGCATCCAGTCGATCGCCCAGGAGGTGACCTCGCGGTCGAGAACGCTCAATCTCGTAGAGAAATATGACCTGCTCAAGGAAAAACGCAAGAAGCTCTCAACGGAAGACCTTGTCGAGGAGGTGCGCAAGCGCATAACGCTTCAGACCATCAATGCCGAAGTCAATTCGGAGCGGGGCGGAGCGCCAATCCAGTTGACTATTGCTTTTTCCCTTTCCTACGAGGATGAAAGCCCGAAGACGGCACAGGCCGTCACCAATGAGATTGCTTCCTTTTATCTGGAAAAGAACGTCGAGGCGCGCACGAAGCATGCGCGCGGAACCACCGAGTTCCTTCAGGAGCAGCTGAAGCTCGAAAAGGATCGAATCGACGGGCTTCAGAGCCGGTTGGCCGAATTTCAAAAGGAGCATCTCGAAGAACTGCCCCAGTTTTCTACACTCAATATGCAGAAGCTCGAAAAGCTCAACTCCAATATCTCGGAAATCAACATGCAGATACGATCTCTTGAGGAACAGAGATCCACATTGAAGGGCAACATTGCGCTTCTGGATCCCTATTCGGGAAACACCGCTAAGGTGCTCACCGCGAGTGAACGACTCCAGCAGGCGCAGCTCGAGCTTGCGAACCTGCTCTCGCGCTATTCTGACGGCCACCCCGCCGTGCAGGCGAAAAAGCAGGAGCTTTCATTGCTCGAAAACAACCCCACCGGCGCAGCCTTATCCGGAGAAGCAGGCGATCAACTGACGGAGCTCGAGAGCAAGCTTGCCGCGTTGAGATCCCGCTACTCAGAGCAGCATCCCGATGTGCAGAGCACGCTTCGCGAGATAGAAAAGGTTAAACGCGAGGGCTCCTCCAGGGGTAGACGCAATGCCGCGGGATCCAAGCAAAGCGGCAAGGCTACCAACCCCGCCTACGTCAGTCTTCAAGCAGACCTGGACAAGATCTCCGTTTCCATCTCTTCTTTGAGTGCGGAGCGAAGCCGCTATGAGAAGCAAATCAAGGAGGTCTATGAAAAGCTTCAGTCGATGCCTCAGGTGGCGAAAGTGTTCATGGATCTCGACACGGAATACCAGATCGCCAAGGCCCATTACAACGACATTCAACAGAAGCTGCTAGCAGCGCGAGTGTCTCAGGGAATGGAAGAGGAGCAGCTCGGGGAGTCTTTTCAGGTAATAGAGCCCGCCTTTCTTCCCGAGAAACCGTTCAAGCCGAATCGCCTTGCGATAATGCTCATCGGCGTGGTGTTGGGATTCGGCTTTTCAGTAGGAATGGTCTCTCTCAAAGAGCTTACCGATAAGCGGATACGCGATGCAAACACCCTCGAAAAGATTGCCGGCCTGCGGGTCATTTCGGCCATACCACACATTGTCACGGCGGAAGATCTGGCTGCGAGCCGCCGGAAAAAGCTCATCGCAGGCGGTTCCACCTTGTGCTGCATTGTGGCCTCCGTGATGGTGTTTCACTTTCTCATCATGGATCTGGATGTCTTTTACGCCAAGATCGAGCGCGTAGTGTCGCGCAAGATCCCTTGAACATACGATTCTCGAGGAATCATCATGAATTGGGTAAGAAAAGCTTTGACAGTGCTGAAACCCGAGCAGCAGGCGCCCTGGGGCTCCCGCGGAGACGGCTCGGAACAGCGCGCCGCAAGGGACGGCTCGGGCAGGATTTCTTTTAGCCATACCAGGGTCCTATCCGTATCCGGGGACGTGCTCAGGCGAAACAAGATCGTGGCCATGGAGGGAGAGAGCGGCATAGCCGATCAGTTCAAGCTTCTCAGAACGCACCTCTTTCACAGGACTCGCCCCTCGGGATTGAACACCATCCAGATCACGGGCTTCAACACCGGGGAGGGCAAGAGTCTCGTAGCGGTCAACCTGGCTATCAGCATCGCCCGGGATGCGCGCCAGACGACGCTCCTCGTCGACCTCGACCTGCGCAATCCCTCGGTGCACAAACTGCTCGGCATGGGAGAGGATTTGCCCGGCCTGAAATCATATTTTCTCGACGGCGCGCAGCTCGAGGACATCTTCGTGAGCCCCGGCATAGAAAAGCTTTCCATCCTGCCCGCCGGAGGGAGAATCGCCCATTCGACCGAGCTCATCGGCTCTCCCACGATGGAAGCGCTCGTTAAGGAGCTCAAAGAACGCTATCCGGATCGATACGTTATATTCGACACGCCCCCAATAACCGAATGCCCCGATCCCCTGGTGTTTTCCGAGTATGTGGACGGGCTGATTCTGGTGGCGAGATCCGATTTCACCACCTCCGACAGCGTCCGAGCGGCTATGGATCTTGTGCCGAGACAGAAAGTGCTGGGGATCGTACTGAACGACACGCGGTCCGGCGATGTTTGACAAAGCTCCATTCTTCTCCTCAAACCTTCCGGCGTAGCTCTCCATTTGCAATCCGGGATGGCGGAGGCATTGGTGTGGCCGTCTAATATGTTCAAAGAACATTGACTTTGATAACAGGAGGTTATGTTATGGCAAGCTCCAAATTCGTTTCTCACTCAATCCGAGCGCTGCTCCTGATTGTCATTCCACTTCTTGCGCTCGGCTGCGGCAGCAAGGAAGAAAAGGTTTCGAAATTCATCGAGAAAGGGGACAAGCTTCTGGCTGCGGGCGATACGGTCAAAGCTATTCTCGAGTACAAGAACGCCATCCAGATCGATCCCAAAGACGCGCGGGCGCGTTTTGCTTTGGGAAAGGGACAGCTGGCCCAAAAGGAAATACGCCCGGCTTATGGATCTTTCAAGGCAGCCATCGAGCTTGATCCCGGGTTTGATGAAGCTCGGCTCGAAGCCGCAAGCCTCATGGCTACAAACGCTCTTTTCCAGGAAGCTCTTGAAGAGCTCGCCAAAATGACTGCCCCACAATCCTTACAGCCTCGCGCCGACATCGTGAAAGCGCGCGCCCTCGTAGGCCTCAAAAAGTACGTTGACGCCATTCTCATCCTACGCGAGATCAAAGAGGGAGACGCTAATGCCGAGGTTCAGGCGCTGCTCAGCATAAGCTACCACGCGATGGGCGATGAGAACGGCATGGAAGCGGCCGCGGCCCGTTGGCGCGAAGCGGATCGAAAATCCGCGGCGCCCTACTTGCTCATGGCCCAGCACGCGGCAGCCAAGGGTGACAAGCAGAGAGCCAGAGACGAGCTTGAAGCAATGGTCAAAGCTCATCCCCAGAACACATCCATCGCCATCCTTCGCGCCAAGGTGCTGAACGATCTCAAAATGGAGGAGGATGCCGAGGCGGCTTTCGCCCAGCTCCCGAAAGAGGAATTGGCGGTCAAGGCGCAATCGGAATTTTTTCTGAGGCGGGGTGATGCCCTTAAAGCCAAAGATGTTCTGGAGAGTTACCTTGCAACCGCTCCATCCGATGTCGACGCGGTGATCCGCCTCACATCGATCCTCGTGTCCCAAGGGAATCGCGATTCAGCCCTCCAATGGCTCGAGAAGACTCTTCAGCAACAAATGGCTTCTGCGGATCAAGAAAAGCTTCTTCTTGGAAAGGCTTCCATTCTTGCCGATCAAGGCAAGATAGACGACGCTAAGAAGCTTAGCGACGAGGTGCTTCAAAGAAATCAGGGCAATCTGGACGCCCATTTTCTCATGGGAAATCTATTGTTCTCGACGGGCAAGCCCGAGGAAGCTGAAATCCATCTCAATCAGACCGCGGTGGGACGTCCCGACAACGCCAGGGCTCAACTGGCTTTGGCTCAAAGCCAATTCGCAAACAAAAAAGAGGCGCTGGCTCTCGAGACGCTCAAAAACGGCGTCAAAGCGAATCCGCTCGATGCCGAGCTCCGCATCGCCCTGGTGCGCGCCCACATGGGCAGGAAGGAAACCGATCTAGCGCTGAAGGCTTTGAACGAGGGGATCGAGCTTAAAGCAAACGATATTGCTCTTCTCAGAGCGCGGGGCGAGCTCCTCGCCTTCGTCAAGGATTATGACAAAGCCGAGGCGGATTTTCAGCAGATTGTCACGCTGCAGCCCAAGATCGCCGGAGGATACCTCGCAATGGGCGCCCTCATGCTCGCTCAATCGAATAATGACAAGGCGGTTGAATGGCTAAAGAAGGCTTTGGAAACGGAAAACGGCTGGCAAGGCGCGCTTCCCTCGCTGCTCAAGATTTACTTCGCCAAAAACGAGCCCGCGACCGCCATTCAGCTCGCCGAGGCAGAAGCCGCAAAGCATGCCGACGCGCCTATGGCGCACTTCCTCCTGGGACAGGCGTACCTCCAGGCGGGGCGCTCCGCAAAGGCTGAAGCGTCCTTTGTCAAGGCCTCGCAGATAGCCCCTGACTGGATGGAACCCTACCAGGGAATCGTCCAGACGTGGAAGAAAGAAGGCAAGCCTGAGAAAGCGCTGGCGAAAGTCGAAGAGCTCCAGCGCGCAAACGAAGCGCCTGCGGCCACCCTCGCCCTGGCGATGCTCATGGAAGAGAAGGGCCGCACAGACGAGGCGACATCGCTCTTCCAGAATCTGATTGATAAAACGAAAGAATCCCCGAGTGTCATGAACGATGTCGCCTTCCTGCTCGCGGAACGGCGATCGAATCCAAAAGACCTCGTTATGGCGTCGGAGCTCATAACGAAAGCCCTGGCCAAAGAGCCTCAAAACCCTGCCTTTCTTGATACGGCAGCTTGGATCTCTTACAAGCATGGAAACGTCGAGAATGCATGGGAGCAGCTCCAAAGGGCGTCGGCTCAACAGCCCGACATCGGATCGATTACCTATCATCTTGCCATTGTGGCGCATGCCAAGGGAGACAAGAGGCTCGCGCTCGAATATCTCGACAAAGCTCTGCAGCAGAAGATAGACGCAGTTACCCGGGAAGCCGCCCTCAAACTCAAGAAGGAATGGGAAAGCTGAGTTTTCAGGAAAGCAGGGCTTCACATTCATTCGAAGCTGGCGAGAACCGCAAAGATTGAAGCCAAATAGCGCACAGAGCCCGCGAGAGAGAGTTTTTTCTCCTTCTTCCTGGAGAGAAGGTGTTCTGATGCGCTCTTGGCCGATCCAAGCGCTCCGGAGGTTAATTAGATGAACTCCAATAATAAGAAAAAGAGACTTTTGATCCTGCTCGAGGTGCTTCTGGTCGTATCCGCCTTCTCATGCTTTGGCTGCAGCAGCAAGGAAGAGAAGGCCTCCAACCTCATTCAGATAGGAGATCGGCTTCTTAGCGAGGGCGATCCGGCCGATGCGATCCGTGAATACAAGAGCGCGCTGCAGATCGATCCCAAAAGCGGCGCAGCCTATTCAGCCCTTGGCAAGGCTCTCCTGAGGCAAAATGACCCGATCAGAGCTTTCGATGCTTTCAAGAGAGCTGTTGAGCTCGAACCGGATCGCGACGAAGCGCGAATCGAATTGGCCTTTCTTATGAGCGTGAAAGGCCGAGGTCAGGAAGCCCTCGACGAAATCGAAAGGATTTCCGATCTACAGCCGTTCCAACCCAGGGCAAAGCTCATCAGGGCGCGGGCTTTCATGAACGGGGGGAGGTTCGCGGAGGCCGTATCCGAGTTGGAAGCAATCGAGAATGGCGGCGAAAACCCTGACGTTCTCGCTCTCCTG
The DNA here is from genome assembly GCA_964578835.1 of uncultured Syntrophobacteraceae bacterium. Lineage (GTDB taxonomy): Bacteria > Desulfobacterota > Syntrophobacteria > Syntrophobacterales > Syntrophobacteraceae > CAZOEL01. Next base: position 28,414 of record CAZOEL010000016.1, on the reverse strand, counting down.
ACCGTGTGCTACAAGGAGACGCGCAGCTACGAAAAATTGGAAAAGAGCGCCGCACAATGGCGCAGCGTCGCGCCTAAGGATCATAGGCCCTATGTTTTGATGGCGAGGCATGCCGCGGCCCGGGGGAATAAAAAACAGGTGCTTGAAGAACTGGACGCCCTCGTTGAGCAGAGCCCGGAAGAGTCGCACTATAAGTTCATTCGCGCTAAAACGCTCGAGGATATTGGCTTTGAGGAAGAAGCGAAGTCCGCATTTCAGGAGCTGCCTCGGGAAGTTGAAATGTTGAGAGCGCAGGCCGGGTTCTGGCAAAGAAGAAAGGAGCCCGGCAAGGCTCGGGAAGCGCTCGAACAACTCCTATCCCAGGCCCCGACCGATGCGGATGCATACCTCCAGCTCTCACACGTTCTCGTATCGAAAGGTGAAATCAAGGAAGCCATCGAACGCCTTGACGCTGCTCTCCAATTGGAGCTGCGCTCTGCCGATCGTGAAAAGATCATGATTTCCAAGGCAACCTTGAGTATGGCGCGCAACGATCCTGCCGCCGTGGAGGACATCTGCAAAGAGGTTCTCAAGCTGAACGAAGGAAACCTGGATGCGCATCTTCTCCTCGGCAGGGTTCTACTGCAATCCGGCAGAGCGCAGGAAGCCGAAGCGCACCTCCATCAGGTTGCCGTCGCACGCCCGGAGGAGCCGATCCCTCACATTTTGCTTTCGAAAGCCCAGCTATCCAACAAGAAGGACGCAGAGGCTCATCAGACGCTGAGAAGCGCATTGGAAGCCAATCCCCTCGATCTCGAAATCATGGCGGAGCTTGCCGCCTACCACACAAGCAGGAGAGAGCTGGACCTCGCCTTGAGCTACCTCGATCAGGGACTCAGGCTCAAGCCCGGAGAGCCTGCTTTTTTGAACAAGAGAGCGGATCTTTTCATTTTGAACAAAGACCTCGGGCGCGCCGAGAAAGACCTTCGCGAGCTCATACGCGCTCGCCCCGATCTCTCCATAGGTTATATGAAGCTGGGTCAGGTGCTGAGCGCACAGTCGAAAACCGACGAAGCTCTGGAGCTCTTCGGAAAGGCACTCAGTCACGAAGATGCCTGGCATACGGCCTTGCCTGCAATTGTCAATGCGCAGATGCAGAAGAAACAGCCAAAAGCGGCTTTGGCCGCGGTTGAAGCCGAAGCCGCAAAGAGACCTCGTTCTCCATTGGCTCATTATTACCTCGGGCAAACCCTGGTCAAAACCGGCCAGCCGGCCAAGGCCGAAGCGCCTTTCCTCAAAGCCGTCGATCTTGCGCCCGAATGGATAGACCCTTACCGGTCACTGGCGGACCTATACGCGTCAAAAGGAAAGAAGGAAGCCCGCAAGAAGCTCGAAGAGCTCTACAATCAGAAATCTACACCGGCAGCGGCTTTGATGCTCGCCTTTGTGTGCGAAGAACAGGGCAGCGCAGAAGATGCCGATCGATTCTACGCGAAGGCGCTCGAAAAATCGAATCATCCTCCCAATCTCCTCAACCAGATCGCCTTCCTCAGCGCGGAGCACAGGACCGACCCCAAAAGCCTGGAACGGGCTTCCGAGCTTGCCGCTCAGGCAGTAGCCCAACAGCCGGATAACGCTCTTTACCTCGACACTCTGGCCTGGATTGCCTTTAAGCAGGGAAAGCTCGACGAATCCTGGTCCAGACTCCAGGAAGTCCTTGCAAAGCAACCCGATATGCCCTCCGCCAATTTGCACGCCGCGGTTCTCTCTCACGCCAGAGGAAAGAAGCAGGAAGCATTAAAGTACCTGGATAAAGCGGTCAAACAGGCTGGGGATCTTTATTCTCAAAAGAAGGCGCTCTCTTTGAAGAAGGAATGGGAGGGATAGGCTCCTGGAGATGGGACGGTTTTAAGTTCTTAACCGATTTAGTGGGGGCGATGCGCTTTGAGCCGGTATGAATTCATGTGTCTGCAAGCTTACGCATCGAAAGAGGGACTAAGGGAATTGCGTCCTATGAGGCTCCATTTCGGCGCCTGCTTCTGCTGCAAGGAGCCGGATGCATTCCCGAACATCACAAGAACTTGACGCGAGCGACTACTATGAGATCCGTAGAGATACTGAAAGAAAAGAGCGGCTTGAAAGGCGACCAGATGGAGAGGCTCAGAAGGCTTGTCGACGCTATTATGAACCTATTAGAGAACAAGTTCACAGGGTCTATCCGGATCAATTTCACCCAGGGAAGCATCGGGCGAGTGGAGAAGTTCGAAGAGATCCTGAAGAAGTGACCGCAGATAGAACCTGGCCTCAAAACTCAACGCCGCGAGGATGTGCACATTTCGCTCTTAACCCGCCCCCACTAGGGACCGTCAACATCGTTTCTTCCTGTGGAAGCGGGCCCCCTCTCCCTGAGGGAGAGGGTCGGGGTGAGGGAAGTATTCTTTTATAAAGAGGATTTCCCCTGCCTCTCCCTGAGGGAGAGGGGAAAACCGCAACCGGAAAATTAAAATTGACGGTCCAGTAGGGGCTTCGAATGAGGTGAAGAATGTTGGATTGGTTTTTTAGATGAAGTAAAGGGTCCTATCATATGGAGAGCAAAAGACTCAAGAGAGAGTTGGATCACGGGCGCACATCTAAAAAAGAAAACCGTATTGCCGGGCCCCGTGTATTATTCTTCGTATCTGGACTGTCTCAGTCCTTGCCTTTATTACATAGAAAACCAAGTATTCGTCTACGATCAGCATCCGGTATCCAAGCCGCTTCAGGCGTTCATCCTTCGGAGACGCTCCAATTTCCGGGGCGTCGGCAAGACGCGAGATCGCAATATCGAACTTTTCGAGCATCGCGGCTGCAGCTGAAGGGCTATCCCGCAGGATATAATCGAAGATATCCTCAAGGTCTTTTTCCGCAGTCCGCAGGTACCGGACAGTAAAGGGACCGCTCATGCGATCCGAGCCCTGAGCCTCTTTATCACGTCCGCGTGAGTGTTTCCTTCTTCCCCAGCGCCGTCAAGTGCCTCGGCCTCTCCAAGCTTTCCGTACAAATCCAGCAGATTCCGAAGTCGCTCGTAATGAGCCTGACTCATCACCACCAAATCGCCTTTCCCGTTGCGAGTGATGAATACCGGCTGGTCCTCTTTATGGCAAAGCTCTGAAATCTCCAAAGCTCGGTTTCGCAAATCGGATATGGGACGAATCAGAGGCATCGCTTTCTCCTTAAATTGAGATAGAATATTATCATAACTATGATAGCTGAAGGATAAAAGTCAAGCTCTGCTTCATTTAGCGCAAACGAGTTGTCCCTTTCTCTCCCAAATTCCCATGGCGCGGGCGCTTGTACAAGTCGAGCGAAAGGCGGTGGACGGTGAGGTTATTGCTTCTTTTCCTCGTCCTCGCCGCTTTCGGCGTCGTAGCCAATGACTTTGACATCGAGCCAGGCAATAGTCTGTTCCCCCAGGCCTTCCTGCTTCGCGAGCTGGTCCTTGGTTTCGCCCAGTCCCGCTACGTTTTGAAGAGCGGCGTTCTGCTCGCTCATATTGCTCACGCCCGCAAGAGCGCCCATTGCGATGCCGCTCTCGCCCGTCGTCGGCATCCCGACAGAGCCCGACACAGCGCTGATGTTTTGAACATTGAGCACCTGGGTCGCCCCCAGTATGATTCTGCCCTCGGATGCGATGCCGGCTTCCCCGGCATCGATTACGCCTTCCGGAGCGAACACATAGATGTCCCCCGGCTCGGGCTTCTCCACCGGCCCTTCGGGACCATCGGGGTCATAGCTCATAGAGCGAAGCCCGCTTCCAACCGCTGCTGGCTTGCGCTGGAGCTGCCATACCCCATTGACCAGGACAAGTCTTGGCTTGCTGGTGTTCACCTCTGTCTTGGAGCCTCTTCCGGCGTTGATGCTCCCATAGTTGCTCCAGATCGCTATATCGCCTCCGAGCCACGTCATGACCCGCGATTCATTGACATTCACATCGCCCTCGGCATAGATGTTCAAGTCTCCACCCGCTTGCGTATTGATTCCGGTTCCGGTGTCTTTGCCGGTATCGTCGCTGAAGGTGGTCACCCCGACATTGATATCTCCAGCCGCCAATATGGAGATATCTCCACCGTAAAGGGTGGATATCTGGGAGCGCACCATATCTATGTCGCCCTCTCCGATTTCTCCATCCCCGAGAAAAGGCTCGATCACCGTTTCCCGAGCCTCTTCGATGAAAGATCGGGCTTCGTCGGCTTCCCCTTTCTGCTGCGCCGCAGAGTATGATTCCCCGAGTTCTCGGAGCTCTTTGAAGAAGGTCTGGACGCTTTCAGAGGTCATGTTTTTTTTGTATCCGGACGCCACTATCAACGAGCTTCCTTCAGCGTCCAGAGAGGTATTGTAAAGATTCCCGACCGTGAGAATTCCCACCGACGATCCGAGATCGACGCTGTTTCCGGCGGAGACGAACAAAAGGCCGGGTCCCGCGTGAGTGATTCCAGTGTCATCCAGGCCGGTGGTCTTCACGAGGACAGGCTCGGTTTTGAACTTGAGGTTCCTACCGGCGATGACTGAAGTCGTATCGTATTCATGGACGTTCTGACTTATCAGGTTGATGTCTACGATATCGCGGCTAGCCGCGATATCCGCTTTCTTGGGGAGAAAAAAGGAAAGATTCTTGATATCGCCTCCGGCTGTCACTTCGGCTGGAGCGTCGTCATTCCGATGGAGAGGAACGCCTACTCGAGAGAGCAGATCGTGGGTAATAAAATACTCCCGGGATATCGGATCCAGAAGCTCCAGATCCGCCTGCATCTTTTCATAGGCCGCCAGGTATTCGCTGGGATAGCCATGAGCCCCGAGCTGCATCAAATCAGGCGAGTAGACGCTCCAGGTAGTTACATTGCCATCTGAGTCCTTGTTGGCGTAAATCAGCTTTCTGTATGCCCCTTGGTCCGTCATCGACCCATAGACAACCTCCGGGGCGAGATCGCTCATGATGACTCCGGATTTGCTCGCCGATACGCCAAGGATGTCGCCTCCAGCCTTCAGGCTAAGGTTTCCATCCGCTGAGGGCGCCAAGGCAATGGTCTCATAAAGAATGATGTCTTCTGCTGCGGAAGCGCGCAGCGTAGCCGGAAAGACGACCTCATTAGCCTCCATTGCATTATGGAAATCGCTGTGGCCGTATATGGAAATGCTTCCCGCCGAAGAGACGAGGCTCACAGCGGCCTTTTCGCTGTAGCTAAGGCTCGAATATGCCGGCTGCTGGGCGCTGCCGAAGCCTTCCCGCACCACAGTGGGGTTGACCACAGACCCGAGGTTGATGTCTCCCTGCGCCGACACATTGATTTGTGAGTCAAAGGCTTCAATTACCGTTCGAGCTGCCTTCGTCGGGTCTCCGAAATTTCCCATGGCGTGGATTTCCGCGGATCCGTTCTTAACGAGAAAGCGTCCTGCAATATCGCCTGCCGCATGAATTCTCAGATTGCCTTCGCCGAACGACCCGGCCTGCAGGAATACATTTCCACCCGCATCGATAGCGACGCTTCCGCCGCCCATGGTCGCGATTCCCTGCGTCGCGTTGTTTCCGTCGTAGCTTGCAGACCAAAGATGATAAGAAATGCCGTAACTCGAATTTTCTTCGTTGCTGAAATCCCAGGCGTTATTCGCATACGCTTTATTGGGATTGACATCTCCTTTTACTCGAAGGTTTATGTCGCCTCCATCGTGGTAGAGCCAGTAATAAGCTTTCACTATGTCGGTCAGCTGCCGATCAAATCCTTCGGCCCTGAACAGATCGTAGAATTCCTGCGCAGTCATGCCGTTTGCTTCAGCTTCGGCAGGGAGCTCATTCAAAAGGAATTCGATTACGGCGCCCATTGTCCCGGTATTGGGAAGATAGGAAAGCTCTTCCCACGACGTGGGGAGCTCGTCCGGCAATTCCACTTGAAGAGGAATTCCCGTGGTGCGGATAGAGCCGATCCCCGTAGATGAGGAAGCAAGAATCAGGTCCCCTCCTACCTCTATATCTATATCCCCTGTCGCGCTTTGAATTATGCCCCCGTTGAGCGAGAGATCCCCGCCGACTTGGCCGGTGATCGAGCCGGAATGAGTTCCCAGGTTATAGGGCAAACCGTTCTTATAGTCACCCGCGGTAGAGGCGGTGGAAAAGGTCGTATTGTTGCCGGACGCAAACTGAATGGATGCGTTCGTGGTATGGACCGTGGCCTGAGACGCGATGCTGAGATCCCCCACGCCGGGCTTTGCCGCCATGAGGTCGGCGCTCTCGAGGTCCGCGCCTGCAATGAGATTGAGTCCCCATGTTTCTCCCAGGGAATTGCTATCCACTATGTCTTGCTTGATCGTCAGATTGCCCCCCGACCTCAGTGTAAGGACACCGGCTTCCTCTCCGAAGCGACTGTCTGTAAGAGAAAGAGCCGAGGACACAGTGAGATCTCCCTCGGTTCGGATCTCGATTCCCGGCAATAGATGAAAAGCCCCGGCATCCAGAGTTGCATTTGCGAGCAACAGATCTTTGATGCTTGCAGCATTCGCCATGAAGCTTTCAGCATCGCCAATCTGCGACCAGATTCCGGTAAGCTGAGCTCCTTCAAGGTCATAAGCTTTGGCGGCCTCCAGAACTATCCTCGACGCGCCTACCATTGTCCCATTCAATTCCGCGTTCACACTCGAATCCAGGCGCTGAGCCCGAAGATAGACTTCTCCCCCGCCGCCTGCTCCCGTGACATCGATGAGGGAGTCCGCCGCCAGCTTGATCCATCCGGAATTTTCACCGTCGATGCTGATCTTGGAGCTCAAAACTACCTCTCCGCCCAACCCGTCCGTTCCAGTTGCCTGAGCGTAAATCTTGGCGCCTGAAGCAAGGATGATATCCTCGCCGGCGTTCAGTTCCACTCGGCCGCCTTTGTCCTCGCCGGAGACGTCAATGACTCCATTTCCACCTAACTGGATGCCGCCGGTGTCCGCAGTCAGAGCCACCTCGTGAGCCTTTACCGATTCGTCGATGAGGAGATCTCCGGTTCTCAGTCGGAAGCTGAGCGCATTATCGAAACCGCCATTGGCCAATCTTTGGTTCAGCTCGCCAAAGGACGCGAGGCTCAGCGTGTCAATTTCAAATGACCCCCCGAGACCGCCCTCGCCGGCCGCGCCTAGAATGGAGCCGTTTAGAAACACGCCCCCCGCCGCAGCCTGGATCGAAATTCCTCCGGCGTCGGCGTTTTCCTTCTCGTGGGCAGCCGACACATCGATAAGAGCACCTGTATCCAGCACAATATTTCCACTTTCCGAGCTCAAGCTCACAATCCCCCCGGAGGCGTAGTCGCTGCTCTGGGCAAGGATTTGCGCGCCGCTTTCGATAAAAACCCCATCGTCTGCCCCGTCTCCCGTTGCGCTCAGGCCAAGCCTGCCCGAGGGCATATCGAGCTGTCCGGCAAAATGAATCTGCCGGCCGATAAACTCAAGAGTGCCGCCAGGAATGCTCGTTGCCGTATTCTGGGACCCGTCCGCCCCCCGCACATCGATGCTGTTGGAACCCGCGTCAACAGTAAAGTTCGAAACCTCGTATTTGCCCGTACCGTCTTTGTAATAGGAAGCCGCAAGCCAGGCAGAGCGTAAGGAGAGGTTTCCCTGCGCAATGAGAGATCCGGAACCGGAAAAGGTGACGCCCTTTTCAGCGTTCACCCCTATCTCTCCGAAACCGTCGATCGTCAGGTCCCCATGCCCAAGGGTAATCTCCCGAGCCGTGAGCGTGATCTCTCCGGTATCGGAAAAGCCGCCCGCGCCCGCAATAGACCCGGAATTGAGCAATTGCAGGCTCTCCGCGGCAATGTTGACAATGGAGACATTGTCGTTTGCGTCAAACCCGGCTATTCTCGCCGCATCCAGCGTGAGAGCCCCGTTATTGAGCGAGAGATCGACATCTCCGAGGAACGTGAGATCTGAACGGCTCTTGAGGCTCACTTCCGCCAACGAGCCGAATCTTTCCCACATCGCTTCCGTTATGTAGAGCGCGCCGGTCGTATCTCCAGAATACCCTTCTGGAACAACGAATATCTCGTTGCTTGAAAGATGCAGCGAGCCCTCGTCAAGCTTGATCTTTCCAAGCAGCTCCAACTCCCGCGCATCCAGGCTCAAGAGATCCGAAGCTTTGACAATCGCCCCCTGCGCTACGGAAATCCGGCCATTGTCAGTGATCAGGCTTACACTGCCCTCTTCTCCCGTGGCTCGGATCTCTGTCTCCGGATCGAGTACGATCGATTCGGCTGCATTGAGGGTAATTTGGCGGGCATCCAGCACGCTGCCGGCCAGCATCGTAATGCTTTCCGTTCGATCGAGTGCGCCGATCTCGATTGCCTCGAGCTTCTTGTCTTCAAAGAGGTCCGCGGAGACATTCAATTTTCCCCTGAGCTCTTCCGGGACCGCGCTATCCCATCTGAAATCGTCGTCCAACCCGGCAGTAGCCGCTCCAATTTCAACGTCCACACCGCTCAGGCTAATGACGCCTCCCGTGTATTTGCGTAGAGGAGCGCCACTGATAAGACCGGAAAGAATCGTCGTATTGCCCTGCACGCTCAAACTGCCTGCGCTGCCTGCAAACATGTTCCGCACATCGAAATGGCCTTCTTTAAGAACCGCTCCGGCTCTCCTCACCGAAAAGACTTCCGGAGCTTGAGAAGAGAAGGACGTCTCGAGAACGCCGGTGTAACCCTCGACAAGAGGATAACCTTCCGTGGAGACGCTTCCGTTCTTCAAGGCGCCGTCAGAAACGCGCGTGACGATGATTGCGCCCGGCAAAAAAGCGCATTCTCCATGTTCCTTGACTGAAAGCAGGGCATATGTGCCGGCCGGCAAATACTTGTTGCCTTTCGTTACGGTGATGGACTCACCCGGCAGAGTCAGCGAATGGTCCGGCACAATCACATATCGATCGCTTCGGCCGAGAGGATTTGCTGTACCTTCAACACCGGGCAGGAATTCATAGGCAAACACGGAGCCGCCTCCCGAGAAGTCAAGAACAGCCCCATCCATAACGATTGCCTCATCGGCCTCGACCAGGATGGATTTTTCAGGAGCTTCCTTGACGCTCGCCGATGCGGTGATGTCCGCCTGGCTCTTATCGGAGATCGTCCAGAAGGAATCGGACACCTCGCCGTACTTTACGGGCAGAATGCTTCCCTTGGTTGTGAGCGTGCTTCCGGCGGCAAGCAAGACTCGCCCGTCCGCTCCTGCATCGAGCGTTATCCGCCCTAATGGAGCGGCGAGATAACCCTTGTGCTCGATATCCGGGGCCTGGATGGCAATCTCGCCCCCTGCGGAATAAATGCCCGCCTTGGATGGGTTTCCATTGCCGGCCGTGGTTACCTTGCCTCCTGCAAGGATGGTAAAGATCGATTGCGTTGTGGGATATATTCGATTGGCCTCGAGCTCCAGACTCCCCGACGTCGCAAGTCTTCCAGACCACCTGGACGTCGCTTCCAACGAGTATGCGGCATCGGCAAAGCGCAAGTCTCTTTGCGCATCGAAGGCGACATTTCTGAAGCCTGAGAGCACAATGTCTCCCTCCACATCGATCCAGCCCCCTGACAGCAGGAGCCCGGCATTCCCTTCCGCCGCCACGCGACCGTCGCTATTGTAGTAGGTATTGATCAAACGAAGCCAGGGCGCATCCAAAGAGATGAGGCCGCCTTCTTCACCGGTTGTCGATCCGACCAGAAGTGGGGCATCGAGGGTCAGTTTTCTTCCGATCTCACATTCCATTGCCCCCGCAAGCTCGAGCGTCCCATAGCTGCGCAAGGTCAGATCATCGAAGCCGGCTTGCGTATAACGATTGAGTTCTTCGCCTGAAGCTGCAAGCCTTCCGGTCGGATCGATGCGGCTGATGGAAAGAGCCCCTCCTTTCAGAGTATCCAGGCTCTTCACGCTCAACAGGTCCCCATTCAACGTCAGATCGCTATAGTAAGCGAGATCGATCGACCCTGGGGAGGAGGCGACGGTTATGGTTGAAACCTTCCCATTGGACTTGACTATCGGGCTTTGGGTCGTTGCGGAGCCGGAGACATCGATGAGCGCCTGGCTTTCAATAACTAGATTTCCGAGTTTTGCGCTGAGCGAAACGTCTCCGCCGGAGAGCGCTTCCACTGCACGCCCCATCCCCTTCACTCCGATCTCGTCGCCAAGAATGTTGATTCCCCTGGCGTCAAGGTGGCTTCCGGATTTGAGGGTGAGATCATTGCGAGAGGCGGTGACGCTGATGTCGCCTGCGCGCGCCTGCAGCAGCCCGGCTATCTCGATGCCCGGAGCGCTGAGAGTCAATTCGCCGCCCGGCGCCACCTCTATACCCGAATTCTCGGAAAGAACGATCATAGCGTTGAGATGCTTGCTGTCTTCGTCAGCCTGCTTCACCATCCCCACACCGGCCCCAATCTTTATCGAAGAAGATCCCAAGAGCTCAGAGGATACGGTCACGAGACCAGCGGCAATGTCAAGCCCAGCAGAGCCGGAGGCGGTCATGCTGTTCTGATTCTTGAGCGAGCTCACGCTGCAGGCCGGGGTCGGATCGGCCATTTTGACCAGTGAGGGCGCAAGGGTAACGCCCTGCTCAAAGTTCACATCATAGAAGCTCTGTATCTTGATATCGGTGAAGCCGGTCGGCTGGAGATAATCGCCGCCAAGCGTCATGTTTTCTCTGTAGCCGCCTTCCAGACTAGAACCCGCACCAAAGTCCTCGGGCAACAAAATGGGATTGTTTGCAATCGTAACGTTCTTGGCCAGAAGACTGATAGCCCCGCCCTCACTGCCGAGAAGCGAATAACCGCGTAGATCGCCTTCGAGGGATATGGCCTGTCCCGCTATTTTAAGGGCTCCGGCATCCCCGCCGCTGACTTTGCCCTTGCTATTGATCTGATAGCCCCCACTGACGTCTATGACGGCGGAAGGCCTCACGATCACCCCATCTCCGGTTGTCGTATAATCATAAAGCGACACTTCCCCACCATCTTTGAGCCCGAAGGCAAGGGAAGCTTTGCCCGTTTTGCCGACAAGGGAGTTGTCAACCTTCTCACCCTGCACGGAAATCTTGCTTCCAGAAGCTAGGTAGATTCTCTCGTCGAGATCTACGAAACGCAGGTTCTCTTTGAGCTCGATCTCAGGGTCGGTTGTGACATTATCGGCGAGCGTGAAGAGCACATCTCCTCCCGCGATGCTTATCTCTCCGTAATGCTCGATTCGTCTGCTATTGACTTCGAAGGAGCCGCCACGCAGCAGGCTCAACTTGGCGCCCTCCTCGATTCTGACGCCGAGATTGACGCCTATATTCAGGTGGGAAAGGCCGGAGCTGCTGAGCTTGTCGGAAGAAAGATACGTTGTGCAGCCACCATCCACTGTTTGAGGAAGTTGGTCGGAAGCGGAGAAGGTCGCTCCAAGGGAAGCGACTTCCTTTTGAATGACCACGCTCTCCAATATGTTGTCCAGATAGTGGTAATCACCCTTGACCCCGGATAATACGCCGAGCGTCAGCGAGCCTCCATCGGGCATCCTCAGGCCTCGAGCGAGCAAGTCGCCATTGGAGTCTACGGCGTCCTCAGCAAGGCGCTGGTAGTAACCGCGGGTAGCAGATCCATTCAGAGTCCCATCGAGCACGACTTGCTTTCCGACCAATGTGAGCGAGCCGGCGTCGTCGCCTTGCACATAACCCGAGCTGTAATTCCCGAGGGGGTTCGCGCCTCCGTGTGAAACTCCGTAGTATTTTCCTTCGCCGGCAGTGTGCTTGCCGTCGATGATTTTATCGTATTGAAGCCACTGCGGCGCATCCGCTATATCATAGAGAGTATTGCCCGAAAGAAGCTTGGTCGTGTCGAGAATCCCGTTCCCGTATTTGATGCCGCCGCCCGAAAAATCAAAGACCGCCCCATCTTTTATGATGATATCCCCCGAGGTGACGTTAACGAGGATATCGCCCCCGAAGGTGCTCTTTTCCCTGGCGGTCTGCTGCTCGTTTTTGAGATAGCCGGATACGTTTCCTATAGCTGAGCCCGTGAGGCCGTAAATGGTAAGGGTCTCACCCTTGAGATTGCCCGTCTTCTGACCATAGTCGTCACTGAGCTCGACACTGTTGAGCTGCACGTCGAGAGTGTTGGCGCCAAGAGGCTTTTTTGTCCAGTTGCCAGCCACGCTGATCAGGCTTCCGGATTCGAAAAAAGCCCTGTCCTTGGCATAAAGCTTGATATTCCCTGAAGGCGCGTAGAGTACGCCATAATGCTCAATGGTCCCGACGCCCTCCGTGCTCGAAGGAACCAGTCCGGACATTACGATCCGGCCGCCTTCGAATTCGAAAGAGCTGTGAACCAATTCGTTCGAATCAGTAACAATGCAGGTTGTGAGGCTATTCTTCCCCGTGATGATCTTCTCTGCGGCAAGAAGCTCGATCATGCCGGTTCGCTTCACAGTCACCATGCTCTTCGCAAGACCGTCCTGCTCGACGATGGCGCCATACATTCCGATCAAGCCGCTGTCTGCGACGAGCGCTCCGCTCTCGAGGTTCCAGGCGTTGCCGGGCGTATCCGTGACCTTAACCCTCAATCCGAGGTCTTGGGAGGAATCGGAATAAATCGACACTTCCGTCCCAGCCGCAAGCCCTATCTGCCCGAAAGGCGACTCGATGAGCCCCTGGTTCTCGACGTTATCTGCAATGAGAAAAACAGACCCTGCTTTTTCGGTTGTAATGACGCCCCGGTTGGCTACGAAGAGAGTGATAGCATCCCAGTCCGATCTCTCCTGATAATTCTCTTTTTTGAAATTCAACCGTCCTGCAAGAAAGTCATCATCTTTGATGTTCAAGGCGGATGCTGTGAGAGATGAGACATTTACCTTCGAGGAAGGACCGAAAAGTATCCCGTTCTGGTTAACGAGATAGATCTTGCCGTCCGCGGTGAGCTTTCCGAAAATCTGGCTCGGGTTTCGGTCATAGATCCGGTTCAAGGCCATCCAGTTGGCGTGTCCCTGCTGGTCGAAGTGAGTCCAGGCGTCTCTACCGATATTGAACGAGGACCAATCGATAATGGCTTTGGGGTCGCTCTGTTCGACCACAAGACCGGGCGAACTGCTGGAGCCGCCGGAAGCGTTCGGGAACTTGATAACTGCTCCCTGCACAATGCCGCCGGGCTTCGGCACGGGCAGTTCGTTTGCCACTGGCGGTGTGAGATTGGGAACCGAAGTCTTCAACCCGGGGATCTGAGCCGCTCTCAACGCCGGAAGCACAAATGCAATAAGACCAACAACCAGAGACCCGCAAACAAGACTTCGTCGCATTACCTTACTCCTTCTGTGACCGCCCGAAACTGGATTCAAGACAGGAAAGTCCACATCAACTACGGCCATCCATGTTCTTGAGGAAATCCGATAGACTGCTGTAAAGGGATTGTGCGTCCGTGAAGCCTTCCACCTTCTCTTCCGGCTTTCCGTTAGGCGACAGGAGCACGACGAGAGGAAATCCCTGCTGGCTGTACTGCTCCTTGTATTTCTTTTGCGAGTCGGAATCCACTTTGACCCAAACGAATTTATCCTTGAGCATTCGGATACGAGGATCGTTGAAGCTTTCATCCAGGAGCTTTTTGGACCACTTGCACCATCCGGCGTAAAGAACGAGCACGCAGGGCTTGCCAGATTCCTTGCTCACTCCGATCCCTTTGTCATGATCCTGAAGCCAGTCGAGGCTAACCCCTGAAAGGCCGGACGCTTTCGTGACGGAAACAGCCTCCAGGTCGAGCGAGATCGCTTTGCCAAGCAACGGGCTGTTGAAATCAACGGTGAAGTTCTTCCCATCCGAAGACTCAATAATCCCTTTTCGGCCATCGGCTTCAAAAGGAGCGCCAATCTTCGGCGCGAGCGAAATAGTGATCTCTTCGCCCTGCACGTGAATCTCGGCAGTCCCGAAGCTCTCCTCTTCCTTAATCCCATCTACGGCAAGCATTTCAAGCTTCGCGGACGTCTCGGAAACTTCCAGGATTTTCGCCTTGAAGTAGGGGGTGGCTTCGACTTCATTCCCAACAACAGGGAATGCGCCGAACTGCTTGACATACTGTTCGGGATCCATGACCATGATTTTGGGAATTTTCTTCGCACAAGCATATTGGAGCTTGTTGGAGGGATTGGCGGGGCCATAAGCCTTCTCGGCGGGCAAAGAGACGGTCTTGCGCTCCCCAGCCTTCATCCCGAGGAGAGCATCTCCAATCCCCGGCGCCGGTCCCCTTTCGCCTGCCACCGTCAGCACGGGGGAAAAGCTTTTCGGCTCCACATACCATGACGCTTTTTTCGACCCGGGATCTTTGGCTCTCTTTTCTAGAGTGGTTTCATAGAGCGATCCATCTTCAAGCGTCGCCGCATAGTGGATCAAAACGATGTCGCCCTTCTCGATGCTTTCGGCGCCGGCGCTTTGAGAGGCTTTGGCGCCGCCTTGCTCGGACTCTTCTCTCCCAGAGGGCGCTTTCTCGGCTGTTTCTTTTACCGCTCCGTCCTTTTTTTTGGACGATGCGGTCACATCGAGGGATGCGACGCCCAAGGCCATCACCGTGGCGGTCAAAACACATGCAGTTAAGACGCTGATCCTTTTAATGCTTCTCATCAAAAATCCTTCCGTTTTCAAACCAGTTGAGCTTCAGGATCACTTCTTTTCCGAAGCGTCTTCAACCCAGAAATCGCATGTGAGCTCCTCACCCCCAAAAGGCTCGCCAAAATCTAGAGTGAAGGTCGTCTCGTCCACGGCCGATATTCTTGCCAGAAGCGGCCCGGTGCGCACAAGCTCGCCAACTTTTGCATCTTCAACGATCTCATACTCGGTCCCTTTGTCCCGAACATGGCCTTTACCGAAAGGAGTCTCAATCTCAGCGCCATCTTTGGGCGACAATCGTATCTTCACCTCATCACCCTCTACTGCCACCACCTCACCGGGCAAAGCCGCATCACTCACCTGAAAGCCAACTACGGGTTCCTTATTCAGGCGCTCAACGAACACCGCCTTCCGCATTTCCGTTTCTTTCGGGTACCTTGTCACAAGCATCAATTTGATGTAGCGTTCACTTTCTTTAAGATCTTCGAGGGCTTTTGCCTTGATTGTCACAGTGCGGCGCTGACCGTTCTCGAGTCCGGTCGCTTCCTTTGCCAGTTGATCGGCAATAAAGTCTGCCAGGCCCTTGGTCTTGGAATCTGAAGGGCACTCGCTGCACTCCTCGCCAATGGTTACACTCACAGGGCCATAGTTGGAAGGAGGAAGAAAGAGCCTCGATTTTTTCACACCTGGATCTTCAGTCGTCTTTCGATCGGTTGTGGCAAGGATCTCTCCGCCTTTCGTCCGGCAAACGTACTGGATATCGACGGTAGCCGGTCGAACGGAGCCCTCCGCCTCCGCGGCGGCAACACAGTAGGCGGTTGATGAGGCGCACAATATGACCACCCCCCCTATGACCAATGGCTTAACGAGTTTTCGAAACAACATGGACCTTCACTCCTCACTGCTCGTGACATGATATTCATCAAAGAACCGCACAAGGCCATAGCCGCGCACCGCGAGACATTCTCCCATATTCATCTCATCGCATGCCGGCCGGAGTTGAATAACACAACAATGGTGGAAAATCCGTTACGCCCAGGTGAACTTTTCACGACAAAAAAGGACCCGGTAAAGCACCGGGTCCTCGGCAGCTATGCATTTCGAAAAACAGGGTTCGCACCGGGGACGAGGTCACATCACCCCATCCCCACGAGCCGACTTACGGTTTTGGGAACGAGAAGTCGTTAGTCTTCTTACACCTAAGCTCATCCTTAGCTGCCCAGTAATCTCTCTTGGAAGCGGGGATCTTGGCGGGATTAGAAGCATAGGCAATCAGGTCGGATTTGATATCAGCAATAACAGGGTCCGCGTTGATCTCAACGGCGTCGGTGAAGAGCCACTGAGCTGACCAGAAAGTGTATTCACAGTTGGAAATGTTCTTGCGAAGGGGCTCCTGACCCTCGTATTTGACAGAGTGAACGTTCGGGTAATTATTGTTCACATCGGCCAATTGGTCGGAATCGGCATAGCCGATTGCTCCGTAAAGAGTGGTTCCGTCAGTCTTTCCGCCATTCTCATTGATACATTTCATCATATCGGACGAACCATCGTTGAACCACGTTACAGGTCCGCCTAAACCAGAAATGTTCTGGAGCGTCAAAAGGGAAAGACCGCTATTGTTCATAATTGAAGCATCGATCGTAGCGTGCGTTCCGGAGCCCGCATGGCGAAGACAAGCAACAATCTTTCTATTCTCGAAAGACGGACCGAACTTACTCCAGTTGTCAATCTTACCTGAATAGATCAAAACGGCCATCGGTCTGCTGATGTTGTCGAGCGGCATAGCTTTGCAGCTCGTATTCTCAAGCGCGATATCCGGGCACTGTGTGGCCGTTGTGCAGGCAGCGTTAGCGTTTACGCCACCGGAGCAGACGCCACCAACGCATTTGAAGTAGCCGATACACTCAGCAGAGTTGCCATTCCCATCAGGCACACACTCATAGCCCCATTTAGATATTGCCTTATGGGCGGTCACATGCTGATCGGGCGTAGGCTCAAGGCATATCTTTTTGGTGACTTTGTTATTGGCGAAGAAGCCAAAAGGAACCACGATTGGTTGATCGGCGGTAAGCCCATCGGTATAGACGGTGTTGGTCGCATCCGTACCAAATGCTCGTGAAATCGTACCACCACCCAAATGGCCTTTCAAGTTACCGTTGCTCGACTGCCTGAACGTGGCGCCTGCAACGTCAGAGGCGCCGATCGTGACATCCTGACAGGTAAGCGATGTGCAAGGTACGGTGTCACACATTTCACGATAGTCGGCGGAATAATAGGGGGCAGTCGTATCACAGGCAGTGCTGTTCCATCGGTCAAAGCCGCGTACGGCTTCAATACCGTCATAGGATGCTTTCGAACTGTAGCGGATCGTCACCGTATGGGTGCCGCCACCCACCAAACCGGTGCAACCGGTTCCGATAGTTATTCCATGCTTCTTATCGCTAGAAACGGATGAAGTTGTACTGGTGCAAGCCGGTCCGCCATTCGTAAGAAAATCGTTGGCCGTGTCTTGCCAAAAGGTGAACTGAGCGGAAGCGCCGTAAATGTTGATGTCATAGTTGGTCGCCATCGCAGGTGAGACCATCGCAGCTATGGAAGCGCCAACAACAAACGACTTCATGGTCTTTCCAAATTTCATCTTATTTCTCCTTAAAGGTTTCTTTTCTGTGTATGCGCTCTAATGAGACTCAAATTGAATTCGCGCACAGGGGGAGAAGTCTCCCCCCAATATCGAAGACTAGCTGTTTCTTCTGCGAATGCCTACCAGGCCAAGAAGGCCAGATCCAAAAAGCCACACTGCTCCGGGGATGGGAACTGCAGGAGCTCCAGAAGCAGCATCGAGTACAACATGGCCATCAGCATAGACGATAAGCTTGGCGGCATAGTCAGTACCGTTGCCGGCTACAAGGTTAGCGGCAAGTTCACCGGTGTCCCAGTCAACTACGCTGGTTACATAGTGGTAGATATATACTTCTACACTCTCTTGACTGTTGAGCGCCGACAAGTTGAGGTCAAGCGGATCTGTGAATTGTCCATAGTTATACTGCAAAAGGTTATACCAGCCATAAGTCGGCCCCATAACACTTTTGTAACTGCTAGATCCACTGTGAGTCGTCAAGGCTTGATTGACTGAGTTTTCGAAGGCTATGGCACCCATACCGGAGGCTTTAGGATCTGTTGCAGATGAAGATGCGAACCAATAGTCGCCAACACCAGTTTCATAATTGAGCCCAGAAGTAGCGACCGCACCGAGTCTTAAGCCACTCCAATTCGACAAGCCGAAATCGGCATAGCTGACGCTTCCTACTGGAGCAATCGTCTGCATTTGGACATTGTAGTTAGAGTCCCACCTGTAGCCCGTATCTATCATCACTTCGTTTTTGGTTTGGGATGGCTCATCGAAATAGACGCCAATCGCGAAAGCGCCTTGCTCAAAATACGCGGCTGCCTGACCAACTGCGCCGCAAACCATGAAAGCCGATGCGAAAAGAGCACCCATCACTTTTTTCTTCAACTGCATTTTGAAAACCTCCTGAGTATGAAAATCGTTTCCAATTTTCTCTCAGGCAACCCGGCCGTCCCGCACTGCGCGGCACCCGTTGGCTTTCCGTCACCCGGTTGCCCGGGCTTTGGCTTTTTCTGAAGAGCTGTGACTTACAAAACGTTTGTTGCGGATTCCTCTAGAAACTCACCACAAGTAAGACTCTCTCGCTACACCTCCTTTCCGTGCGCCGGCTGAAGCACAGGCTCTGCGGAAGCCAGCCGGGCTCTCTTCTTACTCGGGCTTTCTGTTTCCGATATGGATCGGGACAGCAAAGTACCCTGTCGATCTTGCAGACGTGCGAAGCCTTTGCGCTCGCATCGCTCTCGATGAGCGGATGAGCAGTCGGCTCGCTCAGGGCCGGAGGCCCAAAAAGAAAAGCCCAAACCAAGAGCTTTGGAGCTCTTGATTTGGGCTTCCTGTTCCCTGAGGATCTCAGGTCAGCGAAGGACCCAAAAGTTAGGTTCCTGAGTACGGGTTGGTTTGTTCCAAGCCATCTTCGCCGCCTTCGATGCGTCCTTGAAGATGGCTTCCCTTACGTTTTGGATGGACTATAGCAGATGAATGTTACGAGATTATGTCGCGCATCTTAAGGTTATGTGAAATAAACTGCTTGTGGGGGTCTAGCCAAAAATAACGAAGCCCTCATTTGCTCTTCTCCGCCTTCACCATCTGGTCGTCGATCTTGTGGGAGTATTCCTGTACGAGCTTTTCCAGCTCGATTTTCTTGAACTGCGTCAAGGGCTCGTTCTCCACGGCTCTTTGAAAAAAGCCCTTGTTTTCATATTTTTGCAGCAACTCTTTGGAGATCGCGCCTAGGCTTTGATTGTTGCTTCTACACTGGTCGAGGCTTTCCTTTGTGCCTTTGAGGGACGCTTCAAGCACCCCTTTTTGTTCGTTCATCTGCTCAACGGCGGCTTCATAGCGCTTCTTGAACTGGCTTGCAATTTCCTCGACTTGAGCTTTGGCCGCTTCGGTATATTGCTTCTCCAAAGCCGCACAACCGGCTTTCAGCGACGTCTGCGCGTCGGCAAGCTCTTTGAGGCTCGTTTCCGCGGCAACGAGCTTTCCCTGAAGCCCTTTGACCTCTTCCTCGACAGCGCTCTTCTCTTCCTGCGCTTTTGCGAGCTGATTTTGAACGGCGCGGTTCTGGCCCTCGAGGTTCGAGATGCGAGACTTGGATTCTTTGACCTTCTGTTGCTCGTTGGCTAGTTTCTTTTCAAGCCCTTTCACCAGCTGCTCATTCGCCTTGCGCTCCTTGTCGAGCGTGTACACGCTGTAGCCGAGGCCGCTCCCCAGCCCCAGGGCAATCAAAAGCAATACTATGGAGATTGATCTAAAAGCGCGCACTGTCCATGCCATGATTCATATTCCCTTTAATATCTGGCGTTCAAATCGACCTGAAGAACGTCTATCGCCAAAGGATCGCCCGATATTTCATCGGCCGTCATCCAGCGCGCAGTCAACCAGACGTTCTTCATCAGCCCCAACTCGCCCCCGAGAATCCAGCCTTGAGCGTTGGTTCCACCACCGTGGAAATCTGAATCCGTGAAGGCGTCCAACACCGCATCCGCTTCGAGATGCTTATAGGCCAAAAAGGTTTTCCAATCCCAGCGCTTGGCTATCTCTTTGTGGCCGACTGCAAGCCCAACCTGATAGCCGTCCGTTTCTTCCTTCACGCTGGGAAGAAGGGTTCGCTTTTGGACATCGCTCTTGTCAAAGCCCAGGTTCTTAACGTAGTCGGCAGTGAGGACCACATGAACCGGATGCCAGCCGCTGAAATCGAGAGAGCCGGTTACATTAAGCTCTTTGTATTCCGAAGCGAGGGCCGCCAGGGTGTCGTCTGTGGGATCGATGTCCATGAGAGTGTTCCCTTTCTGCTGGAATGCGGGAACGGAAAAGTCTTTCTCGCCAAGCTGATTGGCGTCGTTGCGCTGGCCTATTACGTTGTTGTAGTCGTAATAGGCGACGGCTGCCTTAGCCGTGAGCGCCATGGCGGGCTGGCCTTCGACCCCGGCCTGAACGCCCCAGAGCCATTTATCGTCGGTTGAGAGCTCGACTTCTTCGAGCGGGAAAATTCCCGCAGTGAGAAAGCCGGTGGCGCTGCCCCAGAGTGGGGCTTTACCACTTGCGGCAAGTCCGTCGAAGCTCAAATCATGATCCCAGACAAGGTCGGTATAGAACCACGGGTTGGGCATGCGTCCGGCAGCCAGGCTAAACTCCTCGCTGGGCTTATACTGCAGATAGGCCTGATCGAGAACCAGATCGCTCTTTCCGCTCATTTCGAGAGCGTTGTTGGTGGTAACCGGATTCTTCTCGTTGCCGGTGGTTATCCGGACCTTGGCTTCAACTTCATCGTTGACCTTTACGCCCGCGGAAAGGCGGGCTCTGAGCAGGGCGCGCTGCCGGTCCTTCGTAGTATTGAGAACTTCGGTCCCGTCCGGGGGCTTCCCCAGACCGACCACGTTGGAATTACTAAAGTATTCTCCCTGATACCGAATTCTGATGTCTCCGCCCCACCGAACTCTCTTCACCCAGTCCGGGGTTCCTTCCGGCCACAGATTGGCGAGCGCATCCTTGCGAACTTCATCCTTGATTTCGGCCTTTACGTTCTTCTTCACTTCGGCGGCCACGTCTTTGGAAATGCGGCGAACGACCTCGTCCTCTTTTTCCGGCGGGATCAGGGGCGCCTTGGCGCTCCTTTGTTCGAAAGCGGCATCGGGTGAGGCGGCGAGCAAGCCAGCGGCTTCGTCGTCATCAAGGACGCCCTTGCTCTTGAGCAGCGAGACGAGGCCGTTCATGCCGTCGGCGGTTGAGGAAGACGCGCCGTAGGAGCGACGAAATTCCGCGGCTTCTTTTTTGTCGATTACGCCTTTGGCCTCTAGCAATCGGAGCAGGTCGCTCATATCGGAAGCTTCAGCAGTTTTGAAATGCGATCCGTCCGGGCAGAGCGCAGTGAACGTCAGCAGGAATCCCACAATCAACACGAGCCATGACCGCAAGAGCCAACCCCTCTTAAGCACAATCTTCTCCTTCAGAATTTCGGAACTGACGATTATCTTCACATCATCCTTGAGCTGTTATCTTCAGATTCATGCCAAGAGGCATCCCTTCGGGAGGGGGACGGCTGATCTTCGTCCTGCCCAGCACCTCGTTGAAGGCGTCATCGACAAGCTTGTTGCCGGACGACCCGACGATTTCAAATCTGGTGATGCTCCCCTTGTCGTTCATCACGATCTTAATCACGGCCTGTATCTTGCCCTTCGGGATGCCGCCTTTTTGAGCGAGGCGACTCAGGAGCTCCTTTTTTATCTCATCCTGGATGATCTGATTGTACCAGCCGTACTTGCGCATCAACGAGCCCAGGCCGCCTCCTTCGCCGCCGATGAGAGCCCTGCCGCCTTTGTTTCCAACAAGCCCGAAACCGTCCGATCCGGCGCCGCCTTCCGCGTCGACCCCGAGGTTTTTGCCCGGAGGCGGCGAATCATCCTTCGCCTGCTTGGGCTCAGGCTCTTCCGCCTTTGGCTCGACGATTTCCTCCTTGATTTCTTCTTTCACTTCGGGCTCGGGAGGCTTTTCTTCGATCTTGGGAGGTGGCGGAGGCTTGAGAATCGTGACCATCTGCACTTGTTTTCGCCTCCTTCCTTCGTCCTCGCTGACAAGAAACTTGGCCAGCACGCCGAAGGCGCAAAGAACAACCAGCACGAAGGCGCCTGAAGCCACCCAGATAGCCCTGGAGCTATTCTTCTTCACAGCCATGAACAATTCCTCCTCTACTTTGCAGCCAAGCAGGAGCTGCGTTCATTTCACCAATTTCTGCGTCACCAGCCCAAGCTGAGTGATTTCCAGTTTTGCAAGCAGATCGAGAACTTCTATTATGCGTTTGTAGTAGACGTCCTCATCGCCCTTGACGACGACAGGAAGATTGGGATCGGCGGCTTTATACTGGCTGAGCCGCAGTTCCAGCTCCTGCATGGTTACAGGAAAACTGTCCAGGAAGATCTTCCCATCCTGCGTGATCGTGATCGCCTTTGTGCTCGGTTTGACCGGCGACGGCGCGGCGCTGGCTTTCGGCAGATTGACCTTTATGCCCTGCACCGCCGCGGTAACGGAGATGACGAAGACGACGAGCAGCGTCCAGGCCAGATCGAGTAGAGGAGTCACATTGAGCTCATCCAGGATCTTTTGATCGTCTCTGAGCCTTCGCCTCATGCATGACCTCCATAGTTGCCTTCCACTTTCATAAGGAACTCGTCCACGAAAAGACTCAATTCCGTGGCGATGCTTTTGGTCTTTTGAATGAGATAGTTGTATGCAAAGAGCGATGGGATGGCCACAAAGAGTCCAAAGACGGTCGTGGCAAGGGCGGAGGCGATTCCGGGGGCGATCGCGGCCAGGTTGGCCTCGCCCGCTTCGGCCATGCCTGCAAAGGTATTCATAACGCCCCAAACAGTTCCCAGAAGGCCGAGGAAAGGACCACCGGCAATGGCCATGGTGAGGACCACCATCCAGGAATTGAGCTTCTGGCTTTCTCTAATGAAAGCCCGTTCAATGCTTGCGTTAAAAGATTTAAGGGCTATCGGGCTAAGGGCTTGAGCGGCGGGATTGGCGTCCTCGATTTTCAAAAAGCGCTTCAGCTCATTGCATCCGGCCAGGTATATTTCGTAGATGGAAGAACCGTCGAAGACGCCGCTTTCATCGTCCTCGTTCTGAGTGGGCAGGATCAGATCGGTAGTGTTTCTGAAAGAGCCCAGGAAGGCCAGATTCGATTTCTGCATCAGAACCAAAAGGAGAGCTTTCCTTAGGAAAACTACTGCGCTGAAGGCCCCAAAAAGTGTGAGAATTCCACAGATCAGCCAACCGTCGAGAGTAAGGTTCTTAAGGATCGTGTGCAAATAGGTGGTATGCCCGCCCCCGCCTCCCGACTCCTCCGCGCCGACGGCGGAAAGCGCGGCGTCCGGCCCTTCTCCCAAATAGGAGGTCCTTATCAGAGCTGCAGGCGCTGCAATCTTGGATAGAGAGGCTTCATCGATCTCTGCGATCAGGGAATGCTCACCCTTAAGGGAAGCTCCGACCATCATATCGGCAGAAGGCTCGGGAAGAGGCCCGGAGAAAGGAACCGAGGCGACCTCCGAGCCATCCACATAGATCGAAAGCTTATCGGATGGCTTGACCGTGAATGCAATGTGGCGCCATTCTTCTACGGGGAGAGCAAAGCTCTTCTGGGTCTCGATGACATTGCCCGCATGGGTGGCCCGACAATAGGGCATGCCCTGGTCTATCCCAAAAACAATTCCCTGCTCCTCGTTCTCCCATGCAAAGATATAGGCGTTCTCCTGAAGAGCGCCTATCTTGATCCACGCAGAAAAGGTCAATCCATTTGAAAAGTTCAGGGATGGCGTTTTCGGGATGACAATCCTCTCTCCCATGCCGCTGAAGCTCACCCCGTTGCCGATCGGACCCTGCGTTCTCTTCCCGCCTTCAAACTGGGAGGCGTGGTTTTTGTACGCGGTGGAGTCTTTCGGCGCCCCGTCCGGTTCGTCAAAATGATAAACGGCCACACGATTCACATCGTAGGTCCCCCCACGGTCATCACCTCCGGAAACCGCTTTATTGCCGAAGTACATCCACATGGAGTCGGAATTCGAGGAGGCTGCAATGCGCGGAACTTTGACCCAGAAAAGGCCTATTTCAAGCTGCGGATCATACAATTCCTTGTGAAACTTCAGAGGCGCCTTGTCATCTGAGCCCACAAAGCGGATATCCGATCCGTCTTCTTTCGCATTGGCGAAGGCAAAGTTCCCCGTGTGCAGCCTGACAAGCACGGGAGCATCGGTTAGAGTCTCCTGGATATCCGCTCCGGACGCCGTCGAATCAAAGGTTATCTTCCTCCTGAATTCCCATTTATCATCCCACCATGCATGCGCCTGAGCGCATGCGAAAGCCAGAATTCCGATACTGAAAATCACACCTCTAAGCCATTTTTCATGCTTTTTCCTCACAACTCTCCTCCAGGCGGCAGTCTCATCAGAAATTGTATTTGACCATGAAGAACCCTCCGAGCTCATGCTTGTCCGTGTGCTCCGTGCTCGTCAGAGGAATCCCTATGCCCGCGTCATATTCGAGAAAGCCGGCGATCGAGCCTCGAACGCCCACGCCGGCGCTGTGCAATGTCGTATCCTTGTCTTGGTCGGGGAGCGCTTCTTTGACGTGCAGAAAGGCTACACCGTGAAAGGCGTACGGGACCACCCGGGACTTGTTCTCGAAGCCAAGCTTCTTGACGAGATCCGGGGCTGAGAGCTCCACAGTGGCGTGCACCGCATTGTCTCCGAGCCCCTCACTTTCTTTGTACCCGCGAACGCTGTCCATTCCGCCCGCGGAATACTGCTCGTTTGAAATAAGCGGCTGGTCGGCCACCTGTCCGTCAACTTTGACAAAAAGAGTCGATTCCCATGGAAGCTTATGATATCTCTCGACTCCAGCAGTTGCGAGAATGTAGTTGCCCCTCGCCTTGAATCTCTTGTTGTCGAATTCCTCCTGGTCGGTCACCAAGCCACGAAATGCCGCGTTGATCCCGGCGCTGAACTGAGTCAGGCCTTTTTCATCGGGCAGGAACGCTCCATAAGCAATCGAGATGGGCAGATACTGGACAGCGGTTCCGCTGTCCGGAACATCCTCCTCGAAACCGAGCACATCCTCAAAGTCTTTGTAATCAATACCGAATGTGATGTTGTGCTGATACTTCTCGTAGGCTGGAAGCGGCAGCACATAGCGCGCCCCGAGTATGAAGCCTTCGCCAACGGTTTTGAATCCTTCGCCAAACGCGGTTGCGCTGTCGGACCAAACGCCGTAGATGGCCAAACGATCGGACGGGCGAGAGGGAACCGGAAGCACGTAGGACGCAGCCACTACCTGCACTTCGTCGAGGTCGAGCGGGGATGACTGGTACTGGACCGAAACCGAATGATCCCGCTGCCACAGATTGTCATAGCGGATCATTGCGCTCAGCCTGAGATCGGTGGTATCGGGACTCGCCCTGTTGTTCAGCTCGAGGCTCGCATGAAGAGGAAGCCTGTCATTGACCTCCAGATCCACGTCGATTGAGCCTGTCTCTTCGGCGGGCGTCATTCGCGGAGCGACCTTGATATCCGCATTGGAGTTGATCTTGTTGATCTCCTCCTGGAGCTTGGGAAGGTAAGGAACTTCACCGGGCTTGAAAGATGGGAGCTCGCTACGGATCTTTTCCATTGTGTAGTAACGGTTCCCATTGATCGTGACTCTTCTGATTTTTCCTTCTATCGCTTCGAGCCTGATGACGCCAGATTCGACGCCCTGCTCTGGGATATTGACGAGGACGGTCGGGTAGCCAAGGTCGTGGTAGAGTGTTTCGAGGGCGCCCCTGGCGTTCTCCACGTCTTCCGCCGTTTTCATCGAGCCGGTAAAGTCCGTGAGGCGTTCTTCAATGGTTTCTTTTGAAAGCAGAGTGTTCCCATCCACCTGATAGGATCGGATGTCGAAGACAATTTCCCCGGCCTCGGAAGCTCCGGCGAAGTGCGGACGATCGACGGCAAGAAGAGCAAGCAGGCCGATTGTGAGACAGCAGAGCCATTTCATCATAATCTCTGCCCCGGCCTCCTGAAAAAGGTTGCGAATACGTCGCAAAACCCTGAACAGCCTCCGTCTGCCGACGGGCTCCTCCCATTCCAACAGCGCAATACCGCCCAACCGGGCTCACGCTCACAGCCAGGCGAAACAACATCATGATGCAACAAGAGATTCACTCCTCCCTACAGATTCAAGCTCTGAACCGGCCCTCTCGATACGCCGATTTATATTGTGAATTCGACTAGATCTCAGGCAACCTGCTCGAAAGACGCGAGAAGCATACAGCACGCATGTTACGCTTCTGTCACGGAGATATTTTTTTTTGGTGACATGCCGGGAGCTTGCATCATCGCTTATGCAATACAACCGATCTACATATGGCGCATAGGCAATTTTGCTCCGCACCCCTTCTATTCATTCCTGTCTCCCTTCCCTGAAATTTCACAATATATTCACATCATGCACGCACAACCGTAACAGAGCCCTTCTATCCTTGGTCCGTCTTACAACCAGTCCATTTGCCAAATAATGAAAAGTCTTATTGAACCTGCTCAAACCATGATGGAGGTGCATTCATGGCAAAGACGGCGACCAGCGCCTTGGAATCCCTGCTGAACATTGATGAGAAGACGTCGCATTCCAGTTGGTCCACGACGCTCTTGTTAAAAGCGCTCAAGCGACTCACCTTGAGCGAGCGCTTAGACGAACTGTGTGAAGCAGCGCTCCGGACGCCGGGAGATTCACACATATCGGATCATCTTCTCAAGGCTCTCGGGATTGCGTATGCGCTATCGGAAGAAGACAGGCGCCGCATCCCCACAGACGGTCCTTTGATCGTGGCGGCGAATCATCCCTTCGGAGGCGTCGAAGGCGTCATTCTCGCCTCGATTCTCCATTCGGCCAGGAAAGACGCCAGAATCATGGCGAATTACCTCCTTGGGCATGTCGGCCTGGACGAGCTCGATCGGCTGTTCATCTATGTCGATCCTTTTGCAAGGGAAAATTCTTCCAGGACAAATCTCAAACCCATAAGAGAGACAATCCGGTGGCTTCGGGAGGGAAACGCCCTGGGAGTCTTTCCTGCGGGCGAAGTATCCCATTTTCGCTTTTCGCAGAATGGAATAACAGACTCACGATGGAGCGACACCGTTGCGCGGATTATAAGAAATACTCAAGCGTCCGTACTTCCCATCTTTTTCGAAGGCCGCAATAGCATTCTGTTCCACCTGCTCGGCTTCTTGCACCCGAGGTTGCGCACATTGATGCTGCCAAGGGAGCTTCTCAACAAGGGGAACAGCTCTATTCCGGTCAAGATCGGAAAGCTCATCTCTTTCGACAGGTTGAAGAAGTTAGAAGATGAAGAGATGATGCAGTATGTCCGGTTCAGGACATATATGCTCAAGAACCGGTTGAGCGATGATTCCAGGCCCGTAGCTGCGTCCGCGGCGCAAAACAAAGGATTGCAGCTCCCGGTTGTCGCCGCACGGGAAGCCGGTCTTTTGGTCAAGGAGATCGACGCCTTGCCCCGAGAGCAACTGCTGGTCGATGCTGGAAAGCTCGCCGTCTTCAGCGCGACTGCCTGGCAAGCGCCCAATGTAATCGATGAGATAGGGAGGCTGCGAGAGATCACCTTCCGCAATGCAGGCGAAGGAACCGGGAAGGAGATCGATAAGGACCGCTTCGATGAGCATTACCTTCATCTTTTCCTTTGGGATAAGGAAAAGGAGGAAGTTGCAGGCGCCTACCGTCTGGGCATGACCGACCGGATTCTTTCGTGGTATGGCGTGGAGGGCTTATACACTAGCACCCTCTTCGACTTCAAAGAAGAACTGATCGAGCGCATCTCTCCCGCTATAGAGCTTGGCAGGTCCTTTGTGCGCACCGAGCGCCAGAAGAGTTACCAACCGTTGATGCTTCTCTGGAGGGGCATAGGGAAATTCGTATCGGAGCATCCACAGTATAGATTCCTATTCGGTCCCGTAAGCATCAGCAACGACTATAACTCCATTTCGCGCCAGCTCATTGTGTCCTTTTCCAAAAGAAGCTCGACCCGCTCGGATCTCGCCTCCCTTGTGAAAGGCAAGAACCCGCCCAGAGCAATAGTCGCCAGATCCGGCAAGCTCGAAGCCGCATGCGCTCAGGTTCACGACATCCTGGAGCTATCGGAGTTGATCTCAGACATTGAAAGAGACCAAAAGGGCATCCCCATACTGCTCAAGCACTACATGCGCCTTGGCGGAGAACTGCTGGGGTTCAGCGTCGATCGTCATTTCAGTGATGTCCTCGACGCTCTGGTGCTTGTCGATCTCGCTCAGACCGAAACAAGACTGCTCGAGCGCTACATGGGCGCAGAGGGAGCCAAATCATTCCTGCAGCATCACCATGCAAGCTTACGAAGGTCGGGAGACGCTCAATCGGATATCGTAGACAAATGCGCCTGACTTTTTCTGACGGGCTACTCAATGCACACATGTCGCGAGATATGGAGTAGTGCAGGATATTGCGGGTCCGGGGCAGCGCGGGCAACGAGTTGGCCCGGGCCGCCCCCCTAATCGCCTGCTAGACTAGTGGACCGTCAACTTTGAATCTTCAGGTTGCGGTTCTTCCTTCTCCCTTGAGGGAGAGGGCATGGGGAGATCCTCTTTCAAAAGAATACTTCCCTCACCCCGACCCTCTCCCTGAGGGAGAGG